>CAZYOQ010000009.1:9981-21578 GCA_964649145.1 uncultured Eggerthellaceae bacterium | reverse complement strand
TCGACTGGTCAGACTCGCCCGCCTCTACGTCATCGGATGGAAGAGTTAGATAAAGATCAAGATTTTGCGCAGCCGACACCATTTCCTGAATCTTGTCGGGCGCAATTGCTAAAGTTACCCATGCAGTAGCCGAGCTGTCATCTTGCGACATGCTTGTTGCAAGCACTTGCGCCGACTCGGCTATTCTGGAAGTTGACGAAGACCCTGTTGCATAGACATCGCAGGTCATTCCAGCTCTGATCGCGCCTCCTACAGCCTGTACGTCTTTTGTCGGAATACTTATGGCTACACTGCCACTAGGAATGTCTATGTCGTCAGATTCGAAGCCGAACCTTGCCTCAGATATTGGCTCGCCTTGAAGAATCGTAGAGCCTACACGCTTGCCGATAATTTCAGACTTGTCGGTGTAAACGTTTGAGGGAAGCAAGGTGGCAACCCACGTACGAGTCTCAATATCCCCTTCTGAAATAGTCTCACCGGCAACGATATCTCGTTTTGCCACACATATGTCTATCTGGTCTCCGCCATATTCGGAAAGAATCTGTTCCTGTGCCGCCGCAGCACTTTGTTGTACTTGCAGCATGTAAACACAGACGCATATCGCGCAGCCTAGTCCACAAATAATCCCTATTGCCATAGACTTTTGCTTTTTCGTAAGTTTAAACTTCGCCATGAATCCACCTCGCTTCCCTGAAGCAGAGTATGGAACGCTCACTCAAATGTTTTATTTCAAAACTCTTGCTTCAACAAAACGGGTTTTCTACCTTCAACGCTTCATACCGACTACCGATCCAACGTTTTTCAAAACGAATCAAACACAAACTTGAAGAGAATCATCGAATAAATCAAACTTAGAGCGTTTCTCGAACTTGGCACAATGCGTGTATCATCACAATCATGGAAAACGGATTCAACGCATATAAGGAATGCAAAGCATGTGGAAAATGCTGCAACATCATAGTGGTTGCAATGACAATTGATGAAGCGCATGAGATATCAAACTACATGAAAGCGAACAATATTACCGCAAGAAACAACGGGCTTTTCATCTGCCCTCTTCTAGACGAAAACAAGAAATGTAGTGTCTATCCTGTTCGGTCTATGACCTGCAGATTGCATAGCTGCACACTTTCCAGAACTCAAATTCTAAAACGGGATCCAAGCATACCCAGTCGTGACGAATCAGAGCTTGTGCTTATAGATATGAGACGTGCCTTCATAGAAGGCGATTTTCGAGACGCACGTGATATCGACTACTTCGGCGAAGGCCTCATCGATGACGAGATGCAGGCATATATCAATGCGCTAGACGATTAATCCTCTAGCGCATTGACGCCAGGATAGCTCCTTACAACCGCTCGAAGCTTTTCCACATAAAGTTCTGCAAGCGGGGTTATAGGACGCTCCGAATTGACTATGTATCCAACTTCCATAACCTCATCCGAATCAACCGGAATCGAAACGATTCCCGACTGCATCTCGCTTGAAAGTACACCAGTAGAAAGCGTGTACCCAAGTGTATGAGTTAGAAGGTTTGCTAAGGTTCCTCGATCTGCGATATCGATGCACTTGTCGTGTGGAAGGTCGGGCAGGGGTTCTTCTGAATAATAAAAAGAATTGACCTGACCTTGCTCGAAACTCAAGCGAGGAAAAGGGGCTAGATCGTCGGGGAAAACAAGTTGTTTTGAAGCCAATGGGTGAGCTTCTCCTACGAACACGTGCACGCTTGTCTTAAACAACGGATAAAAATTCAGAGACGAGTCCATCAAGGCAACATCTAACACCCGAGAGTTATAGTTGCTCCTATATATGATGCCGATATCGCTTCTGAACTCGCGAACGTCATCGATTATCTCGTGAGTTCGCGTCTCACGCAACGTAAAGTTATAAGTGGGATCCGATAATTCCGCAACAAGATCAACGAAAGCTTCCACAGAAAACGTGTAATGCTGAGTTGCAACTGAAAGCTGGTGAGGAGACGTGGGGGCTGCATGACCGTATCTGCGATCCATTAGGTCGGCCTGCTCTACCACTTGCCTCGCATAGCCTAAGAATTCTTGACCATCAAGCGTGAGAGTCACGCCCTTGCTAGAGCGAAGGAAAATTTCCACGCCAGTTTCAGACTCGACGTCTTTTAAGGCCGCAGAAAGACTTGATTGCGAGACAAACAAATCCCTTGCCGCAGCGCCTATAGAACCGCATTCTGCTATAGCTATCATGTATCTGAGCTGCGTTAAAGTCACTTTTCACCACATTCCTGAAATTGTTTGAGCCGCGCCATTCATGACAAAAAAGTATAGTGGGTTTTCCTAGATTTAAACCACAGCCATCGATTTTTCCTATGACTTTGCATCGAAAGCTCGTTGTTCCGTCTTCAACTTCGTATCGCTAATCTTTGTATTCACCATTTCATTAATGAAATTGAATAAGCACTTGATTAAAAGGAGAGAGATATGAAAAAGAAGTTCCTACTGACATCGATTTGCGCAGTCGCGCTTGGTGCAGCACTTGCATTCACCGGTTGCGGCTCAAGCTCTGATAGCTCGTCCAGTTCCGCAGCTACATCCGAAACCCCCACAGAAACTATTAAAGTAGGCGCCGTCCCAACGCCTCATGCCGAAATCCTAAATGAAGTTGTCAAACCGCTCTTGGCCGAAAAGGGCTACGATCTTGAGGTAGTCGAATACGACGACTACGTTCTTCCTAACACCGCACTTGCAAGCGGAGAACTTGATGCCAACTACTTCCAGCATCTTCCCTATCTTGAAAATTTCAATGAAGAAAATGGCACCGATATCGTAAGTGTTTGCGCGGTTCACTTCGAGCCATTCGCGGTGTACGCGGGCAAATCATCTTCCATCGATGAAGTAAAAGACAAGATCGAAAAGGGTGATAAGGTAACAATCTCTGTGCCAAACGACACTACCAATGAAGCTCGTGCACTCTTGTTGCTGGCAGATAACGGCATCATTAAGCTCCCCGATGATGCCGACCTCAACGTCACTGCAATTGACATTGTGGACAAGCCTTCCAACCTAACCATTAGCGAAGTCGAGGCAGCGCAAGTTGCACGTTCGCTTGAAGATGTTGATGTTGCCTGCATCAATGGAAACTATGCCCAAGAAGCCGGCCTCAATGTCGATGACTCGCTTGCGGTCGAATCTTCAGATTCGCTTGCTGCAGAAACTTATGCCAACATCCTTGCCGTCAATTCACAGGATGTCGACAGCGATAAAACCAAGGCTCTTGCTGAAGCTCTAAATTCTGATGAGGTTCGTGATTTCATCACAAGCACTTACGGCAACGCGGTTATCCCAGTCTTCTAGCAGAACAAAGCAGAACGGGGGCTTACACTGCCGTTCTGCTTGCAAAATACCTTATATTGTTACGTCGAAACAGGAGATTGGCTCCTGTTTCGTTGAGTTAAAAGGAAAGAGATAAGATGATTGATGCAGAAACACTGAGGAAAAAGCCTATCGCAGTCCTTGGCGGCGGAGCCGTTGGGAAGACATGCGCAGCTGATTGCGCATTAGCTGGACAAGACGTTCGCATTTGCGACCTTGATCCGTTCTTCGAGTCAACACTTGGAACAGTCGATCGCACTGGCATAACAATTCAGGCTAAAGACCCAGGCACTCAAACAAAGTACGGCTTCAAGCGCTTCGGGAAAGCCTTCTTCAATTTGGCTACCAATTCAGTGGCTGAAGCCGTGAAAGGCGCAGGCCTCATAATAATCGGTGTTCCATCAATCGCGCACGAGCCGTTCTTCCGCGAACTCATTCCGCATCTGGAAGATGGGCAGATCATCCATATCATCCCCGACAATTACGGCACGCTGAAGCTTCGCAAGATGATGCGCGAGGTGGGCTGCGACAAGAATGTCATCATCGGTGGCTGGTCAAGTGCACCATACGGAACTCGCGTCGATACAGAAGGCGGCGTGATGAATTCGTGTGTAAGCCTCGTTTACAGGGCGATTACCCTGCGCGGCGCTTCTCTGCCATCAACCGACCAAGAAGACTTCCTTGAAAGCTCGAAGGCTCTAGGGTGCTTTGATGCTATCACGCAAGGCGACGGCGTTGTCGGCGGCGACACCGTGCTAGACATCGGCTTTTCGAATGTCAATCCTGTTATCCATGTTCCAGGTACCGTGCTGGGTGTATCCACAATGGAAAACTTCAGCACAGTTCTTCACATGAACAAGCACATATACAGCATTTATAGCCATAGCTTCTGTCCTTCAATATCTGAGGTTCAGTATCGCTTCTACAATGAGGAAATCGCGCTTGCAGAAACGATCGGCGTTGGCATCCAGCCTTTCGATAAAGAAGTTTTCTACCAGCGCACAAGCGTACTTGGACAAGAGTATATGGGCGAAGGTTGCACTGTGCCCTTCGACGAGGAATGGGAAGTAGGGTACGCAACAGGACCTTTCACCATTAATAATCGCTATGTCACTGAAGATGTTCCTGTTGGTTGTCATATCTACCACGAGCTTGGCAAGAAGTTCGACGTTCCAACTCCTGTAATCGACTCAATGATCGTACTTGGCGGAGTGATGAACAAAGCCGATTATTTTAAGACGGGTCTTACTCTTGAAGACATCGGAATTGCCAATCTCACACACGAACAATTGCTTGATTACCTGCATAAAGGAAACTACCCGAATGCCTAATAAAGCCGAAAGCAAAAACGTCCGAAATCAAAACCAGCCACAAAGCCCCAGTGCAAACTGGGGCAAATACGCCGTCATAGATGACCTGCGTCGTCCTTTTGAAGGTATTCCTATAGGGATTATTTGTGTCAAGCTTAACTACCCAAAAATTCCCGGAAACGTCGCGAATGCCACGACGTTTCCATTCCATGTAGTCTACGAGGTAGTCGATTTTGAAATCGAGCGACTTTTCGAAGGCGACCCAACAATAAAGCAGCTAGTCATTGATGCGGCAAAAAGGCTTGAAGCAAGCGGGGTGAAGGCAATAGTTGGTGCTTGCGGGTATTTCGCGCATTTCCAGCAAAGTATCGCAGACTGCATAGATGTTCCCGTTTACATGTCCAGCCTCTGTCAGCTTCCCATGATCCGCATGGGATGCGGGAAGCAAGGCAAAGTAGGCGTTTTGTGCGCAAACGGCGAAAACCTTGACGAAAAGATTCTCTCGCAAATAGGAGAAACATCTAAAAACCTTATAGTCGAAGACGTATCAAAGCTTGATAGTTTCGCACCCATAAGATGGGGAACAAAAGTCCTTGACAACGTCGCCTTATCGCACGATCTGGCAAACCTGACCGCAAAGATGCTTGCAGAAAACCCAGATATGAAGGCAATCCTTCTGGAATGCAGCGATCTTCCGCCTTATGCCTATGACATTCAAAACGCATGCGGCCTTCCAATCTATGATTTCATCACATTGATTGAATGGGTCGCTCGCTCGGTCACGAGAAAGCGCTATTTGTAGTGAGCTGGGTGTGCTATTTCTTATAGCTATCATAGAGCGCTTTTAATGCGTCGCGAGATTCACGAATAGTTTTCTCGGCTATGCAATAAGAAAGGCGCACCCACCCTCTAGACCCAAAGCTATCAGAGGGAACTAGCAAAAGCTCGAAATCCTTAGCGCGATCTGAGAACGCTTGAGCATCCTCTTCTAGTGCATGCATCCACAGGTAGAATGCGCCGTCAGGCTCCACATATTCATAGCCAATCTCGTCAAGAATACCCATCAATATCTCGCGATTTTTAGCATATTCTGCAACATCAGCAGGAAGACCAATGCATTTCTCGACCACGCGCTGCAAGATTACTGGAGCACAAATATAGCCCAAGGAACGACCCGCACCCGATACTGCACAAAATACCTCATCAGCACCCTCGATCGAGTCATTCACGTGAATATAGCCAATGCGCTCTCCGGGCAGTGAAAGCGACTTCGACCAGGTGTAGCAAACAATAGTGTCGGTATAAATTGAGGGCACATACGGCACTTCTTTGCCATATACAAGCTCTCGATAAGGCTCATCTGAAATAAGGAATATTTTGCGGCCGTATTTCTCTTCTGCAGCCTCAAGAACGCTGGCAAGATCTTCAAGCGATTTTTTATCGTAAACAGCACCAGTGGGATTATTCGGCGAGTTAATAATTACGGCACTTGTCTTCTCGTTGACCGCAGCCTTGATGGCAGCTATGTCCATCTGAAAGCTCGGCTCAAGTGCAGAAACCTCAATAAGAGAGCACTGTGCGTTTTCCGTCCAAGTCTTGTATTCGGGAAAATATGGGGAAACCGTGATTACCTCATCACCTGGATTAGTGATTGCCGCAATCGATATAGCAATCGCAGAAGACGCACCAGATGTCATATATACATGGCTTGCCTGAGCATCGACGTCAAAAGTCTTTGAAATGTAGGTGGCCACAGCCTCGCGCACAGAAGCATCGCCTGGAGACGGCGTGTACTCATGAGTCTTCACAGGGTCCTGGTCAAGCAGTTCCAGAAAAGTTTCCTTCACCTTGCTAGGAGCAGGAACGCTTGGGTTTCCAATGCTGTAATCAAAGACGGCATCCTCACCAAGTTCGGCCTTACGACCCAAACCGTACATAAAAAGTTCACGGATCTTATTGGGCGCAGCGCCCAAGTCATACATGCGTTGATTGATCATATCCCTTCCTTCTTTAGACGTGAGTTAATATTAATACAGTTAAATGAGAGGAAGGCCGAATATGAAAGTAATGCTAGTCAATGGAAGCCCACACAAAAGCGGCACGACAAATCGCGCGCTTGACGAGGTGCAGAAAGCTCTTGAGGCCGATGGCATAGAAGTCGGCCGTTTCTGGATAGGCAACAAACCGATTGCCGGGTGTACCGGCTGCGGGTACTGCTCCGATCATGAAGGTGAATGTGTCTTTGGCGACATTGTTAACGAATTCAACCATATTGCCAAAGACTACGACGGCTTTGTTTTCGGCTCTTCTGTGCACTACGCAGCTGCAACCGGAGCTGCAACCTCTTTCATGGATCGCTCGTTTTACTCCCAAGCATCTGGGGGAGTAAATATTTATCCCTTCAAACCCGCAGCATCAGTGGCATGCGCCAGGCGAGGCGGATGTAGTTCTACATTCGACCAGATGAACAAATATTTCACTATCGTTCAAATGCCCATCATATCTTCTTGTTACTGGAACATGGTTTACGGCTCGAATGCACAAGACGCCGAACAAGACCTAGAAGGTTTGCGCACAATGCGCGTACTCGGGCACAATATGGCCTACTTCTTGAAATGCCGTGAGGCCGCAGATGCTGCGGGTGTCGCCCTTCCGCCCGTTGAACCTCCTGCCCGCACCAACTTCATTAGATAAGCTGAATGCAGAAGGGGAAGCCAACTGGCTTCCCCTTCATAACTTTTTGTGTATCTAAACTCTTAAAACGTACTTACTTAAGAGCTGCTTTTAGATTTTCCATCTGCCTAGAGCCGAGACCTTGGATGCGGCGAGTTTCCGGAATACCGAGCTCCTCAAGAAGCTTCTCGGTCTTGACCTTACCAAATCCCGGAAGAGCATTGATAAATGACTTAACCTTCATGCGTCCGACGATCGGATCGTCAGCTTTTTCGAGAACATCTTCTGCAGACATAATTCCCATGGAAAGCTTCTTGGTGATCTCGGAGCGCTTTGCGCGAACCTCGCGAGCTTTCTCAAGAGCTGCTGCGCGTTGTTCTGGCGTCATCGTTGGTGCTGCCATGTTTTTCTCTTTCTCTTAGGCAGACCTATACAAAATTAAGGTCTGCAGTTGGATTATGAAGCCGCATGACTAGATTTAGTGTGCAAATAGAAGCGGCTTTGTAGTAACAGGTAGAAATGATGTTAAAGCAAAATGAACCCATTTAAGTCGAGAAATTAAGATTTCTTTCAAACATGTCACATATCTTGACTTGAGAATAATTCATATACAAGATATTGTATCCTCTTCCAAATTACTCACCATTTATTGTAATGGGTGACTCCGTTTACAGCGAAAAACTACCTTTTACAATACGAATCTTTCCCGCATACGCAATTTTTTATGGAAAAACTAGTGGTTATACCTTGCAAGACCGGCTAAACCAGTCGCTTTTTTGGGCTTTGAGATCTGTAGAAGCCTAGGCTCAAAATCCAGCAATTCTTCGAAAGTAACTTCTTGACTTACCTCCAAGCATTCGCGAAGACATACATCCTTACAAAGCATGCATTGCAGGCAATCGGACGCCTGGAAGTCGCAATAGCGTGCATCGTCATTTTCGGGCTGGTCGAACTGGTCATACTTTAAGGCATTGGTAGGGCAGAACATGACACACATTCCGCATCCTGAGCATTTCTCGACATCGATGTAAACATTGCCAAAGTGCCTTGTAGATATTTTGTGTGCGCACGTATCTAGAGAATATGCGGCTTCTTCATTTTCACCTAAGGCTCCCTTTTCGCTTCCAAGCTTTTCCATTGCCTCGATAATTGCATAATTGACGTCGGGCTTTAAGTGGACAACGCCCTTGCCCTGCTTGAAAGTGCTTGACTCTCTAGAGCTTTTGACCCCCGCCTCGCTAAGCTTTTCTTCGATAGTCTTTTTGGCCACATTGCCAGCAACCGTTTTGACATAGCTGGTAGTTTGCTTGAGAAGCCCTCTTCGCCCTTCGCCCCTTACGTTTATGCCCGAAGAAATATATTCATCAGGAAAACTAGAGTGCCGAGTGATTATCGCGCTACACTCGCAAGCATCAAAGAGATTAGCGCAAACATCTACCACATCATCAATACGCGATGATGCCTTCCCGAGCTTGCACGTCTTGCAATTGCCATCCACAAGTAAGATATCGTCAATCCCACAAGCCGCAAGCTCCATTAGCTGAATCTCGCTTATATGCCCAAGGCACGGTACTTCCGCAAATCTGTCGGTATCAACTAGGTTTTTCGAGGCTATCCTCGAACAGGCAAATGCCATCGACCTTGTATGAAAATCGGCAACTTTGGCAGTTCTTTTGACCACTGTTTGCACAGAAGGCTCAACCATGCTAAGAGCGCATACAGGACACACAGGCACGCAACAGCCACAATTTATGCATGCAGTATTATCGATGTCGACCTGGCCTCGCGACAAGGTTATGGCATCAGCGATACAGGCGTCTGCACACTTCGTGCACTTGGAATTGCGATTGGTCGTACGCACACAAGTTAGGACATCTATATTCACAGCGTCAACCGCTAGCATATCAACGGCATCCATTATGTCGCCGAAAGAAGGCAATATTTCTCCTAACAAAAAACTCTAATTACTGTATTGAAAGTATATAGCCTCCAAAAGAAGGGCTTAGATGCAAAAAAGAATCATTCCCCAAGATAGGTTTTCTCCACGCGAGCAAGCTCTTCAGGAGTGTTCGTATTTATGAAGCAGCCGCCCCTTGGCTCGACTTCCAAAACCTGGCTCTGAGAAAACTCGACTGTATTGATAGTCGGATCCTCGAAAATGGACTGCACGCGCGACTTACCTTCAGCCAAAGCTTTCTTCACGGCAACTAGACACGTGTCTTTTCTATATGAGGCATGAAATGGCTCGTATCCGTGCTTGTTCACAGGAACCACTGCATCGGCACCTGTTTCTGTCATCTCTATGGCCTCGGCAACCACAAGGCTTGCGCTTGCGAAAATCATGTCGCAAGCAACAACAGCTACAATCGGGCAAGTCGCTGCTTCGAGAGCAGTTTCCATACCAATTAGAGCACCACGAACGTTGCGCCCATCGCTTACAAGCTTGATCTTCTCATCTGGAAACTCGTCATCCAAAAAACTTAGTCTTTGTGGCTCGTTGGTAGTTATGACAAGCTCGTCAGCTGCGGGAATAAGCCTTTTTACCAAATGACAAATCAAGGGTCGTCCGTTGAATTTGACCAGTGCCTTAGACTGACCCATTCGCTTGCTTTCTCCACCAGCCTGAATAACCACCGTGACCTTGGGGCGCACATAATGTTTTATTAAGAAGTCAGAAATGCCTTTAACATCATCTATATCAAAGAAAGGAATGTCATAGATCTTTGCAGCCTGTATTGCCTCGGGAATATCGGTAACAATCGCAACCGTGGCAGAAGAGGGCATCTTATTTCTGATATCTGACTCATGTTTGGCTGTTTCAGGGTGCCTAGAATTTCGGTATTCCTGAATATGGTCAACCCCTAGGCCTAGCCCATTTTGCGCTGCCTCTAAAAAGGCCTGCGCCACAGCTTTATCGGAATCATTCGACTCACGGAAAACCTCAATTGTAGGAATACCGCTTTTTCGATAGCCCTCAACAATGATTATGTCATGGCCAGGCATAGAAGCGACAATCTCGCTGCACTCTACCTCATGCTGCAAAGTTTTAACTCTCGCCATTTTCACGGGCGAGGCTATAACGGTTTCTGTAGCGCCGGCCTCTCTGTGCCTGTAAGAATCTTTACCTGGATAATCGATATCAAAGTCGCCATGACCGTGATGCTTAATCGACCCCACGTTGAAGCCGCGACTAGATAGTTCAGAAATCAATTTAACGACAAGTGTGGTTTTCCCAGAATTATGTCTTCCAACCACCGAAATGGCTGGACTCGGCATTTCTACCATTAAGTTCCCAGTCTCTTTAGTCCCTACATTTCCCGTCTGGCCGATATGGCTCTCCCAAGCGTCAATTCATCGGCGAACTCAAGATCGCCGCCTACGGGAAGCCCGCTTGCTGGCCGTGTCGTCTTGATTTCTAACGGGGCAATGAGCCTTGCAAGGTATGTTGCTGTGGTCTCCCCCTCTATGTTGGGGTTTGTGGCCACGACCACCTCTTTAATCTCATTCGAAGATAGTCTAGCCATCAATTCAGCGACATGCAAATCTGAAGGCCCAATTCCATCCATGGGAGAAATCTCGCCCCCAAGGACATGATATATCCCGTTAAAGACGCCAGTTCTTTCGATAGGCGGAATATCGCGTGGCTCACTGACGACACAGATAATGGAATGGTCACGCTTATCGCTTGCGCAAATCTCGCATAATTCGTTTTGCGAGTAATTGAAGCATTCCTTACAAAAAGTAACCGTCCTTTTGACTTCACGAATCGCATCAGCCAAGCGAAGAGCCGAAGCATCATCAGAGTTCAGGATGTGATATGCCATTCGTTGAGCAGATTTCGGCCCTATTCCGGGTAGACGCTCAAGCTCATCGAGTAAAGATTGAATTGCAGGCGCGGAGTTCATCTATGGCCTAGAACGGGAGGTTCATGCCGCCCATAAGCGAGCTCATCTTTGCGTTGGAGGTTTCGTTAGCTTGGCGAAGCGCCTCGTTTATAGCGGCAACAATCATATCCTCGAGCATTTCCATATCGTCTGGGTCAATTGCTTCTGGGTCTATCTTTAAGGATTTAAGCGTATTATCGCCCATGACAATAGCCTCAACCATGCCGCCACCTGTTGTCGCAGTAAATTCCATCTGGTTAATCTCTTCTTGAGCCGCTGCGGCATCGCGCTGCATTTTTTGAGCCTGCTTCATCATTTTTTTCATGTCCATGGTGAAATCCTTTACTCTTTTACTTCTTCAACAACTACGCCTTCCCCAAAAGTCG
>CAZYOQ010000009.1:0-9881 GCA_964649145.1 uncultured Eggerthellaceae bacterium | reverse complement strand
TTCTTTCGCCTCGTTTACCTCTGAAGGCTCTTGAACCCCACGGAATTCTTTCGGCTGTGAAATATCTTGCGATCTAGGCACTGCCTCAGAAGCGCTACTGACTCTATCGACGCTGCCCTTGGATTGAGTGATCTTGTATTTTATGCCAGGATATCCAGCCCGCGAGAAAGCCTTTTCAAGTGCTCCTCTAGCATCTTGTTTCGAAGACGCCTTGAAAGCGAAATCGTTATTCTTTGAGAACTCAATTACGAATAAGTCTGCGTCCATATACACGCTTGTGTTCATGAATACAACGCCATATGCAGGCCCTATCTTCTTAAGATGAGCCATGACCGTATTCCACACTTGTTGTGCATTGATATTGCCCTCATATATTGAAGCGGGCGAAACATCTTCCACAGAAGGCTCTTGTGCAGCCGTTTCTTCCTTCTCCACGTCTGAAGATATGCTCTCTGCTGAATCACTCAGTTGCGTTGAAGGAGTGACCACCTTCCCAAGTGAGGGCGAAGCAGCTCGCCTTTCGAACTTACCTTCTTTCAGCTCGCGTTCCAGAGCTTCAATGCGCTCTGATAAGGAAGACAAAGTTAGGTCTGACTCTGGACGTACCATTCTTGTAAGCGCGATCTCGAACGACAGCCTCTGGTTGGTAGATGTCTTGAGCTCCTTCATCAAGTCGCCCAAAACCTCTAGCATACGAGCAAGCCTTTCAGGTCCAAACCACTCAAGCTCAACTTGAAGCTCTCGTCTTCCCGCTTGCGTCACATCAAGCGCGACATCTGCACCAGCAAGCGACATCACATACATGTCTCGAACATGGCTGGTTAGATCTCCAACAAACTGCGCAAGATCGGCACCAGTTTCCATGTAAGAGGAAGTCCAATTAAAGCACGCTGCCACATCGCGTGTTCCTATGGCCTTGACGATTTCAGCCAGATCGCTGGAGTCGATGGAGCCAAGCAGGCGCTCTGCGACATCCATAGTCACTTTGCCGTCGCCAAAGGCTATCAGCTGCTCAAGCGATGTGAGGGCATCCCTCATACCTCCTTGAGCACGGTGAGCAATAAGGTCTAGGGCATCGCCCTCGAATTCGATGCCCTCCACCTCGCATATTGCACCGAGCCTTGAAACCAGTTCTTCAGAAGAGATTCGCCTGAAATCGAAACGCTGACATCTAGAAAATATAGTCTCTGGTATTTTCTGCGGATCGGTTGTGCACATTATGAAGATGACATGATCGGGTGGTTCTTCCAAAGTTTTCAGTAGCGCATTGAAGGCCGGCACCGAAAGCATGTGAACCTCATCGATGATGTAAACCTTGAACTTGCCGCGAGTGGGCGCGTAGTCGACCTTGCCGATAATTTCTTCGCGCACGTTTTCCACGCCGGTTCGACTTGCCGCATCAAGCTCGTAGACGTCGGGGTGTTCCCCTGATGCTATCAGCTTGCAATCTTCGCAGGTTCCATCAGGGTCAGGAGTGGGCCCATCCTTGCAAAGTAGCGCCTTCGCAAGTAGGCGAGCCGTTGTTGTCTTGCCCGTACCCCTAGGGCCTATGAACATGTAGGCATGGCTTATCTTGTTGGCAGCAAGAGCATTCTTGATCGTTCTTTCGATATGCTCTTGCCCAACAACATCCTCGAATATCTGCGGGCGATATTTGTTGTAAAGCGCTTCCAAATTACCTACTCCGTCTTATTGATGTTCCAAATCGTTTCCGCTTCTCCTTGAATTTATAGCACCTTTTATGGCGGCAATAACAGCAGGCGCGACAGATACCGCAACTATTCCAATAACGATGAACTCGAAATGGTCTTGCACAAATGGCACGCCACCGAAAAAGTAGCCTATCAACACAAACAAGCTTACCCAAGAAACACCACCAATACAATTGAATATGGTGAACTTGAAGAAGTTCATGTGCCCTGTTCCTGCGATGAACGGGGCAAAGGTGCGAAAAAACGGCATGAAGCGTGTGATCACAATTGTAAGCCCACCATATTTCTCAAAGAAGTGGTCAAGCTTTGCCATGCGTTCGGGCGTCAGAGCTTTAACCTTACCTGAATCGATTATGCGCTTTCCCAAAAATCTAGCTATCCAATAATTTGAAGTATTTCCCAAAATCGCCGCTACATAAAAGACAATTAGGCTAACACCTAGGTTCAAGCCACCGCCATCTGCAGAAAAAACTCCTACGGCAAAAAGTAGAGAATCGCCAGGTAGAAACGGAAAGAAGACCAAGCCTGTCTCGATGAAGACGATCAAGAAAAGCGGTGAATACACCCAGATAGGCCCCAAAGTTATAATCCAAGACGCAATAGATGTGCGCGGATCACGCAGAAGGTTCACAAAGAAATCGATAACGCCCATCTGGCTCCTTATTAACGCGCCATTTGCCTGAATGAGTATACAGCACTAATTTAATGAACAACAAAGCACTCCTCGTAGGATGGGGCGCTCGTCAGCGGTCCCTTATGGCTGCTTCCTCCCGGACCTGACCAGGTTCGAGACATGGCGCCGCTCCACCCAACGGGAAGTGCTTCAACTAGAAAACAGTATAGACGAAAGTCTGGGGTTTAAATATAGCTCTGTTAGACTTATAAAAGATCTTTCAGGGAACATTCAAGAAAGAAGCCTTCCATGCCCTATCAATTATTACCAATGTGGTATTACGGATGCCCCGCATATGGCGCAATGCCGCTTCTTCTACCCGTCTGTATAGCACCTTGTATACAGGTTCCCGCGTATGGCATGGGATATCCGCAACAGGCTTACACACCAATATATTGGGTGCCGTATTTCCAAGATATGCAATATGCAGCTTACATGGAACAAGTTCGCCAGCAATGCATGCACAAACAACAATCATGCACAGATGACGTCAACCCCGATAAAAACGAAACTCAAGACGCCCAACAAGACGCGTTCGCAAAGACACAAAACCAAGAGGGCACTCAACCAGAAGCCCAAAACGGAAAAGTCGAAGACAATGAGCGCTCAGACCAAGAGCCTCTAGATAAGGAAGCCAAAATAGATGGGATTCAAAACGAGGAAGCCCAAGGCCTAGAAGAAGTCATTAGCCCTAACTACTCATACGATGCACGCCCTCACGAAAATGCCACGCAAGGCCGCAGTAGCGCAGCCACAACAGCTTCAGCAGCGGCTGCGGCAGCTTCTATAGCCGCTTTTCACGAAGCTGCAAAATCTGCAAATGAGACTAACCTTAATGAAGCAAGCAACAAGATAAAAGCCGACGTCGAAACAAGCGCCGAACTTGCAAAACTTGAAGAAGCTGCCAATCCTAAACAAGCAGAGCAGAATTTCGCCGCCCCGAACGCAGAAGACATTGTCGTAATTTCAGATGAGGCCTAGCTTAAAACTTACAGCGCAGCCCACATCAAAACTAACGAACCTTCCACATTGAAGTCTTAGAGAATGCGAAGATCGACTTCCTTCAATTGATGAGCACTAACACTTGAAGGTGCTCCCGTCATCGGGTCAGATGCACTTGATGTCTTAGGAAATGCTATAACATCGCGAATGCTGTCTTTGCCAGCAAGTAGCATTATCAAACGATCAAGCCCAAGCGCAATTCCGCCATGAGGCGGAGTACCCAGCGAAAGCGCATTTATAAGGTGGCCGAACTTGGCATCAATATCCTCATCAGAGATTCCTAGCACGCGCAGCACCCGCTTCTGCTCTTGAGCATCATGAATTCTAATCGAGCCACCGCCTAGCTCATAGCCGTCCATAACGACATCGTATGCGTAGCTTTTAACCGAAAGCGGGTCTTCTTCCATTCGATCAAGGTCTTCCCTGCAAACTTGACTGAACGGATGATGTTCTGCAGCGAATTTCTTCTCATCCTCGTCATATTTAAACATTGGAAAATCGACCACCCAAAGAAGCTTGTGACCAACGCGTGGAATATTCAGGGCGTCTGCCATATGAAGGCGAAGTGCCGAAAGCACAGCATTTGCTGTAGCAGCATCTGCTGCGGCAAACAGAAGAAGGTCGCCAGGGCATACATCCATAGCTTTTTTAAGCGCGTCCCATTCTTCCTCGGTGAAGAATTTTTTGATCGGGCTTTTCTCTTCGCCAGAGCTGGTGAATGCAACCCATGCCATGCCTTTTGCGCCATTGGCTTCAGCGATCGCGGCAAGCTTCTCCACCTCGCCGCGGCTCCAGTCGCCAGCACCCTTTGCGTTGATAGCCTTAACAACACCGCCCGATTGCGCCACGCTAGCAAAAACCTTGAAACCCGTATCCTTGACGATATCGGTGATATTTACAAGTTCCATACCGAAGCGCACATCTGGCCTGTCGCAGCCAAATCTGTCCATAGCCTCGGCGTAGGGCATGCGCTCAAGTGGAAGTGGAAGATCTATACCCGCTGCCGCAAAAGTCTCGTGGAGCACGTCTTCCATCATGGTCATGACATCGTCTTCACTAACAAACGACATTTCGATATCTACCTGAGTGAATTCCGGCTGACGGTCGGCACGAAGATCCTCGTCGCGAAAACACCTTGCAATTTGGAAGTAGCGCTCAACGCCGCCCGCCATAAGCATCTGCTTGAATTGTTGAGGGCTTTGAGGCAGCGCGTAGAACTTACCTGGGTTAGGGCGCGAAGGAACTATGTAGTCGCGAGCACCCTCTGGGGTAGAGTTTGCAAGTATAGGAGTTTCAATCTCGATGAAGCCGCGCTTGTCAAGAGATCGCCTTATAGCTTGGGTGACCGTATGGCGAAGAAGGATATTTGCATACATCTCTGGCCTGCGAAGATCTAGATAGCGCCATTTCATGCGCGTAGTCTCGTCGGTCTCGATGCCATCTTCGATCGAGAAAGGTGGGGTAATAGATGTGTTTAACACATTGATAGAACTTGCAAGAACCTCGATTTTACCTGTTGCCATATCTGGGTTCACGGCATCGGCAGAGCGCAAACGAACTTTACCAGTCACCTTCAAAACGTATTCACGTCCAAGGTGTTCTGCCTTCGAAAAATCTTCAGAGCTAACGCAATCAGGATCAACGACTATTTGCGTATACCCATCACGGTCGCGAAGATCAATAAAAATTAGGCCTCCGTGGTCACGATTGTGCCAAACCCAACCAGTAAGCACTACCTCGCGCCCATCGTCACTATCACGAAGCTCGCCACATGTGGCGCTGTGCATCGAATATCTATTGATGTAATCGGTGTCTAGCATTTTTACCTCTCGACCTAAGCTCTAACAACAGTTTGCAAGTATACAACTTAAATTGAATGCATCCACACCAATGCCGCAAAGGTATTTTGGAAGCCAGTCATATAGAGGTTCACAATACTTGGCCTAGTGCAGGCTAAGAGCGTGTGACAACCCCTTGGGCTAATCCCTTGGGCTAATCCCTTGGGCTAATCCCTTGAACTAAACTCTTGAACCGAACTTTTAAATTAAGCCCGTACTTTATCCCACACTGGTATTGGAAACGTATGTAGTATTGTCTTTCAACAACACGTCATGTGCGCCGCCCTCGACAATACTTGTGGAAGACACAACTGTAAGCTTAGCTTTTTGTTGGAACTCAGAAATTGAAAGTGCCCCACAATTGCACATGGTCGAGCGAATCTTTGAAAGGGTGAGGTTTACATTGTCTTTCAAGGAACCTGCATATGGCACGTATGAGTCAACGCCTTCTTCAAACGTAAGCCCAGCCTTGTTGCCGCCAAGGTCGTAACGCTGCCAATTGCGCGCACGAGAAGACCCCTCGCCCCAATACTCTTTCATGTAGTTGCCGTTGATCATGACCCTGTTGGATGGGCTTTCATCAAAGCGGGCGAAATAGCGTCCAAGCATAACGAAATCGGAACCCATGGCAAGCGCCAAAGAGATATGGTGGTCGTAAACAATACCGCCATCAGAACAAATCGGAATGTATTCTCCAGTTTGTTCAAACCACTCATCTCGAGCCTTAGCAACCTCGATTACAGCTGTCGCCTGCCCACGCCCTATTCCCTTAGTTTCGCGCGTTATACATATAGACCCGCCGCCAATACCAATCTTGATGAAATCGGCACCATGTTCGGCCAGGAAGCGAAAACCTTCGCGATCGACTACATTACCAGCGCCAACCTTAACGGTGTCGCCGTAATGTTCGCGAATCCACTCAAGGGTAAGACGCTGCCAATCAGAAAAGCCCTCAGACGAATCGATGCAAAGTACATCTGCCCCAGCTTCAACAAGAGCCGGCACCCTTTCTGCGTAATCGCGAGTATTAATGCCCGCACCAACCATATAACGCTTGTGAGCGTCAAGCATCTCATCAGGATTTGATTTGTGCGAGTCGTAGTCCTTGCGGAAAACAAGAGCCACAAGCCTGTCTTCATCATCGACTATAGGCAAGCTGTTGAGCTTATGATCCCAGATTATGTCGTTGGCGTCCTTCAAAGATGTGTCGGCCGGAGCCACAATCATCTTCTCGCGAGGAGTCATGAACTCAGAGACGGGCGTATTTGGATCCATGCGGCTTACACGGTAATCGCGAGAGGTCACGATACCCAATAGCTTTCCGCCGCTTCGGCCGTCTTCTGTGACAGGCATGGTGGAGTGGCCATGCTGGGCTTTAAGATCTATCACTGTGGCAAGCGTGTCGTTAGGAGAAAGGTTGACATCCGATGTAACGAAACCTGCCTTGTGGTCTTTAACACGAACGACCATGGCCGCCTCGTCTTCAACAGACTGGGAGCCATAAACAAAAGACAGGCCGCCCTCAGTTGCCAAAGCGATTGCCATCTTGTCATCTGAAACCGACTGCATGATTGCAGAAACCATCGGAATGCTAAGTTGCAGAGGGCATTCTTCTTCCCCTTTGCGATACTTCACGAGAGGAGTTTTTAGAGAAACCGCATCGGGGGTGCAGGCGCTTGTGGAATAACCCGGAACCAGAAGATACTCATTGAAAGTTCGTGAACACTCTTCGAAAAACTGCGCCATTGCTATACTCCTCTCCCAGTTCTTAGCAAATCATGCGGTCGCATCATTATAAAGCGCACATGCGCATTTAAAGTCCTGAATATACAGCTTTTATCCCGCAGAATCAAAGCTTGGAAATATTCCTAAAAAAGGCCTTATAGCCACAATACGCTTCATAAATATCGGCTTTGCTTGTGACCTCCCAGGGGCTATGCATGGAAAGCACTGGTACTCCTGAATCGATGACGTCCATTCCGTATCTCGCAGGAATAAAAGCGATTGTTCCACCGCCACCTGCGTCCACGCGTCCCAATTCAGCCGTTTGAAACGCCACGCCAGCATCATCCATAACGCGCCTGATACCAGCCATGTATTCAGCGCGGGCATCGTTGGACCCACTTTTACCGCGAGCGCCAGTGTATTTATTGAACACAAGCCCTCGCCCAAGATAGGCGGAATTCTTCGACTCAAATACGCCTTCGTAGCTTGGATCAACCGCAGCTGAAACGTCTGAAGAAAGCATCGATGAAGCAGCCAGGGCATGGCGAAGCTTCACAAGACCTTCCTCACCCGCAAGCTCCATTATCTCTGCGATAGTGTTCTCGAAGAACATCGAATCCATTCCAGACGCGCCTACGCTACCTATCTCTTCTTTATCAACAAGGACGCAAACACATGTAAACTCTGGGATTTCACTATCATCTTCGCTAAGGTCTAGCTGGGCGCGAAGCGATGTGTATGCGCAAACTCGGTCGTCTTGCCCGTATCCGATGACCATGCTCTTGTCGAAACCCAGGTCGCGCGCTTCGCCAGCAGGAACAACCTCGATCTCAGATGAAAGGAAATCATCTTCAGTGATTCCATATTTCTCTTTGAGAAGCTCAAGTGCGAATTTCTTGACAGCATCTGATTTATTGTCTTTGCAGTCATTGTCTTTAGAATCGACTTCATCTGCAGAGTCGTCTTCTTTTTCCCTTATGGGACGGTTCCCACACAAAACATCAAGGTCTTCGCCCTCGACAACTTCTGATGCCTTTTTTGCCATCTGCTTATTGCCAAGGTGAGGAAGCAAGTCTGTGACACAAAAGACTGGGTCGGCTTCGGCCTCGCCAATGCATATCTTTTTAACGCTGCCATCCTTCAGCGCTACAACACCGTGAAGCGCTAGAGGAGTTGTAACCCATTGATACTTTTTGATACCGCCATAGTAGTGAGTATCTAGAAGGGCAAGCTCGTCTTTTTCAAACAATGGGTTCTGCTTCAGGTCAAGCCTAGGAGAATCCATATGAGCGCCTAGTATATTGACGCCCGACTCAATTGCTTGTTTGCCAAGATGAACCAATATTAGCGCTTTACCTTGAGATGTCGCCCAAACCTTGTCGCCAGGGGCAAGACTGCCTTTTTCTCTAGCAACGTCGAGACTTGTATAACCCACAGCCTCGGCATGCTCTATAGCGAAATCACAGCACTCGCGTTCGGTCTTGCATGTAGAAATAAAGTCTTTGTAATCACGCGAAAGTTCTTCAAGCTTAGCAAGATCAGATTCGCTATATTTGCCCCATGCAGAAGATTTGGTCATCAGTGTCCTCTTTCTCACGTTTAAATAATTATTCTAGTGTCATTTCCGGCAATTCCTTCTCACAAAACATATAATTGTCGATATGCGCTGTGATGCTAAATGCATCTGTTCTCGCAGAAATCAAAAGTTCAAGAGAGAGGAACAAAATGAATATTCGCGATGTTGCGCCAAATGCAAAAAATTCGACAAATTTCGACGTTGTTTCTGACTCCCAAACAAAGGTCGGCACAACTCTTGAGAACCTGAAAGCGGCAGTACAAGGCGAGACCGGAGCCTCCGCTAAATACGCCGCGTTCTCAAAAATCGCCAAGGAAGCTGGATACGATCAAATCTCGCGCCAGTTTGCAGCAACTTCTGCAGCCGAGCAGATTCATATCAAGCTCGAAGTCGCAGAAATCAAGAAGGTCGAGCCTGACTATGTTGCACCAAGTGCCCCTGAAATATCTGGAGAGGCCACTGACCTCAATTTGATCGCTGGAGCCCTTGGCGAGATTTATGAAACATCAGATATGTATCCAAGCTTCATCCAAATCGCTCAAGAAGAAGGCGAATCTGGAGCAGAACTGGTTTTCACTCGTGCAAAACTTGCAGAATCGGTTCATGCCGAGCTTTACATGGAGGCTTACAACAATATCGACGCCCCAGATGACGATAAGTACTACCTTTGCCCCGTTTGCGGCTATATCCACAAAGGTGACGATTTCGAGAAATGCCCAATTTGCTTCGCATCTAAGAGCGCTTTCAAGGAATTCTAGACATTAGGAAAATCTAGTTTTTAAGTGCCCGGAAATAGCTCCGGGCACTTTTGCTTTTGAACGCCCTCTTGGCCAAATGACACTTTAGGATGCTTCATGAAAAAAGAAAACGGCAAGATTCCAAAACTTGAAAATATAGAGCAGGTCGCAGATGGATGGATAAAGAAGTACATCCTTACTTATCGCATGCCAGATGGAAGCTCATACAAATACGAAGCAGTATCCCGAAACGGGCTTGAAGAATACCAGGCAAAGCTTAACAAGTATGGCAATACATCTCAAAGCACTTCGCCTAATAAGCCTGATGCAATATGTATCGTGCCTATTTTGCCTGATGGGTCTGTGCTGCTCATCCGGGAATTCAGATATGCCATAAACGACTGGATCGTGGCTTTCCCCGCAGGTCTTGTTGAAGACAGTGAAAGCCTTGAAGAGTGCATTAATCGCGAGCTTTTAGAAGAAACGGGCTACAGGCTGCGCGAAGATATCTCAAAAGCAGTAAAGCTTCTTCCTCAAACCGGATATTCTTCTGTTGGAATGACCGACGAGAACGTTTGGGTAGCAAAGGCTCTTGTTGAGCCTGCAGAAGAACAGCAC
>CAZYOQ010000008.1:6646-56346 GCA_964649145.1 uncultured Eggerthellaceae bacterium | reverse complement strand
TTTCTGGTAGCTCCGACCGGATTCGAACCGGCGACCTCCGCCTTGAGAGGGCGGCGTCCTAAACCGCTAGACGACGGAGCCAAATCAGCCTGAATAGTTTAGCGCATTACTCTTCAAATGCAAAACAGAATTTCTGGAATCATTGATCGATCCGCGCCAAACTCATGTCGATGAAGTCTGAACTAAAGTCGATTCAAGCCAAACTAAAGTTTTGGGATTTTTGAAAGTGGCTGGGGTGGAAGGAGTCGAACCCTCACATACGGCACCAGAAACCGCTGTCCTGCCATTAGACGACACCCCAGTGAAGCACAAGCAAGTAATTTAGCGCATGTTAGGCAATGTTTCAAGTATGTAAAGCTCGTATTTCTTGCGAGTTAATATTTGAGTTCAGCCATGTTAATTGATTGCTTTTAGGTAAGTTTCGCCTGCGCTGGCTACATAAAATCATCTCGTATCTGCAAAAGCCGAGGAAACAGGAGATGGTTACTTTGGATACTGGAAACAGCGCGTTCATGTTGATATGTTCGATGCTGGTGTTGTTGATGACTCCAGGATTGGCATTTTTCTATGGAGGGCTTGCGAGAAGGAAAAACGTGGGCAACACCATGCTCATGGTTTTCGTCACAATTGGAATAGTAGCAATTACATGGACTTGCTTCGGTTGGTCAATCGCTTATGGCACAGACATCCAGAATCCGATAATCGGTGGGTTTGACCAGCTTTTCCTCCTTGGCAGTGTGACCGATATGCTTGTAGAGGCCGATATTCAAGACGGATCTATCGTATATCCGGGCATAACCGATATTATCTTCCAGATGGCGTTTTGCATGATTACGACTGCCATCATTACGGGAGGCGTTGCCGGGCGCATGAAGTTCGGCGCGATCGTAGCCTTCCTCGCTGCTTGGACCATAATCGTATATCCTCCTCTAGCACATATGGTATGGGGCGGGGAAGGCTCGCTTATTGGCGACATGATTGGCGCGCTTGACTTTGCAGGCGGCGATGTGGTTCACATCTCGTCAGGCTTGACGGCTCTTGTTCTTGCGGTAATCGTGGGCAAGCGCCACGGCTTCGGAATGATGGGCTATAGGCCTCATAACGTGCCGTTTGTTGCCCTTGGCGCGACATTGCTGTGGTTTGGATGGTTTGGCTTTAATGCAGGATCTGAATTTGCAGCCGATGGCATTGCGACACTTGCTCTAATCAATACTGTTTGTGCCAGCGGTGCAGCAGTTGTGTCTTGGTTAATCGTAGAGCGTATAGTGGTGGGTAAAGCAACACTTGTTGGTGGTTGTACAGGTCTTGTGGCAGGTCTTGTTGTTATTACGCCTGCAGCCGGCTTTGTCGAGCCATTTGCTGCCATTATCATGGGGCTTTTAGTATCGCCGGTCTGCTACTGGGCAATTAGCTACTTAAAGAAGAAGCTCGCCTACGACGACGCTCTTGATGCTTTTGGATGCCACTGTGTGGGCGGCATCTTCGGAGGCATCATGACAGGCTTGTTCTGCGTTCCGGAGCTTTCCTGGACGGATTTCGGCGGCCTGTTCTATACTGGCGACTTCCACTTGCTTGGGTCTCAGGTACTTGGCATTCTTGTGACTATAGTTTTCGTTGGCGTTTGCGATATAGTCATCGGATTGATTCTTAAGCTTTGCTTTAAGGGAAGCTTGCGTGTTGCTTCAGATGCTGAAGCCCAAGGGCTTGACATCGCTGAGCACGGCGAGAGTGCATACCCTGCTTTCACAGGTCTTGATTAATGCATCATCATAGAATGCCAAGATAGAAAACCATTTCATACGAAAGGTATAAACCATGAAAAGAATCATCGCGATAATCAGGCCGGAGAAAATGGAGCCACTTAAGGAAGCACTATTTTCTGCGAATGTTTCGGGAATGACCATAAGCCAATGTAATGGTTGCGGCAACCAGCATGGATGGAAAGAGTATTACAGGGGAAACGAGATCATTTTGAATATGGTGCCGAAAGTCAAGTTTGAGATAGTTACCGACGACGAGAAGATTGACGATATAGTTGATGTCATTCTTAATACCGCGCAAACTGGCGAGGTGGGAGACGGCAAGATATTTATAAGTCCTGTGGAAGAGGTGATACGTATTCGTACCGCCGAACGTGGAGACGACGCGGTTTGACGCCGTACCGTCGAACGCGGAGACGACGCGGTCTGATACCGTAGAGCCAAACGTGGTGCCAACGCGTTGACAACAAGGATTGCCAACGCGTTGGCTAGAGCGTCTGTACCGTGCGCTTTGATGGCGCGCTGACAGCGCTTGGAACAATGGGAAGCGAAATACCAAGAAAGTCTCAGAAACTCATGGAAAAGCCAAGGGCTAAAGCGATAAGACTTGATCGAACTTATCCAGCCCTATGGCGTGGTGAGTTACCACTATCAGCGTTTTATCCGCGAATGTAGTCAATAGTGTATCCAGTATTTCTTGTACTGTTTGAACGTCTATATTGGAGAAGGGTTCATCGAGTACGACGATAGGCTGGTTGGATAGAAGAATTCTTGCAAGCGCTATTCTATGACGTTCGCCTCCCGAAAAGCGCAAGCCTCCTTCAAGAACTTGGGTATCAAGGCCTTGCAGCAAGCTGTTATACATGTCTTCTAGTCCTACAAGAGTCATAGCGCGCTTAAGTTCTTCATCTGTTGCGTTTGCTTTTGCTATAAGGAGGTTCTCGCGAAGGGACATGTCAAAAAGGTGCGGAAACTGCCCGATTACACCGACAGTTTCATATATCTTGGAGGAGAGGGATTGCGCGCTGTTATTACCTATAAGCACCGTTCCGCTATCAGGTTTCAAGTCGCCATGAACAAGCGATACTAAAGTACTTTTTCCAATGCCGCTTCTTCCTGTAATAGCGATTTTCGTGCCATATGGAATCTCTAGGTTGAAACCGCTAAATATTTTCCTGCCATGATATGAAAACTCAAGATCGCGAATTGATATATCAGGGTTTTCGAGCACAGAAGCTTCGTCGGTGTCGTGAGTATCGCCTTCGAGTGCAGGCGTTTTGTTTGCCCCATCACGGGCACCGCTTTTGGTGATGGAAGTTCTGCCATTGGCATTACCACAAACGTCGTTTTTGTGGCCAAGTTTGTGCTTATGTGCAAGTATCGTTTGGCCATCGGCATCCAAAGTTTTGACGTCTATTTGCGCAGAGTCTCCCATGTAGTCAACGAGTCCGTCCACCGATGCTGCTCTTACCTTAAAGGTCTCAAGAGCCTCTTCGATTTGTAGGAAGGCCTCTGTCAAAGGGAAGAAGCAGAGCGCGAAAGCTGCTATCCAGTTGGCTGGATAGGTTGATGAGTTGGCAGGCGTTATCTGCGATATCCAAGATGCGAAACTTGAAGGTGCAACAAAAGCATTCGCTAGCTGGTTTCCTTCGAAAGCAGACCCAAAGGTAAGTGCCGCCCAAACGATGATCGAAAGCACGCACAAACAGAACAAAACTTGCGACACAAGGCGACATATTCTTCTGCGTCTTCTTATCGTTTCGTCTATTGCAAATTTCTGCTCAAAAAGGTTCATTTGTGTGTTTACAAAATCGTCTTTTCTACCCGAGATTACCCATTCTGTGATCCCTTGAAAATTGTCGGTAAGGTTCTCGTAAAGTAAGTCGTTTTTCTCTTTAAGCAATTGAAGCTCTTCAGCATTGGCTGTTGCAGTCATAAGCGGGACGATGACGCAGGAGATAACAAGCAAGCAAAGCAGGACTACTGCCAAACTTGCAGACAAAGCTCCTGCAAGCGTCGATATGATGATAGCGACAATCCATGCGCTTGCTACAGGCAGCACTCCGCGCAAAACAAGGTCTTGGGAATGCCCAATGTCTTCTGTAAGCATCGACAGTATATGGCCTGTCTTTTCCCTAGACTGCGTAATTGTGGTCTTTTTGCGTAGCGCATCATACAAACAAAGGCGCGCTCTGCTTGTCATGCGAAGTACCCAGTCATGGCTTGTTAGCCTATAGGCATATTGGAGCAGGGGTTTTCCTATTCCGAATATACGCACGAAGATGGATGGGAGGTGAAGAGCCAGAACCGTTAGGGGAATTGTTGCCGCAAGCGAGATCATATAGCCGGATGTGAACATCAATGCTCCCGCGAATATGTACGCTACAACGCTTAGCCCTAAAGCCAATGCAAATCGCGCTTTATTTCCCGACAGCAGCCACTTCATAAAAGTTTCCGGCCTTCGTCGCGCACCTCATCGTTGTCGTTTGTGCCATCTTCGCCCTTTGCATCATCTTCGTTTCTGGTATGTGCACTTGATATCGAAAGCGTTTTGTCCATATCGCTAGCCCATGAGAGGCTGTGGGTTACAACGAAAGCAAGCTTATCTTTCATAAGCGGGCTAACGGCTTCTCTAAGTTCTTGCTCGGTTATAGAGTCGATATGTGCTGAAGGCTCATCTAGGATCCACACATCGCGTGTTTTATCTACGAGCGCCCTACATAATGCGACTCTTTCAATTTGCCCGCCAGATAAGGCGCGTCCGCCTTCGCCTATCTGTGTGTTTAGACCCTTCGGAAGTTCGTCTATAAGTTCTGAAAGCCCAACGGCGTCTAGGGCTTGGAATACAGTATCGTCGCTGGCCGAAGGATTGTAGAAGCATATATTGTTGCGGATGGTGTCGTTAAAGATATGCGGCTCTTGTGTGATATAGGCGATGCGCCTTTGCCAATCGTTTCGCCTAAGTGTGTAGAAGGGCTTGCCATCTAAAACGAACTTGAACTTAGAAGGAGGGTCTGTAAGTCCTGCAAGCGCATTTAACAGGGTAGTCTTTCCGATTCCGCTAGGGCCTGTTATCGCACAGCTCGCGCGTTTCTTGGTGTCGATTTCTAGAGTTCCAAGCGATTTTAAGGAATCAGCCCAAAATGGGCTTTCATGGTTGGCTTTATCATCTGCTCCATCAATAAGGCTAAGAAGCGCTTCAAGTGAAACTTTCCCATTCAAGGTGTCGTGGTAGTTGCTTCCAAATTCTCGAATGGGCTTGAAGTAATCAGGCACAATCACAAGCACGGCAAGGGCAGGGAAGAACGCGACGCTTCCTTCGACCATGCGAAAGCCAAGCATTATAGCAATGGCTGCAAGCGCTAGAGTGGCAAAAAGATCCAAAACGGCACTAGACAGCATAGAAACTCTCAGCGTTTTCATGGTTATTCGCCTAAACGCCTCGCTTGTGTCATAGATGATCTTTGCAAAGCGCCCATCTGCGCCGAAGGCTTTCAGATCTACTATGCCTTGCGCCTTGTTTACAAATGAGTTCGACAATTTCTCGAATTGTGAGTGGCGCTTATCTGCTTCGTTTTTGGCGCTCAGGCCTATAAGGCGCATGAAGATGAAAATAAACGGCAGCAAAACAAGCGCGATGAGGCCACTTATCAGGTCTAAGGCAAACAGGCCAATAAGTAGCACTATTGGCACTATCACGCAGTCGGCAAGCTTTGGGAAGGCTAGTCTTACGTACTTGTCAACGTCATCACTGCCCTCTACTAGCAGAGCCACTGTTGCGGGGGTGCCCTGACTGTGAATATAGGCAGGGCCTCCCTCGTATGTCTTTTCCAGCGCAGCCCTTTGAAGCTTGTTTACGACAGATCTTGCGAATTTGTCTATGTAGGCATCTTCTGCATAAGTTAAAACTTCGCGCACTAGAAAGCATGCGCAGAAAAGCGCAAGCGAGATAGTTGTCTGCTGCATAGCGACTTGCTGTGTATTAAGACTACCCCACAGCTCGCAAATGGCTTGGCTTAAGAAAAGGGCTTGGCCAAGTATGAGTACTGCGCGAAGGCATGCAAAAATCGCGCAAATAATCAGCGCACTTTTCGAGCCGTTTATTTCGAGAAGCTTCTTATCGAACATGTTACTCGTGCGAAAACAACCAAGTGTTGCTAAAAGTTTATAATCTTTTAGCATATTACTTTAAGTAATCGGAAATTACTGTATGCAAAGGAGTCATTGTGGATCAGGCATTGCTCGCGCGCATGCAATTCGCGCTAACTGCGGGCTATCACTTCATCTTTGTCCCGTTAAGCATTGGCATCGGCTTATTGATGGCAATTTTTGTGACAAAGGCGTTCCGCTCTAAATCGCCATCCGATGAAGCGCTTGCTCATATGTGGGTGAAAATCTTTACTGGCACTTTTGCCGTCGGCGTTGCTACGGGCATAACGATGGAGTTCTCGTTTGGAACGAATTGGGCAAACTATGCAAGATTCGTCGGCGATATCTTCGGCGCCCCGCTTGCCGCTGAGGCTCTGTTCGCATTCTTCTTGGAATCAATATTCCTTGGAATGCTTCTTTTTGGGCGCAAGAAGATTAAGCCGGTTTTATACATGGTTAGTTCGTGGCTTGTTTTCTTCGGTTCTGCGCTTAGTGCCCTTTGGATATTGATCGCAAACAGCTGGATGCAAACCCCTGCAGGAGCCGAGCTTTCTGCCGATGGCAGCAAGGCAGTTATAACCGATTTCTTTGCCGCTGCGTTTAACCCATCTACGCTTCCTAGGTATTTCCATACGGTGCTTAGCCTAGTTGTTATGGGTGCCTTTATTGTTATCGCAGTTGCGGCATGGTATATGCACAAGAAGAAGTACACCAATCAAGCTGCCGCCATGATGAAGATTGGCTGTGTCGTTGGCATAGTTGGAGTTGTTTTCTTGCTTGTTGCCGCGCATTCATCGGCTGTTGAGGTATGGGAGGAACAACCTTCCAAGATGGCAATGATGGAAGGCATGTATGAATCTGAAGTTCCAGGTCTTGCTGTTGGCGGGTTTGTTGATGAGCAGGCTCAGGAAGCTAGCACTCTAAGTATTCCTGGAGGCACCAGCTTTTTGGCTACTGGCACATGGGATACCGAATATCCTGGACTTTTCGATATTGCTGCAATGGAGAAATACTCAGACATTAACGTGGACGAGATGCCGGTGAATTTCGTCTTCCAGACATACCATTTAATGGTGATCATGTTTGGCATTATATGTGTCGTGCTTCTTCTGGCGCTTATATTTGGCCGCAAGAAGATTGTGCAGGAGGGCAGAGGCCTTGCAAACTCGAAGTTCCTTCAGTGGGTAATGATCATCTCGCCAATTTTCCCTTTTATAGCTATTCAAACTGGTTGGCTTACAGCAGAAGTAGGAAGGCAGCCATACGTTGTCTATCCGTCTACCACAGGTCCTGATGGCGTTTACATGCTTACCGAAAACGGAGTAAGCGCCTCTGTTCAGTCTTTCGAGATTCTAATCACTTTAGTCTTGTTTGTTGTGGTCTACCTGCTTTTGTTCGTTGGATGGGCGAGGGTTATCAGTCATTTCGTGAGCAAAGGACCAGTTGAAGAGGTGGCTGGATCAGAAGCTAGGTCTGCAGAAGCTAGCGCTGTGCTCGCAGCCGAAACCGCGGTGGCGTACGATGACGCAGAAGATGTAGATGTGGCGGCGCAAGACGACGCTAGTGAGGTGGCAGAAAACGGAAAGGAAGGGGAGTAGAGATGAGCGTGCTTTCAATCCTTTGGTTCTTTTTGATATTCGTCCTAATCGCCGGGTATTTCATTTTAGATGGCTTCGATCTTGGGGCTGGAATTCTTTACCCCTTTATCGCTAAAAGCGATGAAGACAAAGCAATAGTGAGGCATGCAATAGGCCCTGTTTGGGACGGCAACGAGGTATGGCTCCTTACCGCTGGAGGTGCGCTTTTTGCAGCATTTCCAGATGCCTATGCAACAACCTTTAGCGGTTTCTACCTTGCGATCATGCTAGTGCTTTTCGCGCTTATCGTGCGCGCGGTATCCTTCGAGTTCTGGGCGGCCGACAACAAATGGCGAAAAGTCTGGGATGTATGCTTCTTCCTTGGGTCTTTGCTTCCGGCGCTTTTGTTCGGTGTTGCTGTTGGAAATGTGGTTGCAGGAATTCCGATGGATGCTTCTGGTAATTATATCGGCATCCCGCTTTTGGGGCTTATCACGCCATTTACTTTGATTTGTGGGCTTCTAGGGCTTGTGATGTTTATTGCTGCTGGTGCTTGCTGGATTTCTTTGAAGGCGCCAATAGGCTCTGACATTCGCGAGCGAACCCGCGGCATTAGGCTCATCATGCAAATATGCTCTTTGGTTTTGTTCGTGATCTTGACGATTATGGTTTTTGCAGGATTATCTGGAGCAAGTGCTCCTATTGGGTCTTTGACTGTGGCGCGTTGGCTATTTGCGGTTCTTTTCGTTGTGGCAGTATTTCTTGCAGGAATATTCTCCAAGAAGGAATCGGGCGACCTTGTTTGTTTTATCTCTCAAAGTGCAGGCGCTCTTTTCCTTGTTGGGCTGCTTGCGACTACAATGTTCCCGAATTTGGTGAATGCTACACTAGGTGATGCCATTACAATCGCGTCTGCAGGGTCTAGCGAACTTACCTTATTCTGCATGACGGTAATTCTTTGCATTGGCTTGCCGCTAGTCTTGATCTATCACATCATCATCTATCGCACTTTCCGAGGAAGAGTGGCTGCTTAAGTAGATATTGCACTATTTAGGGAAGATTTACTGTCTAGTCAATTGCACGTGAACAAAAAGCTCCTATATTCTGCCTTGGTTTTTATAGCTGGCGCAAGCTATGGCTTTATTGTGCCCATTATAAAAATAGCGACAATGCAAGACGTCTATCCGAACACTTTCTTGCCAATGCAATATTTGCTTGCGGCGAGCGTCTGTGTTCTTGGAACCTTGCTTTTCAAGAAGCGCCCTAAAAGCCCGAAAGGACTTTTGAAGGTTGCGGTTTTAGGCTTGTTTACGGGTGCCACATCTATCTGCTATTACACAGCGGTATCGCGTCTTCCATCGGCTGTAGCGCTGACTTTGCTTTTTCAGTATGTTTGGGTGGGAATACTTATTGACTGCGCGCTGCATCGAAAGCTACCAAGTGTATCTAGCGTTATTTCTGCTTGTATAGTATTCATCGGGACATTTTTTGCAGCGGGAATCTTTGATGGGTCGCTTTCAACGCTTGACCCGCTAGGGCTGTTATTTGGCGTAGGGTCTGCGATATTTTGGGCGCTGTACCTAAACTTCTCGGGTATGGTTGGCACTGAAGAGCCAGTGATTCTACGCACATTGATGCTTAGCATAGGCGGGCTTGTGCTTACTTCTCTCACAAATCCGGGCGCCTATGTTTTGGCAGCTACAAATCCTGCGATATGGCCTTTTGCTATAGCTCTTTCAATAATGGGAATCTTGCTGCCAACGGCCTTGATCAATTTCGCAAGCCCTAATCTTTCAGCAGGCAGCGTTTCCATTATGGCCTCAAGCGAGCTTCCTGTGGGAATTTTGGCCGCATGGGGCTTCGTGCAAGATCAGCCGAGCGCTTTTGCGCTATTTGGCACTGCGCTCGTATTGATAGGCATTGTGTCAAAGCAGGTACCGGAACTTCTAGCTACTTCCAAAGCGAAATGAGCATGTGGTAGCAAATTGAGGGCGGGTAAGAATTACGCTAGCTGTTTTTGAAGGTTGCGTTGTATAGGCAAGTGATGCCCAGGCATCTGCTGTTTGACATGGGTATGTATTGGCAGTCTTGCTCTTATCTTGCCCCATACTGTTCGTAATATGCCGCAATGCGCACAAGCTTTTCCTCGTCTAGCTTGCCCTCGCTTTTAAGGTATTTAACAACGTCGCTCATAGACACAATGGACGCAGTTGGGAAGCCGTAAAGCTCGCTAACCTCATCAAGGGCGCACTTTTCGCCACCTTTGCCTACCTCTTCGCGGTTAAGGGAGACCATAAGGCCTACAACTTCAACGTTGGCGGCAGCCTTGAGAATAGGGTAGGTTTCCTCGATAGACTTGCCCGAAGTGGTCACGTCTTCAACCATGATCACGCGATCCCCGTCATGAAGGTCGCTTCCAAGCAAAATGCCAGTGTCGCCGTGATCTTTGACTTCTTTGCGATTGGAACAGTATTTCGCGGTCTTTCCGTAAAGCTCAGATAATGCCATTGAAGTAACCACTGAAAGCGGTATCCCCTTATATGCAGGGCCAAATACTATATCGAAATCTAAGCCAAATTTAGCCTCAATTGCCTGTGCGTAGAAAAGGCCAAGTCTGTGCAGTTGATCTCCGGTTACATAGGCTCCTGCATTCATGAAGAACGGCGATTTACGCCCGCTTTTGAGTGTGAATTCCCCAAACTTTAGGACATTGCTTTCGATCATGAAATCGACGAACTGTTTTTGATACTTGTCCACTGTGCACCCCTTGGTCAGATTTCAATTGCACAAACATTATATTCGCGCTACATCTTCTATGCTGGCAATGGTTTAATATGCATGTCTGAAATCTGTGGTTTAGAAAGGCTTGTTTAATGCGAACCTTCGTCGCACATTATCGTTCGCCAAACGCATCAAAAGCGCGTGCGAAGGGGCTCTTCGAATTCGATAGCGACTCCCGTCTAGGTTCGAAAGCAAACGCATCGGACGCTCGCATGAAGATGCTAGAGATTTTCGGCAATGAGGCTCTTTCTTGGACCATAGAAAGTATTGAACACAAGCACACTAGCAAGCAAGACAAGCAAGCCGACAGACAGATGGAACTTGATTTTCGCGAGCCTGCAAAGCAAATGCGGAAAAGGTCTACCAAGCGTGGAATCCTATGAGGTAAATATTGCGCGTGGGGTAAGTGATCTGCGACCTGTTAGCCATGTGAGGTAAATTTCCGTGTGAGGTAAATTGCTATGTGAGATTAATTGCCGCGTGAGGTAAGTTAGGCGCATCCAAACAAAAAGCTCATGCAATATCTAAGTTAACGCAGCATATATATAGAAGAGGAGAGCATATGAAGAAAAAAGACATCGCATTCCTGAAAAAGATAGTTGAGACTCCTTCGCCAACGGGATGTGAGACGCAAGTGGCGCAAGTCGTTCGTGAAAATCTTTCCTCTATGGCAGACGAGATCACAACAGACACGATGGGCTCTGTCCATGCCACATACGATGGAAGTAGAACAAACGCCACCTCAAGTCACGCCGTTCACACTTTTATGCTTGCGGCTCACATGGATGAAATAGGCCTCATGGTCACATATATTTCAGATGATGGGTTCTTGTCAATATCCCCGATTGGCGGCGTAGATGCTGCTATCTTGCCTGGTATGCGGGTTGATGTGCACGCAAAGGCAGGAGACCTTCGAGGCGTGGTGGGAAGAAAGCCAATACACTTGATAGAGCCTGACGAGCGTAAGAAAGTGACACCAATCGACAACCTCGTGATCGACTTAGGCATGTCGGGCGAAAAGGTGAAGAGTCTCGTGCATGTTGGCGACTCAATTACCATGGCTCAAGGCTTTGAACTCTTAGGTGAGAACATGGCTGTATCGCGCGCCTTCGATGATAAGGTGGGGGTGTATATCGCATGCAAGGTCTTTGAGAACCTTTTCGAAAACCCCAAGTTCAAATCTCGATATGTTGCTGCTATAACCGTGCAAGAGGAGATAGGAACTCGCGGCGCTATTACCAGCGCTCATTCTGTAAACCCTGATGTAGCGCTTGCATTCGATGTCACACATGCAACCGACTATCCTGGAATCGACAAGACCAAGTATGGCGACATTCAATGCGGAAAGGGTCCTGTAATCGCACGCGGGCCAAACATCAACGCCGTTGTTTTCGAACGTCTTGTGAAGGCGGCAGAAGATGAAGGTATAAACTACCAGATAGAGGCCGAGCCAAGCGTTACTGGCACAGATGCCCGTTCAATTCAGGTGTCTCGCGATGGCATCCCAACAGGGCTTGTATCTATTCCGCTTCGCTATATGCACACACCAACCGAGACGATAAACCTAAACGATGTAATGGATACCATTAAGCTAATTACGCGTTTTGCCATCGATTTACAAGACGTTGCAGACTTTGTTCCTGGGAATGTTTGCAAGTGCGATGGGAAAGAAGCTGGTGGGAAATAAGCTGGTGGGAAATAAGCCGGCGGCAAGCCTATTTAGCATTAAGAGCCCTCTTTTCTTTGGGCTAGGATGTAGATATTTGAAAGACACTGCACAAGGACTATAAATGGCGGAATCGAAAGAGAGAAAAATAGCATCTAACCGAAAGGCTCTGCATGATTACGAGGTGCTTGAGACTTTCGAGGCTGGAATAGAGCTTACTGGCACAGAGGTGAGGTCGCTTCGTGAGAACAACTGCCAGCTTACAGACACTTTTGCGCTTATACGCGATGGGCAGGCCTGGCTTTTAAACTTGCATATTTCTCCATATTCCAACGGGAATATTTTCAACGCCGACCCGGATCGCAAGCGAAAGCTTCTTCTGCACAAGAAGCAAATTCGATATCTTGCCCAAAAGACGCAGGAAAAGGGCTTGGCGCTAGTGCCGCTAAAGATTCGCTTCAACAATAAAGGCTTAGTCAAAGTAGACATTGCGCTAGCTCGCGGTAAGAAGCTTTATGATAAACGCAACAGTATGAAGGAACGCGACGTTAAACGCGACATCGAGCGCGCTATAAAAACAAGGTAGGGATTGGCTTAGGAGGCTATTGTGAGCGTAGAGGACAAGCTTGAAAACATCGATGAATCAGACCAGATTGAAATCGAGATAGAAGAAGACGAAGTCGTCGAGATTGAGATTGACGAGGACGCGATTGATGCCTACCTTTACGACGAGGACGACAATGAGATTGGCTTTGTTTTCACAGATGAAGATGGAGAAGAAAACTACTGCTATTACGTAGACGACGATGAGGGCTCTGTTGATGGTAGCGCTAGTGGAGGCGGCAGCACAGGTACCGCCAGCAACGGCGCCAGCGACGGCAGTGAGGCTTTGCTTACCTATGACGAGGTTCAAGATCTTACCGATGATGTGAACGCAATCTATCGAGAGGGCGCCGGAATGGCTGCTGAACTCAAAGAAACATTCAGCGATATCTCGGAAGGCTTCAACAGCTTGAAGAAAAAGTAAGTCCTCACGGGGCTGAACTTGGCTTTTTGCGCCTTTGCCAGCATTAAGTTGCGATTTCTGATAAAATCTGCATTCTGCTATGTGGGGGCGACTGGTTTCGACATGGTGGGTTTGAGATGAGGAGCAGGTCGTGGTCTCCTCTCCACGTTAAACAGGGGTATTGCTAAATTTAATTGGCAAAACTACTAAAACTCAGTATGCTCCGGCATACGCCATGGCTGCTTAGTAAGCGCCATCCGTCAACCCTGAATGTTCCCCGGTTCAGGCACGACGTCATCTTTAGGGGAATGCCCTGCAGAACGTAGACGGTATGTCTGTAGTTAAGCTTGAACCGTCTCGGAAGCAAGACGTTAGTCTGTGGACCGAAGGCTTCTTAAGAGACTGAGCACAGAACAAGCCTGTAGCGCTTCATCAAGGATTCAGTATGGACCGGAGTTCGATTCTCCGCGCCTCCACCATTTTTCAGACGCATAATTTCGCAGGAAAGTGGAGCGAGAGATTTGTGCCAAATCTCTAAAGCAATTTGAATCGTTTTCGCTAATTATTTCGAAAACTACATCAAAATGCGTCGGACGTTGATGGCGAGCCTTCGCCATTTGAATCATTTTCAAATTTTTGCAGCTTATTTACATCATTTACCTTCAATAAGCCCTTTCGAAAAGTCGATTTTGATACCTCGCCTCGTTCGTAAAGGGAAAAATGATGTAGTAAGACCCAAAAACAGGTCACTTTGATTCATATTATTAGCGAAACTTTCACGCTTTTATACGATCTCTCTTTAATATTGAACGGCTGCTGAAAACATATATGGTAAGATAGTTTTGTCTTACTGAAAACAACCGACATTAAATGCTATGGATAGAGCCAGTGAACAAGATCTACGTCGACGATAGGGTGGTGACACGGCATCCCGATCAAAAAATTGAAAAAGCTGATGCTATTGCCGCTTGGAATAACGCTATCAAAAGTAGACCCAGGCTTGATAAGAACCCGATCGAATACCTCGCGATAGGCATTGATGGCAAGGGAAGGCTGATGGAGCTGGTAGCTATCCGAAATGATAACGGTGACTTTCTTATTTATCACGCTTTTACACCGCCGCAAAACAATGCGAAGAGGGAGCTTGGTATCACCGAAAGGAACGATAGAAGATGAATAACGAAGAACTGCACGAGGAATTTGACGTAAGTGCCAAACAGCTTGACGCGTGGGCAGATGAGTACGAGGCTGCTGACTGGTCGCACATGAGCTTTGGAGAGATCACTAACGGCAGGCCAAGGATCGCTGACGAGCCGCTCGACTCAATAACGGTGAAAATCCCGCACTCGCGTTCTGTTGCCATGAGGCGTATGCAGCAGCAGATGGGTATGACGAGATCTGAGTTTGTGCGCCAGGCTATTGACCACGAGCTTATGAGCCTTGCATAAGGCCATTGACTACTAGTTTTACATTTAAACATTTTGCCACGTGAGTGGCGCGCGAGATAAAAGGAGCGTAGCTTCCTGCCTCGTGAGCCGGAGTTCGATTCTCCGCGCCTCCACCATTTTATAGTGGGCAGTTGATGCGCGCTGCTTCAAAGCTGTGCTTTGCAAACACGTCGTGAGCCCATTTTCATGCTTCGCTCGAACGCAAGCAGCGTATAATCTTTCCTATGGAACAAAAGTTCGAAACTCTTGCGCTTGATAAGTGGGAAGGCCCAGCCATAATCCTTGTCGATATGGATGCATTTTTCGCATCCGTCGAACAGCTAGACCACCCTGATTGGCGAGGTAAGCCTGTGATAGTTGGGGGTGATCCGAATCTTCGAGGAGTGGTTTCCACCTGTTCCTATGAGGCTCGCAAGTATGGTGTCAGGTCGGCCATGGCATCATCAACAGCCGCGCGTCTTTGCCCGGATGCTATTTGGACACCTGGCCATTTTGATCGCTACAAGGAACTCTCGCGCAAGGTCATGGATATCATCGAGCATGAGACCCCGCATGTGCAGCAAGTTTCCATCGACGAGGCTTTCGCCGACATTTCGCCTACGCGTTCAAACACCGAACATCCAATTGCTGTTGCGAAAAGAATCCAAGAGCGAGTAGAGCAGCTTGGAATTACTTGCTCAATTGGGCTAGCAACGTCAAAGTCGGTTGCAAAAATCGCATCCGACATGGATAAACCCAAAGGGCTTACCGTTGTATATCCAGGAGGCGAGAGAGCCTTTCTAAACGATCTTCCGGTGCGCAAGCTTTCAGGCGTTGGTGCATCGGCAGAACAAAAACTCATAGACTCAGGGATTCACACTTTGGGCGAGATGGCCGACTGCGATATGGAAGTCTTGGAGCGAATCTTTGGGGCATCGGCGCAAATGATGCATGCTCGAGCGATGGGCAAGGATGATTTTGTTGTCGCTGAACAAAGCGAAGTCAAATCGATATCGCATGAAGTATCGTATGCGAAAGATTTACAAACTTTAGACCAGATAAAGACTGCTTTGTCTGGCATTTTGTCGAAGGTGGGAAGAAGGGCGAGGCTTAAAAGGCTTGAGGGCAATACGCTTACCTTAAAGATGCGCTATGACGACAGATCTCTTCACACTGCACAAACCCACTTACGACATCCAAGCGATGACGAAATTGAGCTAAAGCCAATCCTGTTTTCGATGATTGACAGGCTTTGGGCTCCTGGACAGCATATTCGTTTGCTGGGTGTAGCTCTTTCGGGTTTTGGCGAACAAACGCAAGGTCAACAGACGATTTTCGATGATGTTGGTGATCAAGGCGAGGCGCAAAACCCTTATGCGTCTCATGTGCTTATTGAAGATAAGGAAGCAAGACGTAGCCTACTTTCTGCCTTCGATGCCCTTAAGGATAAATTCGGCGAAGACGCAGTTCAATTTGGAAGCGTTCTCAAAGACATTGGACCTACGACAGGGTCTTCCTCTAAGAACCCGACCGACTATAAATAAGGACTTTCCGCATGCCGTCTTTTTTGTGCTTTTGTCTACATACAAGACAGAGTCACACGCAAATTATTTGGAGAATTCTATAGAATGCTAGAAACGGTTCTAACGCATAGTAATTGCAGCATGAAGGACAGAAATGGCCAAACGCCTCTTAGCAAAGCATGCCAAATCAAAAGCTTCTATCAAAAAGTCGAAGAAAGCTTCTGCTAGCGCTTCGTCAGATTCTGGCGCCTCCTCAAAAAAGAAACTTACTAAGGCAAACAAGGCCTCGCAGCCTACAAGGCCTATGCCTGCGCGCCCGTCACTTGCAAGTGCTACTGACGTCGCTGCGAACATGCCCACAGAACCTATGCAGCAGGTTTCTTTTGACCAGACGGCTCAGGTGAACAATGCTCTTGGAAACATTTCCGAGACGGGGTTTACGTCTACGGCCGACCTTTTGAATAAGAAAAGCGCTAAAAGACACAAGACAGCCAAGGTGCTTGGGATTACCTCGCTTTCACTGATAGCAGCAATCGCGGCTGTGTATTTTGCTGGCGTCTTCGTCTTTTCCACTCACTTTATGCCAAACACTCATATTTCGGATATCGATTTGACCATGAAGACGGCTCAAGACCTTCAGTCGGATTTTGAGGCGATGGTAGGCAATTACACTTTCCAGGTAAAAGGTGACGGGTTCGACTTGGAGGTTAGTGCCGATGACGCCGACGTGCAAGTTGATGCTTACGCTATGGCCGAAGAACTCTTTTCGGCTCAAAATGCATGGGCTTGGCCTTTCGAGGCGCTTTATGACCATGATGAAACGGAAAAGCTTACCACTTTTGTAAGTGCCGATAATTTGTCTTCCCTTATCGATGAAGAGGTTGCCCTAGTTAATAAGAGCGCTAGCGACCCAGTGAACGCTTATTGCAAGTTTAATGACGAAGAGAACAAATACGTTGTGATTGCCGAACAAGCCGGTACCAAGCTTGATTCCGATTCTGTTTTGCAAAGCGTTTTACTTGGAGTTATGAGCTTCGAAGATCTTATCGTACTTGACTCTTCTAATCTGCTTCAACCGACGATTTTAAGTACCGATGAGCGTCTTGCAAAGGCTGCAAAGAAGGCCAATGAATATGTTACGACTAACCTGACAATCAATATGGACGGCAATACTGTCAAAACTATTACGGGTGCCGATGTTAGCAAATGGATCAAGATAACCTCCAAGCTCAAGGTGAAATTTAATAGTGATGCCATGGACGAATGGGTTCAAGAATTGGCCTCTAGCCTAAATACTGTTGGCAGCGAGCGAACCTATAAACGCCCAGATGGCAAGAAAATTACTGTCTCGGGTGGCGATTATGGCTGGGAAGTTGATACAGAAGAACTCGTCAAACTGCTTAAGAAAAAGATTAAAAGTGGCGCAAGTGAAGAAATAGATGTTCCGCTGCTTCAATCCGGATCCGGCTTTTCGACTAGCGGGAAATTATCATGGGATTGGGGCAGCCGCTATATCGATGTCGATATCTCAGACCAGCATGCAATCTTCTATGGCGACGACGGAAAGATTATCTGGGAAAGCGATATTGTCTCTGGCCTTCCTACTGCAGAAAGGGCAACTCCTCAGGGTGTCTACGACGTAAATGATAAGGGCACAAATGTAACGCTTATTGGTACGGACAGTAACGGCAAAGAAACGTATCGCACGCCCGTGAATTATTGGATGCCGTTCAAGGGCAATTCTGTTGGTTTACATGATGCCTCCTGGCAACCCACATTCGGTGGGACGCGTTATAAAACAGGCGGCTCTCATGGTTGCATAAACCTTCCGTCATCAAAGGCCGCAGAGCTTTATGACATTATTCAAGTTGGGGACGTGGTCGTAGTACATTCCTAGCAAGTTTGTTTCTTCGTTTAATATATATTCCATGGAACCGAACGATAAAAATGATTTGGCCAGTATTAGCGGGCTTTCGGATGACGCGTCTGGCGTGGCGTGCTGCCCTATAGGCATATTCGATTCTGGCTATGGTGGACTTACTGTACTTCGCGACATCATTGCCACACTTCCCCGTGAAAAAACAATATTCGTTGGTGATTCCGCGCATTTTCCTTATGGGCCAAAGAACGTGGAAGACCTGAAAAGATATGTTTTCGGAATATGTCAATATCTTGTAGGTCGGGGATGCAAGTTAATAGTTATCGCTTGCAATACCGCATCGGCTGCAGCGCTTCGGGATGCTCAGAAGCGCTTCGATGTTCCTGTTATAGGTGTTGTTGAGCCTGGTAGTAGAGCGGCGGTTCATGCGACAAGGAATAGGCGTATAGGCATCATCGCGACCGAGGGCACTGTTGCATCTGGCGCATATGAGCGCGCTATTCAAAACCTTGATATGGGTATCGAGGTTTTCTCTAAAGCTTGCCCGCGCTTTGTGGATATAGCTGAAGCTGGCATCCAGTTCCAATATTCAAAAAGGGTACTGAACGCGTGCAATCCCAATGATCAGATTATAGTTTCGAACTGTGGAGTATTGGATGGCGAGGCGGGAAAGTTATACGAAAACATTGCCGAGGAATACCTGGGCGCTTTGAAGGTTGCCGGCGTGGACACACTTGTTTTGGGATGCACGCATTTTCCCCTGATTGAGCAGTTGATCGCCAAGTGCATGGGTGATGATGTGGTTTTGGTCTCTTCTGCCGAAGAAACCGCGCATGAGGTTTTAGATATCCTTACTAGGCGCGGACAGCTTAACGATGGGCAAACAGAGCCTTCCCACGAGTATCTAACTACCGGAGAAAATGTCAGCGAGTTTAACAATTTTGGAAGCATAGTGATGGGGCCAAATCTTGAGGGCGTGTCTCATCTTGCTATTTGGGAGGACTAAGTAATGAGAATCGTGCTTGCGACCAACAATCAGCATAAGGCTGACGAGATCTCGCATGTGCTTGGGATGGACGGGTTGGAGTTCGTCACCTTAAATGAGGCGGGTATCGATTCTAACCCTGTTGAAGATGGTGACACTTTCGAGGAAAACGCTCGCATAAAAGCGCAATCTGCACGAAGTCTTGCAGGCTCGATTGCCGTGATGGCAGATGATTCAGGCCTTGAAGTTGATGCTTTAGGAGGCGCACCGGGGGTGTATTCTTCGCGGTTCGCCGGAGATGACGGAAACGACAGTGCCAATAATGCTCTTCTGCTTGAGCGCCTGAAAGATGTGCCGGACGATAAGCGCACAGCAAGGTTTGTGTGCACGCTTGTGTTTATAGACGAAAACGGTAAAGAGCTTGTTTCTAGAGGAACAGTTGAAGGCAGGATAGGACACGAGCTTCGAGGCGAAGAAGGCTTTGGTTACGATCCTTTATTTTTCCCCGATGAATATGGCGGAAAACTGACATTTGCTGAGGTTGCCCAATCTGAGAAAAACAAGATTTCACACAGGGCTTGTGCACTTAGAAAAATGAAAGAATTATTGCAAGACCGCGGATAATGCTTTAGAATACAACCCGCTTTGTTTAGTCGGGATGTGGCGCAGTCTGGTAGCGCGCTTGCTTTGGGAGCAAGATGTCGCAGGTTCGAATCCTGTCATCCCGACCATTTTGGGGTCGACCAATCTGAAAGATTGATCGACCCCAAGTTGTATAGTTACCACAGGATTCGAACCTGTAAGATAGCACGAGCGTAAAGAAAACGCGCCCGACGGCGCGTTTTTAGCGAGTGGCCGAGCGGCGGGACGCCGCGAAGGAAGGGCGAGCGGATTCTCGCTGTTCATCCGACTGTATAGCTTCTGCGCTTCGTCGGGATTGACTTACAATAGCTTCATGGCCAAGACCAAACACACAACGACTATGCGAACACTGCACTATTACTGGGGCGTAACAAGGCGCCATTTTGTTTTGTTTTGCGCTGTCGTGTTAGGCACTATTGGCTTTGTAGGGTTTTTAACATACGGAAACCCTTATGTCATGAGCCTTATAGTTGATCGCGTAAGCCAGGGAAGTGTTGAGCCTAACCAGGTCTTTGAAGTCTTTGGGCCTTATATGATCGCGCTTGTTTTAATTAACGTATGTGGGCAGGCTTGTTCTAAATTGCAAGATTGGTCGGTTTGGCGTCTGCAAATTGCTGCTAACTACGATCTTGCTACCATCTGCTTTGATGCGCTATCGAATCAGTCGATGAGCTTCCACTCAAACAGCTTCAGCGGCACCTTGGTATCTCAAACATCGAAGTTTATGAATGCGTATTCGCTGGTTTTGCAAAACATTACTTTTCCGTTTTTGCCGGTTATATGCTCAGTTGTCTTTACTTGTGCAATTCTTTTTCCAGTGGTTCCTGTTTATGTGTGCGTCTTGTTAGTCTTGCTTTTTGTTTATGCATCGGTTTCCTACATCATGTACAAGCGTATTTTGCACTTAAACGAAAATGCCGCATCTGCTCAAAACCAGCTTTCCGGTGTTCTTTCAGATGCAGTTACCAATATTCTTGCTGTGAAAACCTACGGCCGCGAGGATTACGAGCGTTCGCTTTTTGATATTGCGAACAAGCAAGTTGTGAAAAATGACTCCAAACGTATGAAAGCATCTTTTGCTCGCGGTGTTATAACGGCCTGTATTGCTATTGTTATCATGAGTGCGGTTACGGTATTTATTTCGGGTGGAAACGCATGGTTTGGTATCACTCCAGGCACGCTAGTCATCATGTTTACCTACACTTATACGCTCACAAACCAGTTCAACTTCATTAACACCGGTCTGCAACGATTCAACCAGGCTTTTGGCGATGCATCGGGTATGACCCAGGTTTTAGATGAACCCCGTCTTGTTGCTGACATTCCAGGCGCTAAGGACTTAAAAGTTACACACGGAACAATCGATTTTGTTGATATCGGCTTCTCTTACGGCGAAGGGCATGGGACTTGCCGTGTTTTCGATAAGTTTGACCTTCACATTCCTGCTGGTCAGAAAGTGGGGCTTGTTGGAAAGAGTGGAGCAGGCAAATCTACACTTACCAAGCTTTTGTTGCGCCTTGCCGACATCCAGGAAGGGCAGATTCTGATCGATGGGCAAGACATTTCGAAGACCCGCCAGCAAAGCCTGCGTCAACAAGTTGCTTATGTTCCGCAAGAGTCAATACTTTTCCATCGAAGTGTTGCGGAAAATATTGCATATGGACGCCCCGATGCCACGTTCGACGAGATAAGGACTGCGGCGCGTCAGGCCAACGCTCTCGAATTCATCAAAGGCCTTCCTGACGGCTTTGACACGCTTGTTGGTGAGCGCGGCGTGAAGCTTTCGGGAGGTCAGCGCCAACGCATAGTTATTGCGCGCGCCATGCTTGCCGATGCTGCGATTCTTGTGCTTGACGAAGCCACTAGTGCACTTGATTCTGAAAGCGAGGCTCTTGTGCAGCAGGCATTAGCGCGATTGATCGAAGGCAGAACCACTATTGTTGTGGCACATAGGCTTTCAACCGTCGCAAGCCTTGATCGCATTGTTGTCTTGAAGGACGGCAAGATTGTAGAAGATGGCCCACATGATCAGCTTGTGAAGCAGGGCGGTGAATATTCCAGCCTTTGGGATCGCCAGACCATGGCTTTCTCGCAATGATGGTTATAGAATCTTGTCTATGACAGAAGGTTTCAGCAAATCCAGGGAAACGAATAGCAAGGTCAAAGACTTTCTTTATACACCTGTTCCAATGACAGCAACAGAGTGGCTTGTAGATTGCGTGATCGCACTTGGCGTCTTCGGTTTCGGAATAATCCAGCTTGCACTAACCGCGAATCTTTTTGTTCCTGACCCGTTCACGCGCATGATTTTGGGAATCAATTCCGTTGGAATATACCCTATAGAGATTGTCGCGACGATGCTCTTGAGCGTAATAGTGGTATTCAGGCGACGTTTACCCTGGCCGTGTTTTATATTCACCTTGGCCTTATGGGTGATATTTGATATGGGCTTTCAGATTACGTCGCTTTCCATGGTTCCGGTACTTGTCTCGTTGTTTACACTTGCATATGAGCGTGGCGCCACCCAAACATTGGTCGCTTCTGCTATCTCGCTATTCGCAATTGTGCTCACGCAGTTTTCTCCAGGATCTACTAGCTTAAGTTCGCTTCTGCTCTTCCAGAACTCATGCATGGTGGTAGCTGTTGCATTTGCAGGGTATGCTCTGAATGCTCGAGCTGGAAGACTTGCCGCTCTAGAGGCTCAAGCAGCAGAAATGGAACATGCTAAGGAAGCAGAGGCTCTTAGGCGTGTGGAAGAGGAACGCGTTAGAATTGCGCGCGAACTTCATGATATAACGGCTCACTCGCTATCGGCTATAGGCATACAGGCGGCTGTGGCCGAGCGCATGATAGGCATAAACGACGAAGAAGCATCTTCGGCAGTGTGCCAGATTCGCACAATTTCGAAGGAGGCCTTGGCCGACATGCGAGCCATGGTTGGTGTGCTAAGGGGAAATGCTGGCGCAGAAACAACCCCTGTTATGGGAACATCTAGCTTGCAAGATCTTGTCGAATACCTTCACGGGTTCGACATAGACTGCAAGCTTGATATCAAGGGATACGACAAGGGTGTAGTTGCTTCGCATATAGATGTCGCATTGTTCAAAATAGCGCGCGAGGCGGTTACCAATATCGCTAGGCATTCTGGTGCGAAACATGCAAGTATACATTTGGAGATGGCTCACCCTAAAAATGATGGTCTGGGAGACACTTCAGCTCAGGGGCAAGTGCGTCTTGTGATCTCGGATGATGGCAAGGGTATAACAGGTGAGCAACTTTCCGTTGGTGGACATGGGCTTTCTGGTATGAGGGAAAGAGCCCAGGTGCTAGGCGGCTCAATGAAGGTCATAAACAATGCCAGCGAGTTTGATTCGGCGCAATTTGATGTTCATGACTTCGACGGAGTTGGGACAAGCTTAGACATTAGGATTCCGATAGATGCTAAATGACAATAATAAGATAAGCGTGTTCATTGCAGATGACCAAGACCTTGTTCGAAGTGGGTACAAGGCGATTTTGTCTACTTATCCAGACTTCGAGATAGTAGGAATGGCAAAAGATGGTCAAGAGGCTGTATCGCTTGCCCAAAAGCTTCGCCCTGATGTTGTCTTGATGGATATTCGCATGCCGCAGAAAAACGGGATCCAAGCCACTCGCGATATCACAGAAAACCCTCTGCTGAAAGATACGCACGTCCTAGTACTTACAACCTTTGATATTGATGAATATGTTTACGATGCGCTAGATGCAGGGGCTAGCGGGTTTCTTTTAAAAGATGCCGAACCTGATGATATAGCTGAGGCAATCAAGATAGTCGCAAGAGGAGATGCGCTCATTCAGCCTTCCGTTATGAAGCGCCTAGTTGAGACATTTGCGGCATCTAGGTGCTCTGTTTCAAATGGTAAAAACGCCAGTGAGTATGCCAATGTCTTGGGGTCTTTGACCGACAGAGAAAAAGAGATTTTGTCTCTTGTTGCCAAAGGGCTTGGAAATGACGAGATAGCCTCCCGCCTGTTCATATCTCCTGCTACTGTGAAAACCCATATAGCCCGAATAATGTCGAAGACCTCGTCACACGACCGTGCTCAACTGGTTGTGTTTGCATATGAGTCGGGCTATGTTTTGCCTGGGATGTAGCGCTAGATGCACTCTGAATTGGCTTTTCGCCTGGATCCAGCAGGCTATGTTCTACTCGGAATGTAGCGCTAGATGCACTTAAGGTTCCTTAAGGGTACAAGGCTGTCTTTAGCCAATCATTTTCGCTTTCAAATAATCTTTCATATATGCGCGCAGGTGTGTTGCTTTCCTAATCATATGTGCTAACATACTTTAGTCGTTAGCACTCAATTGCTTAGAGTGCTAAACTTTCGAACCAAAGAAATAACGCTGACGATAAGCGAAAGGAAGGATGCGTTATGAATCTAAAGCCGCTAGGCGATCGCGTCATCATCAAGCAAGATGAGGCCGAGACAACCACTTCATCGGGTCTATTCTTGGCAAGCGACACAAAAGAAAAGCCACAAACCGGTACAGTTTTAGAAGTAGGCCCTGGCAAGCAGGACAAGGACGGCAAATACTTGCCGATGCCGGTTAAGAAAGGCGATCGCGTGGTTTATAGCAAATATGGCGGAAACGAGATTACTTGCGACGACGAAGATGTTTTGATCGTTCGCGCCGACGACATCTATGCTGTGATCGAAAAATAACAACGGTACCCACTATTTAAACTGAAGCCCGCAAGCTGTCATTCAAATCAAACGAGGTTTTGGACAGCACAAGCGGCAATAGAAAGGAACTCAGATGGCAAAAGAAATCAAATTTGACGTTGATGCTCGCGCAAAGCTTGCATCAGGCGTCTCCAAGCTTTCTGATGCGGTCAAGGTAACTCTTGGCCCTAAGGGACGCTATGTTGCACTCGAAAAGTCTTATGGCGCGCCAACCATTACCAATGATGGCGTTACAGTCGCCAAAGAGATCGACCTAGAAGACCCGATTGAAAACATGGGTGCACAGCTTGTTCGCGAGGTTGCTGTTAAGACCAACGATGTTGCAGGCGATGGCACCACAACTGCCACTCTTCTTGCTGACGTTATTGTTTCTGAAGGCCTTAAGAACGTGACTGCAGGCTCCGACTCGCTAGCAATCCGTCGCGGCATTGAGACTGCGACTGAGGCGGCCGTTGATGCAATCAAGAAATCTTCGAAGAAGGTTTCCACAAAAGAACAGATTGCCAACGTCGGAACAATTTCTGCAGGCGATGCCACTATCGGCGAAAAGATCGCTGAGGCTATGACCGCTGTAGGCAAGGATGGCGCAATTAGCGTCGAGGAGTCGCAAACATTTGGTCTTGAGATGGATATTGTCGAGGGCATGCAGTATGACCGCGGCTATATTTCTCCTTATATGGCAACCGACATGGAGAAGATGGAAGCCGTTCTTAAGGATCCATACATCCTGCTTACCGACCAGAAAATCTCTAACGTCCAAGATTTCATTCCTCTGCTAGAAGAGGTCATGCGTTCTAGCCGCCCGCTTTTCTTGGTGGCAGAAGACGTTGACGGCGAAGCACTTGCTACGCTTCTTCTGAACAAACTGCGCGGCACCTTGAATGTTGTTGCTGTGAAAGCTCCAGGTTTTGGCGACCGTCGTAAGCGTATCCTTGAGGACATCGCTACTGTCACAGGTGCACAGGTCATCGACAAGGATTTCGGCATGACGCTTGCCGATGCCACAATCGATATGATGGGCACAGCTAAAACTGTTAAGGTCGACAAAGACAATATGCTCATTGTTGATGGCGCTGGTAAGAAATCCGAAATCAAGGCTCGCATCGACCAGATCAGAGCCGAGATTGATCGTACAGATTCTGACTTCGACCGTGAGAAGCTGCAAGAGCGTCTCTCCAAACTTTCTGGTGGCGTTGCAGTGCTTAAGGTTGGGGCTGCTACAGAATCTGAGCTTAAAGAGAAGAAGTCCCGTATTGAGGATGCTCTCCAAGCGACTCGTGCGGCAGTCGAGGAAGGCATCGTAGCAGGCGGCGGTGTTGCGCTAATCAACGTGATTCCGGCACTTGATAAGCTCAAGGTTGACCCAGATGAGCAAATTGGTGTTGACATCATTCGCCGTGCTCTTGAGGCTCCGCTTCGTGCAATTGCCGAAAATGCAGGTTATGAGGGCTCGGTTGAGGTTGCCGAGGTCAAAAAGGCCAAGAAGGGTCAAGGCCGCGATTACAAGACCGGCGAATGGGGCGACATGGTCGCTATGGGCGTGAACGACCCTGTAAAGGTTACTCGCACAGCTTTGCAATCTGCTGCATCTGTAGCTAGCTTGATTCTCATCACCGAGGCTACTATCAACGAGATTCCAAAAGAAGGTCCAGATCTCTCTGAGCTAGCTGGAGCCATGGGCGGTGGCGGCGGAATGTACTAAAGCCAAGTCGCTTACAATCTAAATTTGAAAGGGGTTGCAAGAAAAGATGCAGCCCCTTTTTGTGTTTAGGCTATTTTTGGGCTAGGCAGAAGGTTTTGTGGGCTATAAAGCCGTTTTCTTGGTAGGCACGAAGAATTTGCGCATGTCAACGCCTTCGTGAGAGAGTAAAGCCACTTTCTTGTCGATACCCCCACCAAAGCCAGTAAGGCTTCCATTGGCGCCCACAACACGGTGACACGGCACTACGATGCCTATAGGGTTGTGCCCGACAGCTCCTCCAATACACCTTGGCGATGCCTTTCCGCGTATGCGTTTGATCTCTTCCGATAACTCGCCATAGGTTAGGGTTTCGCCGTAGGGGATCTTGCATAAGGCATGCCAGACCTCTTGTCTGAAATCGGAGCCGCTTGGTTCAAGCGAGAGATCACCAATAGCGGGACGTTTATTTGCAAAGTAGGCATCAAGCCAGCTGGCTAGCTCTTTAAGTATAGGGTTGCTATCGTTTCGAACAGGTTCACACCCAAGTGTTTGGTACATATAGCGGTGCGTTTCAAACCACAAGCCACAAACGGCGTGATCGTTACTTACTAAAGTAAGAATTCCTACGGGAGACTCATATTCGGTGAAGTAATACATTACTGGCTCTTACCTTGTTCGTGAAGCTCGCTTTGGAGGGTGGTTCCAAGGCCTCCTGTTTGATCGTCTATTGTTGCGTAAAGAGCTTGTACGCTGTCAAGCGATACAACCTCGTCGAAGAATTCAGGTGTGTATTCGATAAGTTCCATCCCGCCATTTGTGAGAGATTCTTTACTTTCGGTATCGATCTGCTCCATGATAGGGCGCATCTGGGATATCGCTTCTTCGACTGCTTGTGCGAGCGCGTTTTGGTATGCCGGATCAAGGTCTTTCCAAGCGTCTTCATTAATGCATATCTGGTTGCAATACAGAATGTGGTTAGTACACGCTAGGTATTTCTGCACCTCTTGAAAAGACGCTCCCAAGATAGAATCGGCGGCATTCTCCTCGGCATCAACAGTGCCGTTTTGCAGCGATATGTAAAGCTCTGACCAGGCAAGGGGAGTAGGTTCGGCCTTTATCGCTTGCCAAAATGCCATATGATTGGAGTTTTCCATTGTTCGAATTTGCAGCCCGGCAAAATCGTCTAAGCTTTTCAACTCTTTGTTCGATGTGGTCAAGCGGAAGGTGGCGTTTTGCAGGAAGCCTAGCAGGTGAAGTCCAGAGGCTTGGTAGGCCTGCTCGAGCCCCGTTCGAAACTGCCCGTTTCCGTTTAGAACAGAATCGATTTCGTCTCCACTAGAAGATGCAAAGACCATCGGTAGGTCAAAGACTGCCATTTCGGGCACAAACGACACCATCGGAGCCGTTTGGCAAACCAGAAGTTGTATGTCGTTATATTGCACTTGGCGAAGTAAGTCGGAGTCGCCTCCAAGGTCGCCGTTTGCATGGTAGTCAATCTTGAGCTTGCCACCTGTGATTGATTCGACTTGCTGGGCTACAAGCTGACCGAAGAGCTGCCCTGCTGAATCCTTCCCAGCCGAATCGGCTCCTATAAGCATTGTTGTGGGAAGGTCTTTGTATTCATCAGGTACGTCAGCCAGGGCATCGTTACTGCCAGCACTTAGTGCTCCCCATGCTATGAGCGCCGCTAGCGCAAGTATCAGCACGCTGCCAATTGCAGTAGCGGTCTTTTCTTTCGCTGTCCACTTCACCTATGTTTCATCCCCCTATATAAGACGGCAAGACGGGTTTTATCTTCAAAGCACCTTCCAAGTTCTACAGAAACGCCACGGAAAACCACGGAATGTATATAACCAGTATCAACGCAACAGCAAAAGCAGCCAAGAAGGGAACCGATTTTGCAGCTATGGTCATAGGTTTTTCGTGTGAGAGGTTGCCAACCACAAAAAGGTTTAAGCCAAATGGAGGTGTTGCCAACCCAACTGAAAGGCAGCACACCAAAATAACGCCGAAGTGTACCGGATCCATTCCCATAGCCTCCATGGCAGGAAGAAGTATTGGGGCAAGAATGATAATCGCAGGTCCTGTGTCCATGACCATGCCAAGTAGCAAAAACAGGATGACCAACACTGTGACGGCAAGCCAAAGGTTCGAGAAATTACCTGTTATGAATTCCGTGATGGTATTGGTGGCTCCCGTTAGAGCCAATACCCGTCCTAGCGCTGTCGCGAATGCTAGCACAAAGGCAAGGCCTGCGTACGTTTTCACCGAGCTTTTCATAATAGTTAATACATCTGGCAACTTTATGGTTTTGTAGACGAAAAGTGAGACGATTAGCGCGTAGAAGACGCTTACGCATGCAGCCTCTGTAGGCGTGACAAGCCCGCCGTAAATTCCGCCAAGAACGATGATCGGGCAAAGAAGCGCTGGCAGGCTGTCTAGGAAAAGCCTCCCGAAGCCTTTCGCGTGCAAATCGTCCATTGTCTTCTTCACAAGTGCGCGGTCTTCTCCTTTGCGCATGCAATGGATTACTGCATAGACCATCATGCAAAGGGCTATCAAGATACCAGGCAAGATGCCGCCCAAGAAAAGAGCTCCTGTGGAAACCCCTGTAGCAAGCGAATAAAGAACAAAGGGGATAGACGGCGGAATAATTACACCCAAACCTCCTGCAACAGCTACCATTCCAGAGCTCCAAGTGCGGTCATATCCAAGGCTTACCATGAAAGGCACACACATGGCGCCAACCGATGCCGCAGTAGCCGGTCCTGATCCCGATATCGCCCCATAAAACAAGCATGTCATTATGACTGCGCAAGGAATTCCTCCAGGCAGACGCCCTACAAAATACGCAAAGAAGCTGAACAGCTTTTTGGATATTCCGCCTTCGGCCATTATGATGCCTGCGAAAATGAATAGCGGTACGGCCAAAATTGGTGTGGAATTGGCTCCAGAGAAAGTGTTGAATACGAGCTGGGTGAGGCTTCCGCCGTAGCCTGTTATGGCAATTGGTGTGACAGTGCCGGCGACCATCGCGATGCCAATTGGCACCGATAACGCTATGCAGATAAGGAAAACGCCGAATAGAAGTACAGCTGGCATTAGCGCTCGCCTCCTACAGACGAGGCTTCGTCCAGTGTTGCCGGTACCACGAACTCTTCAGCAGCATCCTCTTGTTGAAGTTTTTCGAGCTCTGTGATGGGACGCTCGTTGAAGTGGATTATATGTATTACAAACATCTGGGCGCTTCTTAGTGCTCCAGCAAGAAAGCCGATAAGTACGATCGCATACATTATCCACATAGGCCAAAGCATTGCAGGTGATGTTTCGCCTGATATGACTATTTGCTCAAGCACTTGGACGCTTGCGAAGCTAAGCACTGCCATCATAGCGAAAATGACCACGTCAACGATTATGTTTAGCAGATTGTGAAGCATTGCGGGAAGCGCATCAATCAAGGCGCTAACGCGAAGGATATTGCTTGTGCGAATGGTGTAAGGAAGCGATAGGAACACCGTGGCTATCCAGGCGAACCTACAAAGCTCTTCTGCCCAAGTAAGCGATGGCAGAAGAGGAATGTTTCTTGCGATAACTTGCAGCAGTTCCACACAGGCAATTACCGCTAGTAGAAAAACAAGTATGGATTCTTCAAAATGAAGATCCAGCCAGCGTATGGCCTTTCTCATATGTTATTCCTTTCCATTTTCCATATTGAAAAGGGGGCGCGGATTCTTTAAATCAAATCCCATTTCCTCAAGTGCGCTTCTTGTGCTTTGTGGTTCGTCGGCTAAACGATCTGTAGCGGCAAGTTCGCTTAAGATTGTCTCGAGTTCCTTGCGCATGACTTCTAGTGGAGCGTCTTGCCCTGTCCAAAGCTTTATCTGTTTTGCTCCTTGGTGAAGCGACATTCCAAGTCCGTTTAGGGTCTTGCAGCCAGCCTTTTCAGCATTCTTGAGGAATTGTGTCTTCTTTGGGTTGTAGCACGCGTCGAAGAAGAATTGATCTGGGTGAATATGTTCGGGCGGTAAAGGCGTCATTCCAAGCGTTGCGCCCATTCCAATGCCCGAAGCGTTGATCACACAGTCGCAGATGTCTACGCAAGAAAAATCCCCGAACGCAACGTGTACAGCCACGTCTTCGACAGAGGGATCTTGGGATGCTTGCTCTTGAGTGCTGCGGGTAGAGGAATCATCGGGGGCAGATTGTGTATTTGCGCCCTCTGTAGGGCTGTTTATATTCCCATTTCCGAAATTTGTGTTTATATCATTTGCAACACTTTGTGCGCTTTCGCCCATAATGTCGGTTATGTAGATGGTTTTAGCGCCCTCGTTAGCCAGTGTTGCGCAAATGGCGCGTCCGGCACCTCCCGCGCCTATACAAAAAAAGCGCTTTCCTTCAGCTGGGAAACCGCCTTCGGTCAAAAACGATTCATAAAAGCCAGTGCCATCTGTGTTGTGCCCAATCAAGAGTCCATCTTTGTCTTTCACCACGGTATTGCAAGAGCCCATTTTCTTGCAAAGAGGATCAAGCTCGTCAAGGTATTTCATTATTGTGACCTTGTTGGGGCGAGTGATAGCCGCTCCTGCAAATGATGATGTGTAACGAAGACCGTCAAGTATCTCGCGAAGGTGAGTGCTGTCGGCCTCGTTATAGAAGTAGCGCATGTTCAGCCCTGCCGCCTTATACGCGGCATTCTGCATTCTTGCTGCAAACGACTGGTGCAACGGTGTGCCAATAAGCATGATGAATCTTGTATTTATGTCTATGTGCATTCTTTACTCCGGCTAGCACCTATTTGCACAAGGTTTGAGGCTTCGCGAATTCGCTGGCCTTGCCACCATTGCCTTTTCCAGTCTTTGACATTCCGAGATTATAGGCGTTTTGCCTGTGTCTACACTCGAGTTCTTTAGCCTGATAAAGTGAAACAGGATAAGCGGCTAATATTTCCATGCGTCATAAACATCATCATTTAATTTAGCGGCTCCATTGTTTTAGAATAACCGTCATGGATTTCGCAGAATTGTTTGAACATGTGGTCAGCCACACAATCGCTGACACCCTATATCTGATTCCGTTTTTGTTTCTGACCTATCTTGCGATGGAGTGGATCGAACACAAAACCGGAAAATCAACCCAGAACGCCATCAGACGCGCTGGTCTTGCAGGGCCAGTTATTGGCGGCGTTTTGGGGGCAGTGCCACAATGCGGCTTTTCTGCGGCTGCAGCTACACTTTATGCCGGACGCGTTGTGAGCCTTGGAACACTTTTTGCTGTCTTTCTGTCGACCTCTGACGAGATGATTCCGATCTTTTTAGCGCAACAAGTTGAGCTTTCGACTCTGTTTTCTATTCTTGGTTTCAAGATAATTGTAGGTATTGTCATAGGGCTTGGTATTGATATTGTCATGCGTATAAAGGGTGCTGGCGATGATAGCCTTCGCATCCATGAGCTTTGCTCTAAGGACCAGTGCGGTTGCAAAGAGGATTGCCTTACTTGTACGAAGCATCCAGATGCTGTGTATGACCACCATGATGATTGTATGGATGGTTGCACACACGACCATCACGCCCATGAGCACAATCACGATAAACATGCTGGTTGGAAGGCGGCTTTTAAAAGTGCGGCTGTGCACACCATAAAAGTTATGGTCTTCATTATCGTAATTACCCTTGTTTTAAACATCGCCCTTGAAACCGTTGGCGAGGATTTCATAAAGGCGATTCTTGGAGGAGATAGCTTTGGTGCGGTTCTGCTTTCGGCTCTGGTTGGTTTCATCCCAAATTGTGCCGCGAGTGTTGTTATCGCTGAGCTCTACGTTCAGGGTATCTTAGGCAGCGCTGCTATGATCTCAGGTCTTCTGGTTTCTGCGGGAATCGGGCTTCTTGTGCTTTGTCGAGCGAATCGAAAGAAGCTTCAGAACACGGTAATCATAGTCGGCTTATATTGTGCGGGTGTTGTGTGCGGCCTTCTTGTCATGTTCACCAATTTGACCTTCTGACTAAGAAATACTAAAAGAGTCGTGAAGGTCTTTTAAGGTGCCCGAAAAAATCGTTTTCATGTGGTAGTCTTTCACTGTCTGGCGTATTAGTTTTTTCCAGTTAATTAGGGGGAAGAGTGGATCAAATCAAACCCGCCAATCTTGATGAGAACTCCTTAAACGATATCGCGCGCATAATGCGAGGCGATATCGTGGACATGATTTGCAAGGCAGGAAGCGGGCACCCTGGTGGGTCGCTTTCCTGTATCGACATTCTTACTGCACTTTATTTCGGAGGAGTGCTGAAACACGATCCCTCAAACCCAGAACTTGCAGATAGAGACCGTTTTATACTCGCGAAAGGCCATGCAGCCCCTGCCCTTTATGCAGTTCTTGCTCGCAGTGGTTATTTTGATGTGGAAGAGCTTTCCACGTTACGGCAGCTTGGCTCTCGCCTTCAAGGTCATCCCGACAGCAAGTTGCTTGCGGGTGTCGAGGTGTCGACAGGGTCTCTTGGACAAGGCCTCTCAATTGCAGCGGGCCTAGCGCTCGGCCTTAGGCTTGAAGGAAACCCAGCACATGTCTTTACCGTACTTGGAGACGGTGAATGCGAGGAAGGCCAGGTTTGGGAGGCTTGCATGTTTGCCGCGCACCAAAAGCTTGGAAACCTTATCGCTATAGTCGACCGTAACGGCTTGCAAATAGACGGCCCTACAGGCAAGGTTTGTGACCCGGCCTGTATTGGCAAGAAGTTTGAGGCCTTTGGTTGGGAGGTATGCCATGTTGACGGTCACGACATACCTGCAATCGTCAAGACTCTAAACGGGCTCAAAAGTGCGAACCCGGATGTTCCTCACGCCGTTATGGCTAAAACCGTCAAGGGCAAGGGCGTCTCTTTCATGGAAGGCCAGTGCGGCTGGCATGGCAAGGCTCCAAGTGTCGATGAAGCCGAACAAGCCTTGGAGGAACTCGGTTGCGTGAGAGGAGGCTGCTAATGAAATTGGCTAGCGAAGCAGAATTCTCCCAGAAGAAGGCTACAAGGGCAGCTTATGGTGAAACCCTCATCGAGTTATACGAGGCGGGCTTGCCAGTTGTGGCAGTTGATGCGGATCTTATGGGGTCGACAACTATTAAGAAATTTGCAGAGCACAACGGTGAAACCGCGAAACGTGCGTTTAATGTAGGCATAGCCGAACAGAACATGGTTGATGTTGCTGCTGGGCTCTCGCTTGCAGGAAATATAGCGTTTACTGGATCATTTGCTGTGTTTGGTACGGGTCGCGCCTATGATCAGATCAGAAACACTGTTTGCTATTCGAACCTTAACGTAAAGATTGCTCCAACGCACGCAGGCATATCGGTAGGCCCTGATGGTGGAAGCCACCAAATGCTAGAAGATATTGCGCTTATGCGTGCGCTTCCTGGAATGCGAGTCTTGGTTCCAGCCGATTTCAATTCCGCTAAAGGGGCGCTTAAATTGGCGGCAAATACCCCAGGGCCTGTGTATATCCGTATGGGTAGGGCATCCGTGCCTAGCGTCTATGCAAAAGATTGCGAACCTCAGATTGGCAAGGCCTACATCCTTCGTGAAGGTGAAGATGTGACCATCGTGGCTTGCGGTGTGGAAGTAAACGAGGCGCTACTTGCCGCTAAAGCGCTTGAAGAAAAGGGAATATCGGCCGAGGTAATAGATGCGTTTAGCATAAAGCCGCTAGATGCGAAAACCTTGCTAGGTTCTGCCAAGAAAACAGGCAGAGTGATTACCGCTGAAGAACATTCCATATTCGGTGGTCTAGGCGATGCAGTGGCTTCGCTTTTAGCAGAAAACTATCCTGTGCAGATGCGCAAGGTAGGCATGGTCGACACCTTCGGTCACTCTGGCGAATTCAATGATCTTATGCGCACTTTTGGTTTGAATTGCGATGCAATTATGGATAAAGCACTGGAGATTTGTTAAATGCGCATTTATTGATAAAATAAAGGCGCTTATGTCTCAGTACAACACTATATGAACGGAGCAATTACTGTGACGCAAGACTACAACCAGGGGGGTTATCCCGTTGTGAACACGGGTTCGCCTGGCCAGAATACCGGAAACGTGCAGCAAGGTATACCTTCTAACCAGCAAGTCTACCAACAGCCTGTTGTCACACAGCCGGCCCAGGTTCCCCAACATGCTCAGCAAACCCAAGGTCAAAGCGTTGCCGACCTCACTTCCCAGCTTTCAGGCGTACTCCCAGAGCTGGATGTCGAGCAAGCTCAAGCCCAAACAGGAACACCGGTTATCACCTTCGACAATGTCACGAAGGTTTATCCCGCCCAGCCGAACAAACCGGCTCTATCTGATATCACGCTTCAGATCTATGCTGGCGAATTCCTCTTTTTGGTTGGGCATTCAGGCTCTGGCAAATCGACGTTCATCAAGCTTCTCACGCGTGAGATCAAGCCGACATCCGGACACATCTACATTGCCAACGAGGATCTCTCAACGATGCGAAATTGGCGCGTGCCTTACCTTAGGCGAAATATCGGATGCGTCTTTCAGGACTTCAAGCTTCTGCCAAACAAGACCGTCTTCGAAAACGTTGCGTTTGCGCTTGAAGTTATCGGTAAGTCCAAGCATGTTGTGAAAACGCAGGTTCCAGAGGTTCTTCGCCTTGTAGGCCTTCAGGATAAGTTCAAGAAGCTTCCAGACCAACTTTCAGGTGGCGAACAGCAGCGTGTTTCTATTGCGCGTGCAATTGTCAACAGGCCTCCGCTGCTTATCTGTGACGAGCCTACTGGAAACCTCGACCCGCAAACCTCGCGTGGCATCATGGATCTGCTTGAGCGCATCAACAGAACCGGCACCACTGTTCTTGTGGCAACTCACGATCGCGATATGGTTGACAACATGAGAAGGCGCGTTGTTGCGCTGGATCGTGGACGTCTCACTCGCGACCAAGACAGGGGGGTGTACGGCTTCGATGTCTAGTATTGGCTATTTCTTCAAAGAATCACTGCAAGGCTTCACTCGCAACCTATCAACAGCGCTAGGCTCTATTATCACAATATTCCTTTCGCTTCTCGTTATCGGGGTTTTCTTTGTTGCAGGTGTGATGCTCAATAACCTTATGAGTTCTGTCGAAAGCGAGGTCACAATTACCTGCTACGTCAACGACGACGCGCAGCAGGAAGACATTGACTCTATGATGGAGCTCATCAAAGGCATTGACGGAGTATCGACTGTGTCTTTTACCGACAAGGATCAAGCGCTAGAGAACTTCAAGAACTCGATGACCAGCAACCCTGACATCATCGAACAACTTGATGGAACCAACCCGCTCCCTGCATCTATTGATGTGGAACTTTCCGATCCGCAAGTCGTATCTGATGTAGCAGATACAATCGAAAACAATGAAACTTTTGTGAAGATCTGTGAGGATTCAAGCAACCCGGGCGATTCCATCAAATACGGGCAAGGTACTGTTGAAAAGCTTTTCAAGCTTACAAAATCTGTAAGATATATTGGCCTTGCTCTGATTGTGCTGCTAATTTTCATAGCGCTTGTATTCATCAACAATACTATCCGTCTTGCGATTCTTGCTCGCCGCAAAGAAATTGCGATCATGAGGTTGGTGGGTGCTTCTAACGCCTTTATTCGTGGACCGTTCCTCATGGAGGGCGCCGTAGATTCCTTGATCGGAGGATTACTTGCTGTTGGGGTATTGCAGCTTCTGCGCATGTTTGCCATACCTAAGCTGCAAGCATCTATTCGCTTCCTCGATTTCACGGTTAGCGGCCATTGGTATCTGTTCATATACATTTCGCTGATAGTCGCTGGCATAGTAATAGGTCTTATCGGTTCTGCTATCGCAATGAGGCGATACCTGAAGGTCTAAGGGTTATCCTGGGATATTGGGCGTCAATTTCTTTTGGCGCCCTGTTTTACTCAAGCGCAGGTTGAGGATGGAAAACAGCAAGGCTAGAGGCAATATCGCGAAGTACAAAAAAGATGCTGCCAAGGGAAAGCAGCATGTTCAGAACATGCGCATCGTGCGTGTTCTTGTAGCTTTTCTAGTAATCGTGGCAGTGTTTCTGTGTGGGTTTTTGCTTCGAGGAAACGCTTCTTTCATGCAAGCTATAGGGCTTTCTGTTGATTCTGCTGATCCTGCCTCTACTACAGGTTCTACTTCTGTGTCTTCCACCAATTCGCTTTCTGCAAGAATAAACGAGGTGGAAGAGCTTCTTTCTACCTACAGTTTCGACGAGATCGATCTAGACAGCACTACAAGCGATCTTCTCACCCAGCTTCTAGATTCCACGGGGGATCCTTATGCACAATATCTCACTAAGGAACGCTATGAAACTTATCTTGAAGACAGCTCAAGTTTCAATTTCTCGGGAATTGGCGTCTTGTTTGGGGAATATCAGGGAAGAGCATATGTAACTGATGTACTAGAAGGCTCGCAGGCTCAGGCCGAAGGGGTCGAGCAAGGCGATTTTGTCTCTGCGATTGATGGCGACTCGTCCCATGTTTGGTCTGCCTCTGAAGCAATAGGGGCAATAGCTACACATGCTAACGAAGACGTTGTTATCACATGGATGCGTCCTATAAGCTTAGATGCCACAACGGGCGATGAATTTACAGTGACACTTGAATGCAAAGAGGTAAGCGCACAAAACGTTACAGCCCGTATGCGCGGCGATGTTGGCTACATAAAGCTGCGCCAGATAACTGGTAATTCTGCCGAACTTGTGAAGAACGCCATAGAAAAGCTGAATGATAGGGGCGCTAAAGCGTTCGTCTTAGATATTACCGATAACCCTGGCGGATACCTGACTCAGGCGCTAGATATTGCAAGCCTGTTTGTATCTAGCGGAGTGCTAGTAGGTATCGAGACGGTTGATACAACGAATACACGATCTGCAACAGGTGTTACTGAGACTACGCTTCCACTTGTGGTTATGACAAACAAATACACTTCAGGTTCTGCTGAAGTTTTGGCCGCAGCTCTGCAGGATAACCAGCGTGCGACTATCGTTGGGCAAACAACAACAGGAAAGGGCTCTGTCCAAGTCACGCGCGAACTTTCTTTCGGCGGGGCTATAAAATATACGGCGGCCTACTATCTTACGCCTTTAGGCCAGCAGATCGACGGCGTTGGAATAGTTCCTGATATTGAGGTTTCCGGGAAGAGTAAATCGAGCGTATTTCTTGATGTGGCTTTAGATACTGCGAATTCGAAGATCTCTGAATAATGGCTTATCATGGCAAAACGAAAATCCAAGTCGAAAAAGCACTCCACGAGGAGCAAGCCTAAATCCTATCTTCAGGGAACTTTTCAAGCGACAAGCCGAAGTTTCGGGTTCGTCCGCACTAAGGACGAGGAATTCTTTATTCCTGCATCTAAATGCCGAGACGCTATGGATGGCGATATCGTAGAGATTTCAACAAACGTTCACGCGGGTTCAAAAAAGGAAAAACGCGGGTATACGGCCTCTGCTTCTGCTAGAGGGTCTAAGAATCTTGAAGGCAGAATCGTTCGCATCATAGAGAGGCGCCATAGCGAACTTATTGGCCGCTATGAAGTGGCAGGCCCATTTGGGGTAGTCATTCCCGATGACCCTCGTTTGAAACACGACATATTCACGCGAATTTCCGATTCGCCAAATATCCCTGAAGGTTCGATGGTGCGCGTTCAGATACTCGAATACCCTACGCGGCAAAATGCCGCTACGGGAAAGATAATCGAGGTCTTAGGAGAGATGGAATCGCTTCAGGTTCAAACAGAAAAGATTATGGCAAGGTATAACTTGCCTTCTTCTTTTCCAGACGAGGTGCTTACATGTGCAGATTCAAAAGAGCTTGACATACAAGGTGCCCTGGATAAGGGCTATCGCGATATTCGAGACAGGTTCACATTCACAATAGACCCTCAAGACGCAAAGGATTTCGATGATGCTTTAAGTATCGAGGAAGTGGCGAGCGGCGAATTTAGACTTGGCGTGCATATTGCCGATGTCTCTTCCTATGTTAGCTGGTCAGATGAGGTCGATCTCGAGGCTAGAAAAAGGGCTACAAGCACATATTTAGCTGACAGGGTCATTCCGATGCTTCCGCCAAAACTTTCTGAAGAGCTTTGTTCTTTGTGCCCCGAGAAGGATCGTCTTTGCGTGACCTGCGACTTGTATGTGGACGAACTTGGAAACTTGCTTGAATGCGATTTTTATCCCGCGATCATGCGTTCTGATTTGCGTCTGAACTACGATCAGGCTCAAGAAATGATAGATTCTGATAAGTCAGATGATGTTTCAGACAAGCTTCGTCTGCTTTCACGCATTGCTAAACAGCGCGAGTGTAAGCGAAAGGCTCTTGGAGGGATCGATTTTAAGGTCGAGGAAGCCAAGGTCTTGCTTGACACGGACGGCATGGTCGAAGAGATTAAGGTTCGTAAGAAGACAGACGCGACAAAGCTTGTGGAAGAGGCAATGATACTTGCCAATGAAGCTGTTGCTACATACTTGTACGATCGCGAAATCCCTTGCGCCTATCGCAACCACGAGCGTCCTTCATCGGATGCTTTAAGCGCACTTGTGCCAGTATTTCAGGAATTCAAATGGTTTACATCCGATATGACAGCCGAACTTACGACAGGAAACCCGCATACGATATCGCGTATTTTGGATAGCGTTGAAGGTCGAGCCGAAGAGCAGCTTGTAACCATGATGCTATTGCGCGCAATGATGCGAGCAGACTATTCGCCTCAAAACGAAGGCCACTATGGGCTTGGTCTTTCGGCATATTGCCATTTCACAAGTCCTATTAGAAGATACCCCGACCTAATTGTTCACCGGATGCTTAAAAGCGCGATAGGCTTTAAGCAGCCAGGCATAAAAGGTCAAATTGCCGCTCTTCCCTTCCTTTGTGAACATTCATCTTTGATGGAGCGAAATGCTGAAGCTGCATCTTTCGATTCTCAAAAACAGAAGATGGTTGAGTATATGGCCTCTAAGGTAGGAGAGGTTTTCGATGCAGTGGTTTCAGGTGTTGTGACCTATGGGCTATATGTTCGTCTGCAAAATTGCGTAGAAGGTTTGGTGCCAGTCAGGTCACTTGGAAATGAATACTTCGCTTATAACGCAGCCGCATGTGAGCTCCGCGGAAAAGATACAGATGTGCGCTTTCGTCTTGGGATGTCTGTAAAAGTAAAGCTAGTCGCTGCCGATACTATGCGCTCACGCCTCGACTTCGAGATAATTAATCCTGCTAACAAGCCCTCTCACAACGCCGCTCACAAGTCCGCACGTAAAGATACCAACAGATCCGACCATCAATCTCGCTTACAACGCCGCCCAAAAAGCCATCCGTAAATCATGCCCATAAGCGCGCTAATCATAAAGGAGGCTCTCAAGTTCTTCGCGAGTGAGAGATGAAAGCGAGTCAAGCGAGTTTTTAACAATAACGCTATCGGAGAGCTGCGATTTCTTTTCTTGAAGCTTTAGTATGCGCTCTTCTATCGTGTTTTTCGCGATTACTTTGTAAACACTTACCATGTCGGTTTGGCCTATGCGATGCGCTCGGTCTGTGGCCTGGTTAATGGCTGATGCATTCCACCAAGGGTCTGCGTGTATCACGACAGATGCGCCAATAAGGTTAAGCCCTGTGCCTCCCGCTTTAAGCGAGATTAAGAATAGCGGCACATCATTTTCGTTGAACTTATTCACGAGTTCGATGCGCGAGCGCTTGGAAGTGGAACCTGTTATCTCGTAGTATGCCATGTTTTCCTTTTCAAGGCGTCTTTTCAAGATATCAAGATAGGAAGTGAACTGGGAGAATACCAAAGCTTTTTTACCAGAACGAATCGTCTCATCAATAAGCTCTATTACAGCCTCCGTTTTTGAAGAGCCGCTATCGTAGTTCGAATATACAAGTGAGGGCTCTAGAGCCACCTCGCGAAGACGCATCAATTCTGCTAAGACGTCTACCTTAAGGCTATGCGAGGATTTCATGCGCCCAATATTTACCATTTTGGAATCTTTGCGCTGTTGAACCAAATTGGCTCTAAGGCTTTGTTCATAGGCGTCGTATAGCTTGCGCTGTTCGCCTTCAAGTGCAACTAATACAATGCTTTCCTGCTTTTCCGGAAGGTCTTTCAAGACATCGGTTTTAAGCCTTCTTAGAATGAAGGGCTCAACCAAGGCTTGGAAATGCGAGACAGTTTCTTCATCGCCTCCAAGGATGTTCGCTTCAAATCGGGTTCGGAACTGCGCATATGTTCCGAGGAAACCAGGCATCAAAAAGTCGAATATCGACCATATCTCAGAGAGCCTGTTTTCTATCGGAGTGCCCGTAAGGGCAAAACGGTGCCGGGCATTTAATCGTTTTACTGCGCGCGTAGTTTTTGTGGTGTGGTTTTTTATGAATTGTGCTTCGTCAAGAATGACGCTAGCAAATTCGATTTCAGCGAAGTTTTCTGCATCCATGCGCACGGTATCGTAGGAGGCTATCATCAAATCGACCTTATTTTGCATGCGCTTTTGCATTCGTTGTGTTTTTGAGCCGTCTATTGCTACACATTTAAGGGATGGAGCGAAGTGAGATACCTCCTCTATCCAGTTATAGACAAGCGATGCCGGGCAAATAACAAGTGAGGGCATATTCAGCTCTTCTTTCAGAAGAAGCAGATATGAGATAGCCTCCAAGGTTTTTCCTAGACCCATTTCATCAGCAAGTATTCCGCCAAAGCCTATAGAGGAAAGCTTTGCGAACCATCGCAATCCTTCAAGTTGATAGGGTCTAAGATGTGCCTTCAGCTTCTTAGGCGGGTCAATTTCATACAGCGATTCATTTTCGAACTTATCCACATAGTCTTGGAAAGATTTATCGCGATAAACATGTGAATAATGGCGGTCAAGCACGAAAGCTGCATAAGTTGGGAGCTCGATTTTGCCTTGAGCAAGATCTTTTGGATTAAGTCCCAAATCGTTGGCCATTCGATCGAGATATTTCAAATCCATGGCATCAATGGAGGCGATAGACCCGTCTTTTAGCCTATGATATTTCTTCTTTTTTCTGTATGAGTTCAAGAGAGCGGAAAGCTCTTCAGTGGATAGGTCTGTTGCATGGACATCCATGTCTATGAGGTTTCCCGAAAGCGAAAGCCCTATTTGAACATTTGCTTTTTTGTCATTTATGAGTCGATCAAATGAAGGGGTGGTATAAATTGTCCCGACCTGCCTAAACCTGGCTAATCCTGTGTATAGAAGTTCACCTACAGCGTATTCGTTTATAAGGTGAATCTGCATCGTCACGTCGAAATAATCGAAGACAAGCGCACACGCTGCCTCTTCTTCAGCCTCGTCCTTATAGCGCTTAATTTCGCCTTCTTTGCTAGATGGCGCGCCTTCTTCATAACTAAGTTTTGGGGTAGGGGATAAAAGCTCGGCTTCTCCTTGTCCGTAGTCGACTGTTAGTCGGCACTCTATTCGCTCAGATTTTCCGCGGCCCAACTTGTCTAAATAGAATTTGAAATTAGCCTTTTTTGGTCTGATCTCTTCGAGCGATAGAGGTAGTGCCACTCTCACAGATTCCTCAAGCATTGGCAAGACGTTTGCACAGAAGTCGGCAGCATCTTCTTTTGCCAAAAGTATGGAATCGTCGCGTTGAGAACAATAGACTTCTTTTAAGAAAGTCGCGCACCTGTTGAACTTACTTGTGCACTTATATGCCGTCTCTTCTAAGAAGACGTATGAGTGATCGGGGGCGGATGCCACAATCATCTGATCGTCGCGCACCATCTCAAAAACGCTGTTATCTAGCTCTACTATTCGAAGTGTGATTTGCGGGTTAGCATCCACAATCGAGATACTTTCAAATTTCTCGCCTGAGGGATCGGTGACAAACATTAAAGAGCTTGTGCCCAGAGAATCCAGAAGTTCTACGACTTCATTGTCTAGCAGATGAAGGTCGCGTCTGGGGTTTGCGCCCGCCTTCACTAATTCTGCAACTATTGAGGCGACCTTCCTTGAGGTTTCATCAAAGCTTTCGAGGCTGTGCACAAACCCAAGCTTTTTGCCGTACGAGAAATAGGCTTGGTCGTTTACGGCTATAGCGAACTTGAAGATGTCAGATATTACGTATTTGAAATTATTGGCTTGTATATCTAGGCGAAGCGTCCATTCTCCAAAGCTGTGTATTAGCTTGGGAGTGAGATGTACACTGGCCTCTTCTAGTCTTAAATCCGATCTTTTTGGTGATTTCGATATGAACTCTTTTAGCGAAAAGGAAGTGTGAACTTTATCGAGTTCGGAAAACCCTTTGAACGTGGAAGGGTTTTCTTTGAAAATAAGCGCGAGCGCGACGCAGTGTTTGCACATGCCTGCATATTTTCTAGCTGCAGGACATGTGCACTCAAAGTCAATAATAGACTGCATCTTTGAATCTGTAACAATGTAGGTGCGAAAGTGGTCTGCGATGCCCGACGAAGACCTGACATTGCCAGAAATCTCGCATCTTTGCTTGCCTGCGGCAAACGCACGAAGGAAAATGTTCTCGTCTGATTCTGCAATGCTAGCCCCTCGATTGAATGATTTTTCCGAGGAATTGTGAATTATGTCAAACATTGAGAACAAGGGCTATTTCTCCTATAATTTATAATTCGCAAACATCCATGTTAGCATTTTCGAAATATTATCCAATTAAGGAGATACCAAATGGCAACAGTCTCAACAGCCGACTTTCGCAACGGAATGTGCATTATCAATAATGGCAAGATGTGCACCATCGTCGAGTTTCAACATGTGAAACCTGGTAAGGGTGGCGCATTTGTTCGCACGAAGCTAAAAGATGTGAAAACGGGTCGCGTTGTTGACTACACCTTTAATTCCGGCACCAAGTTTGACTCGGTTCGTATGGAGACATCGAAGCTTCAGTATCTCTATAACGACGGTGAAGATTATTACTTTATGGATAACGATACCTATGAGCAACAAGCCATTGCTGCCGATGTTGTAGGCGATGCTGCTCAGTGGCTAAAGGAAAACGATGAGGCTTCTCTTCTGTATGCAGGAGACGAGCTCATTTCTATCGAACCGCAGATGTTTGTCGAACTTGAGGTCACAGAGACAGACCCAGGTTTTAAGGGTGATACCGTACAAAGCACCACTAAGCCTGCAACACTGCAGACCGGCGTTACCATCCAAGTTCCTACTTTCATCGAGATAGGTGACGTCCTTCAGATTGACACCCGTGATGGGCGCTTCGTAAAGAGGGTATAAAGACTTGTTGGTTGAAATTTGGCGCAATACTAGTGATTTCGCTAAGACGGCGAGCGCGTATGGTCGTAGGCGAGATTACAAGATAAGCCAAAGCACATGAGAGATCCATTTTTGCGATAATTATTTCGCAAAAATTAGCTCGAATGTGCGGCGCGACGAGCCGTAGACCATACGCGCTCGCCGTCTTACAGGTTAAATTAGGAGGTTTCTAAGTGTCAAGACTGCATATCATGGATACCACCATACGCGATGGCCAGCAAAGTCTTTGGGCCACCCGTATGCAGCTGGGAGACATGTTACCGATTCTTCCGAAAATGGATAAGGTGGGCTATTGGGCCATAGAGGCTTGGGGTGGCGCAACTTTTGACTCGTGTTTGCGCTTTCTGGACGAGAACCCTTGGGAGCGCCTACGTTCTATTAAGGCTAACACGCCAAATACGCCTCTTGCGATGCTCTCTCGTGGCCAGAACCTTGTAGGTTATAAGCACTATTCACGCGACATCGTCTTCCACTTTATCGAGGCCGCCCACAGAAACGGCATAGAGGTCTTCCGTGTTTTTGACGCGCTGAACGATATCCGCAATATCGTAGACAACGCAGAGGCAATAAAAGGGTGTGGTGCTCACTTTGAAGGCGCTATCTCATACACGATTTCTCCTGTTCACACCCTTGATAGCTTCTTGGAGTATGGCCAGCAGCTAAAAGAGCTTGGCGCTGACTCCATCGCCATCAAGGATATGGCTGGCATGCTTACGCCTTACCGCACGGAACGTATGGTGAAGGCCTTCAATGCCGAGATAGGCCTGCCTGTTCACATCCATTGTCACTATGTCGGCGGCATGGCGCCTGCAAACATTATCAAAGCGGCAGAGGCAGGAGCCTCCATTGCCGACACTGCTCATGCTCCTCTTGCTTTCGGCAATTCACATCCAGCAGTTGAGATGATTGTCGCGGCCTTCCAAGAGAGCCGTTTTGACACAGGGCTTGACCTCGACTTGCTATTCGAGATTGCAGAATACTGGGAAGAAGTTCGCAAGCGAGGTCACTACAAGCGCGGCGTCAGCTCGCTTACTCATATGAAAGTTTATTCGCACCAGGTACCTGGCGGTATGATGTCGAACCTTGTAAGCCAGCTAGAGGTGCAAAAAGCATCCGATCGTCTGCCAGAGGTTATGGCCGAAATTCCGAAGGTTCGCGCCGAAGTAGGCTACCCGCCGCTTGTGACTCCGCTTTCGCAAATCGTGGGCACTCAAGCCGTCTTCAACGTGATTACTGGCAAGAGGTGGTCTGTTATCTCCAAGGAGATGAAGGACTATATCTGCGGCTATTACGGAAAGGCTCCGGGGCGCATGGACAAATCGATTGTCGAGAAGGTGTGCTCGCCAAGCGAGATACTCGATCCTAGCATTGCCCCTGGCTCGCTTGTCACTCAGACATACGATGAACTTGCTGAAGAAATCGGAGACCTTGCTAGAAGCGAAGAAGATGTGCTTATGTACGCGCTCTTCCCGAACGAGGCAAGAACATATCTTTCTAAGCATAGAACTTCCGAGAAGGTCGACTTCATGCTGGAGCAAGAATCCAGCGGTATTAAAGAGGAGGATTACGTGGATATCAATCAAATTCGCGAGCTTGTAAAGGTTGCAGAGGAAAGCGGCGTTGGCGAGATAGTTGTCGAAGAAGAGGGCGTGCGCGTAGCCATTCGTATGCCAGGTCAGCTTCCAGAAGGCGCTGTTGCTCCAGCGGCGGCTGCAGCTCCTGTCGCGCAAGCAAGTCCTGCTCAGAGCGCTGCTACATCTGAAGCTTCGGGTGCGCAGTCTGAGTCCAACGATCGCCCAGTTACTTGGTGTCCAGTTGTCGCTCCGATGGTTGGTACATATTATGAGGCTCCGGCTCCAGGAGAACCCCCATTTGTTAAAGTTGGCGATGAAGTAGCCGCCGGCGAGACCCTTTGCATAGTTGAAGCCATGAAGCTCATGAATGAAATCACGGCAGAGGAGATGGGTACCGTTCGCGAGGTGTGTCTAGAAGATGCCACGCCTGTGGAATTCGGAACCGTGCTTTTCTATATTGAGCCTCATGAAACCGTACCTACCGTTCCAGAAGAGGTTTAGATGTTTGACAAAATACTAGTCGCAAATAGGGGTGAGGTCGCCTTGCGCGTGATGCGCGCGGCCAAAGAGCTTGGTATCAAAACTGTTGCCGTCTATTCTACAGAAGATGCCAATACTTACCCTGTGCGCTATGCTGACGAGGCCGTATGCATTGGGCCTGCACCTTCTAACCAAAGCTATCTACTTATCCCGAATATAATTGCGGCCGCGAAAAACACCGACGCTAAGGCTATCCACCCAGGGTATGGTTTTTTGGCCGAAAACGCCGATTTTGCTCGCGCCTGCGTTGATAACGACATTGTCTTCATAGGCCCTTCAGCTGAATGCATCGAGCGCATGGGCGACAAAGCATCTGCGCGCGAGACCATGATGTCTTGCCAAGTCCCAACAGTACCTGGGTCGGATGGCGTTTGCGAGACTGTGGAAGATGCTCGTAAATTTGCCGATAAAGTTGGCTACCCGGTTTTGATTAAGGCCACAGCTGGTGGTGGTGGCAAGGGTATGCGCGAGGTTCACGACCCGGCCGAACTCGAGTCGCAGTTCAAGGCGGCAAGTGCTGAAGCTCAGGCTGCATTCGGAAACGGCGGCTGTTATCTTGAGAAGCTAGTATTACGTCCAAGGCATGTGGAAGTACAGGTGCTAGCCGATGATTTCGGCAACTTTATATCGCTTTGTGAACGCGACTGTTCCATTCAGCGCAGGCACCAGAAGCTGCTTGAAGAGGCGCCTTCCCCTGCACTTACAGACGAACTTCGTCGCGCAATGGGGGTTGCCGCTGTGAAGGCTATGCGCGCGGTTGATTATCGAAACGCCGGAACTGTGGAATTTTTGCTTGACGAAGGTGGCAACTTCTATTTTATGGAAATGAACACTCGAGTGCAGGTTGAACACCCTGTCACCGAAATGATTACCGACACCGATATCATCAAGGAACAAATTCGCATCGCAGCAGGTATGCCTATTAGTGCGGCTGACCGTGTGCCCTTCAGGCCTATCGGTCATGCTATTGAAATGCGTATTAATGCAGAAGACCCCGGATGCGGCTTTCGTCCCTGCCCGGGCACGATTACGAAGTTAAGGCTGCCAGGAGGTCCTGGTGTTCGCGTTGAGACTTATCTTCAAGAAGGATCGAAAATATCCCCGTTCTACGACTCGCTTGTTGCAAAGCTTATTTGTCACGGGCAAGACCGCACAGAAGCTATCCAGCGTGCCAAACGCGCTTTGTCGGAATTCGAGATTGAAGGAATCGCTACAACGATCCCATTCCATAAACGCGTCCTTGAAAACCAGACCTTCATCGACGGTCTGGCCACTACCGATTTCATCGAGACTGAGATGGGTGATTTGTTATGACCGAAACAAGCCAATCGACGAACATGTCGCTTGCTCCTGGAGTTGTCGACACGATCATCTCTATCACGGCCAACGGCCAAGAGGGTATTTCTTCAATCGGAACGCCTGCTGGGGGCTTTTTCTCACGTCTTGCTAAGCGTCCGTCAACTTCTGGAATCACGACAAAGTTTAACGAGGCAGGAAAGCTTGATTTGACGCTGCACCTTGTTGCGAAATACGGATATTCTCTAACAGAACTAGCTGCGAACTTGAGGTCTGCCATAGCCGAGGCTCTGCTCGTGCAGGTTGGTGTCGAGGTCGGCAATATAGATATCTATATCGACAGCATTTCGTTTGATCAGGCAAACTAGATTTACAGGCAAAACATATGTCGCGACAACATGAACGTACAGCTGCTAGACGCATGGCCGCGCAGATTCTCTATACCGGTCAGGTACGCGGCAGGTCGGCTATTGCATTATTGGAATGCGGAGATATCTCGTGTTTGGATGGTTCTGTTTGTGACTATACCTATTCTTTGGTGAAAGGTATTGAAGACAATATCGACCAGCTAGACAAAGAGCTATCGGAAAGCTCTAGAAATTGGACTATCGAGCGCATGCCAATCATGGATTTAGCTATTCTTAGAATTGCATTATATGAGATGCTTTTCGTGGACATGGTTCCCATTTCCGTTTCCATTAATGAGGCAGTGGAGATGGCAAAGGACTTCGGCGGCGATGACGATTCTCCGAAGTTCATAAACGGAATGCTAGGAAATATTGCGCGCAAGATGGAAGGCGAGCCTTCAAGTGAGTGAGACACAAACAGGTTTTGACGAAATTAAGCAGCGCCTAGAAGAGATAGTAGACCAGGTTTCTAGGGATGATATCGCTCTTGATGATGCCTTGACTCTCTACGAAGAGGCCGTAAAGCTTGGAATCGCCGCATGCGATGCTAGCGAGCTTGACGTCAAGGCTGCTGAAGCCGAGGTAGGCGACGAGGCGCAGACCCAGTCAGCCCTAAAAGGTGCAGAGGCGAGCGAAGGCGCTAAAGAGGTACATACTACCCAGCCAGCTAGCGAGAACCTTGCATCTGGTGAAGATGCTGAAGCTAAGACGCCTAATGAAATTCAGGCCGAGCCCGTCGAAGAGGTCTAGGTTAGGCTAAGGTTTCATGGCTTCAAAACACAACATACTTGATTCGGTGAATTCACCGGCCGATCTTAAAGGTTTATCAGATTCTGATCTTGAACTTTTAGCTGCCGAGATTCGCGAGAAAATCATACAGACCACATCTAAAACAGGCGGGCATGTTGCATCCTCGCTTGGCGCAGTAGAGATAATATTGGCTCTACACAGCGTATTTGACGCCCCAAAAGACAAAATTCTTTTCGACGTAGGACACCAGGCATATGCTCACAAGCTTGTTACTGGTCGAGCAAGCGTATTTGATACTCTTCGCTCTTATGGCGGTATCTCAGGTTTTCCGCGTCCTTCTGAAAGCATTTATGATACTCACCCTTCAGGGCACGCATCCGATTCGCTTTCTGTTGCATCTGGGCTTGCAAAAGCAAAGCGTATCAACGGTAGCGATGAGAAAATAGCCGTAATTATTGGGGATGCCGCTATAGCAGGTGGCATGGCATTTGAGGCCTTGAACTATATCGGTTCGCAAGAACTTCCGATTGTTATCGTGCTGAACGATAATGAGATGTCGATCTCTCGAAACGTCGGTGCGTTGATGAAGCATTTTGGCAATATCCGAGCGACTACGCAATATCGAAATGCCAGGGAAACGCTTCAGGCACGCATGGAAAACGGCGGGAGAGCAAGCAATGCTTTCGTTGAGTTTGGTAAGCGCGCCAAGGAATCTATGAAGCAGATGATCATCCCTCAATCGATGATTTACGAACACTTAGGCATAGTATGTACACCACCTGTCGACGGGCATGACATTGCCTCTCTTCGCGATATGTTCAAGCTTGTCTCAGAATTTGATGGACCTGTGTTAGTTCACGCTGTTACCAAGAAAGGCGCTGGGTATGCTCCTGCAGAAGCTGATGCCGAGCGGTTCCACGGGATAGGACCTTTTGACCCAGACACTGGCGAATCAAAAGGCTCTGCTGCAGGAAGGACGCCCACACAAGTCTTTGGCGAGCGAATAATTGCGGAAGCGAAGGAAAACGATGATATTGTTGCCATCACGGCCGCCATGGAAGGCGGGACAGGTCTAAAACTCTTCAGGAAGCTTTTCCCGGATCGCTTTATAGATGTCGGTATTGCTGAAGAACAGGCGGTGGCTATGGCATCTGGCTTAGCCGCTGGTGGCAAAATTCCTGTTGTTGCGATCTACTCTACATTCCTCCAGCGCGCAATCGACCAAATAATCGTTGACGTGGCGCTGCCCAAACATCATGTTATATTCGCACTTGATCGCGCCGGCCTTGTAGGCGATGACGGACCTACACACCATGGGCAATTCGACATAGCCTACCTTCGTATGATTCCTAACATGTCTGTGCTAGCGCCGTCTGGGGGTCAGAAGCTATCAGATGCCCTGCATACGGCTATCAAGATGGAAGGCCCTGTAGCAATTCGCTACCCGCGAGGTTCCTCTCAGGTGGAAGCTTCAACTGACGACCTTGAGCCGAAGATGCTAGAAATAGGGAAGTCTGAGACCATACGAGAAGGTAGGGATGTAGCCATTCTTGCCTTTGGGCGAATGACTTCAAGTGCTCTTGAGGCTGCAGATATCTTGTCGGATGAGGGGATAGAGTGCCAGGTGGTAGATATGACCTGGATAAAGCCCTTAGACCTTGATGCTATACGCAAAGCGGCTCAGGCTCGCCTTCTGGTCACCGTAGAAGAGGGCACTATTTCAGGAGGGGCAGGGGAAGGTGTGCTCGAAGAGCTTTCGCGCATGAATCTTCACGTACGCAGTCTTATTCTTGGAATTGACGACACGTTTGTTATGCAGGGCAATAGCAAGCTGCTTCTTCGCGATATGGCTCTTGACGGTGAAGGTATTGCCAAATCCATTCGCGCTTCGCTAAGCGATTAAAGGTCTGGAAGGCTTAAAACCTTTTTGTATGACCTAGCTTAAGCCCTCCGGTGATACGGGATATATGGTTAAGGCTTGGAAGGCTTAAAACCTTTTTTCCATCACGTAGTCGTCCATGATGAAGCCGCTTCCAATATCTGTTTCGACTTCCT
>CAZYOQ010000008.1:1557-6546 GCA_964649145.1 uncultured Eggerthellaceae bacterium | reverse complement strand
TCCATCACGTAGTCGTCCATGATGAAGCCGCTTCCAATATCTGTTTCGACTTCCTCAATGGTTTTAAACCCGCGTCCTAAATAAGCACGGATGCCAAGCTCGTTTTGCTTGTTAACGGTAAGATACATAGCCTCTAGGCCGCGATCTGTGCAAAGGTCTTCATAGAATTGAAGGATTTGCGAGGCGTAATGCTTGCCTCTAGCACTTGCAAGTAAGTAAACCTTTGAGATGAAGTAACGGTTTGTATCGGCTTCAACATGCCCGCCGGTATACCCTACAACTTCGTCATTGCTATCTTTCACGAACCAATACTCATAAGACTTTTCTTCTATGTCGCGCTTCATAGCATCGAAGCTATGAAACATTTTGATCATGTATTGGGTTTGAGCCTCACCGATTAGTGGTGGCCAATAGTCCATCCAGATTTGTGCGGCAAAGCCTTCTAGTTGCTTAATATCGTCGTCAGATTTTACTTGTATGAGCTTTATATCCATTTTCTTTCTCCGAGTTTGGGGTTTGTTATCATGAAATTGTATTCTTTATGACGTTTGTTTAAGAGGGTAATTCTTGGAAACATTGACCTTGGTGCTGTTTTTGGCGATAGCTGTTTTGATTTCGGCTGTCTTAAACCAGCTAATTCCCAGAGTCTCCCTTCCATTAATCCAGATTGCTATGGGCGTCATCATCGCTATTTTTGCCGGAAACGCGGTAGACGTTAACCTTGATCCTGACCTATTTCTTGTCTTGTTTATTGCACCACTTCTATACTTGGAGGCAAAAAACGCCGACAAAGCGCAACTTTGGCGAAACAAGGCTCCTATTCTTTCCTTGGCCATAGGCCTTGTTATAGTTAGCTCCCTTATTATTGGTTTTGCCGTGCATTCCTTAATTCCTGCTATACCTCTTGCAGCAGCTATTGCACTAGGCGCAGCACTAGGACCTACCGACGCCGTTGCTGTAACATCGCTATCTCGACAAGTTCACCTGCCCGAGCGTCAATGGGGAATGCTTAGAGGTGAGCTTTTACTGAATGACGCTTCCGGTATCGTTGCGTTTCAGTTTGCGCTTGGTGCCGCAACTACTGGTGTGTTTTCCTTATTCGACGCCAGTACTGTTTTTGTCGAAGAATTTTTTGGTGGGCTAATTTTTGGCTTTGTTCTGGGGTATCTTGCGAATTTCGCGTTGCGCAAGATTCGCGATCTAGGAATTGATAGCACTACATTTCATGTTCTTTTCGAGATATGTATTCCGTTTGTGGTGTATTTGTTCTCTAACGCAATTCATGTGAGCGGAATTATCGCAGTGGTTGTTGCGGGACTTGTAAATGTGATTTCGCCGCGTACTGTAAGCCCAGAAGTCGCGCACATGAACATCGTTTCTTCCAGTGTGTGGCAGGTGCTTTCTTTTGCACTCAATGGATTCGTTTTCGTGATGCTGGGAACTCAGATTCCTACCGCTATGTATTACTCATGGCGAAGTGAAGACGTATCGAATGTCATGCTTATTGTCTATGTCCTTCTTATTACAGTGATATTGTTGGGCGTTCGTTTTATTTGGTGTATTGGGATGGAATACGTTCATGTTCGGAGCAGAAAAGAGAGTTTTAATAAAGAGGCTCTTAGAAATGCCTCGATCACAACACTTTGCGGCTCTAAGGGCACAATTACCCTTTCCATCCTCTTTACGATACCGTTTTTCATGTCTACAGGGGAAGTGTTTCCGCAGCGTTCGCTTATCATCTTCCTTGGTTGTGGCGTTATTTTGTGCACCTTGCTTGTAGCCACATATATCGTGCCTCTTGTTAGCCCTAGAAAGGAACGCAAGAAAAGCGAGATTGAAGCACGGGAAAATTACTATGAGGTGTTAAGCGATGTTCTTCGCAAAGTCATCGAAGAATTAATTGCGCAACAAACTCCATCTACTAGACGCTCTGTTAGTGCAGTTGTTCGCGCCTATCAAGATCGTCTCAACGATACCAAGCTGCAACACGATTCAGATGACGAATCGACACTCGAGCTGCGCATAAAAACTTACGAATGGGAACAGCAACGCACACTAGAGATGATTGATGAAGGAAAGGTGTCTCGCGAACTTGGGCTTGAGTACATAGCAAGGCTTGATCGCTTAGCGCGCTTCTCGAAACACCGCGACGACAGAAACTTAATTACCAGATGTTATGCCGTTATTAGGCTGGCGCTTATACGACTAAAGAATCGTATTAAGGCGTTTTTCTCTTCCGAGGCTCTTCAAACAGACCGTCAAGATGAAATGCGTCAGTTGCAACTCGAGACGGCCTCATATGTTGCGAATATTTTGAGAGATCTTGTTCCAGACGATGAGGTTCAAACCGAAAATGCCACCAAGCTCCTCTTAAATTACGAGCAGCGCATATCGTTTCTCAAGCGGTCAAATCGTTCTGTTACTACATCGTTTAAGGTCATTGATGAAGCCGAGGACGTCAAACGCATGGCTTATCAAATCGAGCTTGAGCAAATACAGAAGATGTTTGAGGAGGGTCGCATTAGTCGCCAGGAGGCGGGGCGCATGCGCGATAACGTCTTTTTGATGCGGATGGACCAAGAAGACAATATCTGATGCGTCAATGAAGGCTTAGGGTCTAGTAGACCATTCCCATCGCTTCACGCACTTCGTTTAACGTGGTTTCTGCTACCTTGTTTGCAAGCTTGTTGCCCTCATGAAGGATGTCTTCGATATATGCTGGATCCTGCTCTAGTGTGCGGCGCTTTTCGCGGATGGGGGCAAGGTAGTTGTTCACAGATTCGGTCACGTATTTCTTGAGCTGCCCAGAGCCTCCCATACCAATTTCTTGCGCGATCTCGATCTCGCTACGGCCTGTTGTTAATGCTGCCGTTGTAAGCAATGCGCTTACGCCTGGACGGTTTTCGGGGTCGAAAGTGATATTGCGGTCGCTGTCGGTTTGAGACTTCTTTATAAGCTTTGCGGTTTCTTCTTCTGTCGCGCCAATCGAGATCGCGTTTCCATAGCTTTTTGACATCTTGCGTCCGTCAAGACCTGGTATTTCAGAAGCGTCCGTCAAAAGCCCCACAGGTTCAGGGAACACCTTAGCGTAACGCTTGTTAAAGCGCCTAGCTATCTGGCGAGTCTGTTCGATGTGAGGAAGCTGGTCTTTGCCAACAGGCACGATATCGCCTTTGCAGAACAAGATGTCACAGGCCTGGTGCACGGGGTAAGTGAGCAGTAGCCCCGTAAGCTCGTGCCCGGAGGCCTCTTTTTCAGCTTTGACGGTGGGGTTGCGTAGAAGCTCAGGTTCACTTACTAAAGAAAGAAATGGCAGCATCAGCTGATTGAGCGCAGGAACAGAGGAATGCGTAAATATCATGGTACGCGTAGGATCTATTCCGCATGCAAGGTAGTCGATTACCATATTCTTTACGTTGTCGGCTATGTGTTCAGTGGTGTCACGATCGGTGATCACCTGATAATCGGCTATGACAATATTTGTGTGGACGCCTTCATTTTGCAGGCGCACACGTTCGCGCAAGGTTCCAAAGTAATGACCCAAGTGAAGTCTTCCAGTTGGACGATCTCCTGTCAACATGGTGAAGGTTTCGGGCTTTTCGGCCAATTTCGCCTTAGCGGCATCGCTCATTTTCTTTTGTGTGAGAAAGGTTTCGCTGTCTTTGTTCGTCATAGCTGATTTCCTAACATTCGGTGTCGCAATATTGTAAACGACTTGATTCAAAACAGGGTGTATGTCGCAAACACGTTTTTCGCACTCTTGCGAACCACAAGTAATTCGGCTATTATCAAATGCGCTTTTCTTAGATTTTGCTATCTTATGCGGGTGTGGCGGAATTGGCAGACGCGTACGGTTCAGGTCCGTATGGGGGCAACCCCGTGAAGGTTCAAGTCCTTTCACCCGCACCATTGTTTTACAATACCCATCATGGAAATCTCAGACATTCAAGGGCTTACAAGTGCACAGGTACGCAAGCGTATAGATGACGGCAATGTCAATATTGACGCGGGCGTGAAAACGCGCTCGGTTAAGCAAATTGTTCTCGAGAATATCTGCACGCTTTTCAACGCTATAAACCTTATTCTTGCGATCTTTGTTGCTACTACTGGTTCTTTCAAGAACATGCTTTTTATGATCATTATTATTTGCAACACGGTCATAGGCATCATTCAAGAGATCCGATCAAAAAAGACGACTGATGCGTTGTCGGTTATCGCTAGCAGCAAGGCCGATGTTGTTCGCGATGGGAACGAGTTGGAAATCCCGCTAGATCAGGTAGTAATCGATGACATCATCGTTCTTGGCAGGGGGGACCAAATACCGTCTGACTGCGTAATTGTAAGCGGTACTTGCGATGTGAACGAAAGCTTGCTTACAGGCGAGAGCAAGCTGATTCACAAAGTAGAAGGCGACGAGCTCATGAGCGGGTCGTTTGTGAACTCTGGCAAGATATACGCAAAGGTGATTCATGTTGGGGCAGACAATTACGCTTCCAAGATCACAAACGAGGCCAAGGAACACAAGGCTATCAATTCTGAGATAATGCGCAGCTTAAACGGGATCATCAAGTTCGTAAGCTTCATCATTTTCCCGCTTGGCATTATTTTGTTTTCGCGCGAGTTCTTCTTTTCTGGAACGCAGTACGATTCTGCTTTGCTATCTAGTGTGTCTGCGCTTGTTGGGATGATCCCTGAAGGGCTGATACTGCTTACTTCTACGGTTTTAGCGGTTGCAGTAGTTAGATTGGCAAAATACAAAGTGCTGGTCCAACAGCTTTACTGTATAGAGACCTTGGCTCGCGTAGATGTTCTTTGTCTAGATAAGACTGGCACGATAACTACTGGTGGAATGGCTGTTTCAAGTGTGGAGGCTGTAGAAGACGCAAGCTTGCAAGAGGTAAGATGCGCATTTGCCTCGATTGCTGCAAGCGATGACGACCCGAACGAGACCGCAAACGCTATAAAAGCGTATTTTGGATGTTGCTCAAC
>CAZYOQ010000008.1:0-1457 GCA_964649145.1 uncultured Eggerthellaceae bacterium | reverse complement strand
CCCGCACGTTTAATCCCGTTTTCTTCTGACAAGAAATGGTCTGGGGCTACATTTGAAAACGGTAAGTCGTATGTGATGGGTGCAGCACAGTTCATTCTTGGGGACAAGTTTTCTAAGGTTGAAGCGCAGCAGGAGAGGCTTTCGCAAGACGCTCGCGTTCTTTTGCTTGCTGAAGTGGATGGGTTTACAGAAGACGACGAGGTTTTAGGTGATGCCCTGCCGCTTGGCTTCATAAGCATTCATGATGAAATTCGTCCGACTGCAAAACAGACCATCCAGTATTTCAAGGATCAAGGTGTCGCTCTTAAGGTGATTTCTGGCGATGACCCGCGCACAGTTTCTGGCATTGCAAGTGAGGTAGGTGTTCCCGATGCCGAAAAATACATCGATGCCACAACACTTGAAACCGACTCTCAAATAGCACAAGCCATAGAAAAATACGCCGTATTTGGGCGCGTGAAACCCGAACAGAAGAAAGCCTTTGTGCTTGCGCTTCAATCAGATGGTCACACTGTTGCTATGACAGGCGATGGCGTCAATGACACCCTTGCACTAAAGGCTTCGGATTGCAGCGTTGCTATGGCATCGGGCTCTGATGCTGCGCGAAACGTTGCCCAACTTGTTCTAGTCGACAACGACTTCGCAGCAATGCCCCATGTGGTTGCAGAAGGTAGGCGTTCCATTAATAACCTCCAGCGTTCAGCGTCGCTTTTCCTTGTGAAAACGCTGCTTTCCATGATGCTTGCTCTTCTCTTCATTTTCCTGCCATGGCAATACCCCTTCCAGCCAATTCAGATGACGCTGGTTTCGGCGTTTACGATAGGGCTTCCATCGTTTGTTCTTGCTTTAGAGCCAAACCATGATCTTATACGCGGGCATTTTCTGGAAAACGTGATTGTGCGATCGATCCCAGGAGCTATTTGTGCTGTGTTTGCCGTAATCGCAGCAAATATATTCGGTTATGAGCTTTGGGGTCTAGACTACGCGCAGGTGTCTACCATGTGCGTGCTGCTTTTGGCGTGGGTGGGGATTATGCTTGTCCTTAGACTTTCAGTCCCGTTTACGCCCATACGTGCGGGCTTGCTTGCCGTTATCGTGGCTGGACTCATTTTTAGCTATCTGATGTTGCCGAATCTTTTCAACATAATTCCTCTTACGACTAAGATGTGGGTGTTCTATATAATCAATGCCGTTGTAATAGCTTTCTTGTTCAATATCTTGTTTAGCGCGCTCGATAAATGGCATGCAAATAGGCTTTCTCGTCTTGCTCCAAAGGCGTAAGGAGGCGTAAGGCTATTTGCGTATTTCTCAAATGGCGCACGTTGAGTCTTTCTCGCATTGCTTCAAAGGCTCTGTAATCTGAAATAATTTACAGGGTGGGAGCGGTTGGAGTGCATTTTATGTATTCTTACAAATACTTGCGCATATGCAGGTAAGGAGGAGTTTTTTGTGAAGTG
>CAZYOQ010000007.1:62729-68957 GCA_964649145.1 uncultured Eggerthellaceae bacterium | reverse complement strand
ACTCCAATGTGCCAAGCTTTCTGAAATCTAGCCTCTCAACTGGGCTATCCCAGCGCTGCGGGTAACTTAGAGCAAACTGTATCGGGATACGCATGTTTGTAGCGCCCAGATGAGCTTTGACAGACCCGTCTACAAACTCAACCATGGAATGAATCGCACTTTGCGGTTGAACTGCCACCTCAATAGCGCTGTATGGAGCACCGAAGAGATGATGCGCCTCAATGACCTCTAAGCCTTTGTTCATAAGGGTTGCAGAATCAATCGTAATCTTAGGCCCCATGTTCCAGGTGGGATGCGCAAGCGCCTCTTTGGCACTAACGTCTTCAAGCTGTGAGGTGCTTTTGCCTCTAAAAGGACCGCCCGAAGCCGTCACCCAAAGCTTGCTTACCTCTGACATTCTCTCGCCCAAAAGGCATTGATATATTGCACCGTGCTCTGAATCTATCGGCATCAATGCCCCTTGAGGCGTAAAGACGCCATCCTCGCCGAATTTGGGATAAGAGGCATCTAGACCGTGCGCCAGCGGCATTATGAGCTCCCCTGCCACAACAAGCGATTCCTTATTGGCCAACGCTAAAACAATGCCCCTTTCAAGCGTTCGATAACTTGCTCGCATTCCAGCCGACCCAACAAGCGAGTTTATGACCACATCTGGTTCGCACTCATCGATAAGTCGAAGAAGTGAATTTTTGCCTTGTCCGAAAAACCCGTTTTCGCTCGCAGCGCAAAATGCCTCAAGTTCATCAAGATCAGATGTGCCAACACCACCTGGGTGTCCTGTGCAAAGAGCTCTAACATCAAAGGCCTTTGCGCTTTCAAGCATATCCTTGGCACGAGTTCCACAGGCAAGACCACAAATCTGTATTTTGTCGCCATGTTTTTTCGCTACATCCAAAGCCTGCCTGCCAATGGATCCTGTACATCCAAGAATACATACCCTCTTGCGTTTATCCACAAAAACCTCTTTCTTTGGTTCTCAAAATGGTCGAATATCAGATAGCGAAATGCCCTAAACACAAAATCAAAAAACCGAGTAGTCGATGCACCCAAAAGCAACCAGCAAGATTGCAGACGTTATAGATGCGAGGAAAAGCGAATCACACCTATCTAGTAGGCCTCCATGTCCTGGCATTATAGTGCCGGAATCTTTGAAACCTGAATTGCGCTTGATACGACTTTCAACAAGGTCACCAAGTACCTCTGAAAGTCCACAAACAAAGCCCATGAAAATTGCAGTCGGCCAACTCAAGTTCACGCCGGGAACAAACGACATGACAAACCACACTAAACACGACCCGAAAATACCCGCGATGAAGCCTTCCCAACTCTTATTGGGAGACGTTCTTGGAGCAAGCTTATGTTTGCCAATGCGACTTCCAACGAAATAAGCAAAAGCATCGTTTGCCCACACTGACAAGAAAAGCAAAAATACGAAAAGGCCTCCGTACAAACCATCAATAGACTGCCTGATTATCATGATTCCGCACAGCAAAAGCCCTGTATAAACTGCTCCGAATAGACTAATCGCGACATCGGATATTCGAGACTTCAGCCAAAACACATACCAAACCAGAAGTGCTAGAAACATTAAAATTGCTACATAATACGCACCTGGGATTCCTAGAAAATAAACCGCAGGAAGAAATAGAACAGAAGCAGTGATACCAAGAGCCTCATTGGGAAGTTTGGCATCTGAGCGAAGCATGAAATAGAATTCGCCAGCACAGATTCCTGCAACAACCATCAGATAGATTAACGTAGGAATTTTCCCCGCGAAAACGCAAGCAACAGTGACTAGCGTATAGACAAGTGCCGTTCTGAAGCGAACCTGCAAGTTCGATGGATTCTTCAGCTTCTCGGGAGTCTTTTTCAGCGCAGCACTCTTGACCTTTTCCTTGCGTCTAGCATTTCTCTCTTTGCGCTCATGTTTTTCTTCAAGCTCCCGGTCAGTGGGCTCATATCGCCACGGAGGGCCTGGAGGGGCATCGTGCGGGTCATATACAACATTTGGAACATCGGTGTCTGATTTCTTGCAGGAAGAACCACCCTCCGTAAGTTCTGCCTCACTGTTTTCTGCCAGCAGCCGCTTTTTTTTGCGATCTTTCTCAATCAAGTCAGCAGTCTGCTCGTGAAGACGAGCGCGAGCCTTTACCTGTTTTTCGGTAAGCTCTTGACTCATGCAACCCCGCCAAACCTGCGCTGTCTAGATTGATACTGAATTAGACATGACAATAGCTCATACCTGTCGAAATCAGGCCAGAGTACATCGGTGCAGACAAATTCTGAATAAGCAGCCTGCCACAACAAAAAGTTCGAAAGGCGCATCTCGCCACTTGTACGAATAATAAGTTCCGGATCTGGGACGTTAGCGGTATAGAGATTCGACTCAAGCACCTCTTCTGTGAAATCGCTGGGGTCTACCTTGCCGCAATCGCACTTATCGGCAAGATAGCGTCTAACAGAGTTCACGATTTCAGCTCTAGCGCCATAATTCACAGCAACAATCAAAGTCATTCCGTCATTGTCGCGAGTCTTCTCCCAGGCCTCTTCAAAGGCTTGACGCGTGTCGTCAGGAAGCTGGCTAGTATCGCCTATCGTCATGACGCGCACGCCCTCCTCGTAAAGCCCATCGACTTCTGCAAGCATCGTCTTAGCGAAAAGATCCATCAAGCCATCGACCTCATCTTGAGGGCGCTTCCAATTCTCTGTCGAGAAAGAATAGATCGTAAGGTACCTGACTCCTAAGTCGGACGCTGTGCGAATAGTCTCTCGAACAGCCTCGATTCCAGCAGAATGCCCTTTAAGACGATTAAGCATGCGCTTTTTCGCCCACCTGCCATTGCCGTCCATGATTACAGCAATATGCTCGGGTATTTGTGAAGTGTCAAGCTTGCGATAATCTAGACCCTTTGGCAATTCTGGAAATATGTAATCTAGGTCTTTCATAAATATAAGAACTCTTACTCCCGAAGGCAAACGAAGGCCTCTCAGGCGTTGCCCTGAGAGCCCTAGATCTCATATCGATTCGCCGCCCATTTAAGACAAGTGAACCGACTAGACTTCCATTACCTCGGCTTCCTTCTTTTTTAGAATCTCGTCGATCTTGGCAATGTGGTCGTCGGTCTCTTTCTGGATGGCCTTCTCGACACGACTTACTTCATCTTCTGGCAAGTCATCGTCTTTTTGCGCACGCTGGGCTGCATTGTTGCCATCGCGCCTAGCATTTCGAACAGCAACCTTTGCTTCCTCGGCATAAGTTCTACACTGTTTGACCAGTTCCTTGCGGCGCTCTTCTGTCAATGCAGGAAACGGAAGGCGAATGACCGAACCATCGTTATTCGGCGTAACTCCAAGATTCGAGTCAAGAATGGCTCTCTCGATGTCTTTCAGAGAATTTTTATCCCAGGGCTCAATAACTAGCATGTGTGCATCTGGAGTCTTGATGCCAGCCATTTGATTCACAGGGGTAGGTGTCCCGTAATAGTCTACCTTTATACGATCAAGTAGCATGGCGTTCGCGCGACCCGTTCTTACATTCGCGAAATTGAATTCAAGGTTTGAAACCGACTTTCCCATCGCGTCTTTTACCTTGCTTAGTATTTCATCTGTCTGAGCCATCTTCCCAACCTTTCTGTCCTATATGAAAATCGTGCCACGTTCGAAAATCTCGAACCTAGTCGATCACAGTTCCTACGTCCTCGCCACGAAGGGCTGCCTTGATATTGCCGTCTTTGGTCAGATCGAAAACGATCATCGGAACTTCGTTGTCCATACAAAGCGATGTGGCCGTAGCATCCATCACATGCAAGTCGCGCTGAAGCACTTCCTTATAAGATATATGGTCGAAGCGCTGAGCGTTAAGATTTGCCACAGGGTCGCTATCGTAGACCCCGTCAACCTTGGTGGCTTTCATTAGACAGTCAACATCAAGTTCGCATGCACGCAGGGCGGCAGTAGTGTCGGTTGTGAAATAGGGATTGCCTGTACCTGCCGCGAGAATGACCACGCGCCCCTTTTCTAGATGGCGAATTGCACGACGGCGGATATAAGGCTCAGATACCTCCTGCATATTGATGGCGCTTTGCACACGCGAGTAAATTCCATGTCGCTCAAAAGCGTCCTGAAGAGCCAAAGCGTTCATAACAGTTGCCAGCATTCCGATATAGTCGGCTTGAGAGCGATCCATGCCCTCCGCAGCGCCCGCAAGCCCTCTAAATATGTTTCCACCTCCAACTACAACCGCAAGCTGAACACCATCTTGAACAATCTCTGCAATTTGGTCTGCCAGGGCATCAACGACCTTGGGATCTATTCCATATCCGAGATCTCCCGCCAACGCCTCACCCGACAGTTTCAAAAGAACTCGGTCATACTGGTAATCCTCGGTCATTTAGTGCCCCCTAGAATTGGTTTCAAACATGGATTACATATTAACAAAAGAAGGCCCTCGAAATCCGAGGGCCTTACAGCTAGTTTGAATGTATTTTTTAGCTAAATGTGGGAACTAAAACCTCTACAAACCGAATGGATTTGTGGAATTAGACCCGTTGCCTGAATTTTTATCCTGGTTTTTCAAGCTGTCATTTTGAGTAGAGTTGTCTTCGGTTGAGGTATCGAAGTCCTCCGAATTGCTAAGAGTTACTTCGGCTGTCTGCTCTTGCCCATCGCGCACATAGGTTAGTGTGACTTTGTCTCCTGGGCTCTTGCTTCTCACATCCAGCATAATGTCACTTGCAGAAGTCACCGCCTCGCCATCGAAGGCCGTGATGATATCGCCTACCTTGATGCCTGCTTCGTCTGCCGCGCTGCCCGAAACAACAGATGACACATATGCACCCGAATCGGTTGAGAATCCATACATCTGGGCAATAGAGGAATTAATAGTGGTCATCGTAATGCCAAGGAATGCACGGGACGGTTCCTCACCTGCAATCAAGGATTGCGCAATGCTTATAGCATAATTGCTAGGGATCGCGAAACCAACACCAGAATAGTTGCCCGAATAGGAAGTGATAAGTGTATTGATACCAATAAGTTGACCCTGCGAGTTCACAAGTGCGCCACCCGAGTTTCCAGGGTTAATGGCAGCATCTGTTTGGATCATGTTCGGGTATATCGTAACTTCACCTGTGCTTTGACCGTATGAGTCTGTTTCGGAATCAAGTATCTGAGAGCGGCTAGTAGCAGAGACTATTCCCGTTGCAACCGACTGTTCAAGCCCAAACGGGCTTCCGATAGACATTACCCACTCGCCAATGTTGATGCTTGAAGAATCACCTAGAGAAATTGCCTTAAATCCAGATCCATCCTTGATCTTGAGCACGGCGATGTCAGAACTGGAATCGCTTCCTATTAGCTCAGCCTCGTATTGTTCTCCTGCGACCGTAACATCGAATTGTTGGCCGTCTTCTATAACATGATAATTGGTAATAATGTAGCCATCGTCAGAGATAATTACGCCACTTCCAAGCCCTATTTCGGAAAGTTCGTCTGACTGGCTCTCTCCGAAGCCGTAAAGATAGTCATAGAGCGAGTTGCCTGTTCCTGATGACTGCGTTCCCAAAACATCAATGGAAACTACAGAGGGCAAACATTCACTAGCAACCACCTCAGCAAGGCTTGAATCCTCATCAGAGGCGTTGATGATGTTGGTAGACGTAGATCCAAGCGTATCTGTAGTTCCAGAATTGTCGAATGCGCCAAAGGTAAACATTGCGCCTATCGCGAGAACGCAAGCGACCAGTGCGCCAGCGAAAGCTATCAAGAAAGTCTTTCCATAAGACGATCCGCCAGACTTCGACTTGCCGTAGATTACTTGGTTGGCGCCTGTGGCCGCAGGCGCATAAGCAGGCTCGCTACCAGTGACTTGTGCGACGCTGGCTGAAACTTGCCCAGATGACCTAGTGACATTTTGTCCAGCAGTGATTCTACCCATTGAATATGTAGTGTTTGATGTTTGGGTATCCGCGTTTTCTTGAGTGCCGGCGCTTGGCTTTGGCGTCTCGCTTTCTTGGGCGTCTCCGCTTGCTTGAGAGCAGGCGGCCTCATGGGTCGTACCATCTGCTTGAGAAGCGCCACTTACTTGAGCACTACCATTTCCCTGCACATCACTTCCTGCGATAGGACTTCCAGATGGTGGCGCGAAGTCATTAGATGACTGAGAGCTTTCAGGTGTGCTTTTGCCCTCTTGGTTAGTATTGTCAAGTTCGCTCATAAAACCAGTTCTCC
>CAZYOQ010000007.1:59056-62629 GCA_964649145.1 uncultured Eggerthellaceae bacterium | reverse complement strand
GTGCTTTTGCCCTCTTGGTTAGTATTGTCAAGTTCGCTCATAAAACCAGTTCTCCTTTCATGATTTCGGCAAACACTAACACACCAAAACTTCCTCAATCGATCAAAAAACAAGCTAAACACAAGACGATCAAGTAAATACACCAGCTGGTGTACGACAAAAAGATTAGCTAGCTACAATGCTCATTTGACTACGCACCAAGAGTTGGACGTGCGTCAAAAGTCGGGTTCGCACATATTTAGCGCATATTAAAGAAGAACAAGCGCCAGAAATTGGGCTCAAACTAAAAGTAGGTGCACACCAAAATCAGACACGCACCAAAACAAACCTTGTACGCGCTATGCCAAAAGCCTAGGCCTTAGCTTTGCTGGTAGTTAGCCAAAAACGCACGTGTGCGATCATGTTTAGGGTTATTGATAACGTCTATTGCGCGCCCCTGCTCAACTACGCATCCGCCATCCATGAATATCAAATGGTCAGCCACATCACGCGCAAAAGACATCTCGTGAGTGACTATCACCATGGTCATATGCTCAGCAGCAAGCTCGCGTATAACCTTCAAAACCTCGCGCGTAAGTTCAGGGTCAAGAGCGCTTGTTGGCTCGTCAAAGAAAAGAACATCGGGGTTCATTGCAAGGGCTCGTGCTATTGCGACACGTTGCTGCTGACCACCCGAAAGTTCGCATGGAACCATGTCTCCTTTATCCCCTAGCCCCATCTTCTCAAGAAGCGCTTCTGCCTTCTTATAAGCCTCAGCCTTAGGCATTTTCTGCACGCTAATAAGCGGGTCAGCAACGTTTTTAGAAGACGAGTAATGAGGAAAAAGATTGAAGTTTTGAAACACCAGCCCAAAATGTGTCTTGGCGGCGCGCTGTGCATCTTTTCCAGCGTATACGCAACGTCCACCTAGTTTACTTTCGCAAACCTTGACGTCTCCGTAGGTTAGCGTACCTGAGTCCAAAGTCTCTAATAGGGTCAGACACCTCAAAAGAGTAGACTTCCCGCCTCCTGAAGGCCCTATTATCGCAAGCACGTCTCCCCTATTCACAGAAAGGGAGATGTCCTTCAAGACCTCGTTATCGCCAAAGGCTTTTCTGGCGTGTTCGAGCGTTACTACGGGGTTTGCGTAAGAAGAATCAGGCATGGTAGTAATCCAATTTCTTCTCTATACGACCCAAAACAAATTCGATGATTAGACATATAACCCAATATACAAGAGCCGCTAAAGCGTAAGGAACCATCGATACCTCGCGCGCTGCTAGTGCCTTTGCCTGCGAGAACATCTCGGCAATGCCTAAGACGAAAGCAAGAGAGGTGTCTTTCACCAGTGTTATTATCTCGTTTCCCATGGCGGGAAGAATGCGCTTGATCACTTGCGGAAGCACTATCTTCATGAAAGTTTGCGCCCGCGAGTAGCCAAGAACGCTTGCAGCCTCATACTGACCGCGTGGTATTGACTGTATGCCTGATCGGTAAATTTCGCCAAAATAGGCTGCGTAATTCAAGATGAAACCTATATCGCATGCCCAGTACTTCCAGTCAGGACCCATTTGCAGGCCGAAAAGATAATACGGTCCAAACATTATGGCCATAAGTTGAAGCATCAGCGGAGTTCCACGCAAAATGGAAATGTAGAATTTGGCAAACAATGACAGCGGCTTGAACTTGCTCATTCGGGCAAGCGCAACAAGAACCCCTAAAGGCAGCGACCCTAACAAGGTAACGAAGAATATCTGCGTTGTGAGCAAAAGGCCTTCACCTAGAAGCCCTAACATCACCGAAAGTTCCATTTGCCCACACCTCCTTCGTTCCGCTTTCCTAATTTGCTCGCCTCATATACAATTAAGTTTGCCAGCTCGCTTGCCATTATCAAAGCAGTGCCCGCCAGAGACCCGGCGGGCACCAAAAAGCAAAATTAATTTCTTCTATTTGAGAATCCAGTTGTCGAAGTTAAGACCCTCTTCTGCATATTTCTCGGCAATAGTGGCCACCGTGCCATCGTTGTACATTTCCTTCAAGGTGTCGGAAACGACCTGTGCAAGCTCGTCGTCACCTTTCTTGAAGCCAACTGCGTAATGTTCAGAACTAAGAGGCTCTTCGACCTGCTCATAAGCATCAGGCTTTGCGGCAATCTGATACTCAGCAATCGAAAGATCACAGATCACAGCGTCAACCGAGCCGCTATCAAGCTGCATGAATGCATTGTTGTAGTCGGCGATGGTGTCAAGACGCTTGAAAGTGTCAGCAAGTTCCTTCTCATCTCCCTGCAGAAGCTCGTCTGCGGCAGAACCAGTCTGTGTCATTACAACCTTACCGGCAAGATCTTCCTTAGACTTGATGTCCGCACCAGCTTTTGCAACAATCACCTGCTCGTTTAACATGTAAGGCTCGCTGAAGGAATAGTCGTCCTCACGGCCTTCCATAGTGAAACCGTTCCAGATGCAGTTAATGGAGCCCTGATTGAGTTCGGCATCCTTGGAATCCCAGTCAATCGGGCGAAGCTCGATCTCCCAGCCGTTGCGGCTAGCAACCTCGCTAGCTAGGTCAAGGTCGAAGCCCACGTACTCGCCATCTTCACCGATATAACCATATGGCGGATAGCTATTGTCAAAGCCAACCGTAAGTTTCTCGATTCCGCCTGCAGGCTCGCTTGACTCAGCAGAAGCCGAGCTTGAGCTAGAACCTCCACTAGAGCATCCAACCGCCAAAACGCCAGCGAATGCGAGTGTGGCTGCCACAGCAGCGAATTTCACGAACTTGTTTTTCATGGAATCCCTCCAATTTCGTTTCCCCGACCCAAGCTAGGTCACATCATACCTCGCCGCTTTACTGTGCTAAAGCGACAACAGTATATCATTCTTGGAAACTTCGCTCACTAATGAAGCGTTGCAAGCAAAAGTAAATTCGCTCAATCGCCTTTTCAAAGCGATGTCTCAAACGTAGTTAGAAGCCTTGGTCCGTCTTCTGTTTGCAAAATAACCTCACAGGCTATCGACTGGTTCGCCCAAAGTTCGCCGTCCACATTCACGCAGAAACCATTGTCATTTTCGGAGTCTGGATCAGATAAAGCAAAGGCCTTGTATGTGTCCGACAGCCCTTCCTCGTCAATCAGGCGAAGAAGGATCTCGTCTGTTGAAGAAAAAGAAATGTCGCCAGAGATGAAGCCCTTGATAATTCCAAGCGGGCCGTTGGTGGAAGTTTGACTTCTTACTTCAAATTCTTCACTAGATTCCAAGACGTCTGCATCAAAATCAACAATCGGCGAATACATCAAAGGCGCTTCTTCAGCGAAATAGTCAATATGTCGCTGCGCGCGCTCCACCAAGACTACATCGGGCTCTTCCTCATCTATTTGAAGCAAGTTCATTGGAAGCATCTTAGAAAACGTTGCAGACTCAAACTCGCAAGCCAAGTAAGGCACCAAGCTGTTGCCAAAGGAGTCGCGAAACATTAAAAGCTTGCCATTGGCTTTCGAAACTTCTTGCACCTTTAGCGACAATGCGTCCAGGTCACTCTGCGTGCTGGCCGTAACAGTAGTGTCGGTCGAGCTGGCCACATCTGCCGTGTCGGTCG
>CAZYOQ010000007.1:53837-58956 GCA_964649145.1 uncultured Eggerthellaceae bacterium | reverse complement strand
CAGTCTTGGTAGAGATGGTCGAATCTTCCACAGACTCGCCTTCCACATAATCCCAAAGACTTCCGCTTCGAAGCGTACCACTTTCGCCCGATCCATCGTTTATGCCTTCTATATACCAATTGTCCTCTGGTTCGGCTGACTCGGGAAAAAGCATCTTGGCAAGGTCGCCTGTATAGTCATGTCTAAGCACCATATCATCTACCGACAATCCTAAGGCTTCAAAACTAGCTGTATTTGCAATGGCATCTTGGGCTATCAAGGCGCCTTTTTCCGTCCAGTGAGAATCGCGATAGAAATAAAGGCGTTCGTCAATCGAGCTTAAAAGTTCGCTTAAATCCACCGAATTCACGTCGAAGCTTTTGAGCGCATCATCTAAGAGCTCCATGTTTTCAGATTCAACATATGGCTTGTAATAAGGCATGTTATCGCCATAAAGGGAGTTTTTGTCAGGTGCTACAGCAAGCGCAAACGGAATACCTCGTTCATCACATGCATCTTGGACGATCTTTAGGTTGTAGGCAATATTTCTTGCTTGCGCAAGGCGAAGCGGTTTTGTGTTTTGGTAGTCGCCAAGAGTACCTGCATAGTAGAGCCACCCATTTGTCCCTGCAACTACGGTATCTGCAGTCGATACCCCAAATAGTGAAGAATAGAGATGCGCACCAAGATCTATAAGCTGCGTTCTATATGCGTAATGGTCATCGAAGTAATCCCCCGCATCGGAAAGTATCTTGTAGTTAAACGCTCCATCCTCACCAAGAAGCGCTGGCGGTTGCGCCAATTCCCTGTTCTCAACAGTCTCGTTACTAGGCGCCCAAAGCATGCCAAGAAATGGAAGCAACAAAAGTATGAAAAATACAATCGAGAAAACTACCCGCGAAACACCAAAAGAGGCAAGGCTCACTTCTATATCGTTTTCGGTTTTGCGATCACGCGAAGACATCTTGCCCACCTCCTAGAACCTGAAATATATAAACGGGGAATACGCCCCACCAGCAAGTGTAAGAATACATACAATAAGCAAGCCTATACAGGCAATACTTGAGATAAGATCGGCAAAAGCTTGCGTACTTTCAGAAGCCAGAAGCAAGCGACCTTTGACCTTTGGAAGCCACGGGAAGGCTCCAATGACGGCAATTACAAATGTGAAAATAAAAAGAGGTGTGAGCTGTGCCATCAAAAGCACCATGGCATCGTTTGACATTGCGCCCCAACCTGTAAATATCTGACCTATGAAATAAAGTCCTTGGTCGAAGTTATCAGCGCGAAATAAAACAAAGGAAAGCACAACAACAGCAAAGCAATAGATCCAGCCCAATGGCTTTGGCAAGTTCCTTATGGGCAGGTATTCCTCAAGTAATTGGAAGAAGCCATGGATCAGCCCCCATACAACAAAGGTCCATGCAGCTCCATGCCAAAGGCCGCAAAGCAAAAATACGATCATCTTGTTTGCTACAGTGCGAAGACGCCCTTTGCGGTTACCTCCCAATGGAATATAGAGATACTCCAAAAACCATGTAGATAGTGAGATATGCCATCGTCTCCAGAATTGCTTGATAGTGGTAGAAACATAAGGATAGTTAAAGTTTTCCTTGTACGAGAATCCGAAAGCCTTCGCCATGCCTATCGCCATATCGGAATATGCACTGAAGTCGAAATAAATCTGGAAGGCATATGCCAGTGCCGCAAGTAAGGCAGCAGGTCCTGTCACATCGGAAAGTTCCGCGCCGAAAATCGCATCTGCAGCCACTGCCAAAACGTCTGCTATAAGAACCTTCTTTGCAAGGCCAAGAATAAAACGTTTTACTCCCGTATTCACTCCTGACCACGTGATCTTGCGATTGGTCATCTGCTGTTCAATATCGTGGTAGCGAACAATTGGTCCTGCGATCAACTGAGGGAAAAACGAGATGTAAAGCATTACCAAAAGGAGGTTATTTTGAGGCTTCACATCCTTGCGATAAACATCTATCACATAAGAAATTGCCTGAAAGGTGAAAAACGATATACCAACAGGAAGTTCTATGCCTGCCAGCGCAAATGACCAGCCAAATGCGCTTGACGCCATAGTGGAAACCCAAGTAGCGTATTTGAACACGCCTAGGCACCCAAGTGCCACAATCACAGAAACCGCCACACAAGCCTTTCTGCGTGAGGCCTGATCGAACCGCCCTAAAGCGACACCTGCAAGCCAAGCGAAAGCCGAAACCCCAATCGTCAAGAAAACGTATAGAGGCTCGCCATATGCATAGAAAAGCAGGCTTGCAAGAAGTAGCAAAACATTTTGTACGCGCAAGTTGCGAACCACTACAGTCAGCAAAAAGACGACTGGCAAGAATACGCACAGAAATGCTAGTGAGCTGAAAACCATTAATTCATTTCAGGCCAATATTCCAAAATGAGCTTCACAATGAATCGAAACTTACTCGGAGTATTTCTTGCCGGTCTCAGAGGTCTTTGAGACCTTGTAATAGCTCACAGAAAGATTCGCCTTGTTCGCAGTATTTTGGTTATTGGCGTCGAAAATGTACCATTTGCCACCAATTTTGACCTCGGCCCAGCCATGAGGGCTCACCTTGCCACTTCCGCCAGTGTATGTGCCCGTGCACGCACGCGCCTCGTAGCCCAATCCTTTCGCAAGCCAAGCCATCAAGGCTCCGGCCTGATAGCAATTGCCGCGCTGTTTAGAGACCATAGCTTTTGCGTATGTAACAGACCACTTTTTCCAAGCCCCTGTGAGTTTGGCGGTTGTGGTGTTTCCCTGAGGCATGTCTGCAACATAATTGAAGGCACGCTTAAGCCCCGCAGTTCCTGTTTTCTTAACCTTCTTAGACAATATTGATTCGATTTTCTTATCAAATGTGGAATTGCCGCTACCAACCATCGTGGTAACAGATTTCTTGGCAGACCATCCAGTGTATTTGGTCTTACCACTGACTTTGTAAGCAACACGAATCTGAACATAGTATGTAGTTGCGGCCTTCACACCAGACTTAATCTTCTTTGAGGTAGCACTCTTGCCAACTTTTACGGTCTTCACACCAGATTTCATGCTTTTTTTGGTGCTGTATCGAATCTGATAACCCGAGACCGCTTTCGATGAGTTCTTCTTCCACTTAACAGTGAAGCTCTTGGACGCCTTCTGAACCTTAGAGATGCTGGTCTTTGAGGGAACACTTGTGGCCTGAGCCTCTAAGGGAACCAACCCGCAGGTGCCTATAGCCAAGACAGCACATAAAGATACTGCCATGATTCGCTTGGGAAGCGCAAGTTCTAGCATATTATGATTCCCCCCATTATCTTGTTTGAAAAGTCAGCTTGTGAGTGGATATTTTAATATATATCCGCCCATGCTAGCGATCGTTTCGCCCTACACTCATTTAGAGCTTACTCCCATGAACCTGACAATACCGTCTGTCCCTCTAAAGGTATACACACAGAAATTGGCATACTCCAAGATCCCGTCGTCGCCTTCCATCCAATTACCCGCTTCGTCTTTAACTTGATTGCAGCTTTTCGAATACGATGTTTTCTTAGGGGTGCCAAGCAGCGCAATTAATTTGCTTGCATCCTTCTCCAAAACGCTAGCGGATCGCAACTTTGCAGTTCTGGCGCTGTTATAGACGCCGCTAGAAGAAAACGCCAAAAACTTTTCACCTACGACCGAATCGCCTGTAAGCATCTGGCCTTTCTTGTTGTAATACCTTGTTTTCTTAGAATTCCATCCGGCCTTCGCACGTCCAGATTTACTTACCTGATATTTGGAGCCATTAACGGTAACTATATGAGTGGTCTTTCCAAGTGCAAGCTTTCCATTTGATTTGAATACGTACCACTTCCCCTTGATCTTAGTAGAGCCTGTGGCCATCTTTCCATTTGACTTGAAATAGTATTTATTTCCGTTGATTGTGACCCACTTGCTTTTGGCGCTTTTTGTTCCGCCAATCTCTTTGCTTTGAGGATTGATGGTGACCTTATAAAACCCATTACTGAAATAACCCAGTATGCCGGGCTCTCCTCTTTGACTCTCAGATATGCCGTACAACCATCTGCTTTGATGCTTGGTCCACTCAGGGTCGTAAACCTTACCGTTTATCTCGGCCCATCCGTGTGCTCCACTTGAAACCGCAACGCATTTCTTATACCCGATAGCGCTTGCAATATAGGCAAATGCAGCCCCATAAGCATAGCAAGGCCCTGATTTCTTCTGGAACAAATCCAGCGCTTCCCTTCTGGCCCATCCTTTAGAGTGCGAATATTGATGCCAAAGGCGCTCGCTGTAGTTCTTGACTAAAACGCGGAACGACTTGCTTAATTTTTTACTCTTCGACCAAGCGGGCTTAGTATATTTATCAAGGAAATCTTGAGCTTCACGCAAAGCCACCATTTCCTTGCGTGTCTCGCTGTTCAAAAGCGCTTTGCCTGTCGGGAGAAGCCGAACGCCATTGACCACCTTGTTTTCGACCATATATCCAGCCGATTTTTTACCAGGCTTGAAGTAGTAATAGCTTTTACCTACCTTCCTCCAACCTGTCTGCTGTGCGCCATTTTTGTCGAAGAGGTACTTCTTCTTGTTTATGGTCACTATTTTTCCAACTTGGCGTTTCCCATCTATCTTGCAATAGAATTTCCCACCTTTCTGAGTCCACACAACCTTGTCACCACTACCAGATGCCGCAAATGCGTGATCTGGTGCAGCAAGTAGAAGCGTCAAAGAGGCTAGAGCAGCCATCAAAATAAACGCGACTGCAAGCTTTGCTCCCTTTGTCGAAAAACGCCCAGTCATTTTTCTTCCCTTCGACACACACAAACAACCTTCAACGCTAAAGCTAAATAAAGCGGAATGGACAAAAAGCCAATCCCGCATCCATCAAGCTTTCCAAACACGCTGTATTCCTTTATTCTCTTTAAAGGATTATCTGCATTCAAATAAACATGCAGATGCTATCATTGTAAAACTGGTTTAATACATAAACGTTGAAGTCAGGGGTCAATGCTGGATATAGCAGTCAATTTGGCAAAAAAGACAACTTGCGTCTGTCTCTCTATACTGCTTGTCTTCAGCACTTCATACCCGAGTGCATATGCTAACAATGAAACTTCCAGTGAAGCGAATACC
>CAZYOQ010000007.1:0-53737 GCA_964649145.1 uncultured Eggerthellaceae bacterium | reverse complement strand
CACTTCATACCCGAGTGCATATGCTAACAATGAAACTTCCAGTGAAGCGAATACCTCTACATCAGAAAATCTTGACTCAGACATGGAATCCGACTCGAACTCAGACCAAGAATCAGGCTCGAATCTAGACTCCAATTCTGATTCCGACACAGACTCCGATTCTGATTCCGACACAGGCGCCGACTCAGACTCCGATTCTGATTCAGATTCTGACCCGGCGCCAGACCAAGAACCAGAGCCGGCACCCGACCCTGAACCTGAACCGGAGCCAGAACCAGAACCTTCCGACGAACCCATTACATTTACTTTCGGAATCGCGAAGAAGCCTGAAATCCAAAGTATCGAACAAACATCCAAAGGCCTTATGCTCACATGGTCTCGCGTAAGTAGCGCAGAAGGCTATATCATTCTAAGACGAGACCAGGACAGTGGCAGTTCTGCCGACGGAATTTTCGAAAGCGGCCTTTCTGGAAATACGCTTACCCTTGACTCTCAATATTTCAAAAAAGCATATTTTAATGAAATGGGCTGGGCGAAGTATAAAACCATCACCTCTAACAGAACAATTAGCTGGACAGACACAAAGGCCTCATATGGGCAAATGTATGAATACACTGTCATGGCCTACAAGACCAACGCCAACACGTCTAATTCTTTAGTCGAATTTTCCTACCTTCCTTCCTACGTCAGCGGTAGGGATATTAGCCTTCCAGCTGAACCAAATCTAGGCTTCAGGATGGAAAGCCCTTCTTTCTCTACAAAAAAATCATCCACAAAACTCACCGTAAAGTGGACAGAGGTTGAAGGAGCAAGCGGCTATACCATCCAATGTTCAAGAAACTCGGCCTTTTCCAGCAAAAAGTCCAAAACGATAAAAGCTAGCTCGAGCGGATCCGTAACCTTCACAGGCCTGTCGAAATCCGTCAATTACTGCGTTCGAATCAGAGCCTACGGAAATGTATCCAGTAAGAAGCAATACTCTTTATGGAATACCTGCAACTATACAAATAAGACCAAAACAGCATCAATGTCGATATTGAAGTACAAGTACAAAGTAAAGAAAAAGACATCCGCAACAAAGAAGTCCAAGACGAAAGTGAAGTATGTGACCAAGTCAAAGCGTTTCGAACTGCGCGCTAGAGCTGGCCAGAAAATGGGTCAATACGACACGATGCAGGGAGGATGTTCTGATGGCACTTACATGTATTTATGCCTTATTAACAAATCGAACAATCGCTGCAAAATAGCAAAGGTAAAAATCAGCACAAGAAAAGTAGTGAAACTCTCAAAACCTTTGAAGCTTAATCACGCAAACGGGATTACCTACAATTCGACCACAAAACGGCTGGTAGTCGCACATGGTTCTGGCAACTATAAGACCGTAACTGAAGTAAGCAAAAGCACCTTAAAAATCATCAAAACGCACACGGTCAAAGCACCTACCACGCTTCAAGGAGCAACCGTCTCACAAATTAAGGCTTATAAGGGAATTGCTTCTATCGCTTACTCTAAAAACGAGAATGCCTATGCATGCCTTCTGGCCGGAAGCCACAATGTAGTGCTTCTCGACTCAAATTTCAATATGATCAAATACATAGCACTAACAGCGAAAAAAGACCAGGTATATCAATGCATCGAGGTCTCAGGCGACAATATCTTGATAGGAGAAAGCTTTGGGTCGACAAGCTCAAAACGCTATAACATCATAAGCGCTTATAACTGGGACGGCGAATACGTGACCACCACGCGCTTGCAGAAATCATACGAGCTTGAAAGCTTTTTCTTAGCAGGAACAAAAGCTTACGCAGGTTTCTATAGGTCTTACACTCAGAACAAAAAATTTATGAGGGATAACTACGTTTACCGTGTTTCTACCTTCTAAAGCGTCATTTTTTAAGGCGTCGCTTCTATAGGGCGTCACCTTTCCAGTGCATCGTTTTTTTAAAGCCTCACTCTTCCAAAAGCCTCTCAATGTAAAGCGCCAAGTTATTGTCGTTTGTCTCTAAGCTAGAAAAAGCAGTAATTCTTGGGCTATAGTTATGGCTGAAAATAAAAGATTAAGTCACCTTTTACGAATACTGCGAAAGGATCCCGAGTGAAAACATCGAAGAAGATCACAGCCATCGCTGTAACACTTTGCCTTAGTGCTGGAATTCTAGGTGGATGCAGCTCATCTGAACAGACAGAATCATCTGATGAGGAGATAGCGGCAGAAGATATCATCGAAAAAGACAGCTCTTCTAGCGAAGCCTCTTCAGCCTCTGATTCAAGCAAAAATGAAGTAGAAGGTAGTGTAGAGGACACCAACACCAAAGATAGTTCTTCGTCGAAGTCGGCAACAAGTACCACCTCTTCAAGCAAGTCCACTTCAAGTAGCTCCACTTCCAAATCCACCTCGAGCAGCTCTACTTCAAGCAAATCGTCAACATCGAAATCGAGCAACTCTAGCACTAAAAGCTCGTCTTCGACAAAGAGCAAGTCAAGCTCATCTAGTAGTAAGTCGAGCGCATCGAGCAGCAAGTCAAGTTCGTCTAAGTCCTCAAGCTCAAGCAAGTCATCCTCTTCAGTAGATCAAGACGAAGACACCTGCATCGACGCTGACGACCTATAATTTCAAAATCGCGCCGCAAAAAGCCAGCATTAAATATCGCGAATTACTTGGTGGTAACTTTCTTCAGTGCCGACCACTTACTGTGATATCTGACATTATTAGACGTTTTATACGTCCTTACTTCTACGTAGTATCGCGTCTTCGACTTCAAAGCGGTCAGCTTCTTTTTATAGCGGCTCTTGCCTGAAATGGTAACGGTCTTGCCTCGCTTAAGTTTCTTGTCTGAATTGCGCGCAGACGAGGTCGAGTACCTGATTTGATACCCAGAAGCGCTAGACTTCTGCCGCTTCCATTTAACCGTGATAGAGCCCCGACCCGCTTTAAGTTTAAGAATCTTGGAGGCCTTAGGGCTGATCTTGAAGGTTACCTTCTTTGACCCCTTGTATGCTCCTATTGCTTTAATCGTTATCGTGGCTTTCCCAGGTTTTTTATTATTGGAATATGAAAGCGTGTAATCGGTGCCGCGCTTCAAGGTCTTTCCGTTTAAAGTGATTTTCGGGGAGGGCTTGATTTGTTTTCCCGTATAAACCTTAGCGGTGATAGATGCGACCTTGGCGCTAGATATCGCAGTATGCGTGGCCTCATATAATCCCTTACCGCTAATGAGGGCTTTCACAGCTCCTAAAGCATTCAAATAAGGGGCGCATTGCTTGTCAATACTTTTCAGGGAATCGGCTCCAGAAATAATAGAGTATCTGACCTCGCTTGCTGTGGCTGTGGGCTTTACGGCATAGCAGATTGCTGCAACGCCTGCGGCGATTGGCGCGGAAAACGAAGTTCCGCTCATTCCGCTCTTCGAGTACTTCCCCTCAGAGCTTGAAGACCATGTACCAGAATAAGGGATAGTAGTTGTGATGTTTACGCCCGGTGCCGAAACATCCTCATCGCCGTAACTCGAAAACTTCGCCTTGGTCAAATCAGAATTCACAGACATAACAGATAAAACATTGGAATAATCTGCAGGATACAAATGATCCGTGCTGGAATTGTTTCCAGAAGCGGCAACCGTTAAGACATTATGAGAATCGGACATGTGAGTAATATACTTTTTGAGCAAAGCGTCATCAGAGCTTCCTCCCATAGAAAGGTTTATGACCTTCAAATTTGAAACCTCGTTGGACTCTATCAAGTTATCAAGATACTTGTACGCCCTAACTACAGCGTCACTGTAAAGAGTTTCCCCGTCTGTCACCTTTATCGGAATTATGTGCGCATTGTAAGAGGTGCCCGCTATGCCTTGGCCATTATTCGCGGCAGCCCCCAATATGCCCGACACCCATGTTCCGTGACATTCATAACCTGTTTTGCCCGTCCAATAAGAAGGTGAAATGTCGTAAGTAGAACCATTAGGGTTGTCTGAAGTGAAATCGCGGGCATGTGTTGTGTCAATTACAGACTGCAAATCAGGGTGATCGCAGCGCACGCCCGAATCAATAACGGCAATGCTTACTTCCTCATTTGACCTGTAACCGCGCGCCCAAGCATCAGCGATCTTGGTTGTATAAATGTAGTTTTGGTTAAGCGCGGCGCTTTCCGATACAAGCGAATACGGGTCGTCGGTTACATGATTTGCAGATGTAGACCCCGAAGCATCGTAATAAGACGTAGACCCGACACTAAAAAGCTCGTAAGTATAATTCGGCTGGACTTCAACCACCTCTGGGCAACTAAGCATCTGCGCTGCTACTTCTTGAAGATCTGTGTCGTCTTCAAAGGTAAGTAGCGAACAAGCCTCCGCGTTCTCACTTTCTCTTTGATCTACTAAGAGATCGGAATCTATGGCTCCCATATCAGACAGTGTCGTTTGAATATCAGCGTCGCTTAAAGCCACTTCCTCTAAAGATGCCTCATCAAGATCAGAAACACATATCTGATCACACAAACCAAGGGCATCATCGGCGTAAGTAACAATAAGCTGGTTTTCCGAAGCGTCCTCAAAGTCTTCTTCACTTGGAATAGAAGAAACGTCAGGCGATTCTTGGGCATTGGTAGAGCTCTCATAATTGCTGGCGTAGGATGACAGCGGAAAGAAAGCGACCGCTAAAACAATCGATAGAAAAACGCACATGGTTCTTTTTGCGATTATGGTCAACTTTACCCTGTCTATCAACTTAAGCACAATGATTTAATGCGCATGCGTATAGTTTATCTTTTAATCCTCCAGATACGCCATAAGATTGCGATACATACCTTCAAGTCCCACCTTAGGTTGCCAGCCCAATGCCTCTAATTTACTAACATCAAGAGGCAGGTGGTGTTCAGGGGGATAAGGCGCATTGGGGTCTAACTCTACCCGCACTTCCATAGGTTTGCGAGCACACGTGTCAGCTACGATTTCTGCCATCTGGCGAACAGAGGAATATGTATCGGGATTCGCGACGTTATAAGCCGCACCGGCCTCGCCTCGAATTAGTATAGTCAGCAATGCCCTTACAGCATCGGCTGTGTAGTTATACATGCGGGTGCTCTCGCCTGTCGTCTTCAAAACCACGTCCTCGCCGTTTATCGCGCTTCTTGCAATATGAGCAAAAATTCGGCGGTCGTCTTTAGGAATACCAGGTCCAAATGTTTGTGCAAGCCTAGCAACTTTTGCAGGCAGTCCATATTCAGAGGCATAAGCCATGCAGTACTGTTCAGCCATACGCTTGCCTTCTGGATAACAACTACGAACGCTCAAAGGGTCGCAAAAGCCAACTTCGTCCTCTCTTAGCGCATTATCAATTCCAGGAGAACTATTGCCGTTTCCATATACTTCCATGCTCGAAACATAGACGAAGGATTTCGCTGAGGAAGCCTTTGCGGCTTCCAGCATATGAACAGTTCCACCTACTATTGCGTTTGCGGTCTCAACAGGATGTTCCATAAAGAAATTCGATGCAGTAGGGCAAGCCGCATGAATAATGTATTCAGCCGCACACGCATCGATATCCACAGACTGCACATCACCTAAAACAAGCTCAAGGCCATCGCTAGCCGAATACCCATCAAGCACAATGCGCGCTTTTTTGGCGTTGCGCACCAATGCCTTCACCTGTATAGATGACCCAAATGCATGGTTCCGCTCCAACAGCACACGTGCGCATGCAGAGCCAACAAGACCCGTAGCACCAGTGATAAGTACTGAAGTACCTTCAAGTTTTTCCCAGTCTATATCGCAGGATGCTGCAAGATCGGCAGCCTCTTGTCTCAAGTCGAACATAAATACCTCGAATCTAAATTACAAACCGAATATCTGGGAGTTCTCTTGCGCATCGACGAATGCGCGAAATATGTAGAAATCGGAAGGGGTTGTAATCTTGATGTTTTCGGGCGAACCTTCAACGGTGTAAAGAGTGTGCCCATAATGTCGCATCAAGCTTGCCGAATCTATGAAATCGTCCAAGCCGTCCTCTTCTGCACGAAGATGCGCAGATAAAAGTTCTCCCAAGTTGAAACACTGTGGCGCTTTCGCCAAACGGCAAGCTTGGCGATCTATGACGTTTACGACCTTGCCGTCCTCTTCTTGAACAATCGTCTCAATTGCAGGGGTTACAGTAATGGCGCTTCCCCTATTGTTCACCGACTCGATGCACGAAGATATGGTCTCGGCACTTATAAGCGGACGAACTCCGTCGTGCACAAGCACGTTAGAATCGGTTCCTATGTGTTTAGCCAAGGCGTCCAGGCCATGACGTATAGATTCCTGCCCGGTATTGCCGCCTTCAACCACGGCAACTACCTTGTCGATATCGTAGTGCTCAAGCTTCTTCTCTAAGAAGGGAATCCAATCCTTCAAACAGACAACAACAATGGCATCGATATCTGGGTGGTTCTCGAACACCTCAATTGTATAAATGATGATGGGCTTGCCATGCAGTTCCAAAAACTGCTTAGGCCTTGTTTTTGTATTCATTCGCTGGCCAGTGCCACCAGCAAATATGAGCGCGCAATTCATATTCATCCTTTCAGATGGAAAACCATCAAATATATTATCGGGCATAAGAACCCAGTTAACAAACGCCTTGAACCCAAATAATCAAGCAAGTGCAACGTTGGCGGTTTGATTAAAATGTATAAATCATTTTTTAACTAGAATATCTTCAATATGCAAGCTATCAAAAGGACTCCATAAAATGATCACTCCCAAAGCCGATGATGGAATATACCGCATCCTCTTATTGACCAATCGAGATTCCGACAATGGAGGAGACCAGGTTATCGAAGCTTGTGCTAAGGCGCTCATCCAAACAGTTATGAAAAACTTAGCAATAGATAATTACAAAATCTCAAGCCGAGCAGCTGGCATAGTCCCAAAAAAGTATACGATCGCATGAGATTATTGACTAAATTCAGTATGACCGAGATAAAAAGCAAGAGAGGATATGACTGTGGTAAATATTCATAGGGGTTTAAGGCGCTTGGCGAAAATTGGACTAGCAAAAGCCCGACAAGAGGTTTCGCGATCTACAGCCGATCCGTTTCGAGTGCTCCTTTTGACGAACAGGGATTCAGACAATGTGGGAGACCAGGTCATTGAGGCATGTGCCATAGCGCTAATCACTTCCGCACTTAAGAACCTTGGAATTAATACTTTCAAAATCAACAGCAGAGCCGCAGGCATAATCTCTAAAAAATATCTTGAAACACGAGACGAAAAGCTTCTGGAATCAGCAAGAAAAGCCATAGACCAAGCTGATGTCATCATTTTCGGAGGTGCACCGCTTTTCAACTATAGATACCAGGTGTTCTATGAGCGTACCGCCGTAACGCTAGAACTTGCCCAAGAATACAAAACCCCTGTAATCTTCTCCTCAATCGGCGTTGAAGGCTATGACGACGACAATGAAAAATGTCAGCGACTGAAAAAGGCTCTCAACTTCGATTGTGTTCGCCAAATAACAACTCGCGACGACTATGACTCTCTTGCAAAATTTGTAGAAGGGGAGGGTACCACTATTGGCAAGGTATCCGACCCCGCCGTTTTTACCTTTAAGGTCTTCAAAAAGTTCATAAAGCCCAAGAAAAACAAAAAGATCGGCGTGTTCATAATGCGCGCAAATGCATTTGTCGACAACGGCATCAACTTCACACGAGAAGATTCTGCCAGACTGTGGCTTGATCTTATTGAAAAGCTCAAAGAAAACAACTTTGACTACGAACTTCTTACAAGCGGACATTTTGGTGATGAGGCCTTCCTAGACTACTTAATCAGGCAACATGGCGTTGATGCCAAAAAATGCGTGTTTAACATGAACACACCTGATAAGCTCATAAAGAAAATTTCCGCTTATGACGCGGTTATATCGTGCCGCCTACACCCAAGCATAATCTCGTTTTCCTTGGGCGTCCCTTCAATAGGCATAGTGTGGAATTCCAAGGTCAACTATTTCTATGAAGCCATCAATTACCCCGATCGCATCATAGAAACCGAAGGCATAAACGGAACAAAACTGGTTAAGAAAATAGGCGAGATTATCGAAGAGGGTGTAGAGCATGACAAGGATTATCTTTACTCGGTGTACAAGACGCTCTTTTCTGCTTTGAAATCAATTGCAAGGGCGGACGAGCCTAGCATCGAACCGTATTCATATGAGAAATTGGTTGAGAAGCTGCCAGTTTACGAAGGTACTACTCCTAAAGAAAAAGAAGAGAAGGTCAAACGCAAATTCAGACGTACATACGACAAGTACAATGCCCTATTCGAAAAGAACGTATCACTGAAAAGAGAAGTCAAGAAGCTTAAAAAAGGATCAAAGAATTAAAGAACAGCAAATAAACCTTGGCTAATTAGGTACTCCACCTACAAGGTCTTGCGCGCCCGAGTAAGCATCTACTAAAGCATCTTTACGCCTGGGACATCCTTCCCTAGCAGAACAGTATCGATGACACGGTCTGTGGCATAGCCGCTTTGTTCCATACACCTATCTATCATGGAAACATCAGGTTCTTTTGACTCATATTCATTAGTAGTTAAGACATCCATGAATTCCGAGAAGGTATCACACACAACGCCAGGCGCCATCTCATCGATCGTCCTTTGCACACCACGTATTACCTCGTATGACACTTTGTCTGGCACGTAAAAGACAACGGGCTTCTTTAACAGCAAGAAGTCGTAGAAACAAGATGAGTAGTCGGTCACAAGCACATCTGTCACATAGAAAAGCTCGTTTAGGCTCTCGTCCGATAGATCAAAGATGCGGTCTTTATACTCTTCGGGAATCTCCGGCAGAGTTCGTATGAAATGGTGCATCTCGAAGACAAAGTAGGTATTCGTGTCTTTACACATCTGATACAGCGCATCGAGGTCAAAAAACTCCTCGTATGGATAGTGCGCAGTGCGCTGCCCTGCGCCTCGGAAAGTAGGCGCGAACACTACAACGCGCCCATCCTGCATCCAGGGGTAACGTCCAAACAGGTTCGTTCGTGCCAAAGATATGCGATCTTCATCTAAGAAATGATCAAGGCGAGGCATTCCTGTTGCTAGCAGCGCCTCTTCCTCAATTCCAAACACTTCAGAATAAATCTGTCGCAGATGCTCGTTTCCAACAAGAGCGTAGCTATAGCGCCTGTGAGCCGATTGATAAGGATCAGGAGAGCCACTTATGCCGAAGCGCGCATATCCTACAGACTTAAAGCCCACGCCAGCATGCCAAACTTGCGTAAGAACGGTTCCGCCTTTCGGGTTAATGAAATTGAAAACCGGGCAGTAATCATCAATAAAGATATAGTCTGATTTGGCAATGTCGATAATATCTCTGACCCATGAGAACAAATTCTGGAAGGATCTCCCGAACGTGTTTCGATAACGTTCGACTATCTTGAAATCCTTGTCAAGACCACGCTCTATCATGCGTTCTCGGATAACATCCATGTTCTCGTTAGGCTCATCACCGTTTTCCTTAAAGAACATCACCCGATTGCCTTTATGAGGCGCAAGTGCATAGGCAATCGCATAAAAGCCGGCAAAAAGCTGCTTCTCTATTTGGCGCTTGCTGAAACGACGAAAACGCGGGTTTTTGTTCTTCACATAATAATCAACCGTCAAAGCGAGATTGGAATACCCGGTAATATCGGTGCGAGCGATAAAAGAGGCCGTACATGCATATTTACCTCTAGCATAACGAAACACTCGAGACAACTGCCTAAGCCCGCGCAAAAGCTCTGGAGTAAAAGTAATGTTATGGGTGTTGTAGGGATGCTCATCAAGTCGAGCCGCCACCTTGTTCATGTCTATAGGATATTCACGCCAAGTTATTTCCTGGTGCTTAGTTATATAGCGGCGCACAGTCTTAGACTTGCTTGTCCAAACGCGGTGCTTAACCTGCTCGACGAGCCATGGCATGTTTTCCTGTGCCCATTCAAGAGTAAGAGGCTTATGCTCTATGCGCTCGCAGAATAGCCAATCTCCGCCTTCAAAAGGTTCGCGATTACCGGTCTCTGCAATGTTTACGCGAGCAAACACGATCTCGCAGCCATCCGATGGCTCACGATGCTCGATAAAATTCACAAAACGCTTAGAACGTAGGCGGTAAAGTTTAAGATGTTCGCCATTTGTGGCGCGGTAGCGCACTTCCAGAAAAACGCGATTCCAGGATATATCCTCAACTGTGATAGCCACATGACCTCCATAACAATATGCTGAAAGCATGATACCATTGCCTATCAGATCGATTCTTCATCTATACAGAAGGGCACCTCGCTCGTGAAAAAACTGGCCGTCGATATAGCCGCATTACTGCTCTCATTGCTATATCGCATATGTAGGGTTTTTCATGTTCGCGATCAATGGGTGCTAATAAGCCGCCAAAGCGACCATGCATCGCTTGACTTTCAGATGATCTCGTCATGGTGTGAGCGGCAAGACCCTCCTATCAAAGCCGTAGTTCTTGCCAAGCAGCTTCGAAACCCCCTTTTCTACATTCCAGAAATATTTCGACAAGTGTTTTATATAGCTACAAGTAAGGCTGTTGTGCTCGACTCCTACTGCATCGTTGTGAGCCTTCTTGCAGACACAATCAAGACTCCCGTCATCCAAATTTGGCACGCCATGGGCAACATGAAGAAATTCGGCTATACATCTTTTGGAACCGAAGAAGGACGAAGTCCAGATACGGCGCGTTTGATGCGCATGCACAAAGGTTATGACGCAATTGCCATTTCCTCGCTAACGTATCAAGACGATTTCGCAGCAGGGTTCAACGTAGACAAGTCGGTGATTTTCGAAGCTCCTCTGCCGCGCTGCGACCTTCTAGTCAACCAAGAAACACGCGATGCTAAGAGGGCAGCGCTTTTTTGCCAATATCCCGAATTAGAAGGTAAGCTCAATATAGTCTATTGCCCAACTTTTAGAAAAGAAGACTCTCCAAGCTCGAAGGAGGCTCTTGGCGCGCTTATAGGTGCCATAGATTTCTCGCGCTACAACTTGATATATAAGCCTCATCCCGTAAGCAAGCTTGCAATCGAAGATCCCAAAGTGATAAGCATAACAGGCAATGATCCCGACCCGCTGTTTGCCGCCGACTTCATCATCAGCGACTATTCGACGATCATCTATGAGGCAGGATTATTAGACGTTCCTGTCTATCTTTACGCTTATGACTGGGCTAGCTACAAAGAAAAACGCGGCATGAACATAGATCTCGAACATGACGTGCCAACAATGTTTACCGATGACCCCAAAAAGATAATAGAGGCCATCGAAAACAACGATTTCGACCATGATAAATATCAGGAATTCACGCGAGACAATATCGCACTACCTAAATGTGGCACTTGCACAGATGCGCTATGTAAACACATACTCACTTTAGCGAATGGCGCCCTCTAGCGACTTTGCGCCTAGCGACTAGCAACTTACGCCTAGCGGCAGTAGCAAATGCCTAGCTACTAGCGACTAACGATTCGCGACGAGCCCGTCGTGTTTATGGTTTATTCGACGCCCACCATCTTGTCATAAAACGCTATGGCGTCTTGAATAGGGCCGTCGAACTTTTTCTTACCATGGTCAAGGACTATACCGCGAGTACAGAATTCCTCAGCCGATTTAGACGAATGTGTCACGAACAGCACTGTTACGTTATCGTTTTGCATGATCTCGCGCACCCTCGCATAGCATTTTTTCTTGAAAGCCCGGTCGCCCACAGCAAGCGCTTCATCAACTACGAGTATCTCTGGGTCGGTTGCAACTGCAAAAGCAAAACCAAGACGTGACTTCATGCCAGAAGAATACATGCTAATCGGCTGGTCTATAAAAACGCCAATGTCCGCAAAGTCGATAATAGGCTCTTCCATCTCATTAAGTTCTTCTTCAGTAAAGCCTAATGCTTGACCTCGCAAATAGATGTTTTCTCTACCCGTCATCTTCTTGTCAAAACCGGCAGTAAGTTCAAGTAGCGCGCTTACGTGTCCGTTGACTGTAACCTTACCTTTTGAGGGATAGGTAACCCCTGTGATCATCTTTAACGCAGTAGATTTCCCCGCACCGTTGGATCCCAGAAAAGCGACCGCTTCTCCCCGCTTGATCTCAAATGAAAGATCGTTGTTGGCACAAATGGTCGCTATTTCCTTGCGCTTTTTCCTAGCCCAAAAGATGCTGGCTAGACGCTGCTGTTCATCCTTGTAAAGACGGTAGCGCTTCGTCACATGTTCGAACTTGATCGCAATGTCGTCGTTTGGGTCATCAATTCTTTGAAGCTTTTCTTTGCCCGCCTTAGATGACATCATGCACCTCTTCATGAGTCCTTCTGAAAACAACTATCATCACAAGGAACATCACTAAAAAGATGATTCCAAACCCAATAAGCGCCATAGGTTTTTCCCATATCCATATCTGATCGAAAAAGATAGCGCGATAAAAAGTGACAACAAACGTAACAGGGTTGAACATAAGAAGCGTTTCAAGCCACCCAATTCCAAGCCCAAAAACGTTAAATATGATTCCCGAAACCCAAAAGATTGGCGTGGACAGCGTACTCATTAGATTATGGAAGTCTTTACTGATGGTGCTCAAACAACTTAGCGTAAGTGAATACATATAGAAGAAGACGAACATCAAGATTACCGCGAAAGGCAGCTGGATCAAATACGGACTAAGCCCTTGACCGCAAAGGAAGTACAAAACAATTAGCCCGGCCAAAAAGCATAAGTGGATGAACATGTTGGAGCATCCATAAATCGTAGGTATTGCCGCTAGCGGAAACTTGATCTTATTTACAAGGTATTTGAACTTGGCAAATACATTTATTCCGCTATTAATCATGGTTGAGATATAAAACCACGGAATTAGGCCAGCTGTAAGCCAAAGAATGTATGGGGGTGCATCTGGCCCAAACTCTCCGCCGCCTCTAAGGCCTATCTCCAAGGCGAACCAGAAAACTGCAATGTAGACGATCTTGCCTGCAAACAACCAAAACGGCCCTAAAGCGGTGCCCCTGAATTGTTTTTTAAGGTCAAATTTAGCAAGATTCAGGATCTGAGTGCGATTCTCCCATTGAGGAGTCAATATCTGTTTTAAAGTCTGAAAAAACATGTGCCTAATATTAGCCTTTTTTTGGATTAGTTCGTTTTCGTTCTAGGCTAGTCGCGTCTATGCAAGTCGCGAAAGGAGAACTGCAAGAGAAAGGCCTACATAGCCTTTTTTAGCCACTGCTATATTCACGGCGAATGATCCTCCTGGTGTGTCTTGATGACGCCTCTCGATACTTACACCTGCATCATCTGCGGCATTTTCAGCCGACTCCAAAATTAGCTTCATTATTTTATATTGCATCTGCAAAAGCAGCAAATGCGTACACCATCATATGGCATCTCTGCGAGATTTAAGGCGCAATTTGCCACGCAAACATAATCTACCTAGGTAATGGGGCTTTATAATGAGACGACGGCTCACAAGGGGGTTTCATGCACAAACGACTAAACGCACTTCTATTGTTCGCGAAGCTGCCAGAAGCAGGCAAGGTTAAAACTAGGCTGTCTGTGTTAAAAGACGGCGTTTTTTCACCAGAAGATGCCTCTGAGCTGTTCGAGGCTATGCTTCTAGACGTTATAGACATAAGCCTTTCTGCATTTGATACCTTGCAACTCCCAGAAGCCGGCAACGCTGACACCATGCAACTCCCAGAATCCGGCAAGATTACAGCACAAGAGGAGGGCCAGGTTTTAGAATCGTCTTCCTTACAAAACGCGCCTGCAGATGAATATCGCCTATATATCTCAACTGCGCCTACTTACAATGTGGACGCCATGCGCAAACTTGTCGAAAATGCCTCAATTCCAAGTGAGAACATAAGGTTTATAGGAGACTCGGGTTCATCGTTTGACGAACATTACAACGATGCTTTCGACCAAGTTTGGAAAGATGGCGCTGACTGCATCCTTTCCATGGGCGCCGACATGCCAGCGCTTTCTGCTGATGATATTATTCGCGGGTTTGAAGCACTTCACTCATTCGGTAAAACGAATACAGATGACAATACAGGTGAGCCAAATTTCCCCTGCGGAATCGTGATATCGCCCGATCAAGAAATGGGAGTAAGCATCGTAGGTTGGACGCGAGATACCAAATTCAACCACACAGGTGTTTTCTATAACGAAAGCGGACTAACTGTATTACCCGCATACATTTCCAAAGCACAAAATAGCGGCCTTCCCGTCAAGTTGATACCTCCGGTGCCCGATGTGGATACGATGGGCGACCTTATGCACAATATCACGCTACTCAAAGCAGCTGAATATGCATATCAATTTGGAGGGAGCCTGCCTGCAAAGCGCACAATCGAAAAGCTTATCGATCTTGGGTGCTTCGAGGTTCGCGTCCCCCCAAACGAACTGCGAGATCCCAGAGATATTATTGACGGCTAAACACCCACTAAATGGGTTTAACCAAACCCTACTTGATTAAAACTTGCGGCAAATATGGGCATGTCAAGACAAATAACCGCGAGGCATCGCTGAAAGCAAGTGCAGCAACAAGCGCTAGATCATGCGCTATGAGCCTTCGAAGCGCCTATCTCGCCCTTCTCGCAGCGATTTCCCCATGAGTCGATAATTGTCCCGTCCTTATACACGCAGATGATCTCACAGTGATTAGCACATTTCTGGCACTCGACCTCACGCGTAAGGAAGTCAAAAGTCTGGAAGGCTTCAAGGTCTATCTTGTGCTCCCCTGCAATTGGCGCTTCTGCAGCCGCTAGAAGGGCTATCCCGTAAGCACCCATTAAGTGCCCATCGGCATCTACCAAAACAGGCATACCTAGCTGCTCTTCGAAAGCGTGAACTACGCCAACATTTTTAGAAACTCCCCCTTGAAAGACAACAGGAGGTTCAATCCTTTTCCCTTTGCCAACATTATTTAGGTAATTGGATGCAACGGCATTGCAAAGACCTGCGATTATGTCCTCTCGCAAATAGCCTACCTGTATCTTGTGTACGAGGTCAGATTCAGCAAAGACCGTACACCTAGCGGCAATGTTTGCAGGCTTTTTTGAAGTAAGAGCGATCTCACCGAAATCCTCGACATCGACACCTAGCCTGTGCGCCTGGCTTGAGAGAAACGCACCTGTTCCAGCGGCGCATAAGGTATTCATCGCATAGTCAATAGCTATGCCGTTATCGATGAGAATAATTTTTGAATCTTGGCCGCCAATTTCAAGAATCGTGCGAACATCTGGGTGAACATAGGTGGTTCCGACGGCATGTGCCGTAATCTCGTTTTTCACAACCGTAGCACCAAGCATCGCCCCAACAAGGCGCCTAGCTGAGCCTGTAGTGCCTGCACCCACGATCTCTACATCACGGCCTGCCTGATCAGAAAGCTCCCCAACTACGCGCTTTGCCGCATTAGATGGATCGCCTTCGGTCCAAAGATACGAGCGCGCAATAATATTTCGATTCGTATCAATCAAGACTCCTTTGGTCGAGATCGAACCGATGTCTATTCCCAAAAACGCCTTTTCCATAACCACACTTTCAAGCTTTTGCATTCCTCGACATTGCGAGCATGTCATAAAACGCCTCAAGGCGCGTCATTAAGCCCGTGTCGCTTGTCTCTGTATCGTATGTAAGAAACAACATTGGCATGTGGAAGTCCTCTGATATTCGACGAAGTATTGGGATGCAGTCAATCTCGGGCGTGCATCCAGCACATTTTGCGTGAACGACGCCGTTAAATCCTTCTTCCGCATATTTTTTGGCAGCTTGCAGCGTAAGCGTGGAAGTAGGACCTGCATCGAAGCGCACGTAATCAGATATAGATTTACGCCTGTTGTTTTCATTGTAGTGAAGGTAGCGATTCGAGAAGTTCAGCTCGCGATGAAGCTCGACACCCATATTCATAAGCTTCTCGTCTAGCCCCAAGTTGCTGTGCTCATCTATCGCGGTATAAAGCTCGCCCACAATACCTATTCGAATGGGGTTATCGGGTTTGTTTATCGGGATGGCGCGCATGCGATCAAGTGCTTTGTTGCGAGCAGCCAAAACATCAGCTTTCGTTTCGCATGCAGAAAAATCGTCTAAGGCCGCATTCCACGCCTGCTTATATGCCCCCGGTTCAAGCTCGAACCCGCCATTTGCCATATAGTAGTCGCGCACATTATCAAGCGCATCCATAAACGGCGCACAAACCAATAGCTGTTTAATTCCATGAGGAAGATCGATATCGGGGTTCACGAGCCGCAAGACCTCTTTGGCCCACCCCACATAGCCTTGCTCGATTCCATGAGAGAAGTTGAGCATAGTAAACTCGTAGCCCTCATCGCGCAATATGCTCTCTTGCATCTCGCCATAAAAGCCCAGCCTACAAGGACCCCCAACTTGAACGAGTAAATCGGCTCCTAGCTCAAGCGCCTCGATATAGTCGCCCATCATGTGTTTGAAAGGCGTGCAAACGTAGTCAGTAGAGTATTTGATGCCAAGATCCATCGTGCGCCTTGTAGCCTCCGGAAGCCAAATGTATTCGCAATCCAAAACCTGTTCGACAAAAAACTTGAACAAAGGCTGATAGTAGGCATACCGAAATACCGCGACTTTAGTGTTTTTATGGGAGTCTTTTTTGGGATGCCTCTCCGGTTTTTTCAGGTGCTTGGAAATGAATTTAGCAAGCTTTGGGTCTTCGACATTCCCACCAAGGATGGCTTCGTTTGCGCTCATCGCGCGCCTCCTATTTTGGCTGCGGAGCCAGCGCTGGCAGGCTCGGCGCTACCAGCACTGTCGACCTTTTCCGCAAGATATGACCCTTTCCCCTGGAAATGCAGAATATCGATGAAACTTTCAATCCTTGTTTGCACGCCAGCACTTCCACTTTGAGAATCGATCATAAGATTCAGCACGGGAACGTCATTGATTTTGCGCATAACCGCATCGTCGAACATGGAATCAGGCCCGCACGGAAATGCCGACAGCAATACGATGCCATCTATGCGGCTAAGGTTGTTCAGTATAGAACCTACAAGTTCGCGATTGATTATCCAGGGAAGAGTATCCGAGAATTCAAAGCTGCGCTTAAAGCAAGAAGAATGGTCGCTTTCATCAGCATATATAAGTACTGCCCCCATAGCTTCTATGGCGTCTTTGATGTCACCAGAGATATAGTCATCGTGTGTAACATAGGGGTGTCCTACAAGAAGGATCGTTAAAGGCGCGCTTTCGCTTCCAGACTTATCTTTTTCAAGCAATTTCTTGTAAGTTGCAAGCAACTTGAAAGTTTCCTCCTGATGGTTTGCAACGCGCCGCTCGTATGCACGAAGAAACGCCGTGGACTTGCGATAAGCAGAAAGCGCGGCCTTGGGCGTTGCGCCAAGTTCGTGTATGGCGAAATCCACATATGCGCGACGCGTACGCTTTTGATCCATTGCCCGTTCGATGTGAATGGTAAGGATGCGCACATAGTCGTCTCGAAACGTAGCTGCAACCATGTCGGGCAGAGACTGGTATTTTGTGCAGAAGCCTGCTCGAACGTCACAACTGTCGTGATTAGGAACAAAAATTGCGTCGCACTTCCCTATCAACTGTGCAACATGACCCAGATACATTTTGGATGCCAGGCAAACCTCGTCAGACGACCGTCGCTCGCCTTCATCGAATATTGCCTTATCGCTTACGTCGCTAACAAGAACCGTAAAGCCCAAAAGCTCAAAGAAGGTCTGCCAGTGCCTTCCGTACTTGTACCAAAGAAGGGCTCTAGGAATTCCGATGGTTTTGATGTCGCAATAACTCATGTTTGGTGATTATACATTCTTTGCGGCTTTGGTCTAGCTAGCGCTGCTCTTGTGCCTTGACATCATCAATTCGCATTCTATAATTAGCACTCGAAACTTTAGAGTGCTAATTGCATATTCGAAGCATTAGCGTAGCAAACAAGAAAGAAAAGGAACGCGCAAATGAGAAAATTCAAAACCGAGTCGAAAAAACTGCTTGATCTCATGATCAATTCCATTTATACGAACAAGGAGATATTTCTTCGCGAGTTAATCTCCAACGCATCTGATGCGGTAGACAAACTCTATTTCCGCAGCTTGACCGACAAGAACGTAGAAATCAACCGAGCAGACCTTGCTATCACTATTTCATACGACAAAGATGCTCGCACTGTGACCGTCTCTGACAACGGCATCGGCATGACAAAAGACGAACTCGACAAGAACCTAGGCACTATTGCGCATTCCGATTCCATGGAATTCAAGGCCACACAAGCCGCAGAAAACGCCAATGCAAAGGACGAAGAAGGACTAGCCGACAAAACATCCCAAGACATCGCAGATGTCGACATTATCGGCCAGTTTGGGGTTGGTTTCTATTCCGCGTTCATGGTTGGGAATAATGTGCGCGTAGTTTCGAAAGCATACGGCACAGATGAAGCTAACGCTTGGGAATCCAACGGAATAGACGGCTACGAGATAAAAACGGCCAAGCGCGATACTCACGGAACCGACGTGATAGTCCATCTGAAAGATAACGATGGTGACGAATATTACGACACCTACGCAAGTGAGCAAGGCCTTCGCAGCCTGATCAAAAAATACAGCAACTATGTTCGCTACCCCATCCAAATGGAAGTCGAAAAGAGCCGTGAGCTTCCAAAACCTGAAGACGCCGATGACGACTGCAAACCTGAATACGAAACATATAAAGAGATTGAAACCATAAACTCGATGATCCCAATCTGGAAGCGCAAGAAAAGCGAAGTCACACAAGACGAATACAATGAGTTTTACAAGACAGACTTCCACGATTTTGAAGACCCAATCAGAACAGTTAGCCTTCACGCGGAAGGCACGCTTACATACGATGCGCTCATGTTTGTTCCAGGGCATGCGCCTTATGACATGTATTCAAAGGATTACAAGAAAGGGCTTGCACTCTATAGCTCTGGCGTGCTAATCCAAGACAAGTGTGAAGAGCTTGTTCCCGATTACTTCAACTTCGTGCGTGGCGTGGTCGACTCGGCAGACCTCACGCTCAACATCTCGCGCGAAACACTCCAGCATAATTCGCAACTTCGTGCAATAGAGCGTCGCCTTGAGAAAAAGATCAAAAGCGAACTTGAAAACATGCTGGCAGACGACCGTGAGACCTACGAAAAATTCTTCAAAGAGTTTGGCCGCGGCATCAAGTATGGCCTGTATTCTTCATATGGCATGGCGAAATCTACGCTCGAAAACCTGCTTATCTTCTATTCGGCAAAGCAGAAGAAGATGGTCACTCTTGAAGAATATGTGACCGACGCACCAGAAGATGCAGAAGCGATATACTTCGCCGCGGGCGACTCAATTGAACGCCTCTCTCAGATGCCAATAGTCACAACCGTTCTTGCTAAGGGCTACGACGTGCTCCTTTGCGATCAAGACGTTGACGAATTCTGCATGATGGCACTTGGCAGCTACTCATCTGAAAAGCTTGTTACATTCGATGATGAAGGCAACCAAGAGCAGCCAAAAAACTTCATGCTAAAAAATGTGAGCTCTGAAGACCTTGGTCTTACAAGCGAGGAAGAAAAGAAAGAGGCCGAAAAGACCACCGAAGAAAACTCCGACCTGTTCGAAGTCATGAAAGACGCGCTGGAAGGCAAAGTGGAAAAGGTCACAGTATCTACCCGCCTCACCGACGCACCAGTTGTCCTCACAACTGAAGGCGCCGTATCGCTCCAAATGGCACAAATCTTCAAGCATCAACCAGGTGGAGCTGACGAAGAGGTACCCGACATCCATATCGTCATGGAAGTAAACCCCAAGCACGAAGTCTTTGAGACGCTGCGCAGCGCACAAGAATCAGGCGACACTGAAAAGATAGAGAAGTACACAAAGATTTTATATGACCAGGCGCTGCTTGTTGAAGGACTCCCGATTGATGACCCACTGAAGTTTAGCCAATCTATTGCTAGCTTGATGAAATAACTTATCAAGAAGGCCGCTTAAGCGGCCTTCTTTCTCATAGGCGACCTGCAGCCTTTGATAGGCGAACTGTCTCCTGATTTCTCGCTGGTTTCGTACCCGCTGGACGTTAAACGATATTCTGGCTCATAGAAAAAAGTCATTTCCTTCGTTTTCTCACTGCTTTCGCACCCGATGGACGTTTTTTATCGAAGCTGCTGCGGAACTCGCACGCTTCGCGTGCTCAAACAGTCCTCGCAAACCCGCTTCTCAAAAAACGCCCATCTGCTCAAGAATGTTCGAAAAGCGAAGGGAACGGCTTTTTTACAGAACGACCATCTCTCAAGCCACCTTCCTTCCGATTGGGTTGTCAGCCACCACAAGATCGATGATGCGCCTGGCATGCTCTTCGGCAGTCCCATCGTATGAAGGCATCGGAGTTTTCGGCCCATGCGGTGCTTCCAGAAGCGCCATCGAGCAAAACCCGTCTTTGATCAAGCACGGCCTCAGACGCATAAAAAGAAAGATCCGCAACGAGTAGCCGTTGCGGATCTTTCTATATAAGGCTTATATATCTATTCTTACTTCGTTTTATTGCCGCTAGTCTTGCTGGTGCCACTTCTTACAACTATGGCCCTATCTTTCGCAACATTGATGGTGTTGCGGGTGATCTTGCTCACTTTCGATTTATCTTCGACGAAAATGCCGTACTTTTTGACGCCGGAGATCTTATTTTTGCTTATCAGGGTCGATTTCGAGCTCTTGTGAACGAAGATTCCGCTAAGCTTCGCCTTCTTGATGGTGTTGCCCTCGATTTTCTTAGCGGTCGACTTCAAGTCGATATTGATCGCTGAACCTTTAGTCACGTTGTTTATGGTGTTCTTGGTGATGTTTGTTACTTTGCTGCTGCGCAAGGCATAGATGCCGTTGGTTACAGCTTTTTTGATCACGTTGCTCTTGATGGTGGTCGCAGATGCCTTCTCGATCGCTATGCCATACTTGCCGGCGCTTGTAATGGTGTTCCCTTCAATCAGCTTCGCCGAGGATTTGGTAGTGACAAAGATGCCGTTAGTGCGAGCCTTGATCTTATTGCCGGTAATAGTATTGTTGGTCGCAGCATTGATAAGCTGAATTCCATAAAGGTTACCGGTCTTGCCTTTAACATAGGTGACCTTGTTGTTCAGCACCTTGCAATTGCGTGCATCGCTTAGACGGATGCCGTGACCTATCGTGCTTATGGTGTTTCCTTCAATGGTTGCCCCGCTTGCGAAGTAATTTCCCTTCGGTATCGCATCGGTGGCGCTGCTCTTTTTAAGAGCGGACGTGAAGTTGAAGCCACTGACCATGATGCCCTCGTTTTCGGAGTCTGCGAATATATCAGACCCCTTGATCGTGATCTTGTTGTTTCTGATGACGATTTTCTGGTTGGAAGAGGGCTTCACATATTTGCTTGAAATGCTAGTCGAACTTCCCCCTTCTTTCGCCAAAGTGGAGGCGAAGAATACGCCTTTGGTGTTCACGGTATAGACGATGATGCCGCGAGGCGCGCTCGATATCGTGTTGCCCTCGATCACGCAGTTCTTGTAGTAAAGCGTCTGGATCGCAGCGCTTTTACAGCTGGTGAAAGTGTTGTTCAATATCTTCACGTTTTCCACCCAGTCGTTCAAAACGGCCGTATGGCTTCCAACGCCGCGAGGGACGTTTTTGAACGTGCAATTCTGCACAGTGACATTCTTCATGGGAAGCGCCTCGGAGCGGTAGCCGCTCATGTGTTTCTGCACAAGGATGTCGATTTGTATCGCTTCTGGGCATGGGGAAGAAGACTTGGCGTCTTGCGCCTGATTGTAGAACTTGCATCCATCTACGGTAAAGCCATCTGTTCCTGCAACTTCGACAAGATGGGCGTTTTTGGTGTTATGCGCCGTGACTTTGTTGAACGTGACGTTTTTTGCATGAGCAACCTTGAGTGCCGTCACCGAATTCTTGTTAGCGTCGAAAGTTCCACCATTGACTGTGATGTTTTGATAGTAGTATCCCGATTTAGTGTCAGAGGTCTCACCGACTTTGAGCATGTTAGAGTCGGTGTTAGCACTTAATTTGAACGTGACACCTGACAAATTCAAAGTGACGTTGCTGTAGAGTTTTAGGCCATATTCCAAGGTATATGAACCTGCTTTGACATTGACCACATACGGGTCGGACTTAGTTCCAAGCGTTGCCGACTTATCGAGCTCGGCCTGAATGGACTTGGCCACAGATCCGCTGGTCGGAGTAACCGTGACAGTTGTTGCCTCCGCTGTAGTGAAAGACATAATCGCAGCAATCAATCCGATTGCTATAAACATTGCGGCCTTTGAGACCCATTGTATCGTTCTGCTCATGATTTGAACCCCCGCTTTGAAACACGATCAAGCGAAAATCGCATACCGAAATCTTATCAATGCGGGCAAAATCCGTCTAGGAAGTTTGCCCTTAATCCATCTTATTAGCGCAATTTGTTTTATAGCGTTTTACGCAAAGATGGCTATTCTTCGGAATTGAAGAACAGCTCCATAATCTGAAAGTAGCCCAGCTCAAAGGCATGATTTACATGGACAGAATAATAATCAGAAAATACCTAACACATATATTTATTAAAGAAAAGGGCGACCGATCTATATAAAGATGGAAAGAGCTTGAATCAATTTCGAAAATACGCCCAAATTCTCTAGTAGTCGAAATTTATTAAAGGCAAGTGGGTTTCAGGGAGGAAGCCATTTGCGCTCTCAGCAATACAAAACGTCATATATAAAGGCAGGTACCATACTGGCTTATCTTTTCTGGTGGATTCGACCACATTGGATTGCGACAGCACAACGGCCTCATCGATGTCATACTCTCCGCATGCCAAAAGGGTGTTCAAAGATGTGTGGAGCTTGTAATCCTTTCCCGACTTTACTTCAACAGGAAGCACCTTGCCATCATTTCGCGTTATCAGGAAATCCACTTCCCCGTTTTTGCTTGAATAGTAATAGTAGAGCGTGTCAATTTGACATGCCATTTCTTGCGCTACCGCATTCTCGTAAACAGCGCCGAAATTGGTTTTAGCCTCATTAGAGATAACCGCCGTCGTAACGCTAGGCTCATAAAGAGAAAGCAGAAGCCCAGTGTCCGACTCGTATAGTTTGAACTTGTTTTTCTGCGCTGTTCTAGCAAGGGGCTTCTTAGGTTCCTTTATGCAATAAGCGGGAAGTGCAACACCGGCATCAATGAGCCATGCGAAATCATCCTCATAGCGTTCGTAATACGCGCCTTGTTTTAGCGCATTTAGCTGAAATCTCTTATTTTGCTTGTCGAGCTGGCTCGGAATGGCATCATAAACTTTTCGTATTTGCAGAGTTCTTTTCTTTGCGTATTTAGATATGTCGAACTTGTAGTTGTCTATGATTTCGAGATCTGTCTCGCGAGCGGCAAGAATATTGTTGTCGTTTTCCGTGAATCGCGCGACGGCCTCAGGCATTCCACCCACGGCTATATGGTAGCGATATATCTGAATGAGTCTTTCATGCAGGCCCGAATCCAAGCCTTTCTTCTCTGAATATGCATTCCTTATATCGTCGATTATCCGCTGTGGGACCGACTGCGCCCAGCAGAATTCCTCAAAATCCAGTGGATACATCCTATGCGTCTCGATATAGCCCACTGGAAAGGAACGAAACCCTTTAAGTTCTGTCCCCAACATGGAACCGGAAACCGCGACCTTATACCTGCCGTCTTCTACAAGAAATTTGACGGATGTAATGAGGTCTGGGCATTCCTGAACCTCGTCAAGGAACAAAAGCGTACTTTCCGGGTTTATTTCCATGCCGGCTATCAGGGATAATCGCGAGACGAAATCCTCTATATCTTGCGCAGCAGACAGAGATTCTTTCGCATTTTTGTCTTCTAGAAAATTCACCTCAGCCACTGACTCAAAATTCTCCTTGGCGAATTCGCGAATAATGTACGTTTTCCCGGTCTGTCGCGCACCCGAGAGCATAAAAGCCTTCTTGGAGCCGGCTTCATACCATCGCATCAGCGTTTCTGTCATCTTCCGTTTGAGCATTTTGATCCTCTAGCTGGGAATATGTGTCTAACACGGAAAATTTTATACCAATTATGTGTCTAACACGGAAAAATTTTCAGCAATTATGTGTCTAACACGGAAAATATTTTAATAATGTGTCGATCGCGTCCCGAACGTTCATATGACCGACCAATCTTATCTAGACGACCTGCAGCCTCGCTTTTCGAACATTCTTGAGCAGATGGGCGTTTTTTGAGAAGCGGGTTTGCGAGGACTGTTTGAGCACGCGAAGCGTGCGAGTTCCGCAGCAGCTTCGATAAAAAACGTCCATCGGGTGCGAAAGCAGTGAGAAAACGAGGGGGCGGGTCGTCTTCTACAGAACGACCATCTTATCTAGACGACCTGCAGCCTCGCTTTTCGAACATTCTTGAGCAGATGGGCGTTTTTTGAGAAGCGGGTTTGCGAGGACTGTTTGAGCACGCGAAGCGTGCGAGTTCCGCAGCAGCTTCGATAAAAAACGTCCATCGGGTGCGAAAGCAGTGAGAAAACGAGGGGGCGGGTCGTCTTCTACAGAACGACCATCTCGTGCGTAGATTGTGTGAAGCGCTCAAAGCCTGATTCGCTAATAACGCCGAAATCCTCTAAGCGCATGCCAAACTTGCCAGGGATATAAATGCCTGGCTCAACAGTCACGACATTTCCCGAAACTAGCGGGCTATCGTTTCGGGTATTCAGGTTTGGAAGCTCGTGTACTTGAATTCCAACGCCGTGCCCAAGACCATGACCCATACGCCCTTCAAAGCCGCCTTCTGCAAGAACCTTTTCTGCAAGCTCATGCGCTTGTTTACCAGTCATGCCTGGCGCTAATACCTCTTGAACGGCCTCGTTGGCGCGGCGAAGCGTATTCCATGCCTTGCGCATCTCACCTTCTGGCTCACCCAGAAAGACGGTTCGCGTCATATCCGAACAATAGCCACGTCGTCTCGCACCGAAATCCATGACTATGCACTCACCTTTTTGCACAGGCTTGTCGCTTACTATCGCATGAGGAGACGCACCATTTGAGCCAGATGCCACGATGCTAGGGAAAGCAAGCGCATCTGCCCCGCCCCTCATCATGAAATCGTCAAGCTCAAGCTGGATCTCGCGTTCAGTCAACCCTGGGCGAATGAAGGCGCAGATGTGGTCGAAGGCAGCATCTGTCAGTGCCTGAGCTTCTTTTAGAAGTTTGATCTCAGAGGCGTCCTTAACAGCGCGAAGTTCTAAAATCGCATCTTCGGTCTCAACGAAGCCGGCATCTTCGTCTTTAGCTATACCGGCTCTAGAAAAAGCTTTTCTGAGCTTTCGATATTCTTTTAATACCATGCAATCTTCAATAGCAAGGGTGCCTCTGGACGACCTTTCTGCAAAAACCTCTTGAAATTTCCTACAAGCCCAGTCAGACATTGCGATAACTTCGGCATCCACCACAATCGATGAGCCCTTTGCCTCACGCCGAAGTGCTGTAATGTATCGAGAGTCTGAATGCAGATATGCCGCATTTCCACTTTCAGGAACAAGCATCGCGTGCGCCTGCTCTTCGTCGAAAACGTCTTCGAATCCTGTCAGCCATTCGATGCTTCTCGTGTCTCGCACGTAGAATGCATCAGCGCCAAGTTTGACAATTGCTGCTTTAAGCGCGTCTAACCTAGATTGCGAGAATGACATCTACTGCCTCCAAGTAACCGTGCTTTCCGTGCCCTTTAATCTGTTCGACCACGACACCATCGAAGACAGAAATCTTGCGGAAATCTTCGCGCGCGTCCACATCAGATATATGAACTTCCACAACAGGCACATCTATAGCAGCCACCGCATCGCGCAGCGCCCAAGAATAATGCGTGTGCGCACCCGGATTATAAACGATGCCGTCGTATTTGCCATGTGCATCGTGAATGCGGTCTATAAGGTCGCCTTCGTGATTTGATTGGAAGCAGTCTACGGTCGCATCATGGTCAAGTGCGTATTCGACGACCTCTTTTTCGATGGAGTCCAAAGAATCGTTGCCATAAACGCCGGGCTCTCTTATGCCAAGCATGTTCAAGTTCGGACCGTTCAAAAGCAAAATTTTCTTCATATTTTTTCTCTCTTTTCCAATCAAGGTCGCGCCGACATATCTATGTCAGACCCTCAATCATGAACTATGCACTCCAAAACTCATCCAATGCAGAAGAGACAACGGAATCTTCTACGTTCATGACTCGCCAGTCGCCTACATCGGAAAGGATTACGAAACGAAGTTGCCCGTCGCGCGCTTTCTTGTCACCCTTCATGCACGCAACCACTTCTTGCGCAGGTGCATGCCAATTAAGGCGCTCAAGCCCAAGATTATCTAGAAGTTCGTTTTGAGCCGTCGCAAAATCGGGCGATGTTATACCTAGCCTCTGCCCCAAGAGCGATGCGAACCTCATGCCCTCAGAAACGGCTGCTCCATGCGAGAACGTGCCGTAACCCGACATCGACTCGATTGCATGAGCCAATGTATGCCCGTAGTTTAGACACTCACGCACGCCTTTGGTCTCAGACTTGTCACGAGAAACGACATCGGCCTTGAAAACCACGCATCGCGTTATGGCATCTTTAACAGCTTCTTTATCGCGCTCAGCCAGCTTTTTTGCGTTGTCTATCATCCAGAAAAAGAAATCGTCAGAGTCTATAGCGGCAGATTTAACCACTTCCCCAAGGCCACAAAGCCACTCTCGCTTAGGCAATGTTGAAAGCGTATCTGTCGAAGCACAAACATAGGCCGGCTGCGTGAAAGTCCCAACAAGGTTCTTTCCGCTTGGCAAGTTGATGGCAGTCTTGCCCCCAACCGATGAGTCAACCATGGAAAGAAGCGTGGTAGGCATCTGCACGATAGGAAGCCCTCTCATGAATGTCGAGGCCACAAAACCTCCAAGGTCGCCCACAACACCGCCACCCAAGCAGACAACGCAGCAATCGCGAGTGATGCCAAGCTGAGCTGTAGCCTGCCACAGTTCATCGGCAACTTCCACGCTCTTAGAAGCCTCCCCTGCCTCTATCGTGATATCGAAAGTTTTGTATCCTGCGCTTTTAAGCGATGACGCTGTGCGAGACAGATACAAAGGCGCTACATTGCTGTCGCTCAAGATAAGCGCAGTCGGGCATTTCGCAACTGCAGGAACGGCTCGCATATCCGCCCCTAGACTATCAAGTACTCCTTCGCCTACACGAACGCTATAGTCGCTTTCCCCTGGAATACTTACATCAACTCTTGTAAGAGTCATAAGACGCCCTCTTTCTGAAGGAAGCGGATAGCCTCGCTTGATATCTCCCAGACGTTCTTGTCGGCTGTCGGAATAGTGTAGTCAGCAACTTCCTCGTAAAGTGGAAGTCTGTGGCGAGCCAGCTCGCGAGCCTGGTCGATATCCTGAAACAAAGGCCGACTTGATGCGTCGGCTATACGATTGGCAGCCTCATCGGCATCGACAAGAAGATGTATGACGACGCTATCGGGGCGCTTCAAAATCTGCCTGCAAAGATCCGTCTCTACAATGCCGCCACCGCATGAAATAAGCAGGTTGTCATTTTTTTTCGATAGTTCCTCAAGAGTGTTGGCCTCAATATCGCGAAAAAGTTTTTCGCCGCCAGCTTCAAAAATCTCGGGGATAGATTTACCCGTGCTGCGCTCGATGTATTTGTCCATATCAAGCGATGCAACGCCAGCGATACGGGCAAGACGCCTTGCGATAGTCGACTTACCGGCTCCCATGAAGCCGATGAAATAAACGTTTTTAGATAGCTCCATTTAGCGACCCATCGTCTCCAGGCGAGACATATACTCTGAGATGTTATGCTTGATGTCGGCCAAGCACGTTGAACCGAAGGATTCCATGTAAGCATTTGCCAAGACCATGGCAACCTCGCCCTCTGCAACAACAGCCGCAGCGGGAACAGCGCAAACATCGCTGCGCTCACGAGATGCCATCTCTACCTCAAGCGTGTCGATGTTTACGGTCTCAAGCGGGTTCATCAGCGTGGGTATCGGCTTCATCGCAGCAGTAAGTACAAGCGGCATGCCTGTTGTCATTCCGCCCTCAAGGCCGCCCGCTCCGTTGCTCTTCCTGGTGAAAACGCCATCTTTTAAGATGATTGGGTCATGCACTGCAGAACCAACTCGTCTAGCAGCATCGAAGCCCAGTCCAAATTCCACACCCTTGATGGCAGGAATCGAAAAAACAGCGCCACCTAGTTTAGAGGTCAAACGCTCTGGTCCTGAGGTGTAGGATCCAAGGCCAGGAACTAGCCCTTTAGCAACAACGCGGAAAGTACCCCCTAGGCTCTCGCCAGCATTTTTGGCCTCGTCAATCGCTTTCATCATGGCCTCGCTTGCTGCCTCATCCGGGCAGCGCACTTGTGAGAACTCGACTACGACCTGCTCGTGTTCTGCCGCCTGGCGAGGGCTTTCTGGAGGCATGGAAGCATCTCCGATAGAAACCACGTAACTCATAACCTCGACATCTAGCTCGGCCAAAAATTCCTTCGCAACGCCGCATGCAGCCACGCGCGCAGCTGTCTCACGAGCACTTGAGCGTTCTAAGATATTGCGGCAATCATCGGTGTTGGTTCTCAGAACGCCTACGAGATCGGCATGTCCTGGGCGCGGCGTAACCTCTCGAGCCATATCTAGTGGGGCAGGACCGAAAGCAGCCATCTTATCTTCCCAGTTTTTCCAATCGCGATTTTCAACCTCGATAGCGATTGGGGCGCCTGTGGTTCGACCGAAACGCACTCCTCCGGTGATTTCAGCATGGTCACGTTCTATACTTTGCCTTCCACCACGACCATAGCCTGACTGCCTTCGCGACAAGTCGCTATTAATGCGCTTGATGTCTATGGTGACCCCTGACGGAACCCCACTAACAATCGTTGTTAGCTTAGGCCCGTGGGACTCTCCAGCTGTAATGTAATTCATGCTTCCCTACCCGATCAGCTTTGTGTATCACATAAGGCTCATTCGCGCAGAAAACACGCGATGGCCATAAAGGCGCTAGCTATAAAGCAAGCTAGCTAAAAGTAAGCTAGCCTTAAAGCAAGCTAACCTTAAAATGCATTAGCAATAATTCGATCACTCGAATTCAAATCCTGCGCCTTTTGCCATTATATCGAAGAGATCATCATATCCCTCATCTACATGAACCTCTTCTACCTCAAAAACAATGCTTGCACTAAGAGCGGCTTGAGATACAAGCATTCCGCGCCCATCATAGGCTTTACAACCTGTCTGCTTGGCTGCCTTTAGCAAAGCGCTTGTGCCATGTCCATAAACAGTGTCCATCACAACTTGACCTTCGTGGAGAACACTCACATCGAAAGGCGCCGGGTCTCCTTCGTGCATTCCAAGAATAGTGGCATCCACTATCACATCGGCTCTCGATAAGGCCTGCTTAGAAGTATCGTAAGTTCCAAATTTGAACTTAGCGTATTTATAGGCGTCTAAAAACTCACGTCTGTTCGGCGCTTTCGCAGAAATAGGAATAGCGCTAGATGCCAGATCATGAAAGTCATCGGCGTAGCGCTGAAGCATGCCCTTGGCACGCGCTTTATCTCGCCCAAGCAAAAGAGCCTCACTTGCGCCCGCCATAGTCGCAGCATGCAGAATGGAAAGAGCTGTAGGTCCTGTGCCACAAACAACTACTTTTGCGTCCCAAAAGTTCACGCCTTCACGTTCCAAAAACCTTATGGCACCGTCGCCATCAACGTTATAGCCTAGCAAGTTGGTGTCTTTACTAACCAGAAGGTTCACACCCCCTGCCAACTTGGAAGTGGCGGCTAGAACTGTTGCAGCCTTATAGGCTTGCGGCTTATAAGGTGTTGTTACATTCACTGAAACATAGTCTGCTGCTTTTAGAAAAGACTGGGCGCCTTCAGCTGAGTCGATATCTTTGAAGTCGTAGTGCCAGTCGATACCAAGTTTCTTGTAAACAGCGTTGTACATCGCAGGGGACTTCGAATGAGAAACGGGGTGTCCAACAATATATAAGTCTTTCGACATCATTCACCTTCCAATGATTCACATGTGACGCATGTAGGAGCCGCCTCGGGTTCGCGTGCTCCCAAAAGCCCGCGCTCTATCACACGCAGCGCTACAGTGTGCTTGAGGTCTACATCAACAAGTGGCATGACCATGTATGCAGAAACACCTGCTAGGTGAGCCCCTACAACATCTGTTAGCAATTGATCGCCTATGGCTACAGCAGACGCCCTCTTACATCCCAATAATCGCACTGCCCGAGTATAAGCAAAAGGCAAAGGCTTGCAGGCCTTCGCCACAATCGGAAGCTCCAAGCTTTCGGCGAATTCAAAAACATCACCATGCCAATTGTTTGAAATAAGGCAAAACTTCACGCCTGCGTCTCGAGCCTTCCCAAGCCAAACACCGGCATCGTGGGGAATATCGCCTGTAGCCCGAGACCTCAGCGTGTTATCTATATCCAGCAACACATTGTTATATCCCACATCAAGCAGGTCTTTTTTGATATCTATAGATGTTATTCTGGAAAAATACCGATCGGGCTGGAAGAGCGACATGGCAACCTACTCAAACGAGTCCTTGTGCTCCTCGTATGTCTTGCTAAACACATATTCGCCGTTATCGTATGAATAGAAATACATGTAGTCGGTTTTTTCCGGACTACAAACCGCCTTCATAGCTTCTAGGCTTGGATTGCAGATTGGCGTAGGTGGCAGGCCATCGTGAGTGTATGTGCTGTAGTCAGAATCTGAGTGAACTTCCTCAGGCGTTGGGTCATGCCCTACCTCATAAGCTGTTGTGGCGTCAGATTCAAGGTAAGGTCTATCAGATTTCAGACGATTGTAGAAAACGCTTGCGATAGTAGCGTAATTTGAAACCTCGCCCTCTTTTTGAACAATGGATGCAAGGTTGACCATGTCATAAAACGAAAGCCCTGCTTTTTTAGCATATTTAAGATTAAGCTCGCTTGTTTCCTCGCCGAACTGGTCAAGCATCATCGAAACTACGTCTTTAGCGGTATCGTTTGCTGTAATCGCATAGGTTTTAGGGAAAAGATAACCTTCAAGTGGTTTTTCCCCTGCCGATTCAAGAAATTCGTATTGGTCGGCATAAGCAGAAGCGTTTGACGTTGCATCTAGAAAGTCTTGTGCAGAAATTCGCGAACTAGTGCCCGCATCAATGGCTTCAGCGACGTCTTGGCGTGTGTATCCCTCAGGAATAGTTACCATGTCGGCCGTAGATTCAGGGCCTTCAAGCAAAGCAGCAAGGATATCTTCTTGAGATGTTCCACCTTGGAAAAGATAAGTTCCAGGAATAAGCGACGATGCTGCATTTTCGGCGCTCACAAGATCGATAAATGACTGGGTATTGCTAATAAGCTTCTCATTTAGAAGCGTTTCAGCAATTTGCTTAGCGCTAGAGCCTTCCTCTATCACCACAACAGCTTCTTGTGTATCGGCAAGGGTCTCGCCCTCAAAACTGCACCCGCGAACTACTACGAAAACAATAGCAGCAATCGCAATAAGTATGACCACCAAGATGATAATGAGCGGGGCTTTAGACATCTTTGGCCGAATGGCACTAGTGTCATAGGTCTTGAATTCCTCTGAGGCACGGGCGTGCGCATATCTAGCTGCTCGAGTGTTACGTGACGAAATCGGCACTTGCCTTGAGCGTCTTGGCACGGTATCTACTCCTCACTAATACTAGTCTTGCTTGGGGAATTCGCATCAAGCCATGATTGCAGAAACAGGCTTGCAGCGATCATATCAACCTTTCCCCGCATCTTTCTTTCATCATACCCCATATCGCGCAATGCCCGTTTAGCTTCACGCGATGAAAGACGTTCGTCAGAAAAAACATACGGAACTCCGCATGTCTTCGAAATGGTTTCGGCTATTGTACGAACGTAGGCGGCCTGCTTGCCTTCCTCACCTGAAAGCGACTTTGGAAGACCGAAAACAAAAAGCTCGGGTTCATAATCTTCTATAATTCGCTGAAACGTTTTGGCGTTTGCAGCAAGATCTGCGCTTGGAAGCACGCACACAGGCGTTGCAACTCGCCTATTTGGGTCGCTTACAGCAATTCCCGTCCGAACGCTTCCTATGTCTAAAGCCAAAACCCTCATATGGCATTCATTGAATGGGCGGTGCTCCTTTATCGAAATTACGCTTTTGGTCTAAGTGCAAGAACTACAAAATCATTTCTCGCGCGATTTCAAGCGCACGATCAACACCTTCTGGGTTCTTTCCGCCTGCTTGCGCCATGCTAGGCTTGCCGCCGCCTCCGCCATTAACAGCTGGCCCTATGGCCTTTATTACCTCTACAGCTGAAAAGCCTTTGGAAACCGCTTCATCAGAACCTGCAGCCAAAAGAGTAACCTTTTTACCGTCAACGCCTGCTAAAACCACCGCACCAGGCTTCGTCATGCGGCTTTTCAGTACATCCCATAAATTGCGCTGATCTCCCGATTGAGCAGCCCAAGTCTTCGCGATTATCACAGGGTATCCTGCAGCAGTCTTATAAGCGGAAGCAAGAAGCTCATTGATATCGTCGTCTGCGATGGCTTCCTTGCCGCGCTTCGTAGCGTCGCGTAGCTCTTTGATAGCCTTCATGTTAGATGCGGTTCGCTCGGACACATCAAACAGCGGAACCTTCAGAATACTTGCAGTTTCTTTAAGCTCGCTTTCAATCTTGTTCACATACTCGAAGGCGCCATAGCCTGTAACGGCCTCGATACGCCTGATGTTAGCACCAACGCTGGTTTCGCTAGTTATCTTCAGCATGCCTATTTCTGCAGTGTTTCCCACATGGCATCCGCCGCACAGCTCCCGCGAGAACTCGCCAGCTTCAACCACGCGCACAACATCCCCGTATTTTTCGCCGAAAAGAGCGGTTACACCATCGGCACGAGCCTCGTCAAGAGAGGTCTCGTAAACATTCATAGGCGTAGCATCCATGACGCGCATGTTTGCGATACGCTCAACTTCTTCAATTTGATCGGCTGTCATGGCCTCGAAGTGAGTGAAGTCGAAACGAAGCCGGTCAGGTCCTACATAAGAGCCCTTTTGGCGAACATGGTCACCCAAGACCTGCTTGAGCGCGGCATGCAGAAGATGCGTTGCCGTGTGATTGCGTTCAATCGACTGCCGCCTTTTAGCATCCACGACAGTTTCTACCTCATCGCCTACAGAGATACTTCCTGCCTCTACATCAACATGGTGTATGTAAAGTCCAGAAACAGGGGTGGTCGTGTCGGTCACGTATGCGCGAGCCCCATCAGCTTTCATCTCGCCGGTGTCGCCAATTTGCCCGCCCATCTCGGCATAAAACGGAGTACGGTTAAGCGCAACCTCGCCTTTATCGCCTGGGTCAAGACTATCTACTCGCTTACCTTCCTTTACAAGCGCTACAACCTTCGATCTTTCAGATGTGGAATCGTAACCGTCGAAATTGGTAGCGCCCACCTCGTTTACAAGATCGGAATAGATTCCGCCATAAGTAGACCATGCGGCCTGCGCATCTTTAGCACCTGCGCTTCTCGCACGCTCGCGCTGGGCTTCCATTTCTTGTTTGAACGCATCCATGTCTACATCGATTCCAGCCTCTGCCGCTATCTCGCGGGTGATCTCGACTGGGAAGCCATAGGTGTCATGAAGCGTGAATGCCGTTTTTCCAGAAAGCATCTTGCCATCAAGGTTTGAAATTTCTTCAGAAAGATAGGCTCTGCCTTGGCGAAGCGTCTGCCCGAAACGTTCTTCCTCAGACATGATCAGCTTTCGTTCTAGCTCGCGATTCTCGACAATCTCTGGATAAGTGTCGCCCATTAAGTTCACGATCTCGTCCACATAATCATTAAGAAAGTGCCCGTCTATACCTATGAGATGTGCCTTCATAATGGCTCGACGAAGCAGTCGGCGAAGAACGTATCCGCGACCCTCGTTGGAAGGGATAATGCCATCGGCAATCATAAAGGTGATCGCGCGGGAATGATCGGCCATAATGCGAAGAGAAAGGTCGGTTTTTGTGTCCTCGCCATAAACCTTTCCAGACAGCTTCTCGCCCACAGCTACAAGCGAACGCAGGACGTCGGTCTCGTAGTTGGTTTGCGCTCCTTGCATGATCGCGGCAATACGCTCAAGACCCATTCCTGTATCGATATTTTTAGACGGAAGCTCTACAAGAGTGCCGTCTTCTTGACCGTCGTATTGTGTGAAAACGCAGTTCCAATATTCAAGGAAGCGATCACAATCACAACCAGGTGCGCAATCGGGAGAACCGCACCCAAATTCTTCCCCTTGGTCGAAATAAAGCTCAGAACAAGGACCGCAAGGACCGGTTGGGCCTGCCCGCCAGAAGTTGTCGTCGGCACCTAGGCGTGAAATATGAGAATCTTTGACACCTAAGTTCTTCCAAATATCAATTGTCTCGTCGTCATCCTCAAAAACAGTAAAGTAGAGCTTCTCGATTGGAAGACCAAGCACGTTTACGGAAAAATCGAGAGCCATCTCACACATCTCGCTCTTGAAATACTTCCCGAAACTGAAATTGCCCAACATCTCAAAGAATGACAAGTGCCTACCCGTCGTACCGATTATGTCGATATCGTTGGTTCGAACGCACTTTTGCACCGTCGTAGCGCCAAGATATGGCTCCTCCAGTTTCTTTTGGTGTAAGAAGTAGGGTTTGAACTGAACCATTCCTGCACTTGTTAAAAGTAGCGACGGGTCATCTGGTATCAAGGACGAGGAAGGCATGCGCTTATGTCCATGCTCCTCGAAATATTTCAAGTAGGCCTCGCGAATCTGAGCCGTAGTCATGTATTGCATGGAAATCTGCTTTCGTCGAAGAATATTATCGTGTGATTATATAACTTGTTTACTTGCGACGAAGGCGTAAGCGAGCTCTTTCAATCATAGATCCAAGCTTTGAATCGCCGCCTTCTTCGTTGGTGCTGCCGGTGTTATTGGCGTTGTCGGCGTTGTTGGTCTTGTCGGTGTTGTTGGCTTTTCCACCAGTTGCATCATAGAGTGGGTCGGCAACGCCATTAGGTTTGGGCAATCCTCTAAAAATCACCCCGTCCTCGGATACGATTTGGCGACCTGTAGCGCGCTCAAAGTAGTAAATGAAAAGCGCTTTTATGACCGCAACTGACGGAATGGCAATAAGCATACCAACAAGAGAACCCATAATCCCGCTCATAGCACCGCCTATGGCAGAACCTAAGATCATCGCAATCAAGGTAAGCGCCGGGTGAATGTCCACAGAATTCTGCATGATCTTCGGGCTTACAAAAGTGTAGACGAATTGCTGGATGACAATAGTACCCACAAAAGCAAGTATTGCAGTAACAGGGCTCACAAACACAGCCAATATCGCCGCAACAGCACCGCCTAACCAAGGGCCAATGATTGGAATGATGTTAAGAATACCCGTGATAACGCCTAGAGCCGGCGCATTTGGAATGCCCGCAACCCCGAAAAGTATCCCGCATCCAATTCCGATAATGAAACACTGAATAATCATTCCCTTGATATATCCGCCCAAGATCCTCGTGAAAGTCACGTGTAAAAAGACGGACTCTTCAACATGTTTGGGATTCATGAGGCGCTTGAATTCACGGCCTATTGCAGGAAGTTCCATGAGCACCCAAAACGCTATGACAAGCGCAAATCCAACCGCGTAAATGGTGTTTACGATTGCTGCCCCTAAATTCACAGCCATACCAGCAACATTCGAAGCCGCCGTGGAAGCCCAATCTGAAAGCGAGCTTCCAACATTGTCAAAAAAGGTTTTTAAGGTCTGGTTGTCTAGTAGATTCGAATACTTCGCAGCCACACCTTCAAACCACGAACTTATGGAATCCACGTATCCCGGCAGACTTGATGCAATGTTGACGAACTGGTCATTCAATCCAAACATCGGCGAGAACATAATTAGCACTATAAGAGCAATGAAGACGATCATCACAAGATAAGCGATGGTAGTTCCTGCAAGCCGTCCTATGCCTCGTGCCTCCAGCCCAGAGACTATCCCACGCAAACAAAAAACTATAAGCAGCGTCCAAATAAGAACCGACACAGGAAGCGCGAAAACGTTTAAGAGGTAAACGATCACCCCTGCCAAAATAACAGCGCCAACACATGTCCATACGTATACAAGAGCTTTGCGCGCCTTGTTCTTCTTTTCAGGAGAGTCCTCGCCCACATCGCCCGTACGCCTAGAGATATCCGCTGCGCTGTTGATTTGTCTTTTCGTATCTTCTCTCATATTCAAGTGCCGATTATACTTCGATTGCAAAAGCGTTTATGTTTACTGCGGCTTGAGTGCCAATGGTGGCTCTAGCCGCACCTTGTGCCTATACTTTTGGCGATGCTTGTGTCTTTGTTTACGCCTATAGCGAGTCTTGTTCTGCGGATGCTTGATCAAGTGACGATGCTGAAGCTTCGCGACATTCATTAGTTTGGTCGTCTGCAAGACTGCCATTTTCGAAATCCTGTCCGACAGGCACCTTTTCGCTAGTATTGGCATCATCTAGAATCTTGTTTGCGAGCTGTTTCGATTTATCTGTCATGCGATCGTTTTTCTCTTCGCGATCAACGGTTTTTGCCTTCTGTTCGTCTTTTCGTACCTGAGACTTATCCTGCTGTTCCTTGAAAGCTTCGCCAGCAGCATCTATCGCAGTATCGGCTAGCTGTGCAAACGGGTTAGATTTCTGCTCTTTTTTGCCTCCCGCCAGCTGAGACTCTTCACTTGCATACTTTGGGCCAAACTTCTTGCGAACCTTGTTGGTGACGGAAGTAACAATGTCAAGCGGAGCGCTCGTTACACTGTCGACCGTATTCATCGTCTTAGAGACAGTGCCCGTGATTTGACTGACATCTTCTAGAATCTCGTCTACACGCATCATTTCTAGGTTCAAGCTATCCACCGTAAGTGTGACCCTATCAACAAGCGGGTCAACCTTTTTGACTGTCGGCTGAATTTCCTCAACCATGTTCTCAATATTCTTAATGGAAGGCTGAAGCTCGTCGATGGTGTTAATCGCACGCTTGCGCACCTGCTTGATGGTGACAATAAGTTCGACCACAAACCATACAAGTACAATCCCAACAAGTATGTATACAATGGGCAGTATGAAAGCCAAGATATCCATTTTTGTTCCTCACATATATCTTCAAATGCTTTAAGCATTCTATATTAGCGAGATTGACGCGCGAATACACACAAGAATATGAAACTATCCCGTTTAAGATATTGAGACTCCCATAAACCCTGTCTAAGGAACTTGGGCTATTTGAAACTTAGACACATTTGGCAAAAGCTTCAGAACCCGATGCGTTTGCGGGTTCTTAAGGCTCTACGGAAGCAGAGACTTAGGGTTCTACAAATTCGCAAGCCGCAAATAAGTTCTACGATTAGATGAACTCGGATAATTCGGATGCTCCGGCGGCTTTAACAGCGCACCTAATAGCATCAGCCATAGCATCTGCGGCCATAATTCCTGTAAGGTCTAAAAGCGAGTCTTGCATATCCTGCGCATTAGTCATAGTGCCAGATGCCATCACAAATACCGCATCCCCATCACCTGAAGTATGAACTGGTTTGATTGCGCGAGCATAGCCATCATGAGTTTGCTGAGCTACTTTGGTGGCCTGCGATTTAGTCAATGGCGCATTTGTAAGCACCACCCCAAGGGTTGTATTTGTAGGGTGACCCGTAAATTCCGAAGAAGCCGGCACGCCAGTCGCGTCACTTTCTGCATGAGAAACGCGCATATGTTCTGCGGCAGCCAAAGAGGCACCAAGAGGGTCTAATATTTTGCCACTTGCATCCTTTACACCTGCAAGCCAAGTTCCATCCGTAGCCATGACATTTCCAGCTGCGTTTACTGCAACGCATGCGATAAGTACAAGGTCGCCCAATCGGGCACCACTCCAGCCAAAGCCTGATTTTGAAGCCCAAGCAGGCAAGCCCATTTTCCCAACCGTCGCACCGGTTCCAGCCCCTACTGTTCCCATAGCAAGATCGCCACCTTGCATGGCAAGCGCATCTCTAGCAGCTTGAGCACCATTTTCAGATGTGGGCCAAACAGGTTTGGCAAGAAGTAAGTCGAAAAGACATGCTGTAGGAACTATAGGCACCTTCACAGGCCCCACTGCAAAACCACTACCGCTTTGCGCCAGAACCTGCATAGCGCCATTAGCGCTTTCGAGCCCGAAGGCCGACCCTCCGCTTATCATGACGGCATTTACCTTCTGCACCATGTTTTCCGGGCGAAGAAGGTCGGTCTCTCGAGTGGCAGGCCCTCCCCCACGAACATCTACCGCGCCTGTAACACCTTCGGCGCATTCACCCCTCGCAGCGAAGCAAGTGCACCCTGTCATGGCTTCGAGGTTGGTGTAGTGGCCAACGCCAAATTCTGGTAAATCCGAAAAATCCGCTGGAGCAAACAAAGTGTTCATTACTAATCCTTCGCTAAAGAATTGAATTGTTCATTTTACGAAAGCGATTCAAACTGCGAAAGTGCGACGATATGTGTACCGCTTACCCCCTCTAAACTGCCTTTCACCCTCGCAGTGGTAGTGTACTCGAAAAGAATTGAGGAATTCAGGAGGACTAGACAATGGACTTAGTGAAACAGGCAGGGATAGTAGATTCCATACATGACACCTTGAACGACTTCGTGGGAAAGCGTATCAAAGTGCGTGCGAACATGGGTCGCTCCAAGATAGTCGAAAACGAGGGCATTCTCACACAAGTGCATCCTCGCCTCTTCATTTTGGAAGTGGAGCGCAAGCGTGGCGCGAAGGCACGCCATTCCTTTCAATATGCAGACATCCTAACTGGGATGGTCGAAGTTTCTGAAAACGGCAAACCCATATTTGGAGAGTTTATCGAGGAAGACGAACCGGCACCAGAGCCGCTTCCTGAAAACGTTCGTCTTTTCATGGATACAGAAGAGAAGGTTCTTTCTTAAACACTTCGTTTAGCTCCATCTCAGCTTTCGATTACCCCTACTCCCGCGTTTTGGGTATCGTAGCATCGCCCCGTTATAGGTTTTCGTTTACCTCCCCACACGTTTTCGGGTTTGGGATTTAATTGAAGGCAAAAGGTGCATCTCAAAGCCGTATTTAAAAGGCTCATTTATAGAATACGAATTCTGTTGTAAAATACGAAAGCTCGTTTTCTCGAGCACATATGGGGGCGTAGCTCAGTTGGGAGAGCGCCACGTTCGCAACGTGGATGTCGTGGGTTCAAGTCCCATCGTCTCCACCAAAAATCAAAAGCCTACTGGAAACAGTAGGCTTTTTTTGCACCATTAGTTTGCATCTGACTCATAACCGTTTACCTCTATTATTGGACATTCACCAATATTGCACACCATCTTATTAAAAGATTTCTTACTCTAGTCTCAGAGTGGTTGTATGCACTTAGATGCGGTTTCGTGCTTTCTTGGCATATAGCCATCTCATATGTCGACATATGCATCATAAAAACTTCATATAAGGAGGTTATGTTTCTATGGCCGAAACTGATTCTTCGACCAGTAAGCCTGCGCTTGCTGATCCCCATCCGGTGCTTCGCGAGTTCTGGGGCGAATGCATCGGAACATTTCTCATGTGCTTCCTCGGTATTGGCGCCGTTTCTACAGCAACTTTATATGGTGCCATGACAGGCCCTTTCCAAGTAGGTATGGTCTGGGGTGTCACAATTGCCATCGCAATTTACGCGACTCGCAACCTTTCTGATGCCCACTTCAATCCAGCTGTTACGGTTGCTATGATCGTCACCGGTCGCATGAAGGCCAGCAAGCTTGGCATCTACTTGCTTGGACAGTGCGTAGGAGCATTTTTGGCTGCTGCAGCACTCTGGGCATTGTTTGCCGATTCAGCTCTTTCCATACTTGCCTCTGATGGTCTCACACAAGGCGTTGCCTCATCGGTATCTTCCATCTGGGCAGAACAATTCCCGAATACTGCACTTGGTGTCGTGCCTGTCTGGGTAGGTGCATGCGCCGAGGGTATAGGCGTATTCATCTTGTTGTTCGTTATCTTCTCTATGACCGACGGTGCAAACCTAGGTCGCCCAAACAACAACCTCTTCCCACTGTTTATTGGCCTTACCATCACTGTTATCATCGGCACAGTAGGTCCTCTGACCGACGCAGGCTTAAATCCAGCTCGTGACTTCATGCCACGTGTCATGGCGCTGCTTGCAGGATTCTCACCAGAGGTTTGCTTCTCATGGGAGGCAATCATCGTCTACATCGTAGGTCCACTTGTCGGCGGTATTCTAGGCGGTCTGTTCTACACAAAGGTTGTAGCCGGCTGCCATAAGAAATCAGAATAAAGGAAAGCGAAGAGAAAGGTCGAAAAGTGAGTGACATTAGAGAACAAGTCAAAGAGTACTACAGCAAAGTCACCCTGGTAGAAAAAGGGGAAATGGCAACACATACCTGCTGCTGCGGTCCAGAATCTATGCCTGAATATGTTCGCGAGATTGCAGAAGAGATTCCTGAAGAAATCACCAGCCGCTTCTATGGCTGCGGTTCTCCTCTGCCCCTTGCACTAGAGGGCTGCACGGTCTTAGACCTTGGATGCGGAACGGGACGTGACTGCTATATCGCAAGCAAACTTGTTGGCGAAAACGGACGCGTCATTGGCATCGATATGAACGAGGATCAGCTAGCAATCGCGAAGAAGCACCAAGATGAAATGGCTAGCGCATTTGGCTATACCAAATCCAACATCGAATTCATTCAGTCTTACATCGAAGATATAGCCGATGTTGCCGATGAAAGCGTGGATGTAGTTATTTCGAACTGCGTGATCAATCTTTCCCCTATGAAAGAGCAGGTTTTCCGCGAAATTTGGCGCGTGCTTAAGGTTGGCGGCGAGCTTTACTTCTCTGACATCTTTGCAGATCGTCGCGTTCCTGACGAAATCAACACAGACCCACAGCTTGTTGGCGAATGCCTAGGTGGCGCAATGTACATTGAAGACTTCCGCCGCATGATGACAAAGGTTGGCTGGGCAGACTTCCGTTATATGTCTTCTTCTGCTGCAACCATCGATAACCCTGAAATCGAGAAGCTTGTTGGTAATATTCAATACTCATCACGTACAGTACGTGCTTTCAAGCTGCCTGATGTTGAAGAGGATATCTGCGAGCAATACGGACAGGTTGCAAAGTATGAAGGTGGCATGAAGGGATCTGAAGACTACTTCGACCTTGATGACCATCATCGCTTCTTCTGCGGCCAGCCGATGCTTGTTTGCGGCAATTCTTGCGCCTATGTGCAAAATACACGCTTTGGCAAGTACTTTGACATTTGGGGCGATCGTTCGCACCACTTCGGACCGTTCGAAGGCTGCGGCAATGCGCCTTCAGTTGACGGTGGTGGCGGCGGATGCTGCTGCTAAGCTGATTGACGCTAGCGCTAGACCAAGACCGCTGTTAGCGATTAGCAACTTTTTCGTAGGGGCTGCAAGTGCAGTCCCTACGTTCTTTTTTTAAAGTTTTTGTAAGCGATATTTGCTTGGCAATGGTGAATATCTAAGACGAGCTTTGCACTTGGCGCCTTTTCGTCCGCTCCCCCGTTTTGGCACCCGCTCTTATAACCCCAACTAGTTCTTACCGCTCTCACTTACAGCCCCCCCAGTTATTGCGTCCGCTATTTCCGCTCTTTCCGCTCTTACTGGTTCTAGCCGCCATCTCTTACCACCCTAAAACCCTTCGCTGGCTCTTGCCGCCCCGCAAGCAAACTCTTTCAGCCCGTCTGTCGCCAATATTGCAATAAGCGCCCTGAAAGATCTATCGCGAATAAAAGCGGATATGCAAGCGCCGTCGTTTGGTTGCAAGCCAAATATTCGCAATTTAGCGCGAGTAAAAGACGCCGTATAAATATCCGAATTGTCAGACATGTTTTGTGATGCTTTGTAACTGTCAGGCACCTGTTAAACAATCGAAAAGCGATACGAGAAAGGGTTGTGATCATGGTCGATCTTACCGGGCGGAAGGTTATCATCACGGGCGGCACAAGCGGAATGGGCGAAGCCCTGGTTAAAGCATTTCCTGGGCTGGGAGCAAAGGTAGTCTTTTGGGGAAGAAACGTTCAAGCTGCGCAGCGCCTGACAGACGAGACAAAAGCAACATTCATCCAAACCGAAGTAACCAACAAAGAGGCCGTAGACGACGCAATGCGCAAGTCGGTTGATGCTCTTGGAGGCGTCGACGTCTTCATCCACGCGGCAGGCATTGCTCCGGGCGGTCCAGCAGAAGACATTACCGAAGAAACCTGGGCATCGGTCATGCAAACCAACGCAACGGGTACCTACTTAACCAATACGGCTGTCTTCCCCTATATGAAGGATCACGGCGGCCACATAATCAACTTCACGAGCGCTGGCGGTATTCAGGGTTACAAAGGCAAGGCAGCATACGCAGCCAGTAAAGGCGCTGTTACCGCATGGACAAGGTCTATTGCTATGGAATGGGCACAGTATAACATCCGTGCCAATATGATCGCGCCAACGATCTGGACTCCTATGTATGACAAGACGCGCGCCGCCATGACGCCAGAAGAGCTCAAGGCACACGACGCCTTCATGGCAACCGCGATTCCCTTAGGCGGCAAGCTTGGCGATACACAGAAAGACTTCGCGCCAATTATGGCCTTCCTTGCAAGTGAGGATGCCCACTACCTTACTGGCCAGGTCATCTGCATCGACGGCGGCACTTTGATGATGCGATAGCAGCTTTACGCATGCGTTGTAGTACATATGCGCAAAATTCTTAGCATGTACGCTAGAGACGCGTGGTCAACAGGCGAAATAGCGCGCTAACAGTTGCCCACATACACATACGAAAGATAGCGCCCAGCCACCTCGGCAAGTCGATAGAGCGTCGAGGGCGGCGTGGGCGTGCGATCACTAAAGTAATGAAGCGGAAAAAAGCGTGTCAGGTGATAGACAATTGTCTCATCGAGGCTTGCAAGCCACTGCGCGGCTGCAGCTATTTCCTCGTCCGTGTCGTTAAGACCCGGGATGACCAGCGTAGTTACTTCAAGATGACATGTGGGCGTTGCAGCCAAGACTTCTATGGTATGGCGCACGCAGGCCTCATTTGCGCCCACTAGGTCGAAAAATTCTGGCGTAAAGCCTTTTAAGTCGATGTTGGCGGCATCGATAAGTTCGGCAATTTCACCTAGTGGCTCGGCGTTTACACAGCCATTTGAAACCAAAACGTTGACCAGCCCGCGTTTGTGCGCAAGACGGGCTGTATCGCGCACAAATTCGTAGCCCACAAGCGGCTCGTTATAGGTGTAGGCAATGCCGATGTTTCCCTTATCGACGGCCGAGGAGGCCATTTCTACAAGCTCAACAGGCGCTACCTCTTTCCAAGTAACGTCGCTCTCTCCTGCACAAGCAATTGAGGCATTCTGACAAAATGGGCAATGCAGGTTGCAACCGTACGAGCCCACAGAAAGCACCTTCGAACCCGGATGAAAATGCGCAAGGGGCTTCTTTTCGATAGGGTCAAGCGCAAGGGAGGTAATGCGCCCGTAGTTTTCTGCAATTACGCGCCCGCCTTCCGCACGACGAGCCCTACACGCGCCGCGTTCACCTTGCGCCAACGTGCATCCACGAGGACACACATGACAGGTGATGCGCTCACTCATTGCCGCGCTGCCCCTGCTCACTGCTTGTTGCTTTCGTCGCGCGTCGCATCCTCGCTGCGCGCTTCGCCGCCGCAAGTGTGGCGCACCACTTCAAAGCGCTCAAGTGTTACAGCCTCATGTAGGCCAATGCCTGCCTTTCGCTTAGCTATAACAATTTGGTCTTCGACAGTGTCAACACCATCAAGGTCAGGCAAAAGAAGGCCGCGTCTAAACCCGCTAGTAACAATGACTCCATAGCGCTTCGGGTCAAGCTCGCTTAGCGTGCGCACCTCTTCTGCCTTGCCAAGCACATCTACCGAATATGAAAGAAAGTCCAACTCGCTTTCCTGTACAGCGGGAAAGCGAGGATCTCGCGTAGCGGCATGTGCCCCATTGGCGATAATCTCTTCAGCAAGCGTTGGCTGCACAGGAGATATCGTGCCAATGCAGCCACGCAGGGCATCTCCTATATGCAAGCTCACAAAAGCGCCATCACGCTGGTCTGTAAGCGCAGGCGAAAGGTCTGAAGGCAGGGGAAGTAGCAAACCTGTGCGCACAACATGCTCCACGGCCTCGCGTGCAAGAGCCACAAGTGGGTCGGCCTGAGTGGCGGCAGCTGCATCAACATCGCCCTGAGAGGTGGCAGTGGCTGCGTCCTCTTCATCTTTTATCTCGAAGGCCGCAACGGCATAGCCAACCCCAAACGGACCTTCGTAACTTAACAGCTCGGAAGTGTAAGGCTTGTCTGTTGCCTCAAGCGCGCCTGCCATAATCTGAAATGATCGCAGACCGCATTCAGCGGCTCTCTCACACAAGTCATCATCCAAGCCAAACAATTCCTCAAGCCGACCCTCGGCAAAGATCTTAGTCACCGCACGGTCAAACTCAGGTCCCTCAGGCGCAAAGCCATACGGGCCGCTTTCCTTAAGCTTGTGCGACATGTCACCACTCGCGATTAGTACGTAGCGGCGCTCCAGAGCATTGGCGGTATCTGCGATGGCCTCCCCCATCACACGATGGCTCTCGCTTGAAAGCCCCGAAAGTCCGATGCGCACCACATTAACTTGGTCAAGGTCAAGCGCTTGTTCCAGAAAGTGCAACGGCACGAAACTTGCATGGTCAATATCGTTTGCCCCACGCGGCGCACCTGCGCAGGTGATGGAACGACCTTGTAAACGCTCGACTACTTCATCAGAAAACGCGAGATCTACCTGAACACTTATGCGCTCGTTCGGACAGCCGAATTGCTGCAGAGAACCGCTTTCCCAAGGTGTGTTGGCCACGAAAAACCCATCACGGTACAAGGGCGCATGCGGCGAGGTAATCACAATGGTCTCAGGGTTTGCAGCCTGAACGCGACGCGCCACCTCCTCATATGCAGCAATGGTGTTTGCGATGCCCTGCTCCTCCCCGCGCCCAACAGCAGGCACGATTAGAGGAGGATGAGGAACAGCATACGCGGCAATAAGTCCCATGAGACACTCCTTCCCACGTGAATATGACCTATCTTTATGGTGCCCCAAACAAAGCACTTGTCAAGGACGACCATGCAATAGCGTCAAGGACGGCAATACAGTAGCGTCAGGAAAAGCCATACAAGGGCGAAACGCGGCAGCGCCGTGGGCGTCGCACGCCGACGCCAAGGGCGAAACATGGTGGCCGTCAAGGACGGAATATAGCAGCGCCAGAAGCGGCGTGTGGTAGCGCCAGAGGCGGCGCAAGATATTAGAACGCTGGTGTGTCTATGCAGGCTCTTTTGTTACTTGTGCAGGCTCGGGCAGTTCAGCTGCACAATGATGGCAACGCGTTGCTCCTACGTTTACCTCTTCAAGGCAGTAAGGGCACTTCGGTGGAACTTCCACATATTCCTCGCCTTGAGCGTTGCGATGCAAAAGATTACTTCCGCCATCTTTCATTGCGTTAAACACCTTGACCAGCAAAAACACGATAACTGCAACGATCAGGAAATTAATGCAAGCGCTTATGAAAGCGCCAAAATCGATGCTTTGCGTGTCGGTCACGGGAATCGCAAGACCGCCCACATCGGTGCCGTGCCCGCCTGTAATCAATGTGATCAAGGGGTTAATAATCTGGTCAACAAGCGCTGTGACAATAGAGGTGAAAGCAGCACCAATAATGATGCCGACCGCCATGTCAATTACATTGCCACGATTGATAAACTCCTTGAATTCACTGATGAGGCTGCTGGCTTTTTTCTTGTTTTTATCTGCCATGGTCGTTACCTCCTTTCAGACATTATAACCGCTCTGTCAAAGCGGCAAAAAAGCTCCGAGAGCCTCCTGTCCACGGTCTCCTGTCTCCAGCCTCCTGCCTCCAGCCTCCAATCTCCTGTCTCCTGTCTCCAGCCTCCTGTCTCCAGCTCTAGCCTTTGGCTTCCAGTCTCAAGTTTCCAGCCTCTAGTTTTCACAACCTACCCAGTCTGCTTCACTCCGCGCAACCCTGCCGCAGGGTTTACGCCGCGCTATCGTGATGTCTTTTGCACTGCAAGCGCCAGGTTAGGGTATGCTTTGCATATGGCACTTATGAGGGAGGTACCGTGGAGAAAACTCAAAAGCTCGGGTTTGGGTTAATGCGCTTGCCACACGTAAAGACCGCCGATGGCAAGGCTATCGATATTGAAGAATTTAAGCAGATGGTAGATGCTTTCATGGCTGCCGGATTTACGTATTTCGACACAGCATGGATGTATATGGATTTCAAAAGCGAATGTGCTGTCAAAGAGGTCTTGGTGGATAGGTATCCGCGCGATGCCTTCACGCTGGCCACAAAACTGCACTCCGGCTTTTTCGATTCGCTGGAAGGCCGCGACAAAGTCTTTAACGACCAGCTAAAGCGCACAGGTTCCACCTTTTTCGATTATTACCTGATTCATGGTATTGACGCGGCAAGCCTGCAGAAATATGAAAAATTTGACTGCTTTGAGTGGGTATTGAATAAAAAAGCCGAAGGTCTTGTGAGGCATGCAGGCATTTCCTATCACGACGATTCTGTGCTCTTAGACAAGATACTGACCGAGCACCCAGAGATGGAATTTGTTCAACTGCAAATTAATTATCTTGATTGGGAAAGCCGCTGGATTGAAGCGCGCAAGAACTATGAAGTGTGCCTTAAGCACAACAAGCCGATCATTGTTATGGAGCCTGTGAAGGGCGGCACCCTAGCAAACCTGCCGCGAAAGGCACATGAGCTATTTTGCGCGCAAGAGCCTGCTGCCTCTGATTCCAGCTGGGCCATTCGCTTTGCGGCCTCGCTTCCAGGCGTTGCGTTGGTGCTTTCGGGGATGAGCACGCTTGCGCAGGTCGAAGATAATATTTCCTTTATGGATCCCTTCGTTCCTTTGACGAAAGATCAGATGCAGCTTTGCTTTAAGGTTGCCGACATTATTAACGAACGTAAAGCCATCCCCTGCACTGCCTGCGAATATTGCACGTCGGAGTGTCCTTTAGACATTGCCATTCCGCAATACTTTTCGCTTTACAACGAGCTGCAGCACGAGGACATGGAAACGAAGGGTTGGACGGCATCGTATGGCTCCTATGCCATTTTGACGAAAACACACGGGAAAGCATCTGAGTGCCTTGCGTGCGGCGCCTGCGAGAGCATGTGTCCGCAGCATATACCCATTATTGATAACCTTAAAAACGTGGCGAAGACGTTCGAGCGAGACGAATAGCTGCGGGGATCCACTAAAGTGAACCCCCTAAAGTTAGCCTGACACTTGATGCCCTTTTTCATCTATCCCTAGTCGTTGGTTACTCAGTTTCGCCCAAAAAAACTTCAACACAGAACTTAACGCGACGGTTCAAGTCGTAATTTCGTATACGCTACACATGGTATCCAGAATCACATCCAAAGACATTCCAACAATGCCAATTTGCCTGAGATTCACAGGCTCTTCCTTGCAATCAAAAATGAACGCTCTCATATCGTAGGCAATGGCGCAATTTCAATACCTGCTGCTCCTTCAAGGAAATCGGGGCGTCTACTAAACACCTCTATCATGTGAGGATATCCCGGCGCAACAGGATTCGTGAAACGGTAGAAGCACACATTCCTGTCCCCTCCCCAACCGCATCGATAACCACCATCACGAACAAGCGACCAAATTGCCTGAGCAGTTTCCGAAAGCTTTGCTTCCGCAACTAAAACGGTGTCGAAATCGCGGGTTGCTCGGAAAGGAAGATCTGCATCTGAGAGAAGAAGATCACACGCAATGCCCCCTATGATCGCATAAGAGTCCTCAACCCCCTGCATATGCCGGCGAAACTCATCGAGTCCTTCTACAGAACTTTTTGCCACAGGTACTCCCCTCCGAATAGCGAATCAATTTCACTAGACACCCTTTCATTACCAGTATTGACAAGCGACAAAGCAAGCGACACATCGTCAACTTGATCAGCTCCCGCGAAGAGAGGGTCGTACTTCCATATCTGAACCTGCATTGTTTCACTATCGGGAAGTTCTCCTTGAAGGACTTCAGTCCATGTAAGGCTCTTCGCAGCAGCGCGCGACACCGCCTTCTGGCGCACCGATGGCGAGCTAAGCATGCTGCGCGAGGCAAGGGCACTTTCTCCAGCATCAGGAAGTACTTCAACTAAAGAACTGCTTTCAACACACATCACTTGCAAGACCGGCGAAGAGAGACAGCTCATATACTCATCGAGCAGCTCTTTTTTACCCACTGGAACAACAATTGTCTCCCGCCCTCTCTTGGTACGATTCGCCAAACCTTTTGCGACCAGCTCGCCCACCGCGCTACTTGCCTGGCTTGCGCTCATCCCGGTAGCATTCCTAAGCTCAGCAAGAGAATAGCTCTGGTTTCTTATCGACCCCCAAATTGCAGCCTGCTGCGCCTTAGGAGTTAGCTTCTCTTTTTGCTTGGCTTCTAGTTTTTTCTTGCCCCATTCGGTGGTCGCAACTCCCAAAAACGGAAGCGAAACCTGTCTTCCTGCGCAGACAAAAGGCACACCTTGCGAAACGAGTGCTTTGCGCTGGCGAGCGTCCGCCGTCGGGACTGAAACCGCAACAGGAATATCGGCTCTCTTCGATAGTTGAGCGTGCAGCCGCTTTATATCGGGCAGCGTCACCTCTTCACAAGGCCAAACGAGCAAAAAAGACGTGCCGACCGCCTCAACAAGATCTATATCCGCCCCTGATTTTAAATAGAGCGGCAGCGAGCCTACTTCAGGCCACTTACCTGCCACTGCATCAAGACCAAGAGCCTCTTTCAGATACTTCAAGTCTGCATCTATCATTTCTCACCTTTTGCATAATTTAATTTAGACATGAATTATACATTTATTTTTTTAACTTAAAAGTAAGAAATAATTTAGGGGGTCCACTAAAGTGAACCCCCTAAAGTTAGCCTGACACTTAATTTATATGCCAAAGATTGCCCCGATGCGCGTAAGCACTGCATCCATGGTCTCATGTGAAGCGGTGCCTAGATATTCAGTCTTGCGAGCTACAAGGTCTATGGCGCGTAGCTGTTCAACGCAGACACACCCACATGCGTCGTCGTTGTCATTAAGACGAACGTGCATAGGATAGCCATTATCGATGGAGGTGATAGGAGCCACAACTGTCAAGCTTGCATTCAGATTGAAATCGCTTGCGCTCACAACCAAGACAGGTCGTGACTTCTGTGGTTCATGACCCTTAGTTGGGTCAAGATCAACGCGAACAATGTCTCCTTGATTGTATATGTTCACCATGCAAGCTCGTCATTCGTTGGCATTCCCCATTCGATCTCTGCTCCTCGAGAATCCCAATCCGAAGGCGCCTTGTACTCACCTTTCCAATCTGCGAAAAGCTCGTTGGCAGTAAGCTTGTGGGAGCGGGCAAACAAGTTCTTGGCAGGGCGCATGGTAATTGCCCCATCCTCCTCTTTGATTTCGAGCCGATCTCCAATGGTAATGCCAAGGTCTTCGCAGAGGTGCTTGGGTACCAACACACCCTGGCTGTTTCCCCACTTCTTCAAAGTGGCTTCCATGCACATCCTTCCTTCAAGAGACATATAAAATGTTTAAACATAGTATAAACGATGAGTGTAGAACATGGTAGATCTACACTCATGATGTCTTTTCGTATTCGATTTATAAGCATCTAAGCACGTAGCGCGCCCTAACCTTCGATGGCGATGACGCGCTTCTCGGTAGTCTCGGGCTCAGCCTGTTTCTTTGGCACGGAAATCTTGAGCAGACCGTCTTCGAAGCGGGCGCGAATGTCCTCTTCGACGATGTCCTCGCCAACATAGAAGCTACGACTGCAAGTGCCGCTGAAGCGTTCCTTGCGCAGCCATGTGCCCGATTCGTCCTTCGTCTCGTCTTCGCTTTGCGTATGCGCGCTAATCGATAGGTAGCCGTCTTTGAGTTCGGCATTAACGTCTTCCTTCTTGATGCCTGGCAGGTCGACGGTCAGATCGAAGCCCTCAGGAGTTTCGCGGATATCGGTGCGCATGAGCGAAGAGGTTGCAGTGTGCGCAGGCGTATCGAAGAACGCCTCGAAGGGGTCGGTCATCAGAGTGTTTAGGAGGCTGCGAGTAGAATTTGGGCGAGCAGGTACTAACATTGACATACGATCATCTCCTTGATGTGTGTGGTACAAGTGCGCGCCCGCAACAGGCAGGTTGTGCTAGCACATGCGAGCTATGCATTCGAGCTAGCCAGGTGGTCAGTCGACCAAGCTATGCATTCAAGCTAGCCAAATGTCCAGTCGACCAGCTATGCATTCGGGCTAGCCAGTCGACCAAGCCTGACCATTCTTGAGAGCAAGCAGGGCTGCAATCTACTATCTCGTGCGCGGCGTAAACTTGTGCCAAGTTCTGTTTACAAATACGTTATAGCACGATTTTTTAGCACTCTCAAGAGGAGAGTGCTAATTTCTGAAAACTTTCTTAAAGCAGTTGATTACGACTCAAGATGCTACGCTGAAATGCTTGCAGCAACGCGTAGGATTTAGCTTTGCAATCAAGGGAAACCATATTCTTGTTAGCACCGCCTATTTCCTACTTAACAACAAGTATACTTGTTAGATATACTTGTTTTATCTAAGCCTCTAGCCCGAAGGATGATGCTTTATGCCTCAAGTCTCGCTTTACCTCGACGAGCCATCCATGGAAAACCTGCGAAAGGAAGCTGCGCACGCCGAAGTCTCGCTATCTAAGTACGTGGCACAACTCATTCAAGACCATCGCGAACGCGACGAATGGCCGCAAGACTACTGGAACATCTACGGGTCTCTAAACGACGAAAGCTTCCAAGTGCCAAAAGATTATGACGCAAGCCTCGATGGCCCGCTTCCCTCGTTTTAGAAAGAGGCTTCTATGTATTACCTCGACTCGAACATCTGCATCGACTTGATGTGCGGCCGTCTTCCAAGTGCCTACCAGCTCATGCGCGCCAGTTCTCCAAAGCTTTTTGCCATACCAACCGTAGTTGAGGCGGAACTTCGCACCGGCGCGCAGAAAAGCAACCATCCGCAAGAGAACCGGCTTTTACTCGAGCGCTTTTTGGCTCCTTATGAGACCGTCCCCTTCGACAGGCGCTGCGCTATCGCCTACGGGACGATACGGACACGCTTAGAGCAACATGGGTCTACGATTGGTCCAAACGACCTTCTCATTGCCGCTACCGCGCTGGCAAACGGTGCTGTTCTGGCCACTAACAACGCACGCGAGTTCGAACGTGTTGAGGGGCTAATAGTAGAATCCTGGGCTGAAGTCGAGTCGGAAGATTAAGCCACTGGACACACTGGACAGGGCAACCCTTACAGACCCTAAACAATCAAGAAAAATACTTCTTTGGATAATTCTTCTTCTCCCCCTACCCTTGTAATAGCTTTACGTAAAGCATATGATCAACATAGCGAAGGAGGGGCAATGCCTACAAGTATGTTGAATATTCGCTTAGACAAAAGCCTGAAAGAGGCAGGTGAACGCGTCCTTGCACAGTATGGCGTCAGCGCTACTGAAGCCGTCAGAGGGCTGTATCGCCATTTACAGCAAACCAAAGAAGTCCCCGACTTTTGCTTAGCCCCAAACGCACAGCCATCGCCCGAAGAGCGCAGACGAAAGATGCGTCATGTCATCGGCATTGCCAAACTCGCACCTGGCAAGGATGTAAACTCATTGAAGAGAGAACGCCTATCTCGAATAGAACTTTAGCTTAGACTGACTACAGGTTCAGCCGCAATGCTGCAGATTTTGCGCAAGGCTTAGCCTGTAGCATTGTATGAAGCGACTGCCGCGATCAAAACAGTTACCTCCTGTGCAGAAAGCTTTACCGTCACAGACCAAGTTGAAGCTTTTAATCTTTACTTAGCCCTTATGGTTTCACCCTTACGCTCTTCTTCGTGCTCCACTTGCTATAAAACTTAGTACCATTAACCGTCTTGTATGTGCGCACCTGAAGCCAAAGCTTAGTACCCGACCATGTGGGATATGAAATAGTCTTCTGCCACTTTTTGGCGCCCTTTACAGTCTTAGTGGTTGCATAGCGCATACTCTTGTAGCTCGAATAGCGAATCTGATAGCCGGTAGTGGTTTTCGCAGACTTCTTCTTCCATTTAACGCTAAACTTGTCGCTCTTCCCTTGCACTTTGGAGATGCTTGTTCCTGGTGGGTTGATTTTAAAGGTGGCGCTAAGTGAAACACCTGAATAGCTGCCCTTTCCGGCAACTTTAACCTTATACTTGCCAATGGCCTTTGGGCTGCTTACTGTGGTGCCCTTGGCGTTTACGATGGTCACCTTGTAGTTTGAGCTTTTGACAGTTCCTGAAGCGCTTTTTACAGTGACGCTTGGCTTATGTGACTTTCCGTTGTAAGTATAGGAGGTCTTGCTGAGTGAAAGCGAAGTTAGTGTGTTCGACAGTCTAAAGGTATATTTACCTGTGTAAAACGAATGCAACACTGCAAAGTAGTAGGTTCCTTTGGTTAGGTTGATCGTCTTGATAGTAGAACTGAAACCTGCCGTAATATCCCAATCCTGATAAGAATTCCATAGCTTGTTTCCGCTGCTGTCATAGATGATGTAACAGATAACAGACATGTAAGCATTGGCTTTCAGAGTAACACGCTCGGTGGAGGTGAGGGTAAAGCGATAGATATCGGTGTCGTCGTTTGTGGCGATCTGCCCTGTGTAGGAGGTTCCAAGCGAGACGGCCTGCGCCGCGTCAAGAGTGTTGTTCGAGCCGCCCTGAGGCTCTGCAAAAGACTCACCTACGCTCGAGAAGGCGAGCTTAAAGCTGTAAGAACCAGTGTCGCCTAAAAGCTGAGATGCCGCGAAGTAGTACGTGCCCGCCGTCAGGTCAACCGTCTCGTTGGTGGAGATAAGGCCAACCGTCGAGTCCCAGTACTGGTCTGATTCCCATATCTTTTCCCCGCTGGCGTCGTAGAAGCGGTAGCGGATCCATTGCATGTAGGCTTTGGCCGTAAGCCTCACGCGCCCGGCGCTAGATAGGCTAAAGCGATAAATGTCCTGCGTATTTGAATCGGTTATCGACCCATTAATGGTTTCACCCAAGGTATAGCTCGTTGCCGTCGTAAGATTGTCTCCCGCAGCTTGGGCGGACTGCGTCGTGCAGGGTATAAGTGCTATAGCCAGCGCAAGTGCAACAACAGTGCGCACAAGACACATGCCCTTCTCTTGTATAGATTTCACCATCTTCTTCTCCTCTTAATCTGTCCTTTTTTTGCTAGCCGCATGCAAGTAATAACTTACCGTCGCCTAGCACGCTGTCGCTTGTAACTACGCCATAAGTGTGCTGATTTCATTTGCTCCTATGGTGGTGAGCATAACATTCGCATAGAAATCGACTGAGTGCATGCTTACGAGACACTATCGATACACCCAAGCATTCTCTAAACGACCTGCATAAATACCTTTTTCCTGTCATTAATAAGTTTACTTTTTTAAAAAGGAAGGATTATTTACAAGACGATTACATCCACAAGCTCTTCGCGCCCCCCCACCTCATCACCTAACACCTACCTCACCAAACACTCCTTACTTCAAATGTG
>CAZYOQ010000006.1:41876-69487 GCA_964649145.1 uncultured Eggerthellaceae bacterium | reverse complement strand
TAAGCCTCTTCTTTCATGTGCGGGAAAAGCAAGACGTCGCGAATAGATTCGCTGTTAGTTAGCAACATGACCATGCGATCAATTCCGATCCCAACCCCTCCAGCTGGTGGCATGCCATACTCTAGCGCACGGATATAGTCGCTATCGTATTCCATCGCTTCATCGTCGCCTGTGGCTTTGGCATCAACTTGAGCCTTGAAACGCTCTGCTTGATCAATTGGGTCGTTGAGCTCGGTGAAGGCATTCGCATATTCATGCCCGCAAATAAACAGCTCGAATCGTTGGGTAAGTTCGGGGTTATCGGGGTTCTTCTTAGCAAGAGGAGAAACTTCCAAAGGATGGTCTGTCACAAATGTTGGCTGAATTAGTTTATCTTCAGCAACTGCCTCAAATATCTCGGCAATAAGCTTGCCTTTACCCCAGGATTTCTCGGCGTGGCCTCCGTGCTTCTCAAGAATACTAGTAAGCTCTTCGACGCTGCGCGAAAAGTCAACCGACTCGCCAGCACCTTCACTTGCAAGCTCAATCATTGAAGCAGAGCGCCAATCACCAGAAAGATCTATTGTATGACCCTGATAATCCACCTCTAAAGTGCCCAGAGCAGCCATAGCTGCAGCTTGAAAGCATCCCTGCGTAAGCCTCTTCATCCCATCAAGATCAGAGAAAGCCTCATAGGCTTCCATGGTGGTGAACTCGGGGTTATGCGTATGATCCATGCCTTCGTTTCTAAATTGACGACCAAGCTCAAAAACTTTCTCGAACCCGCCTACAAGCAGCCTCTTCAAGGGAAGTTCGGTGGCGATACGAAGGTAGTAGTCGCGATCAAGTGCGTTGAAGTGAGTAACAAACGGCTTGGCGTTCGCCCCGCCCAATATACCATTGAGAAAAGGGGTCTCCACTTCCATGAAGCCCTCGTCTTCCATGTAATGGCGAATAGCAGAAACAATCTTCGAGCGCTTAGTAAAGACTTCTCGAACCTCGGGATTTACAACAAGATCCACATAGCGTTGCCTGTATCGCGTTTCTTTGTCGGTAAGTCCGTGGAATTTCTCAGGCAGCGGGCGCAAGCTTTTCGACAGCAGCTCGAAAGCATCTACTGCCACAGACAGCTGACCGCGCCGCGTGCGCATGACCGTGCCATGAGCACCTACCCAGTCGCCTACATCAAGTTCCTTGATTTCAGCAAAGGCTTCATCGCCCAAGGCATTTATTCGGCAGAATAGCTGAATCGTGCCACTTGGATCCATAAGTTCCAAAAACGCAATCTTGCCCTGAATTCGCCTTGCCATAATTCGGCCAGCAACAGCCACTTCGTCTTCGGTTGACTGCCCATCTTCCAAAGACGCATACTCTTCCTCCAAATTGGCAACATAGTCGGTACGCTTGTATGCGTGACCATATGGATCCTGGCCGCTATCAATCAAAGACTGTCTTTTAGACTTGCGAACCTCTATAGGATCGTCTTCAAGAATTATTTCTTCGGCCATATTTAGTGCTCGATCTTTAAAATCTCAAGCGGAATCTCTTTTCCGGTAGGGCCTGTAGCCACCATCTTGTCACCCTTTTTATGTCCCAAAAGAGCAGCTCCCACCGGAGACTCGTTTGAAATCTTGCCATTGGCAACATCGCTTTCCGCACCGCCTACTATGGTCAAGACCCTTTCTTTGCCGTTCATATTCACAGTAACTGTAGACCCAACATTCACCTTGGTTGAACGTTTGGAAGTTTTAACGACGGTAGCCTCGGACAAAATCTTATTAATCTCGGCAATACGGCCTTCCATCATAGCCTGTTCGTTTTTTGCATCGTCATATTCGGAATTCTCGGAGATATCACCGAATTCACGTGCGACACGAATACGCTCACCTATTTCAGCACGCTTCTCTGTCTCTAGATAATGAAGTTCTTCTTCGAGTTTCTTGCGTCCGTCTTGGGTGAGGATATAGCTATCATTTGCCATTTCTAAAAACACCTTTCAACGCACAAGCACGCTTGCGTCACAAGCGTGCTTTGTTCGGAATAGTCTTAAACTTAGCAATAACGCATACACAATAGACTTATTCGGCCTTTTTAACGACCACTTTCTTTACAACCTTCTTAGGCTTTTCCGAAGAGGCAGCCTCCGCGGTTTCTTCAGGAGCCTCTTGCTGGGCTTCTTCGATTACCACTTCGTCATCAGAGTCTTCTTGAACCTCTTTTTTCCCAGCATCCATTCCTTCGCGCAATCCCTTAATGGTTTTACCTAGCGCAGAACCAAGCTTAGGAAGGTTCTTAGGCCCAAAAATAAGGAGAACGACTAGCAGGATAAGGATAAGTTCAGGAACTCCCAATCCAAATATTTTCATTTAACACACCAACTTTCTTGCAAATTTAACGCACACAAGGGTATCACAAGATGAATTTTTTTTCCTTCCAGCCTAAGAGAAAGAATACAAATGAGCACTTGCTTGTTTGAAAGCGTCATATACCTGATTAGCGATAACTTCATCCTCTACTAATTCGAACTCCGAAGGCTGCCCATCATCATCTGTTGCAAGAACTTCCAATAAGATAACTTCCCCCGATGAAAGGGCAGCATTTTCCTGGTCAATTGGGAAAAAGAACGCGTATTTTCTATCGTCCTTAAGAAGAAGACCCAAGAACTCCAGTTCAACTACATCGCCGTTTTCGTCTTGGACGCAAATTGTCACGCCCTCTTCAGTTGGCGGGCAGAAATCTGGAGAGCTTCCATATCTGATTTCGTCGTTATTGTCGCTCATTTCAGGATTGCTCATTTCGAGGTTGTTCGTTTCGGGATAATTGGATTGGGTGTTGCCAATCTCGGTCTTGCTAAATTCTGTACTATTCATTTCGATATTATCCATTAATCAAAAAGGCTGCCAAGTAAAGTCGGCAGCCTTAATATTTAATACCCCTGAACGTCTATTTCTTGTTCTTGTTCACAGGGCGCTTGATCTTTTTTGGCTTGCCTCCGCTCTTAACAGGTTTTGCTCCCTGAGCGTTCTGCGCAGAGCTAGCCGGCTTTTGGCTCGAATCTTTCGTCTTGTGAATAGCCTCATCGACGCCAAGCTGCACATCGCCCGAGGCGCCATCACCCGAAGAGCTACTTCCTGATAAGCCATCGGCAGACAAAGCATCATCTTCAGAAAGACTATCGCTGGTTTCAAGCTTGGGACTAGCCTTACTGCTAGATGCGCTGCCTTGCTTTTCGGCTCGCTTAGCTGCCCTCTTCTGTTGTCTTTGCATAGCCTCAATGCGGGAAAGCGGCACTTGGGCAATCTCGCCGGAGCCTACTGCCTCAAAGGTAAACCTAGTGATGTTGGTACCGAACTTCTTTACCAGCTTCTTGTACCTAGGTTCTCTGGTCTTCCACATGCTATAAAGCGGAACCGCCACAGCAATAGATGAATAGGAGCCTGCAATAAGGCCGATAGACATAGCAAACGCGAAGTCTTTCAAAGTTTCCCCACCAAATATAAGCATGGCAAATACCGGGACAAACGAAGTAAGTGTCGTATTAATGGTGCGAATGAGAACCTGGTTCATGGAATGATTCGCCATTGCCATGAACGTGCATCTGATTCCCTCACCTTGCATGTTGTCGTTGATCCTGTGGAAGACCACAACAGTGTCGTAGAGAGAATAACCAAGGATCGTGAGTAGAGCCGCGATTGTGTTCGGGTTCACCTCACGCCCAACAATCGCATAAATGCCAAGTACAAGTATCAAATCGTGGAAGAGCGCAACAATTGCTATCACGCCCATCTTGAACTCAAACCTTATGGCAATGTATACGATAATCAGAAGAATCGAGACTACAAATGCGATAAGCGACGATTGAATAACAGACGTTCCCCAGTCAGGGCCAATGGTGTCAACGCTGCACTCGTTTGAATCCCACCCGAAAGATTGGCTTACTGCTTGCGCAGCATCGTTAACCGTCTGAGCGTCTGTAGTGGTTGTCCTGACGAGAAATCCTGTTTCTCCGCCAGTAGATGCGGTCTGGATAGCAACATCATCAAGCCCTACTTCAGCCAATGCCTCGCGAAGCTGGTCGGATGTGGTATCGCCTGTATTGGTATATGTGATGGAAGACCCGCCGATGAATTCGATACCGAAATTGAACCCACGAATGCCCATTCCGGATAAGCAGACAACCATGCAGCAAGCAGCTATTATCAAGAAGACCTTCCTATGACCAAGGAAGTTGATGTCGTATTTAATGAAGCGACCTTTAATCTTCTTTGCAGCCTCAATGACAAAGGAGCGGTCTTCGATACTATCCAGATTGGCAGCATCAAGATCTTTTGCTTCATTGGCTTGTTTGCCGAATTCGGCAAGGGACTTAGATTCATCCTTGGCCACCTCGATGTTGGTATAAAAATGAGAGGCGTCGATACTATCCTTGATTCCCCAGAAACCAGGATGCTTTTGAATAGATCTTGGTGCTAGCAGTCGAATGAGCGGCGCCTTGAACAGCAACATCATGATGATGTCGCAGAAGATACCTAAAGAAAGAGTTAGACCAAAGCCCTTGACACCTGCGCTAGCCAAGAAGAACAAGCACAATGCCGAAACAAGGGTAACAAGGTCTGCATCGATTGAAGTAAAGATCGCGTGGCGAACGCCTGAGATCGAGGCTGCTCGAACACTCTTACCCATACGAATCTCTTCACGAAAACGTTCAACTGTAAGAATCGAGGAGTCGGCCGCCATGCCTATCGTAAGCACTATGCCCGCAACACCTGCAAGAGAGAGGCTGAACAAGCCGAATATCGAAAGCGCTGAAAGAATGCCTAGGTACAATGCTGAAAACACAAGCATAGCGCTTGCGGTGATAATACCAAGCCCTTTGTAGAAAACAAGCAGGTAAATCATCACGCAGATAAGCCCTATTATCACAACAAGCAGACCAGCCCAAAGAGCGTCAATGCCAAGCGTAGGTCCCACAACCTGGCTAGTGGAAATCTCGAAATTGATAGGCAGCGACCCTGATTCAAGAACAGCCTTGAAGGCCTTAGCTTCGTCTGAATCGTAATTGCCGGTAATTGCAACCTGACCATTGGTGATCTCTGATTGCACAGCAGGGGCGCTTTGAACCTTATTATCAAGAATGATAACTATCTGACCGTTTGTACTAACAAGGTCGGCTGTGGCCTGTGCAAACGCTTCAGTTCCTTCAGCATCAAGCTCCAAGTTCACAGCATAGTCGGTACTTGTCTCGCTTTCGCGCCCAACTGTGACGCGGTTAATGTTATCCCCTGTTAAAAGGACGTCATAGGTTCCCTCCGGCACCTCTACTTCTACTTTTTCTTCTGAGGGGAAAGTGTTTCCGTAATCATCTGTAATAGTTGCCGACTGGCCATAATTGCCTGCAGTAATCTGACTTACAACGCTTTCATCGGTCATGGAATCAAGACGGGTGAATACAAGCTGACCTGTAGTTCCGATTGTGTCCAAGGCCTCGCTAGAATCTTCCACACCTGGAATTTGCACGAGAATCTGATTGGTTCCCTGAACCTGCACTGTAGCCTCAGAAGCGCCAAGGGCATTGACACGGCTTTCGATGATGGAACGAGCATCTTCCATGTCGTCTGTGTCCATAACCTCGTCCTCGGATGATTCTGCAGTCATCACAACCGAAAGACCGCCGCGGATGTCTAGACCTAAATTGATCCTATCTTGCGGAGGAATGAATAGCGCCACTGACACTACTATCAACAGCAGCGTGACAATAAGCAGCCAAACGTTTCGACGTGTATGATTTCCTGAGCTGATCTTGGATTTCTTGACGTTTCTTTCCAGTGCCACTTTAAACCCCTATTAGACTTCAATATTCAACTTAAAATGTTATATTGCGCGTATTCACAGCGCCCATCAAAGGATAATGCGCACAACGTAACTATTCTGCCACAAATATAAAGATACGGAGAAAATAAGGTCGAAAGTCTATACCGGCCTCGGATGTCTCGCGCAAAAAGCAATAATCAACTCATCTCATTAACTAGGCAGCCATAAAGCGCTCACTTAAACCGCTTCTAGGTAGCCGAAATATTCCTCACCATTAGACGTCTTATACGTTACTAGCTTGAAATTCTTGTACGTACGCTCTATTGAAGGAACACATTCTTCCCCGCCAACGGAATAGCAAGAAGAAAGCGTCACCTGTTTGGAAGGCGTTCCAAGAAGCGAGATAAGGCCTTGGCACTTTGTGCCCTCTGAAGCATACGCATTAAGCTTTTTGGTTCTCGCAGAATCGTAGATCCCTTTGCTGTTCGCGCACAAAAACGAATAATTGATTGTGCTTATCTTTTTAATACCATCGCCCTTGATCAAGGCTCCAGATGTTTTGAAACAATAAGTCTTTGAGCCGATTTTTTTCTTTCCGTTAGTAAATAAGGCACCATTGGTTTTGTAATACCTTGTCTTCTTGGCGTTCCAGCCAGACTTCGCCTTTCCGGCCTTAGTAACCTGATACTTCACCTTTTTGATAGTGACTACGCGAGTCTTCGTTCCCTTAGCAAGCTTTCCATTTGCCTTGAAAACATAGTAGGTACCCTTAATTTTCACGGAACCTGTAGCGGCCTTTCCATTCTTCTGGAAATAATACTTATAGCCTTTGACCTTCTTCCAGCAGCTTTTAACCTTTTTGCCATTCTTGTAGAAATAATAGGAAGAGCCCTTCTTAACCAAACCGTTTTTGCTAGATGCAAAAAGAGACATCGTTGAAGAACTTGATTGCAGGGAACTTGCTTCCGCGCCCGATTCTGCTGCCTGAGCTACCTGAGTTGCCTGAGCTGTTTGAGCTTGCGCGTCTTCAGCAAATGCCAATGAACCACAGCTCGCTACAAGTGACGCTGCAAGGAGCACTGAGGTAATAATACGGGGCTTCATATGATTTCTCCAAACGGTTCTTTTCGTTTCATTAATGCAGAAACAGTCTAAATGCGCCTTCAAAATATATATTAATAAATGCTAGTAATCTTCTGCGGCCGAAGAATTCATCCACTTGTTAAGAAAATCTTGATAACAACCACCTATAACAGCAGCACGAAGATCACGCATAAGATTTAACAGGTAATAGAGATTATGAATGGAAATAAGTATGCCTCCAAGCATCTCGCCCTGCTTGACCAAGTGCCTAAGGTAAGCTCGAGAATAATTCGTGCATGTTGGGCAATGGCACTGCTCATCTAGAGGGCCAAAATCACGAGTATAGGCCGCGTTTCGCAAGTTCATTCGCCCTTGGCTTGAAAAAGCGGTTCCCATGCGCCCTGTTCTTGTGGCTAAAACGCAGTCAAACATGTCAACGCCTTCGCCTACTGCCTTAACAAGCGTCGTAGGATTCCCAACACCCATAAGATATCTCGGGCGATTTGCGGGCAGAGCGCGTGCAACCTGGCCTAAGGTCTCAAACATTACATCGTGACTCTCACCAACCGAATAGCCTCCAATACCGAAGCCACCGAAAACTCTCTTGCCATTTGCAAGCGATTCTTTCTCGATATCAAGAAGGCTGTTTATGGATTGCAAGCGTAAATCTAGATGCATTCCCCCTTGAACAATGCCGAAAAGAGTTTGGTCTGCTCGGTCGTGAGCTGCAAGACAGCGCTTTGCCCAATCACTTGAATACTTGACTGCCCGAGCCACGAAGTCCCGAGAGGCAGGGTAAGGTGCACATTGATCAAGTTGCATGACAATATCTGCCCCGATAGCCTGCTGGATTGCCATGTTTTCCTCTGGAGTCCAATGTACTATCTCACCATCATAGACACTTCTAAATGTGACGCCTGAATCGTCAAGCTTTACGGTGTCAGCCAATGAGAAAACCTGAAATCCTCCCGAATCGGTCAAAATAGGGCCGTTGTAGTTCATGAACTTATGAATACCGCCAGCTTCTTTAACGACATCGGCTCCTGGGCGCATAGACAAGTGGTATGTATTGGAAAGTACTACCTGAGCGCCTATATCCTTGAGCATCTCAGGGGGAATTCCTTTAACAGTTGCCCTTGTGCCCACAGGCATAAACATCGGCGTTTGGAACTGGCCATGGGCAGTCTGATAGGTTAGCGCCCTGGCATGGCCGCAAGTGGCATCAATGCTAGTCTCGAACAATTCCATAAAGCTATTCCTTGCCCAAAGGGGTATCGCTTTCTATTGCATCTGCTAGTCGCTTGGAATTTTCTTCTGTTGATTTGGGGTCTAGTGCCGAAGAGATGCTCTTCTCGTAGGAGGCACGCATCTTAGCATGTTCAATTGACTCTCTTTCAATATCTAGCGCAGGGTTGTCGCAAACAGGAAGCTTTTCAACCCAGCTAGCAAACTCCTTGAAAGTACCGTGCTTGACAGTGTCGAGGTCATAGCCAAGAGGGTCTAGGAGCCAGTCAGTCACAAGGTAGCAGTCTGCTCCTAAGTCTAAAAAGGCAAGATCTTCCATGGTATTGTTGCCAACCATCAAAACGTCTTCACCTAGCACGCCCATTGCGGCTAGGTTTTCGGCGAAATATGACTGTCTAGGCTTTGTTGTTTTGGAATTTTCGTAGCTTGTTATGCGATCGAAAATATCTGAGTCAATACCTGCCCAAGATAGGCGATGTTTGACGGCCTGCAGTGGAAACATCGGCATGGTTGTTAACAACAGCGGATAGCCCTTCGCCCGAAGCGTCTCAAGTGTTTTCGGAACTACCGGGTCATACTCAAAACCATCACCAATATGGTTGAAGTCTTCCAGATAAAACTCATCGGCAATTGCCAATACGTCTAACCCTTCAAGCTCGCTTTGCCCATATATATGCGAAAACTCGTCCCAAAAAACTTCCTTGTTTGTGCGATCGTCGTCGCTTAAAGCCATGGCACGGGTTCCACTTTTCAAAGCTACTATGAATCTTTCGGAGTCAAGACCAAAAGTTCCCGCCCATTTTGCAATACGGGCAAAGTATGCCTTCATGAAATCGTCTATGTCCATACCAAGCAGTGTTCCGTCCAAGTCGAAACATATCGCCCGATACTTTCTTTTCTCCACAGCCAAGTGATACTCCCCCCAGCAAACTTTAGTTTGTTAGTATAGCCTCTATGAAATCGAGGAATGAAAAACAAGGACGGCTTTTGCTGCATGCATGTTGTGGACCGTGTTCGCTTGAACCTTCACGAATATTAAACGAACAGGGATACTCCTTCGATATTTTCTATGCAAATTGCAATATCGCACCCCAAGAAGAATATATAAGAAGGTTAGAAACCCTGAAAAGCTGGGCAAACGATAGCGGTATAGACGTAATTGAAGGGCCGCATAACCACGCTGATTGGGTCTGTGTTTGCAAAGAGCCTTTCGAAAATGGCGAGATCTCAAGGGAAGAAAGGTGCAGAAGGTGCTACAAATTGCGCTTTGAAGATACCGTTCGATACGCAAAAGAAAACGGATACACATCAATTAGTACAACGCTTTCTGTAAGCCCTTATCAATACACAGACCTTATCGCTCAAGAGCTTAATGAAGCTTGCAAAGAGGCGAATCTGGATTGCGTGTTCGAAGACTTTCGCCCTTATTATGACGAGGCTACAAGGCGCTCTAGAGAAGCCAGAATGTATCGGCAAAATTACTGCGGGTGCGAGATATCTATGGTGGAAGCCGATGCGCAACGTGTACAAAGGCGCCAAGCCAGAAAAGCTGAAAAAGAGCGCAAGCGACAAGAAAATGCAGAGTTAAGAGCCGCCGAGGAGGCAAGAATCGACGCGCGCAAAAAGGAGCGAAAAGAATATGACGAGAAGCGTGCAAGAAGGCACGCCATCTTGAAAAAGCTGAGAAGCGAAAACTCGCAAGACCGGCCGAGTGTGTGAGGCCAGCTGCGCAACAAGGCCATCCATATTCACATGGCGCACTTCACCACCTAAACATATAATCCACAGATATGAAAACTTCAGATTTCGACTACAACCTTCCTGAACACCTTATTGCTCAATCTCCTTGCGAGGTGCGCGATAAATGCCGCATGCTGGTCTTGCACAAAGAAACCGGCCAAATTGAAGATTGTATTTTCCGCGATATAGCAAAGTATTTACATCCAGGAGATTTGCTTGTAGCAAACGAAACTAGGGTACGTCCATGTCGATTAATAGGAAAGAAGCGAAACACGGGCGGGGCATGCGAGATTTTCCTCCTAAGAGAAACAGGAGGGCCTCGCTGCCGCACGAACAAGTTAGCCTATTGGGAGGCATTGGTACGTCCTGGCAAACGCCTGAAACCAGGCAATGGTGCCATTGTCGACTTCACCGACGAAATGGGTAATGTAGCGATGTCGGCGGAGGTTATCGATTGGGCAAAAGATGTGCAGGCTTCGCAAAAAGGCGAGAGGGTCGTTTGCATCAGCACTAATATGGCAAGCCTAGATGAAGCCCTTGACGCCGTTGGAAAAACACCATTGCCCCCTTATATAAAAGACTATGTTGGCGACGAAGAGATGTATCAGACGGTCTATTCGGCAAAGGTAGGATCGGCCGCCGCCCCAACCGCAGGGCTTCATTTTACAAAGGAGCTGATAGAGAGCCTGAAAGCAAAAGGAGTGGATTGGGCAACGGTAGACCTAGAAGTTGGCCTCGACACATTTCGGGTTGTTGATGAAGAAAACGCAGAAGATCACGCCATGCACACCGAAACCTATACGGTACCCCAGCTTACTGCAAATGCCGTAGAGAAGTGTAAGTCGCGAGGGGGGCGCGTGATAGCTGTTGGCACAACCTCTGTTCGGTCTCTTGAGAGCGCAGCCGCTATAGCCAAAAAAGCCAAAGGTGGCCATATAATCGAAAGTGTATGTAGTGCCTCAACTTCCATATTCATAATGCCAGGCTATGATTTCAAAGTCGTCGATGCCCTAATCACAAACTTTCATGTGCCGAGAAGCACGCTAATGATGTTGGTTTCAGCTTTCGCCGGACGCGAGATGATAATGCAAGCCTACGAACATGCGATAAACTTAGAGTACCGAATGCTGAGTTTCGGAGACTCAATGTTAATCGTCTAGCTTGTGTGTTTCAGAAAATACTTAACTTTTGATAAACATTTTTTATATACCCCATACACTGGGAATTCTGCGAGAGCTTGAATTGTTTTTCTGTCACTGCAAATTTTTTTAAGGTAACAAAATTCATTCAAATGTAAATACGAAAAAATCTCGAAGTCTTTTATGCATTGTGTAGCGTATAGTGTTAACGTTCACATATTTTGACCATGCAACATTACTGTGTTGCAAGAAAGAAAATGTCTATTTATTTAGGCGGCAGAAAGAGGATTTAGGATGGCAGAAGGCAAAGTAAAATGGTTTAATCCAGAAAAGGGTTATGGGTTTATTTCCCAGGAAGATGGCGAAGATTTATTCGTCCACTTCTCTGAAATCCAGATGGATGGTTTCAAAACCCTTGATGAAGGACAAGCGGTTACCTTCGATATAACCACTGGACAAAACGGAAAGCTGCAGGCTAGCAACGTATCGAAAATCTAGATTGGCTGTATTCGGATAACTCGGAATGCCCCGCGCATGTGCGGGGCATTTTTTATTCCCTATCAAGAAATTCTTGTGCTGCCGCTATAGCTTCGCCTAAATCAACGCTCTCATCAAATGCCATGTCGTCTAAGCTAAACCCATAAGTAGATGCCACAGCCTGCGCTTGAGCCATGCGTAAATCTGCCAAATGCACATCTCCCGCCTGCCTGTTATATACAGATGCCAACGCCAAAGATCTTGCAATATATTCCGCACCATTCGCATCCATTGAAGAAATAGACATCATGGACGACATCGATTCTGGTTCCAGGGAAAGAAACAGCGATGCATCCATGTCAACAGCGTGCCCAATGGCCACTTCCAGCGATCTTGCCGCCGCGTATGGGTTTTCTTCCTCGTCGGCCTGAATCATCGACTTAGCAAGAGCCTGTACAAGGTCCATTATCAGCTTCATAAGGTAATCTTGTTCAAACATGTTTTTCCCTTCAACGCAATGCTGCTCGACGGCTTTTCCAGTCGGGCATAACGGCGTCCATTAGTTTATGGAAATCCTTCCCGTGCCCTCTAACAAGCAAATGGCAAAGTTCATGTACCACCACATATTCCAAGCATTCTGGAGGATAAAGCGCAAGACGAGTGTTAAGGCATATCCTTCCGGTATCGGGCTGGCAGCTTCCCCACCTGCTTTTCATGTTCCTATAAACAAGCTTCTTCACATTAACACCAAGTATAGCTTCCCACTCCTCAACTAATGGAGGCGCAACAGCACTAAGAACTTCTTTCCACTGCTTCTTTTCTTCGTCGCTTGCGCGTTCAGCCTGATACGCAGGACTTGACTCGTATTCTTTCTTAACACGTGCAATCCAAGCTGACTTAGAAGCCACAAATTTCTCGATTGAATTAAGCGACATGCATAAAGGCGCACTCACGCAAACTTCCCCATTTGAACGTACTCGAATATTCAGATTCTTAACGCGTTTGCGATATAGGTAAAACTCTATTCCATCGACACACCCAAGACTAGATGTAGCGCTTTTAGCGCTGTTGTGGTTTAAAGGAGAATTTGTATCAGGCATCTTTATTCCTTTTGCTATCAAGGAATAAATCGTATGCCCGATTCTTGCTAATCGCGAACTTTGAAGTTAGCTCTTTCACAGCCGTTTTGGAATCTATCCCATCTGCTGCCAATTTCTGCGCCAAAACTAGCGCATCCTCTTCTGCGCAAGCCGCATCTTTTTGCAATTCCGCAGAAGTAGGCCCGTCTACCACGATCACACATTCGCCCTTGATACGTTCCTTTTCGTCACGCTCGCTAATTTGAGTCGCAAGCTCTTCAGCTAATCCTGTGACAACCTCTTCATGAAGCTTCGTCAGTTCCCGACAAACAGATACTTTTCTGCTCGGAAACACCTCTGCCAGTATCGCAAGTGTCCGAGCTAGCCTATTTGGGCTCTCATAAAATATTAAAGCAGCATCTAAGTGCGTGAGCTCTTCAAGGCATGCGCGTCTTTGCGAGTCTTTCCGAGGCAAAAAACCACCAAAGTAGAAATGGGGGTTTTCACTAGAACTTGAAACGTAAGCGACAATGCTTGCGCTTGCACCAGGAAGCACTTCAACAGGTAGCCCCTTCTCGCGAAAAAGCGAGACAAGCCTCGATCCCGGGTCTGAGACCCCAGGCATTCCTGCGTCAGTGCAATAGGCAACGTTCTTGCCACTTGCAACCATTTCAGCCACATCCAAAGCCCGAAAGGCCATCGTGTTCTCGTCGAGCCTGTATATGCGAGCGCTAAAATTAATACCAAGCGCGCGCGCAAGTTTTTGCATCATGCGCGTGTCTTCTGCAAATATGGCATCTGCCGATTCCAGCGTCTCAATAGACCTAAACGTTATATCCCCAAGATTCCCGATAGGGGTTGGAACTATTGAGAGTTTTCCTTTTGAAGATCCAATCTTTTCCATAAGACAATTATAAAGGCGTTGAGAATAATTCATATTCGACGCCATCCCAAACAGGCGCCTCGACCACCAAACAAGACGCTTGATGAAAGCCCTGATCAAAGTCTAGCGGTATACTATGAGGCTTAGAAATCCAAAGAAAGGCACTACAAAGGTGACTACAACAAGTCAAGCGGGCGGCGTGGAAGCACATCTATCTGGTATGAGTCCTTTAGTCACGTTTGTCATACCTTGCTATAACTCGGCAGGATACATGAGAAAATGCATCGACATGCTGCTTGAGGCACTTAAGTATCCTTGCGAAGTATTAATCGTTAACGACGGCTCTACAGATGAAACCCCTCAAATAGCACATGAATACGAAAAGAATTACCCCGACGTAGTTGCAATCGACCAAGAAAACATGAATTGGGGCGGAGTCGTAAATACAGCCATAAAACATGCCCATGGCACCTATTTCAAGGTTCTCGATTCGGACGACTACCTCGACGAAGAAGCTCTAAATACAGCTCTTGAAACGTTGGCTGAATTAAGAGATACAAACAGCGCACCTGACTTATTCATAACTAACTATGTTTACGACCATATCACCGACAACACCAAGAGGTCGATTCGCTACAACAAGCTTTTCCCTGAAGGTCGCCTGTTCACATGGGAAGAAATGGGTACCCCCAACATCGACCAGAAGATAATGATCCACGCTGCATGGTTCAAGACATCGGTAATTCACGAAGCAAATGTAAAGCTACCCACAGGCGTGTCCTATATGGATTCCCTTTTACTGCTTCAACCTATGCCATTTGTCGAGACCCTTTTCTATATGGATATTGATGTCTACCACTACATAATCGGTCGCGAGGGTCAGTCGATCGAAATTGACGTGGTGAAAAAGAACATCGACCAGCAATTACTTGCCTCTAAGCTTGCAATAGACAACAACGATTATGCAAAGCTATATGAGCAACAACCTAATCGCGCGCTTTTGATGATGGGCTATATATCCTGTATGATGAGTGTGTCAACAATATATTTGTTCAAAATTAACACGCCCGAGGCGATACAGAAAAACAAGGAGCTTTGGTCATATCTGAAAACAGAAAACCCGGTTCTGCATACAAAAGTAAGAAAATCGCTTGCAGGACTTGCGAACAGGAAAACAGCCCTTGGAAGGTCGCTAGCGAAATTCTTCTATTGGATAGCGCAAAGGCTTTTCAAGTTCGCTTAAGTTTCCACGAATTGCGCTAATCTCGCACTCGATAGGCCCATTATGGACGACAAAAATCTCGAATCACATCCACTGAATAATCAAGGTAGTGCTGAAGCTGCGCACGCAAGCGATACGATACAGGCTACTGCCCGAAGATCAGAACTCGACATGAACAACGTTAATGTCGACCTTTCCGATATAGACCTTTCTGCTATTGCCGAAGAGCAAGGGGTTCCCGATAAAGGTACCGCGCATTCCTTCGGGCGAAAAGTAAACATAGTACTATGCGCGTTGGCGTTTATCGTGATGTTCATATACCTCTTCGTAGCGGGCGAAGCAGATGATCTAGCTCGTGCCCTCACAAGCTTTAACTGGAGCTTTTTGCTCATAGCGCTTGTGATGATTGTTGTTTACTGGGTTCTTGAATCTGCAAGCATGCAACTTATTTGCAACTCACTTTTCAAAGGATTTTCGTTTTTAAAGACCAATATCGTCACAGTGATAGGCCAGTATTTCAACTGCATAACACCGCTCTCAAGTGGCGGGCAACCTATGCAGGCCTATTACTATTCGAGATTCGGGCTACCTGCCCACATAAGCTTACCGATGCTTCTGTGCAGGTTCATTGTTTATCAGCTCACTATGATCATTTACGCGATAATTGTCCTGCTTCTGCGCTTCAATTATTTCGTAGGGGATATGCGTCCTCTAATGTACCTAGTGGCTATCGGGTTTATTGGCGGGTTCTTCTTAATAGCGATGTTGTTTGCGCTCGCTTTTGCAAAAGAACCGATATGCAAGCTTGTACGGTGGATAATCAACCTTGCTGGCAAGATAGGCATACTGAAAGAACCTGACAAGACACTTGAAAATACCGAAAAATCCCTTGAGGAAGCTTATGTTGGAATCAAGTACCTATTGAAAGAACCAGTACTGCTAGTCAAAGTCTCTCTTGTGACATTTGTTCAGCTAACTGTCTACTTCTCGATGTCTTGGATCATATTCGCAGGCTTCGGTCTTGAGAACAACGATTTCTTCACCGTAATATCTTGCCAAGCGTTCGTTTATCTAATCTCGTCGTTCGTCCCACTTCCAGGAGCCATAGGGGCAGCTGAAGCAAGCTATGTTGCATTCTTTAACTATGTGTACGGACAGCCTTCGATGGTTGCACTTTCCGCATTCGTCTGGAGGTTTTTCACCTTCTATCTGCCCATTATTCTTGGGATGATATTGACGCTTATGGTAAACAACCAGGAAAGCTGGCTTGCAAAATGGATTCGCCGCGACGATATCAGAATGGCTTTTACGACAGCGAATGGCACTGCACAGGTCACTACTCAGGGCACTGCACAAAGAAGTGGCGAAGGTGCTGAGGCGATCGCATCGACGGCTACGAAAGTTGCTGCACAAGCAAGCGTAGAAGGTACTGAAGAAAAAAGCGCTACACAAACCGCCGCAGAATCGGCTACAGAAGCAAACCAGGAAAACTTTTAAAACTAAGCCTAAAACTTCTTGCTATAAGCCCTGTAAACCTCTATCTCCCACTGCTTGCGGTTATTCTTCGCAACAGTATCTAGGATCAGACCTACCATAAAAGACATAGCTCCGCATAGCACAAGCGCAACTGCTAGCAGTGCTGTAGGGAAACGTTCGACAAGATGAGTAAGCGTGAATTCGTAGATCACAGGAATTCCTGCTATAAGTCCTAGAATCACGAAGATAAGAGCCACCCATCCAAAAAAAGCCATCGGTTTATAGTCTTTAAAAAGGGAAACAATGGCCATGATAACGCTCGCGCCGTCTCCGAACGTGTCAAGCTTAGACTCAGAGCCTTCAGGGCGGTCTCGATACTGAATTGGCACCTCTGCTATGCGCCAACGCTTGTCTACCGCATGAATAGATATCTCCGTCTCGATTTGAAAGCCGGCTGAAAGAACGGGCATAGTTTTCACAAAAACGCGGTTAAACGCGCGATAGCCCGTCATCACGTCTTTGAAATCATACTTGTAGATGCTTTTGATCATCCATCGAACAAGATTGTTGCCAAAACTGTGGAACGGGCGATCATTTTCTTTGTCATATGTGCCGTTAGAAAGCCTATCTCCCACCGTCATGTCGGCAATGTTTGCGGCCAGAGGGCGAATAAGATCTGAAGCCGACTGAGCAGGGTAGGTATCATCGCCATCTACCATAATGTAGTAATCGGCATCGATGTCGCGAAACATTTGCCTAACTACAAAGCCCTTGCCTTGACGTGACTCGCTTCTAAGTATTGCGCCGTGCTCACGCGCTATTTTTGCAGTATTATCGGTTGAATTATTGTTATATACATAGATATCTGCAAGGGGCAAGGCCTCCTTGAAATCGTCTATAACCCGACCAACCGTAAGTTCCTCGTTATAGCAAGGAATTAGTACTGCAACGCCTTTACCCTTGCAGGCTTGTTCTATCGTCGATTCCTTGTCGATTTCAGATATCACTAAGACCTCGAATTCATCCTGTCAAATTCGCAAGTGCGATTTAAATGATATCGCGAATTGGTAAACATTACCTTACGTAAGGATTACATGAAAGGGCGGCGCAGGAAATTCCTACACCGCCTAATTTTTACCTGAAATAATTAAAGAGCAGCCTTGGCAATCTCAACAACGGCGCTAAACGCATCTGGGTCGGTCACGGCCATATCAGCCAAAACCTTGCGGTCAAGCTCGACCCCAGCCTTTGAAAGGCCATTCATAAAGGTGGAGTAAGACATGCCATTCTCGCGGGCTGCAGCATTGATGCGCGTAATCCATAGCTTGCGGAACTCACGTTTCTTCGTGCGACGATCACGATACTGGTACTGCATGGAATGCTGGACTTGCTGTTTAGCATTACGATACGAGCGTGAACGCATGCCATAGTAGCCCTTGGCGCGGGATAGTACCTTACGGCGCTTCTTCTTTGCATTAATAGATCTTTTTACTCGTGCCATTTCTATGCATCTCCTTTAAGGTTATTTGAGGCCTAGGTTGCGGGCTACCGCATTGTTGTCTGCTTTCGCAACTTCTGTCTCGTGGCGGAAGTTACGCTTGCGCTTCTGGCTTTTCTTAGTCAGAATGTGGCTCTTGAAGGCCTTGGAGCGCATAATTTTTCCGCTGCCTGTTACGCGAAACCTTTTAGCTGTTCCGCGATGTGTTTTCATCTTCGGCATTTCTAATACTCCTTTTCGCTATTCCTCGTTCGATTTCTTGGAAGCTTTGCCGGAATCCTTCTTCTTGGTAGATTGGGATAATGGGGCGATTAGCATGTGCATGTTGCGTCCCTCCATCTTTGGCTGATTCTCGACAACCGCAACGTCTTTGAGATCATCCGCCAAACGTTCAAGGATCGAAAGCCCCTGTTCGGGGTGAACCATTTCGCGCCCCCTGAACATGATGGTGATTTTCACCTTGTTTCCAACAGAGAGAAAACGAAGTACATGCTTCTTTTTCGTTTCGTAGTCGCCAACATCGATCTTTGGACGAAACTTCATCTCCTTGATCTCGATCTTGGTCTGGTTTTTCTTTGCCTGCTTGGCTTTAATGGCCTGATCGTATTTATACTTGCCGTAATCCATGACGCGGCATACTGGCGGCTGCGCGTTCGGGGCAATCTCAACCAAATCAAGACCAGCTGCGTCCGCAATGCTTTGCGCTTGATCGATTTTGTAAACCCCCATTTGGTTCCCGTCGAAATCAATTAACCTGCATTCGGAAATATTAATCTCGTCGTTGAGCCTTGGCTCTTGAGCGGCTATTGCGCTCACCTCCTTCTTGGCGCATTAGCGCCTCATTTGTTAATGCACCATGTGTGCACAAAAAATACCTGCGCAGCGGCAGGTATTCGTCAAAAGAACATGCAAGCATGTTACCCTTCATATTCGAATGACCCATCAGCTGCAAAAAAGCGCCGAACCAGGTGGGGTGCGTGACCCGCTTGTGTTAGCTGAATCAGTTTAGCGCAAGGTGCTTATATGCGCAAACAAAAAATATTTCGCACACACAAGCCCAAAGCCTGCATACACCTAGCCAAAGCTAGGAGACGTAAATAAAGATTATACGAATGGTGTCGTTTAGGTTTTCAGACGCGTTTGCCACAGTATAGTCATAAGACAGGATTGCCTCCCAATCATATGTATTTTCATTGGCTGTGCCCTTACCCGAAAACGAACAATACTCTTTTGTAGTGGCAGACCCGTCGCTCGAATAAGACTTGTACTCAGTTTCGTCTTCAGGCAAGACGGCAGACCCTTCTTCGACGCTAAGCCCTGCTTCGCCAAGAGTGTTTTCGACTATATGTTCCGACTCGACCGTGTCAGCAAAGCTTGCCGAGCCATATCCCAAAGAAGATATCGCTGCTGAATAACCTACATGAACTACCTTACCATCTTTATTAAGGCTCAAGTAAACACTTGGTGCACCACTATTGTTATCAGAAGGCTCGTCTGTAAGTTCAACAGTAAGCTCACGAGCAATATCGCTACCTTTCTCTTTGACTTTTCGGCTGCTTACAATTTCGGCGCCATGTCCTATCATCTCGATGGCTTTAGCTCGTTTTTGCCCTAACAATTCAACAAGATTTGGAACGGTTGTCTTTTGGACTTCATTACCGCTTGAGTCATCACCCTCGCCTGCTTCGGTTAAATCGGTGGAGACAACTTGGGTTTGCTGCGTTACGGAATTATCGGAGGTCCAAACCATCCTCACTGCAAGTACGACTATTGCCGCAACAACAATACAAAGCAATATGATTATCACCACATAAAGCTTTCTCATCTTCGCAGATCGTTGCATGAAAGCAGACGATGCCGCTTTAGCATGTACCGCACGCTTTTTACCCTGGCTTAATTCCGAAGATTCCTCACCTAAAGCGGCGTTTTCTGCACCTTGGGAGGCAGTGGGCTGGAAAGAATCCTGTTGAAAGCGGTCTGGCTCTTCTTGCTGAAAAGGTGTTTGCTGGGACTGTACCTGCTGCTCAGGCTGTGTTTGCTGCTCGGACTGCAAAGGTGGTTGTTGTCCGCTTATATTTTGATTATTATCCATTGAAAACTCCTTATTTAAAGGCGATATACCAAACAACAAATGCGACAACCGCCAAAACTGCTAGCACTATCACGACAATTTGGACTTTCGACATTTTCGCGTCATTGATATCTTCAAGGGTTGTGGGGTTATAACCCTTGTTACTTTCCACCGAACTTACAGGTTTGTGAAGCTCGGCAGATTCACTTGGCGCGTCCGGCTCGTCAAGTTCAAAGTTTGCTGATACAACCTCTGTACGCTGTTCTATAACACTTTCGACTTCAGTGTTTGGGAGATCGTCATCACGCACGCCAGCCTTTATGACAACCTCATCGCCATGTCCAGAAGAAACCTTGATATGTTTATACTCTTCAGAATTTCCCATAGTGATACATACATGCAAACAAGAACATCATTATATTCCAATAAGATCAACGATAGGAACATCCAAGCCCGACTGCTCTATCAGCGCCTTGTTGCCAATAACGCACCTATTTGCCTGCTCGCATATCTTAGAAATTGGCTCTGACAAAGCAAGAAGGTCGCTCAATTTTGCATCTAAAACCTCCTGGCGATGTTGTAGGTACTCCTCGTATGAATATCCGCCCAGATACATGCTTACCTGTCTATGAATTAGACCTTTCGTTTTCAAGGGTTTGTCAAACGATGCAGCTGTACTTACAACATAGCCCTCAAATTCGTCTTTATGCGGATGGAATTTTGCCAACCATTCCCCTGACGTGCAAAATCTGTCGAATGTCTCGTTTACATGCGGGTCTCTAAAAGACGAGAAGGTAGTTAAACCAAGCCTTGTGGAATTAAACTTGACCCCATAAGCGCCTCCCACGACTCGAACCTCGTTCCAAAGATAATCAAACGAAAGTACACGAGCAGCAATCGCCCATATTCCGCTGAATTCAGCAAGGGGCATATCCACCTTGCTTCTGTCGTAGACCAAGGCGCAATATGCAATATCCGCAGGCACAGCAAAGGCTTCGTCTTTAGGCTTGAAAGTAGGAATTTTAAGAATGTCTTTTGGCTTATCAGGATTTGTTCCCAATAGAGCGCCACTTTCGCAATATGACTCAAAAGCCTCATCACAGCCCGCAAAAGAAAGCAAGCAATCGTCATCGGTGAAAACGATCTTTGCAAGATCGCGCAACTTGTTTGCAAGACTGTCTGCAGCCGAGTCGAAGTCGACCAGCATACCTTTCACAAACTGGTAGAAGTCGATATTAGCCGTCTGCTCAACCAGACGGGCGCTTGGATAAATGTAGGAGGCAGCCCTAGTGCTAGCAACACCATCACCTGACATAACGAATTGCTGTTCTTTGCCCACCTTGAACTGAGTCAATATGTTTTCAAGCCTAGTTCGGTCATTGAAGAGAGTGGTTGTAAGTATCTCGTTTACAAGGTCACAAAGAGACAAGATCTTGCTTGCAAGACATGATGCTCTTACCACCAACACGCTCCTGACGTCTTTTGCTCCCTCAGAAGACGCGTATGTATCGCACGAAAAACTCAAAGACCCAAGCTCAGATTGAACCAATGTATCTATCTCTGTTGCAGTGTGGGCTTCGGTATCCATCTTGCCTAGCACCATTGAAAGAATAGATACATAAGGAAGGTCATCAAATGTAAGGCATCCCAGATCGAAATATTTTGAAACGTAAACGATTCCATGAGTGTCTAAATCGTGGCGCATGACCTTCAGCTGCCCTAAATCAAAAATGTGACACTTCGGTTCTTCAGCAGGAGAGTCAACATCTTCGCGGGAAAGAGTAGGAAGCTTCGCCACATCTATCTCAGCATCTGGAGCCATTTGCGCCTCGTGAAGTGCGTTGGCCTCGATGTCAATCTCTTCAAACTGTGAAGCAGACAATGTGGATTCAAGTTCTTTAAGCCTAAGGCTAGAAGGGCAGTCTTCCACATCTTCTACAGGTATAACCTCAGCTGAGGCTTTATGTTTGTTTTCAAGGAAGATCTCGCTTATAAGGTTCGCGAAATACCCAGTCCCGAGCTTTTCTCTGAGGCTTCGCAGAATCTCTTCATAGCGAATGTAGAGAAGAGCCGACTCCGGAGAGTCGTCATAAAGCCATCCAAGCATTGCCGAAATCGAATAGTACACACCATCAGCAACTCCGAAATCCCCTTCCCTAATTGAGAATTCCGCATGGTTTAAGGCAGCTTCCACGATGTCTTCGCTAAGCCCACCTTCGTAAAGCCGTTTAGCTTCGTGGGCAACTGCAGCCTCTAGCTTACTTAAAGCATCCTCTGAGTGAAGGCCTCTAGCTGTAAGAACCACAAACGGCTGGGCTAACGAACTTACTGGCGCTCCCTCATATTCGTCTGCGATGCCAGAGGCCAAAAGAGCCTTTTTCATTGGCGCCTCGTTTGACCCCATAATGGCATCAAACAAAATCTGGATTGCGGCTATGCGTTCTCGGTCTTTAGCTTGAGCCACAACAAATCCAAGCGCAGCACAAGAGCTGTCGGGAGAAGTTTGCATCTTGCGCTTAACTGCCATATTGCAAACTGGCGATTGCAAGTCCAGCGCATTTATAGGGGTGCTATCGTTTTTCGCACTGCGCAAAGAAGAGTCAATAAGCTCAAGGAACGGCTCTAAGTCCATATTGCCATACAGAACGATATAGCTGTTCGAGGGGCGGTAATGCCTGGCATGAGTGTCCAAGAAAGATTCGTAGTCAAGAGTTGGAATGGCATCAGGAGTGCCCCCGGACTCAAACCTGTAAGCGGTGTCGGGGAAAAGGGCGGCTGAAAGCGTATCAAATAGCACCGAATCAGAGTCTGACAAGGCACCTTTCATCTCATTGAAAACAACGCCGTTGTATTCCAGATTCCCCTCCTCTTTTGGACCGCATTCAAGATGCCAGCCTTCTTGTTCGAATATACGCCTGTTGGTGTAAATATTTGGATGGAAGACCGCATCGAGATATACGCTTGTAAGGTTTAAGAGGTCACGCATGTTAGTGGATGCCACTGGATACATAGTTTTGTCGGGAAACGTCATCGCGTTCAGAAAGGTCTGCATAGAATTCTTGAGCAAGTTTACGAATGGTTCCTTGACAGGATATTTTTCTGATCCGCACAAAACAGAATGTTCAAGTATGTGAAACACGCCAGTATCATCGTTGGCAGGCGTTTTAAACGTTATCGAAAAGCCTTTATTATTGTCATCATTTTGCAAGTAGAGCAGTCTTGCTCCTGTAGCGTGGCGAAAAACATATGCCGTGCCTTCAATTTCTTCAACGGGCTGCGAAAGTTCAAGCTTAAAGCCAAAACCCTCCACCATATTCATATCAATCATCGCTTTCCTTCCAAACAAAAAAAATGGCCTCTATGCAATCATAGGGGCCATTAGATATCTTTTCTAAACGCTATTCCTTATCGCTAGAAGACTTCAGGTCGATCTTTGAAAGACCGGATAAATCTACGCTGTGGACGAGCCATTTTTGCTCTATAACGTCCATAACACCATCATCCACTATTCCAGATAAAGTCTCAGATATAACAGAGGTAAGATCAGAGTTGTCTTTCTTGGCCATAGCGCAGTAACCTGATGTCGCACCCATAATGCCTACAAGCTCAATATCTACATCCTGTTTGTTGGCAGCATAAAGCCCCACTATCGCATCCGATGCAACATAGTCAACTTCCCCTGTTTCAAGCGCCAGGAAAGCAGATGCAAGGTCACTTTCAGAAACTAGCGCATCGTCGCCAAATGAATTGGCTATCGCCCATGCGCTCTTCGAAGATATTTGGGTTCCTACCTTTACGTTATCGCTAGTTTTTGGCGCGTCTTTGCCGCTAGATTCCAGCGCAAAAAGAGCAATTCCTGTTGGGATGTATTCTGAGGATATCCACATACCACTTTCGCTTGTATCGCTATCAATTCCAAGAACTATATCAACGTCTCCGTTCTCGATAGCGCTTTTGGCGTCGGAACCTACGTCTTTAACTTCAACAGCAAGCCCAAGCTCGTCTCCAAGAGCACCAGCAAGATCAACGTCTATACCTATGATCTTATCGTCGCTAGACCCAGCTAAAGGCGAATTGGTGGCGTCGACACCAACTCTAAGCGTGCCTTCCTGGCCGATAGTTGGCGAGTTAAGTTCAGCTTTGCCCATCTTTGGGGTGTAGTTTTCATTTTGAAGAATGCCACAACCAGTAAGTGCAAAGGCCATGACAGTAGATACAAACACTACCATCAAAGCAAACGATAATTTGCAATTCCTCTTCAAAAGTTCCTCCTTGATATCGCGCTTCTCCGACTGACCTAGTCTTTGCCCCCACATTCGCGCACTGGGATATCGCATGCTTTGACATGCTACGTCCTCTCGCCCGTCAGACCCTATGTCTGATTAACAGGCGGTGCGGCTTACATCTAGAATACGCCATGCTCACATCACGCTTACGCATAAATGCTTACGTGGACCCTTTTGACCGCATCTGCCATGGGCTAGGCAAAACATTCTATTAAAGCTTTGCCGCAACTACAGGCTCGGAGAAGCTAGCATTTAATTCTATCAGAGGTGTTTTGAAAGCTCTATCCCTAAACCCTTTATACGACTTCGTTTTAAGTTTCTGAAAGACACCTTTTAGACGTTTGGTGATACTTTCACCCAATGGAAAAACCGAAACTAAAAAAGGCCGTTGAATTCGGGCGCGATCTTGTATTCGAGCTACTCTGGCCGACTCGCTGCGCGGTGTGCGATATTACAGGAGCCGACGTCATATGCAAGCGCTGTATGAAAAACTTAAAGGTCGTAGATAAGTACCTTGCCTGTCCTAAATGCGGAGCGCCATTCGGGATAGTGCAATGCACGGAATGCAACGACCTTTTGCTGAAGTCTTGCGGCTTAGAGAAACTTCCATTCGATTCAATGTCCCATGCTTATATTCTTGACGATGCGGCTAAGCGAATAGTAAGCGCATACAAAGACCATAACGAACGAAGGCTTAGCACTTTCATCGCGCAAGCTATTTGCCATCATATCAACCCAGATATCATTCGCGAAAACTACGCCATAACATATATTCCTGACTCAAAAGAGGCCTATAGAAGGCGCGGGTTCGACCATTCGCTTGAAATCGCTCAGGAAGCCGCGGATATGCTAGGCCTTGAGTGCAAATGTCTTTTCAATCGCCCATCTAGCGCCGATCAGCGCAAGCTTGACAGGTCACACAGAATCGAGAACATGACCAACACCTTAAAGATTTGCGATAATTGCGAGCTTCCTGATAGTGTCATAGTGCTTGACGACGTCTGCACTACAGGGGCTACCATATATGCCGCCTGCATAGAATTAAAGAGATGCGGAGTTAAGCGGATTTCGGCTGTGACTTTTGGAAGGATGCTGGCCTAAGAAATTGGCCAAAGATGCCGGCCTAAAACGCATGCCTAACACGCAGACCTAAACCACTAGTCAAGGATAATGGCCTAAGCATTGATAGCTTTGTTCTCACGCACGTCTGTCGTTTCCTTAACGCGAGCAAATTCCTGCACGTCAACCGATATATTGTGCACGATAGGCTTCCAAGTGGCCTTCTTCACCAATGCCACAAGACAAATTGGAATATACGTAAGCATGAACAACGGGAATGTCAACATAGACGCAATCTTTCTTGCAGAAGAGGCCCTAATGCTGTCCCACTCAACAAAGATAGTAAGCACGCCGAAGGCAAACATGAACAATGTATAGCTTGCTAGACAGAAAGCTATAGACGAAATGGAGCTTGCAAAAGCTACTCCCACACTCACAACACCTGTAAGCTGCAGCACAAGAATAGTAACGTTAAAAATTATCGAGATAACGGTCAAAAGCATACCGGGAGCAATGGTCATTAGCATGTCGTAGCAAGCAAACTTGTGCCCGCGTTCGTTTTTGAAGATACCTTTGACAAGACCCCATGCATAGTGTGCAAAAACCTGGTAAAAGCCCTTGGCCCAGCGAAAGCGCTGATTCCACGAAGCTCGGAAAGTGGTCGGTTGTTCGTCATACAAGATAGCTGTAGGGCAATACTGAATTCGTTCACCCGAAATGATAGAAGATGCAGAAAACTCGATGTCTTCTGTGAGAAGATGCCATTTCCATCCACCGGCGCTTTTAAGAATATCGGCAGCAATAAAGAAGCCTGTTCCTGAAATAGCACAAGAAGTGTTCAGCGTTATGCGTGCCTGGTTCAAGAACTTGGCCTCGCGCAAAAACCAGACGCCGTAACCGGCGCTTATCCAGTTGCTATCGAAGTTCTTGGAATTCCTATATGATGTGGAAACCCTAGCGCCAGAATCAAAAGTCTTGTTCATCTCGCGGAAATAATTACTGTCAAGAACATTATCGGCATCGAAGACAAAATAGGCCTCATGCCCAGCATTCGGGAATTCCTGCCAAATGGCTTGCAGACCATAATCGAGAGCATAGCCTTTGCCAACCTGTTCCTTATTATTGCGAACGAAAACGCACGCACCAGCCTCGCGTGCAATTGCAGCGGTGTCGTCTGTGCAATTGTCGGCGATAACGTAGATATCAATTAGTTCTTGCGGGTAGTTTTGAGCCTTTATAGAAGCAATAAGATCGCCAATAACAGCGCGCTCGTTTCTAGCAGCAATCATGACAGCAAACTTATGCTCGTGGCTAGCCTTGGCGCTTTTGGGCTTGCGAGCAAGAACAACCAGCACATAAAAAAGCTGGTAGGTATAGCAGCACGAGAAGGTCAAGAAGACGCAGAAATTAAAAATGTCGATGAATGACAACGCTGCCACCGACTGGGAAAGCTCTGCGAACACATTTCTCCTAATTCGTGATTATAATCACCGCCCAACTTGGTTCATGTTGGGCAGTGGCACTCTCTGCACCTTTCGCAAAACAATGCTTCAAACGCCATTTTCACTGCAGTGTTTCAAATGCTAAGTTCGTTATTATAGTCCTTTAGCCAAAAAGGGTATAGCCCAAAGCTATATGTGGAGAAGAGACAAGAAACACTCCAGTTAGCTTTAAGGCAAAATTGCTAGGATATAAGGCCACGAAGCTCGTCAACCGCCTGAGCAAACGCCTCGTTATCGTCGTCTTTCATCTTGTCTTGACGCTTTGATGTGTAACGCTGAACGTTGGCGATTGCAGTTTTCAGCGCTCGTTTCTCTTCTTTCGGCATTTCTTTGCCAGCTTCTTTTATGTGGTCGTTCGCCTTGGCAAGCAAGCTATTCGCTTCATCTCGAAGCGCGAACTGGGCACGACGCTTAGCATCTTCTTGAGCATAGCGTTCGGCATCGCGAATAGCAGCCTGGATCTCCGCATCGGTCATACGCTCAGAATCGGTAATCGTGATTGATTGCTCATTTCCGGTGCCTAGGTCTTTGGCGGTAACCGTCAAAATACCATTTGCATCTATGTCAAAGCTCACGTTTATTTGCGGAACACCTGCAGGGGCTCGCTTTATGCCTTTGAGCGTAAACTTACCTATAGACTTATTATCAGAAGCCATCGGGCGCTCGCCTTGCATCACGTTGATTTCAACTCTGGTCTGAAAGGACGCGGCCGTAGTGAAGACCTGCTCGTAGTGAACGGGCAACGTAGTGTTCCTATCGATTACGCGCGTAGCCACACCGCCTACAGTCTCTATAGCAAAAGACATCGGCACTACATCCAATAAAAGCAGGCCGCCGCCTCTTGGCATCAATTCTTTTGAGCCCGAAAGCGCCCCTGCAAGCGTTGCGGCCTGAATGGCAGCGCCTTGAGCCACGCATTCATCAGGGTTTATGCTTGATTCGGGATGTTTGCCAGTCAGTTTTTCGACATGCGCCTGCACTGAAGGGATCCTGGTGGAGCCCCCAACAAGCAAAACACGACCAAGTTCACTTGCAGCAATGCCCGCATCGTTTAGTGCTTG
>CAZYOQ010000006.1:39154-41776 GCA_964649145.1 uncultured Eggerthellaceae bacterium | reverse complement strand
CAAGCAAAACACGACCAAGTTCACTTGCAGCAATGCCCGCATCGTTTAGTGCTTGTTGCACGTGTTCGGTAGTCGATTCAACAAGGTCATGAGTCAGGCTGTCAAACTGCGCCCTCGTTATCGTTTGCTCCAAATGAAGCGGCCCTGTTTCGTTTTGAGCTAAAAACGGAAGATTTACCACCGTCGATTCCATGGAAGATAGCTCTTTTTTTGCCTGTTCAGCGGCCTCTTTCACGCGAAGATATGCAACTTGGTTTGACGAGATATCCACACCTGTCTGCTGTTTGAAAGCATCGGATAGATACTTGGCCAAACGCTCGTCGAAGTCGTCTCCGCCAAGGTGGTTGTTTCCAGCCGTAGCCAAAACCTCTATGACGTCGTAACCGATTTCAATGATGGAGACATCGAATGTACCCCCACCCAAGTCGTAAACCATGACCATTTGCGGGTCGCCGTGATCTAAGCCAAAAGCAAGTGCTGCTGCAGTGGGCTCGTTTATGATGCGAAGAACGTTTAGCCCTGCAATCGTACCGGCGTCCTTTGTGGCATTTCGCTGCATGTCATTGAAATACGCAGGAACAGTTATCACGGCATCTTTAATCTCTTCGCCAAGATAAGCTTGTGCATCAGTTCTAAGCTTGCGAAGAATCATCGCAGAAATTTCTTGAGGAGAATACTCCTTGCCATCTATGCCTATGCGCCAATCGGTGCCCATCTTGCGCTTGACAGAAGATATAGTGCGTCCTGGATTTGTAGCAGCACCACGCTGTGCTACGCCTCCCACAAGCCTCTCGCCATCCTTCGAAAAAGCAACCACTGAAGGCGTCGTACGCCCACCTTCAGAGTTAGGGATAACATCTGGCGTGCCGCCTTCGACAACGGCCATGCAGCTGTTGGTAGTTCCGAGGTCAATACCTATCGCTGGCATATCAAATCCTTTCGAAGCCTTTTTCTAATATCAAGCAGCGTCGTCATGCACCGACGCTAAACCGGCATAAGCGCTTTGCCTAAATCCCCCCATTGATCAAGCAAAGTCGACTCATGTAGCTCATACATGTTGGAGCCAAACATATGCAGCAACAAAGCCAACTTGGGTCGATTCCAAATGTGGTGAATCCTCGGCCTTGTGCTGTATCCTCATACTGTCTAGCACCTTGAACGAAGTGCTGTTGCACATGCACATAGTCGGGGTTGTTGGGATCAAGCTGTCGCGCGCGTCTAATGTTGTCATTTGCGGCAACTGTATTGCCTGCACCATTGTTAGCAAGCGCAAACAGGTAATACCATCTGGCATTCCTACCAGTAGATGGAATACGCTGAAGGATATCTATGGCCTGTTTGTAGTTCGACGAGTTGATAGAGTAGATAGCCTGTCTGATCTCCGGGGAATCTGACGCATTTTCCTCTGGATGAATAGACTCTTGGGTGCTCCTCCAATTCCCGCCGAAAATGTCGTCGAAGTCGACCCAAGAATAAGGACCGCTTTCAGGCTGGCGATAGCCTCCTTGAGGCCCCGTGTAACCACCTTGCTGGCTACTTCCGCCTTGACCTGTTGTACCGTAAGGGCTGCTTCCAGGTGAGCCGTATCCGCTGCCGCCAGGGGTATAAGAGCTTTGCGTACCGCGGCGCCTTGCGTCAGAAGCGGAGTATTTTTCGGGGTTAGTAATACGATCGTAAGCCTCGTTAATCTTATTCATGCGCTCTTCAGCAGCAGGATCATTAGGGTTTAGATCGGGGTGGTTTTCGCGCGCTTTCTTGCGATACGCCTTCTTCACCTCATCTGTCGAGGCGCCGCGCGGAACTCCTAATATGTCATAGGGATTCTCATCCATAGCGACCTATTCTACCCTTACTTAGCCCGATTCACGCTTTTTATACAAGGTCAGTTTGGTTGAACCGTGTCTTGTTTATCCTGCTTATTTAGGCCATTTTTGCTGCGGCCACGCTGCTTCGACTCGAATTTAATATTGAACTTTTGCCAAACACCTTGATAGAGGATGCCTCGAAGCAGGTGCACATTATCTACTATAGGCAGCTTCTCGAAAGCATTCGCAGCATTTCCTGCCAAAACGCTAAGCACATCTCGCATAAACGCCGAATCGCTTTCCGTAAGTCCCATTTGGAGAAAAGGATTATATGATCCAGACTTACAGTCGTCGCTTATATCGACGGCAGCGTCCATCATATAAATAAACCTCCCAAGCCAGTATCCAAGGCTTCGCAGGCTCTCAGACCATATATCTGGGAAATAATCAGGTACACATTCAAAGCAGAATGCGAGCATCTCGCCAAATACTATAGAGGCGGCATCTGGCGAGGCGCCATTGGCATGTTCTATCTCGCGAATAGCATTCATCGATTCCTCGACTATTAAACAGTGGCCAGGCAGCGTGTCTCGTACCTTGGAATACACACCTTTCAATGCATGAGACCCAAGATGTCCAGTTAGCGAACTGTCGTCTACTACATCGTCTAGACACTTGTGATAAGCCATCGCAACAGAAAGCTGAGCACAATAGGCGCTAAAGATCGAGCATTCATAAGATACTTTCTTGAATGGATGCGATAGACATTTACTTGTGTCTGCATCCATCACAGGCTCATATAAAGAATTGTAGAGAA
>CAZYOQ010000006.1:0-39054 GCA_964649145.1 uncultured Eggerthellaceae bacterium | reverse complement strand
AGACATTTACTTGTGTCTGCATCCATCACAGGCTCATATAAAGAATTGTAGAGAATTTCCAAAAACGTCAAATCGTAGCTCAAGGTTGATCTAGCGATTTGGCCGAATTGCCGTTTTAGGGCTACACACAAACCGCAATAAGCCTTTTGATAGGTGGCCTTTTCCTCTTCAGAAAGTGATGAAAGTGCAGCAACGGCTATACCAAACATGACCGCCTGTCTTTCTAAAAGCATAGCTCAAGGTTCAATATCACGATTTAATGATCTGTTGATGATGGCATTTTGGACATGTGACCCTCAACTTGCCCCTACCTTTTGGAACCGACAATGATTGCCCGCATTCCTCACACTTAAAAGTTGCTTTACCTGAACTTGCTGAAGCGGATTTAGTAGAGGCTTTTCTTGTAGTGAAACCCGTGTCTCGCTTCTTTTTCTTACCACCAGGCTTAAATCGGGCAAGAAAGTCATCGAACTTCTCTTCTTCGGCCTCACGTGCAGCAACGTTTCCGGAAAAGATTCGATAGATGCAGTAGAAGAGGAATATGTAACTTAGCATTGAGCATACGATATTTGGCACGAAAAGGTTGATGATTAGCATCACAATTGCTGCACCAAGCGACCATCTGGAAAGCCTGTCTGCCCCATTGCGGCCGACCATGAATGTCTGAATCTTTTCGTTTACTTTATTGAAAAAATTTCTCACAAAGCCCTCCTTGTCCGCTTTCGATGGTACAACAAGCGCACGTCAGACGCGAGAGTCATGCTTTATTTCACAAAAAAAGACCTCCCCTTCGGAAGGTCTTTTTATAACTGCGATAGCTAAGAGCTCTATGCAGAAGGTGGTTTTGGAGCACCGGGGGCACCAGGAGCAGCAGGGGCACCGGGAGCACCGGGAGCACCGGGGGCACCGGGGGCACCAGGGGCACCAGGAGCGGCAGCTCCACCGCCGCCACCAGCTGCAGCAATTGCTTCGGCGTTAGGCGTTCCGTCTGGATTCAGATACTTAGTCCAGTCGGCCTTGCAGAATGGACACTTCTTCATGACCATGCCACCCATAGCCTGTACTTTTTTACCACATTCGGGGCATGTCATCCCTCCGCCGCCACCTGCGTCTGCTGGTCTAAAACACATAATGCACTCTCCTATCAACAAACAAGCAATCATTGATAAAGAACCACTCTTTATCGGCTCCACATATTGTGCCATAAGTTTCGTTAATTATACATAGAAAATTGAATTATTTCTGAACTGAACTATTGTCAAGGTGCAAATAATATTAAACTGCGACTAGACTGCAGAGCCATAGAATAAAATACCTGAAATCTAGTGTCTATAATACTAAAAATAAACCGTAATCGCACGAGCTAATATCGATGATACTAAATCAAGCGCTCATAGCATACTTTATTTTAATACGCGAAAGCTTCCTTTGCCATGATGGGTAAAGAGCCAATAGGAACACTACAGTAGATACAGCGTGCGCTGTATCGAAAACGAAACCCGATGCGTAAATAGCAATCGCAGACACTTCCCCAAAACCACGCATAAATCCAAGAATGACCCATGTATTCATGATAAAAGAGAACAGATACGATGCAAAAAAGCCAAAGGCACAAACGATAATCATAAAAATGGAAACGCTTACCTGTTTTGTTTTATTAACCAAGCAAGTTCTGCTTGTTTCAATGTGAGAGAAAAGTATCCCAGCCAAATAGCCGACCAAGCCCCAAGCATACATCTGCCAAGGCGTCCACATCCCCTGCCCTAAAAAACAGTTAGAAACAAATGCGGCAAGAGCGCCTGTCATGAAACCTTCACGCCTTCCAAAAGCGGCACCGGCTATAACACAAATTGCAGTAAGTGGCTGAACGCTAGGAATTACAGCAAAAATAATTCTTCCTGCTGATGCAAGAGCCGAAAGAACGACAACTGGCATTATCTGCCTCAAAGCGGGCTTAGATGTTTCCCAACTAGCAAAAAACATTGCAAGGCTAAAGATAGCCGCACAAAAAATCAAGACTGCAGAAGTTCCAAGATCAAATAGCGCGCATATTACCAATACGCAAGGCAGCAAAACAATTGACGCGGCTTCTGAGGCCATGCAAAGAGCTCGCCTCATAACGTGCATCTGCCTTCGTCAGCGTAAAGCGCATCCCACATCTTAGTGAAGAGTGTTACCTTCGGAACATAGAAAAGGTTACCCTCGCAAAAAGACCGACTATTCTGCATGCAGGCAACCTCACCATCAAAGAGCAAAGCCATCCTGTTTGAAACTCTAGAGGCAAAAGCTAGGTCATGACTTGCCATCACAATTGTGCAACCTTCGTTTGCTGCGCGCCTTATGATTTTTGCTATATCGATCTGCGACTTTCCGTCAAGTCCAGTCGTTGGTTCATCGAGCAACATAAGCTTCGGGCGGCATAGAAGCATTTTTGCCAAACCTAGCTTTTGCTGCTGTCCACACGAAAGGTCAAACGGGTTTAAATCAAACATAGAGACAAGTGCAAACCTTTTTGCTATTTTGTGCACATCTTCTACAGAATAGCCCGCGCTACGACTCCATTCCATAAGCTCTTCAAGCACGCTATCTTTCGAGAAAAGCAGTTTCACATCTTGTGGAAGGTAGGCACATGATGCCGAAAGGGAATTTCTGATACTTCCCCTTTGGGGGGTTAATATCGAGGCTACCAACTTCAACAAGGTAGACTTTCCGCTAGCATTTGCCCCAACCAAAGATACAATCTCGCCCTCTTGCACATCAAGGCTAAGCCTATCTATCACATTGGCCTCGTCTCTTGAGTAAGCAAATGTGATGTCATCCATAGAAATAGCAGACTTCAGCGAAGCATTCGTCTTTGAAGGAAAATCGCAAGCATATCGAGGATTTTTTGGCTTGGTTTCAAGACGCAAGTCATCTAAGCTTTTTGGAACCACACTTCTATCTTTGATCTCAAAGGCGCATGTGGCTACCCCATCGAATAGCTCAGGCGAATGGGTGGCAAGTATCACCGTAGTTTTGAAAGCACGATTTATATGTGCTACAAGTTCCACTAGACGGCGAGCAGAAATCGGGTCTAAGCGCGACGTGAGTTCGTCTAAAAGTAACAAACGCGGGTTCATAGCAACTACAGATGCGACGTTCACATCCTGTTTCTGCCCTCCTGAAAGACTTGCGCAATCGCGATTGAAGATAGAGCCTAAACCAAAGTAGCTTGAGAGTTCAGCCACGCGTCTTCGCATCTGATCGCGCTCCATCCCAATGCTTTCAAGCCCAAATGCAAGTTCTTTGTAGACCTTATCGCAAACCATCTGAGCATCTGGATTCTGGTAAACATAACCAATACCCGAATACCCTGACAATTCTCGAAAATCTTGACCAAATATCTGAACTAAGCCCTGTCTAGTTCCCGCAGGCGCAAGGGATGGGCATAAGCATCTAAGAAGCGTGGTCTTACCGCTACCAGAGTCTCCAACAAGCACACAAAATGAACCTTCGTCAACAGAGAAGGATGCACGGATCAGAGCCGCTTCACTTGCGCCGGCGTATGTAAAGCTGAAATTGTCCAGCCTTACCGCTTCCATTTAAGATCCTCCAAAAACAGCACAAAATGCGGAGTAAAAAAGAAGGCTATATAGACAAGATAAAAAACACCGGACAAAATCAAAGCCTGTCCTTTGCTAAACGTCAGTTGAGCAAACTGGCTCAGCCCATCAAATACCTCTAAGCCTGAGAAAGCAAGAACCGGGTAAAACTGAAAAGCATCAGCGGACGCATAAGCAAAAATAAGGCAAGACAGCCCAAGCAAAACAATTAGAACCAAAATCGCATAATCTGACGCAGTCATTCGGGTCTTGGTGTAGGACGTTCTCTTTTTTGAAGCTCCCCAGCCCCTCGAGCGCATGGAATCGGCGCATACAAGCGAATCTTCCAGAGACATAGCAAGCAGATGTGTTAGATACTTAGAAGGCAAAGTATGTTTGGAAGAAGAAGTACCAAGATTTGCGCAAGTACAAGCCTTCCTAACATCGTCAAGTTCACTTGCCTGCCGCTTAAACTTCGGAACAAGGCGAATAGACATCGATGTCACAAGCGAAATAACTGGCATTCTTCCCCCGAACAGGCCAAGCACTTCATCGCTTGATACCACTTCTGACAGGTAAAGAAAACAGCTCATGACACATACCACCATCATGCCGCTGCTTGCCCCATAAACTAGACTTTCCACATACAGGTTTATAGGGCCAACATTGAAAAGAACGCTTGACCCGCTTTGAACGAAAAGCGAGTTCAGTAAGGCAAAAAACACTATCACAGGAATTTGCCACTTCAAGGCCGAGGCTGCCTTTGCAAGACCGTTAATACAAGCACCCAAAGAAAGAAGTGCAAGAAAACTTATTGCAAGTAAGATAGGCTGAAACGAGACCATGACGCAAAGCATGGCCAAAACGGCATATACCAAAGCCAGCATGGGGTTCACGTTCTTAAAACGCATTTTCCCCATACTGGCCATTATCGTTGCGGCTTAGTCAAACGAGGCGAAATACCAGCGCACGGTATCACCGCTAGACAGCTGAAACTCGTTTGCAGCAACAGATGGAGCTTCCCCATTTACCTCATACATCCATCCGCTAGTCTTGCCATCTGCACCTTCGGCAAGCCCATCAATAGAAGTCACATATGAAGGTGATCCCTCAAGTTCAGCACCAGTTGCAACAAGTGCGTCATAGGCCGTTGCATCCTCAGCAAGCTGGTAGGAGGCAGGGCCTGCAATGCTATCAAGTGCAGAAACATCCAAGCCAGCATCTTTCGCGACTGTAGCATCAATCTCAACACTAACCTCAATATTGGCTGCAGACGATTCAGAGCTTGAAGAAGACTGCTCCGTTTGAGCTTGCGTAGAGGCGCTAGACGATGCTTGCTGGGTTTGATCAGAGCAAGCCGCAAGCGGCATCAAGCTCAAAGCAAGCAAAAGGGAAAGTACTACAGAAAACTTCTTGATTGTGGTCATATCTACCACCTTCCAGGGTCATTCGATGGAAGGGTATTCCGACTTTGTGCGTTTACCTGCAAAGAAGTCACGTAAACCCCTTGTATAGTGCAGCACACGTTTACGGTTACTGGCATAGCGGAGGATTTGCACCCCCATTTCGCCAAGATCGGTGCACCTTACATCGACCCCATGCCCCGTCGGGCATCATTCCATCAACCAATGATTTGGATTTTACATGATGTAAACGCCCCTTGCACGCAAGCAAAGACGTCGCAAGGGGCGAATTTCACCACCTAAACGCGAGAGGTTAGCTCGGGATGGATAGTCATGCTCTCAAAGCGCGCGGACATGTAATCGTTGTTAAAATACTGCGCGAAAAACTGCGTGTAAGCTGCTTCGTCTGTAGGTGCACCTGCAAGGCGTAGATACCAGCAATCAAGCGCCATCAATGTCATGGCGCAGTCAAAAGCAAGCAAGGCCGCACAAACACCTGTAATGGCATAGCGCCACTGCCAAGGAATCTTGTTGATCGTTTTTACCACCACAGGCAATATAGCCTTGATCCAGCAAACCCCAAGAAAGCCCCACATGCACATAAACATGAAATCTGTTCTTCCGCCGATATTCAGGAAGCGGCCAGAATAATCCCAAGCAACAGAACCAAACGCATATTCTAAAAACCAGCTGGCAAAATACTCAAATGCGCCTCCAACTACAGCACTCACAAGAAAGATCACAACGAAGTTCATCTTGTAAAAGCGATTCAAAATTAGCGTTAGCAGAACAGCACCGATTCCATATATTGGCGAAAACGGCCCCCACAATAGTCCAGCTCTTATCTGAAACTCGCCTGGAACAACAACCATGTAATGGTATACCGTCTCGACAACATCGCCTATGAACATGCCTATCGTAAATATCCAGAACAAATTAAAGAAATTGATTGCGATAAGACCCCGTCCTGACGTGTCAAGCCCCAGCTTCCCCTCTTCAGCGAGCTCTTTGTCACCTAGCTTGCGAAGCCTGCGTTGCAGCTTCCTCTCCTCTGCTAGAGCAGGATCGGCTATATCGAAAATTACCGCTCCCACCGCTGCGGCCACCACATATACCCAAAAATCAGCTGTGATTCCATTAAGCATCAAAGAACAGAGAGCACATGCAATAAGAAGCGTCACTATTGTCTCGGAGAGTAAGTGAGCAAGCCTAACTTTCCCTAGAATCAGACGAAAGCCGACGATTACAGCGAGCACTGCCACAATGCCCACAAGAATAATGTTTATAACGAATATGACAATCGATCTAATAGGAAGGTTTAGGTATGCATCTTCATAGAAGCTATTGCCTATGACTGCAAGCAAATATACAACGATCGCAACAAGCCCAATTCCCAACAAAATATTCACGGATCCCCAGATAGATTCTAGGATCCTGTGACGTTTACCTAATTTGGAGTCTTGGAATTTCGTAGGGTCTGCTGCTTCGGCGTTAGACATCGCTAAAAATCTCCCCAATCTGATCTTTTTGGCCTTTCTAGTCTTTCCGGCCTTTCTGACCTTTCGCTTCTTTGCGAAGTAGCGTGTCCTGCAAATTCTTCTACTGTAGATCCTTCTAGTCCTTCCGACTTTTCCGGATTTTCACACCCTACAGGGGCAAACCTTCCCGTACCATGCATGAGATCGCGCCTAATCCTGAAATATTCCCAAACAAGAAGCATAAACAGGATAGCCTCAATAATGACATAACTCAAAACCGCACCTTCAAATTGTGCGTAATGAATAAGCATCCAAGGAACAAACACAGCAAACACGAATGCAACCAAATAAAGTGTTGTTACGTCACGCTGGCGTCTCATAATGGTTATAACTTGGTAGAGAAAATCGATTGCGGCTGTTATACCGCCGGTTAGCAGCATGAGGTATATAAGCCCATGGAACTGGTAGAAGTCGACACCGTATAGAAAACCTAGCAAACTTGTTCCAAACCATGCCATGATAAGACACATAGCAATTGTGATCACGGCTATTACCACAAATATCCCAATCAAAAGAAGGTTAAATTTCATTCTCTTCGATTCATCCTGCCAAACTTCTGCCATGCGAAGAAGAAGCGGCTTGTAGACAAGCTGCGAGAAAATCAAGATCATTTGCGCTGGGAAATAAATCGCATTGAAATAAAGCTGCGCATCGTATGGAAGATCGGCCTCCATAAAAAACTTCGGCATATTTTCGATCGTATTGAACATAAATATGGCAACGAACAGAGGTGCGCATGATTTGAAAAGCTCTAAGAAACTAGCAAAGGAAAATGGCGTAGACGGAGGTGCCTCCATAAGCGTCAGCGGCCAAGTAACGATAAGAAATGTTGCCGCCGCTGCAATAGCGGTCGCGTAAGAAGCTACAACGGCGTTTCTGGTGGTGAAAAGCAATGCCATGAAAGCCAAAAGCGCAATCAATGAGCGTAGCGTTTGAGATATTCCAGCAAGATAAAGTTTATCGACTTGCTGAAGCCTGCCTTCATACACATCGGCTAAAGCATCAATGCACTTGTAAAGGATTATTCCCATTGAAATATTGAACATCTCGGAAGAGTATCCGCGAGCCGAACAGTAAAGCCATCCAATAAGTAGCATTGCGATGCATGTTACCCATCTGTTGGCCTGGTAATCCTTAAACGAATGGTGCATGTGCGTGTCGGAGACCTGAAATGTTCGCACACCAAAATTCCCAACGAACATAAGAAGCAGACCCACAATGTAGGCCATCGATATCATGCCTGCAACCTCAACGCCTACAAGCTGAGTTGAGACCATCGTCATAATAGGGAACACGATCGCCCAAGAACCGTTGCCAACCGAGTTCCATATAAAGTCGCGCGTTGTACGATGGGCGTCATATACAGCTTGCGCCTCTGACAAGCCATCGTCCTTAATGGCACCTATTACGCGATCAAACCACTGGTTTACTATGCGTGCGATGAAGTTTTGCCTACGGGGTGCTCGCTTATGCGATTGCGAATCATCAACATGAACAGATCTTGTTTGGTCATGAGACGCGCGACGCCTGCTGCCAATGTCTTGATAATCTCTTTCAGTGTTGGCATGTCTTGACGTTTCGCGGGCGCTACGTTCGCGTCGCCTGGAATAATCCTTGACGGAAGGACGCTGTGTATTTCTTCTGCCTTGGGTCATATTACGCTATCCCAAAACATGTCTACCAGCTAAGAAGCTCATATCCATCGTCGGTAATAACAAGCTGCACTTCCCATTGAGCCGTTGGAAGGCCATCTTTTGTGCGAACCGTCCAACCATTCGGGTCAGACATATCAATGTGGTGCTTGCCCATATTGATCATCGGCTCGATAGTAAAGCACAAGCCTGGCACAAGAATGGAACCGGTTCCTGCCTTCGACGTAAAACTAACGAATGGATCCTCGTGAAACTCTAACCCGATCCCATGGCCTCCAAACTCGCGCACGACCGTATAGCCATGCTTTTTAGCAAACGCATTAATGGCAGCCCCAATGTCTCCCAAATGCCCCCATGGACGAATTGCGTCAAGCCCAACCTGAATAGATTCTTTCGTAACCTTTACAAGTTCTGCACGCTCAGGCGATACATCCCCTATGCAAAACATACGGGAAGAGTCAGAGAAATACCCTCTACGGATGGTAGAACAATCAACATTGACAATATCGCCACTTTTAAGGACTTCTTCTTCAGATGGAATACCGTGGCATACGACTTCGTTTGCAGAAACGCACACGCTTTTGGGAAAGCCCTCATAGTTTAGAGGGGCAGGGATCGCGTCATGTTCTATGGTGTAGTCATAAACCCATTTGTCTATTTGCGCAGACGTGATGCCTTCTTCGATATGGTCGGCAACATAGTCAAGCACACCAATGTTTACTTCAGCGCTATATTTTATCCCCTCAATATCTTTAGGCGTCTTAAGCAGGCCGCGAGCTGGCACCTCTTCGCCTGCGAGTGCAAGGCTATTAAGCTTGTCGTCAAAGTCCATGTGGCACCTTTTGTATTTAAGCCCGCTTCCGCACCAACATGGATCGTTCCTGCCCAGTTCTATGTCACCGTCATACATTGAGTTTCATTCCTTACTTGAATATGCAAAAACATCGCGCCTGTGCCAATTGCGCACCAGCAATTTTATTTAAAAAACTTAGTCTCTTTCGTCTTTCCCTCGAACCGTTATTTCCTGCTCTTTCAAAGCCACCCTTGAATGCGGCGGAACCGAGAAAGTGACAAAAGTTGAGCCCGCAATAACAGAGCCTTCCCCAATAACCGTCTCTCCCCCAAGAACGCTAGCATTCGAGTAAATGGTCACATTGTCCTCGATGGTAGGGTGCCGCTTGACGCCAGAAAGACGCTGTCCGCCGCGCGTCGAAAGAGCACCAAGCGTAACGCCTTGGTACAGCTTGACATTGTTGCCAATGATCGTGGTTTCACCAATAACCACACCTGTTCCGTGGTCGATGAAGAAGTGGTGACCTATGTTGGCACCCGCACCGATGTCAATGCCTGTACCCGCATGGGCAAGCTCGGTCATAATGCGAGGGATTATTGGCACATCTAGCTTATAAAGCACGTTGGCAAGCCTGTATACGTATATAGCATAAAGACCAGGATATGAGAATATCACGTCCTCTTTCGACCCTGCTGCAGGGTCGCCGTCGTATAGAGCCTGCACATCAGTTAGAAGAGTGCGCTGAATTTCGGGCAGGGCATCGAAAAACTTCGTGCATATATCCGCAGTCTTTTCTGCTATATGAACAGGAGTGCATTCATAGCAGCGCATAGTCTCGTTGGCATTCGCACATTGAGAATCGGTATAAGTTAGCGCCAACATGATTTGTTGACGAAGGTCGCGCTCGGTATCGATAAGAATCTGGCCTATAAAGTAAGCTGGGCTCGTTTTGGGCGACAACATCTCTTGTCCAAAATAACCCGGAAACATCACGCGCCTAAGGTTTTTTAAGATTTCCTTCACAGCCGACCTAGACGGGAAACGCTTCCCTGGCTTCGTGAAGAATATTTCGTCGGCCTCGTAGTTCTTCTCGATAGCTGCAACTATTCTCTCTAGATTGTCTCCAAACATCTTCGCCTATTCCTCTTTATCGTCTGCTTGGTTCTTTTCGGCAAGCTCGGCAAACGCAGCCTTCATTGTAGGATTGTTGCGAGTGAGCTTACGAATTGTAAGCCTTTCGGCCTTGTCGTTTGCGAGGCGTAAATTATTCTGAGAACCTAACAGGTTTTCCTTTATCTTTTCTAGCATTTTTATAGTCTTGTCAATCTCGTCTATAGCCTTTTTGAACCTTGTGCGCGCGAGATTATAGTTCTTACCAAACCTATCTTTGAAGTCGTTAAGTGACTCCTCGAAGTTCGTGATATCGATGCTTTCTTGACGCATGACGGCAAGCTCGTGTTTGTATTGCTCGGCGTTTTTAGCGGCATTGCGAAGCAGAGAAATCAGCTGAATGAATAGCTGCGGGCGCACAACATACATCTTGTCGTACTCATAGCTCACATCAACTATTCCCTGATCATATAAGTCACTACCTTCTTCAAGCGTGCTTACCAAGACCGCATACTCACAGTTTTTCTTACGGCGATCTGAGTCAAGTTTTTTGAAATGATCGGAATTTTTTTTCTTATGAACAGAGGTTTCAGATTCTGTCTTCATCTCAAACATGATGGATATCAGCTCGTCCCCATCCTCTGTGAAATCACGGAAGATGTAGTCGCCTTTGGTGCCGTCAACCGCGTCGTTGTCTTTATGGAATTGAGCGTTAGGAAAAGCAACCGCACGAATCTTGTTGAACTCTATTTCGCAGTGTTGCTCAAGCGACTCGCCAAGAAGCTTTACACTAAGCTTCTGACGCATCTCTTGGATGTTGCGGATTTCCTGGTCGCGCGCCTGAATCTGGGCGTCCTTTTCGGAAAGCTTGATCGCAAACTCTGATTTAGCGCGCGCAAGCTCGCTTGCGGATTGTGCCTGCTGGCGCTCGAGTTGCGCCTGTTGCTCTAGGAGCGCTTGATTTGCCTTAGCCTCTTGAAGAGCCAGTTCGTTTTTAAGCTGCGTCTGAGCTGCCTTTTTAGCTTGATCTATCTCGCTTTGCTTAAGCGAGACTTGCGATTTTGCCTCGGCTAGCTCTTCTTTTAGCTTAGATATTTTCTCAGAAACACTTGCCTGAGCCTTAGACTTGGCTAGGTCGTGTTCGGCCGCAAGTTTTTCTTCTGCAGACTTTTGCGCAAGCTGGTGTAAGCGCCTCTCGTTTTCCAATTGATTTTGGAGGTCTTCTATGAGGCTATCTTGCTTCTGTTTTTCAAGCTCTAACTGGGCGTTGGAAAGCTTGTCATGCTCCTTTACGGCTTCCTTAAATTCGTGGTCACGCACCTGTTTGACGATGTCAGACCAGTCGCTTTCGGCAACCTGGAACACCTTCCCACAATTTGGGCATTTGATCTGGTTCACGTGTCTCCTGAATGCATTGATCGTTTTTCATATAGATTATATAGATTGCGCAAAATTAGGCACTAGCTCAAGATTTCAGGTTCACAAATTATTGGCATTTTGGCTTTTTTACTGCATGTAAAACGCAGATAAAAAACATGCTTAAGCCGTTTCTTAAATTATTTTTAGCTATAAGATATTCGTAGCGGTAATTGGATGACTATAGCGCATGCAAGGAGCATCAAAATGAGCATCAATGAATCTCCCACTAAACCGATTATTGCAAAAATCGCATTGCCCACATTAGTGGTGCTCGTTTTAGGCATCTTTGTCTCGATTGTAGCTTTTACCAACACGCCAGCTCAAGCCACACAAGTCCAGGACGACAAAACACTATCTCTGCAAGCAGCAGTTACGACACAATCAGCTAAACAGTCAGGCACAACCATGTCGCTTATGGCAACAAGCAAGACCGCTATCAGCAAAGCAAAAATCACTCTTTCCAAGAAAACATATACGTATAACGGCTCTGCAAAAAAGCCTACCGTGAAGGTAAAACTTAACGGCAAGACCTTGAAGAAAGGTACTGATTACAAAGTAAGTTATAAAAACAATATCAAGGTAGGCACTGCAAAGGTTATCGTTAAGGGAAAAGGCAAATATAGCGGCAAAAAAACGGTAACTTTTAAAATCAAGAAGAAATCTTCTTCTTCGTCTTCATCATCCAGCAGCGGCTCGTATGTCCTTAACACAAAGAGCAAAGTTTTTCATTATTCCTGGTGTTCGTCAGCAAAACGTATGAGTTCGCAAAACAAGTCCAGCTGCTCAAGCGCTAGCAAAGCAAGGGCAATGGGTTATACGGCCTGTAAGATCTGCAAACCGTAAGTTATTTGCCCACAAGGCTCGTATTCACGCCTAAATTTCAGATACGTATTGCGTTTAGCGCGACTATATTCAAATAAACCTTGATCTAGGCAATAAGCAAAACACAAAAAGGAAGGGCAGCAACTAAGCCTATCCCCAGGTCTTAAATGTCAAAGAACTCGCTTAGCTCTTTCGCTTTAACTTTAAATACCGAACCCATCATCTTACGTTCGTTTTGCGAAATCTTATACTTGCGAGCAAAGAAATCATATCGATCAACAGATTGAAGGACATCAGCGACTATTTTACTTGCTTTCTTCTCTTCTAATCCAAAAGCATCAACCAAGCTCTTCAGTCCTGCAGCCTCGGATCCCCCGATACGCCCGTCTATTGAAAGAACCCTATGTTCATCTATATCAGGATTTGGGTTGATATCAAACACTGGCGAAAGACCCCACCTGCAAGCAAGTCGAACAAGCCCATGGTTACGAAGATGATCATCTGTATTATGAATCGCAATTGAAAACGCGATTCGCCTAAACATCTCATATATCTCTTCTTCAGACTCGGTTTCGTATAGTAGTTGTTCAATTACTTCGAAATAGTCGTGGCTTTGGCCTTCTTTGGTGTTTAAAAGCGTCATCCCTGACATATACGGAATTCGTGCGCCTTTTATATTTGAGCCTTCCCTATCAAACCTTTCTTGAACCAAAACGTCATCGTTTCCAAGTGAGACCAACTCGCAATTCGGTGTTTTGATACCCGCTAACTTGGCCATATCCAAAGCAGTCTTCTCCCACGCAATAACGTTCCAGTCGTCATTTTCATGCGAGAATTTTGCCAGCAGGAGCTTTCCCTCATCCACTACTCCAGCCTTAGGTCTAGCTCCACCCAAAGATGTTGTGCCAACGTTAAGAAGTTGTTTTATAACCTCATGAGAATTTTCATCTTGCGACAATGACCTACTTGCATCGCGAAGCTCCTTTAAGTCTATCGCCGACGGCAGCAACCTAGATGAGTCTAGGAACCTATCTCCATTCAATTCCTTAAAACGTAATGCACCCTGACGCGTTATGTCCAGAGACCCCAAAAGATAATCGACTTCGTCCAATTTGCGATACGCGATAGAATCACTAGAATCTTCTGATTCTTCAGCAGCTTTTTGGAGCAACCTTCGCCCCCATCTATCGGGGCTAGCGTCTCGAAAAATCGGAGGGAGGCCTTCATAGAAAAAGCGCGACTGAGAAAGCGGCGTTTGTGGCTCAATAGCATATGAGTCTGGCGATTTCCTATACGCCTCGCTATAGCTGAATACCGTTGAGATTTCGCCGTGTCGCAAGTTGAATCTTGCAGAGCCGACAGGCTCTTCGAAGCCATATGAATAAACATCTACGCCATCAATCATTTATCTCACCCGTTCAGGAAGATTTTGTTCTCCTCGAAGGCGGCCGAAATCGGTCTCAAAAGGGTCACATGCTTGTTCTACCCCTTCTGCAAGATGAAGTACATGACAAACATTTAAAAACGTAGCCATAGTTATTCCAGGATCGCCATTCTCAAGCCTTGAAATCGTATCCTTCGATACACTTGCTTTGAACGCCAGCGTTTCAGCCTTCATTCCTAGCAGCTTTCGCCAAGCAGAAATGTCGTGGCCAATATCTTTCATGGTCTCTTTTACACGAAATGGAACAGGTCTTTTCATTGTAATTACCTCTGATATAAAAATTACCTCTGATTTATCTGATATTATATATTTTAACATCTGATATATTCTATATTATTTTAATAAGAAGTATTCTTTTAGCTTGCTTGAAAACAAAAAGAATGCGCCCTGCTTAGCAGAACGCATTCTTTTTTTAAAGACAATGCGATTACGTGGTTACTGTCGTTATTTTACTTGTTAACTACTGAGCTTCAACAATGGGCAAACTTAGTTTTCTCAAACCTACCATCCCTAAGTGCTAGATTTGCTGACCTGTGATAGGACGGCGAAACCTTCCACATATAAAAGCCTTAGCTTGATGCGCCCAGTGCTCCTGCTGGCGTAGCCGAATCGATGCCAGTGTTGTTCAAATCAAAACCAGTAAGCAAACGCTCGGCCTCACGTGCGATGGAATCACGCTTGCGAGGAGCCGGGATCTCTCCAGAGCCCTCGTTGAAGACAAGCTTGGCATCGTCGCCCTTGCCCTCCACATCTACCTCGACGATGGAACCACTTGTCCAACGACCCTCAAGTATCTGTTCAGAAATCGGATCTTCCACCATACGCTGAATCGCGCGACGCAATGGGCGTGCGCCGTAGGTAGTATCTATACCCTCTTTCGCGATAAACTTGACGGCTTTCTTAGAAAGATTGATGGACATGTTCTGATCAATCATGCGATCACGAAGCTCCGAGATCATAAGCTCGACGATCTCATAGATCTGTTCCTTTGTCAGACTCTTAAACACGATAATCTCGTCGATGCGGTTCAAGAACTCAGGCCTGAATAGCTTCTTGACCTCAGACATGACGCGGCTATGGATTTCCTTGTCGGAAAGGCCGCCGCCTTCGCCTGTTGGCGAAAACCCAAGCGAGGTGGACTGTGCGATATCGCGAGCGCCAACATTTGAGGTCATGATGATAACTGTGTTGCGGAAGTCTACAGTACGACCTTGGGCATCGGTGAGCCTTCCTTCTTCAAGAATCTGAAGCAAAATGTTGAAAACGTCGGGATGCGCTTTCTCTATCTCGTCGAAGAGCACAACAGAATACGGTTTCTGGCGCACAGCCTTCGTTAGTTGACCACCTTCGTCGTAGCCAACGTATCCTGGAGGCGAACCGACCAATCGAGACACCGTATGCTTTTCCATGTATTCCGACATGTCGAATGTGAGCAAGGCCTCCTCGGAATTGAACAGGAATTCGGCCAAAGCCTTTGAAAGTTCGGTCTTGCCAACACCCGATGGGCCTAAGAAGATAAACGATCCTGCTGGGCGGCGAGGGTCTTTCAGACCCGAACGAGAACGGCGAATAGCCTTTGAAAGCGCCGTCACGGCCTCGTCTTGGCCAATAACGCGTTCATGCAGAACACTTTCCATGCGAAGCAACTTTTCGGTCTCGGCCTCGGTAAGGCTAGATACCGGAATGCCTGTAGACATCGAAATGATATCTGCGATGTCTTGCACATCAACACTAGAGACCTCGCGGGCAGACTCCTCTTCCCACTTGGCCTTTTCAGCGTCAAACCTCTTCTTGAGTTCTTGTTCTTCGTCGCGAAGAGTGGCAGCCTTCTCGAATTTCTGGTCGCCGATGGCTTTGTCTTTCTCTGCGCGAACCTTGCGCAGGTTCTCGTTGATCTCGTTTAGCTTGGGCGGAAGCGTCATGTTGCGAATGCGCATACGCGCACCTGCCTCGTCAAGCACGTCAATCGCCTTGTCTGGCAGGAAACGATCCTGAATGTAGCGGTTCGACATAGAGACCGCTGCTTGCAGGGCTTCTTCGGTATAGCGCACATGGTGATGCGCCTCATATTTGTCTTTCAGACCCTGAATGATTCTAAGCGACTGTTCCTCTGAAGGCTCTGAGAGATTGATTGGCTGGAAACGACGCTCAAGCGCAGAATCCTTCTCGAGGTGCTTCCTGTATTCATCAAGTGTTGTTGCGCCAATAATCTGAATATCGCCGCGGGACAGTGGGGGCTTTAAGATAGCTGCTGCATCAATTGAGCCTTCTGCCGAACCTGCACCGATTATCGTATGAATCTCGTCGATGAAGAGCAAAACATTACCATCGTTTATCACTTCCGAGATGACTTTTTTCATGCGCTCTTCGAATTCGCCGCGATATTTAGACCCTGCAACAAGTGCGGAAACATCAAGCGTAACAAGACGTTTATCGCGAAGGATGTCTGGCACCTTGTTGGAAGCAATTAGCTGCGCAAGTCCTTCAGCGATGGCAGTCTTGCCAACGCCAGGCTCACCAAGGATTAGCGGGTTATTCTTCTGACGGCGCGACAGAATCTGCATAACGCGCTCGATCTCGGATGCACGTCCTATTACAGGGTCGAGGCGACCTTCACGCGCACGCTTTGTAAGGTCGGTACCAAATTCGTCTAGCATGGACTGCTTCTGCTGGCTTTGCGGGCTGAAGCCCGTGTGCCCCGCCATGACTGGCGATTGACCAACAATATCGTTCATGGTGGCACGAATGTCGTCTCCGGTGACACCAACACGCGAGAGCACATCGATTGCTGTGCCCTCACCTTCACGCACGATACCAAGCAGCAAATGTTCGGTTGAAATATAGCTTTGACCCATCTGCATTGCTTCGCGAAGAGAATTTTCAAGCACGCGCTTGACTCGCGGAGTAAATGCAAGGTGACCTGACACATCCGATTCTTCATCTATCGTGACAACCTGGCGAATGTTTTGAACGACGTCGTCATATTTAACGTTCAGTCTTTCAAGCGCCTGAGCCGCAAGGCCTTCTTTTTCTACAATGAGCCCAAGCAAAATGTGTTCAGTGCCCACATAAGGCTGGTGAAGGTTTCTGGCCTCGTCTTGTGCGAGAACAAGCACCTTTCTAGCCTTGTCTGTAAATTTCTCGAATGACATACATCTCCGATCGTGATACGCAAGCAATTATTTCAGCAATTTTAGCACTCTAGATCTTTGAGTGCCAAATCGATCGTCCAAGCCGTCCATCATTTGTTCACATTTGAGCAAAACTTAAATGGACGCTTTACATATTAGCCAAGGCTGCAAAGGTCTGCTTTAGCGAAGATGCACATGCCTATTAACACTTAAACAAGCAGGTGTTAATAGGCAAGCATTCAGTGTTGTTTATGCCTTATCAATAGCATCCAAGATTGGGTCGAGAGCATTGCCTATCTCGCATTCCTCAACTTCTCCAACATCTACACGCTCGGCGAATTTGGGCTCGATTGGAAGAGTCGAAACGGCTGCAATACCATATTTTTTCGCAATAGCATCCCCTTGAGGCTCGCCGAAAATATGGTGTTCTTTGCCACAGCTATCGCATTTGAAGTATGCCATGTTCTCGACCAGGCCGATAACGGGCACGCCCATTGAACCAGCAAGATTTACGGCCTTGCCAACAATCATAGCCACAAGCTCTTGAGGGGCAGACACAGTAACTATTCCATCAATCGGAAGCATCTGGCAAATGGTCAAGAAGACGTCGCTTGTTCCTGGAGGCATGTCGATAAGCATCACGTCAACATCGCCCCAGTTTACTTCTGTCCAGAACTGATTTAGCGCACCCGTGATAATTGGTCCGCGCCAAGCAATCGGGTCGTCTTCTTTGGGAAGAAGAAGATTAAAAGACATCATCTCGATGCCCGATTTCGACGACACCGGGTTCATTCCTTCGCCTTCTATAAGCGGGCGAGCATATACGCCAAATGCCTTAGGGATAGAAGGCCCTGTAACATCAGCATCGAGAATTGCAACCTTCTTGCCCTGCTCATTGAGCTTGGCTGCAAGCAGGCTTGTCACAAGCGATTTGCCAACGCCGCCTTTCCCAGATACCACAGCAATAACCTTTTTGACCTGAGAGCGAGAGTTCGTTTGAAGCTTGGTAGGTTCTGAAGTACCGGTACGAGACCCGCATCCCTCAACTGCGCATGATGAACACGCGCCTCCACAATCCTGTGGCGCACCTTCTGGAATGTTTTCTTCTGCCATTTCAACTCCTGGTTCTTTCTATGTTTCAACTCTTCTATGTTTAGCCTTCACTATATCCTAAAAGAAGCGACCCACAGGGCCGCTTCTTGCGTTTAAGCAATGCAATGACGCCAACTTCTGCTTATTTCACTGACTCATAAAAGACAGCATCATCGAACATGTCTTTAATGCTTTTACCCTCACGGAAAGGAAGCTCCATGAATTCTGAGATAGTTGGAACCAGAGGGCTGCAATCAACGTAGTGGCCTTTTTCGTTTTTCTCGGTTGTGTCTTGTGCGCGCCAATAGCGATCGTTCACGTCGGTGAGGTAATACAGATCGCCGTCAACCTCCATGTATACCGAATGATTAGCGTGAAGATACATTGGCATTTCGTCGTAAGTTATCTCGAGTATTTCGTCAGCCTTAACTCCCATTTACAGGCTCCTTTGCTTCTCTTGGTAACAGATAACTACATCATATCAATAACGGCAAGATTGCGAGGAAATAATCCCTCAAGTATCCAAAATCTGACCGTGGAATCTCCATGGTTTGTTCGATTGACAGCAAAAGCAAAGAGATGCAAAATAGATGCACTGTATCGAACATTTGTTCTTGTTTAAAAATTTAATTGGCCATCCAAAGCCAAATTCAAAAACCTGCGTGATCACCGCAGGCTGGAAACGTACGTCCATTTCGCCTCTTGAGGAGGTCTTATGAACAATATGAATAGCGCAAGTCACAAAAACGACGTAAGCGATGTGAAACAAACAAACGCCGTAAAGAACGCAAGCAGCGCAGGCCACGCAAATCCCGCAAACAGCACGCATGAAAACATATACATTTGCATCGATCTTAAAAGCTACTACGCATCGGTTGAATGCGTTGCGCGCGGGCTAGACCCCATGAAGGCTAAACTTGTCGTGGCTGACCCCGAAAGAGGCCGGGGCACAATATGTTTAGCAGTAAGCCCCGCACTAAAGGCAGAAGGCGTGCGCAATCGCTGTCGCTTGTTCGAAATTCCCAAAGGAAAACAATACATCATGGCCACACCCCGCATGCATCGCTATATGGAAGTGTCGGCACAGATATTCGATATCTACCTTAACTTCTTGGCCGCAGACGACATACACATATATTCGGTAGACGAATGTTTTATCAACATAGAGCCATACCTTTCCTACTACCACAAAACGCCTATAGAAATGGCACAAATGCTGATGTCTGCAGTCTTGGAACAAACAGGAATACCTTCAACATGCGGAATAGGACCTAACCTGTTTCTTTGCAAGGTCGCGCTAGATATCGAAGCAAAGCACGCCCCTAAAGGTATCGCATACATGAACAAGAGAGACTTTTACGAGAGAATCTGGCACCATCGCCCAATCACAGATATATGGGGAATCTCACACGGAACCCAAAGACGCCTTGCCAAACATGGTATTTGCGACTTATACGATGTAGCTCACACCAAAATCGAGGTGCTGAAAAAAGAGTTCGGAATAAACGGGCAGCTCCTGTATGAGCATGCCTGGGGCGAAGAGCCATGCACAATCGCTGAAATCAAGGAATACCAACCACGGGGAAGCTCGCTTTCTTGTGGACAAGCGCTCATGCGCGATTATTCGAAGGCTGAAGCTAGCGTTATCAGTAGGGAAATGGCTCATGAATCAGTCTTAAACCTTCACGAAAAACGCAGCATATGCTCAAATTACGCGATATCTGTAGGGTATTCGTTTAACGTCGCGCAAGACAATATGCAAGACAATGCAGAAGACGCCTCTACAACTCGAAAGTTTTTTGGCGCAAGAGACAGCGGCAGCAGAAAACTAGCATTCGCCACTGCAGCGCCCAGTATCCTTGTTCCAAAGATCATGTCGCTTTTCGAAGATGTAGCAAACCCAAATATCCCAATAAGGCGAATAAGCATATGTCTAGGCGGGCTTCTCCCGCAAGAAAGCGAAGAGCTGCCGCTTTTTTGCGATGCGCAGGCTATAGAGGATGAACGTCGCCTGTTTTCGGCAATCGCGCAAGCTAGACACAAATACGGCCGCGATGCAATCATGTGGGCGAACAGTCTACTTGAATGCGCAACAGGCTACGAACGCGCCAAGCAAATTGGAGGACATCGTGCATGATACAAATGAAGGTTGCCCCGCGCGCTGTGAAAATGAAATAGAAAGCTACTTAGATGATCGCATCTTCGGGGACGGAAAAAAACAGATTGATGGGAAGGTAAACGCCAAGCACAAAAGTAATACACGAGCCACAAAAGTTGCAGGAAGAGCGAAACAGTTCATCCCATTTGCTGCATTGAAGGGATTCAGCGAGATGGTAGAAGAGGTCTCGCGCGCCCATGATAATATTGTCCAGAGTCAAGACGACCAGGAAGGCAGTAGATGAAAATCCTTCTTATGTGCCATTTTCCGCTTACCGGATCGGGAAGCGGGGTTTACACGCTAAATATCGCCCATGCGCTCACAAAACTCGGAAATGAAGTTCATATCATCGTTCCCGAAAACCAGCCTCCAGAAAACTATGAGAATTTCGAAGTTCACCCTGTTTATTTCACAGCTGCAGAAGGGTTGAACCCCGATATCGCCAAAAGCAATATCCCAAAAACCGATATTTTGGATTTCAACTTCCCATGCTTTACAACGCATCCAAGAAGCACCCAAACCTTCTACGACATGACCAAGAAGCAGCTAGAAGACTACGAAGCAGCTTTTAGGAAAGCACTTGAATCCGAAATTAAAACCTTCAAGCCCGACATCATTCATTGCGGGCATGCGTGGCTACAGCCTGCATATGCCGCAGATTACGGAATACCAGTAGTTGTTACCGTGCATGGAACAGACCTCATTGGCTATGAGAAAATGACTAGCAACCGCAGCGAGTCAACCCGCCTTTTCGAAAATGCAGCTGCATGTGCTCTTAAATCGGCATCGGCAATAATAACCATCTCCAAAGAAAACGACCAGCTGGTTCGACGTCTGTTCCCCAATGAGGCCGCCAAATGCCACTTGATTCTAAATGGCTATAACGCCGATGTATTCTACCCAGAGCCAACAACAATCCCACAAGCTCTTGCCCAATTTGGAATCGAGGGCAACTTTGCCCACCTGGTCTCATTCGCGGGAAAATTCGCGCACTTCAAGGGCATCGACGTTCTTTTGCGCGGCGCAGCACATTTCATGCGACCCGACACAGCGCTAGTTCTAGCTGGCGCAGGTGAGCTTTTCGACGAGATGAACGCCCTGGCAAAGGCACTTGCTCTTAAAAACGTGTTCTTCGTTGGTAATCAGCCGCATGCGATTTTGAGAAAGCTCTATAGTGCAGCCGACCTTTCACTTTTGACCTCGCGAAAAGAACCATTCGGTCTTGTTATCATCGAAGCCATGGCCTGCGGAGCCCCTGTTGTGGGCTCAGATGATGGCGGTGCGGTAGACATCATTAACCCAGAAGTGGGACTTTTATTCGAAAGCGAAAACCCTGAAGACCTAGCCTGCAAGGTTAACGCACTGCTCGATGGCAAGGTCTCCTTCAATCGAAATACGGTAGCCAAATACGCTAAAGAAACTTTCTCGCAAGATGAATCGATTGAACATCTTGTAGATATTTACAAGGCTGCTTGCAAATAAGGAGGACATATGCTGGTACTGGTAGTTAATGCCGGAAGCTCGTCCTTGAAATGCCAACTCATTGAAACCGATGGCAAGAAAGCGCTCATGCGCGCATTGGCAGAGCGCGTTGGGACGCCTGAAGCTTCAATGAAGGTGGCTTTCGAGCCCGAAATGAAATGGCGCGATGAAGCAGTTGCTGCGGGCGCTGAAGTTCCCGATTGCCTAGATTTGCTACTCAATTTGCTTCAAAACGATGCAAATTCCCCAATTTCGTCATTAGACGAAATTCAAGCAATCGGCAACCGCATTGTGTCGGGCGGGGAATACTTCTCTGAGTCGGTGATCATCGACGATAGGGTCTTTGAAAAGATTGACGAGTGCTGCGCACTTGCACCACTACACAACCCTGCCGCAGTCGCATGCATTCGCCTTCTTCGAAAGCGTCTTGCGCATGTGCCTCAAACCGCCGTCTTCGACACTGCGTTTCATCAAACAATGCCACCGAAAGCCTACATGTACCCGCTCCCGATGAAGTATTACGAGAACCTGCATATTCGCCGTTATGGTGCTCATGGCACATCACATAGATACGCTGCAGCGCAGGCTGCAACATTACTGAATAGACCTATTCGCGACTTGGGTCTAATTACATGTCACTTGGGAAATGGCGGGTCTATTACTGCCGTGAACCATGGCGTCTCGATTGATACCACTATGGGCTTCACCCCGCTAGAAGGCCTGATGATGGGAACGCGTTCTGGGTCTATCGACCCTGCTATCGTCACCTATATCATGCGGCATGAAGGTCTAAGTTTCGACGAGATGGATGACGTCTTAAACAAGGAATCCGGCATTTTGGGTGTTTCTGGCCTTTCGGCCGATATGCGTACTATTATGGCCGCCGCGAATTCGGGAAACGAAAGAGCACGACTTGCAATTGACATGTACGTATATAAAGTTCAGCAGGCAATAGGGTCCTACTATGCAATCATGCGTCGCACAGATGCCGTGGTTATGACAGCAGGCATCGGTGAGAATTCCGCAGAACTTCGCGAGAAGGTCTTTGATGGCCTTGCACACATGGGCATGATCTTAGATAAAGAGAAAAACGAGGTCACTGGCGCTATTGGGGTTAACCGAATAGTGTCTGTAGATGATTCTCCTATTGCTATTTGCATTGTGACTACCGACGAGGAAATGCGAATAGCTAGGGAAACCGACGCTTTATGCTCGTAGACCTGTTTTGCGCTCGTAGCCCCAACTTTGCGCTCGTAGCTCAATTTGCGCGTGAACCTATATAAGCCGCCCTTTTTGCGCGCGCGAAAGCTGTTTATGGCGCACTTCGTTATAAACAGGCGCTAAGCAGCGCATTATTCAATTCGAGTTTTCTAGAAGCGCATTTGGCCACTAATTTTTATAAAGGTCTTGAGGATGTAAAAGCGTAAAGCCGGCGCTCTCAAGAGCCTCCTTAACATCTCCTGAAACCTTAACTGCAAGAGTGGCGGTTCCAACAGATGCCGTAAAGCAATAGGCATACTCTATCGAAGCACCCTCACCATCTATCACGTCAAAGACGCGCGAGGCTCCACCAGGCACATCTGGCACCTGAACTACAAGAACCTTCGCCAAACTTGCTGTAAACCCCGCATCGGCAAGGACTGCTTGTGCAGCTTTAGGATCGTCGCAAATAATTCGAACGACACCATAATCGCTAGTATCGGCAATAGTTAGTGCATGCATCTGGATCTCTGCGTCGCCAAGCACCTTGCAAAGGGCTGTTAAACGACCGTTTTCGTTGCCAAGAATAACTGTGAGCTGATCAATCATTATTTCTTGTCCTCTCCACGAAGGTCCACTATGCGAACAGCCTTGCCCTCAGAGCGCTGGATACTGTACGGCTCTACAACCTTGACTTGAATCGTTGTGGCAAGTTCGTCTTTTAGAGCTTGTTCGATTCGGTTCTGCAGATTCTCGATCATGCGAACTTCGTCCATCGGGTAATCAGGATTGATCTCGATCTTAAGGGTGGCAACATCAAGGGCGTTCTCGCGAGTAAGCTCGATCTGATACCAGTCGGCGATCTCTGAAAAGCCAGTTGCAATACGTTCGATCTGACTTGGGAAGACTTGGACGCCGCGCACCTTAAACATGTCGTCGGTGCGTCCATGGAGTCGGTCAATCCTGCGATGCGTACGCCCGCAAGCACACTGGCCAGGAAGAATGCGGGTTATATCTCGTGTGCGATAACGAACGACCGGGGTAGCCTCTTTGTCGAGCGTCGTTATCACAAGTTCGCCCCATTCACCATCTGGAACAGGCTCATGCGTTTCAGGGTCTAGAATCTCACACCAGAAATGATCTTCAGCAATATGGAGGCCATTTTGTTCCAAGCATTCAATCGCAACACCTGGACCCATGACTTCGGTTAGGCCATAAACGTCCAAAACCTTATAGTCAAGCTTCTCTTCCAAATTCTTGCGGAACTGATTGCTGAAGGCTTCTGCGCCATGAATACCCGCCTTCAAATTGAAATCCTTAGACGGGTCAAGCCCCATCTCGATAGCGGTATCAGCGATATACATAGCATATGATGGCGTGCAGCAGATAATCGAAGAACCCATAGTCTTTAGCACGTTTATCTGGCGTTTAGTATTTCCGGCGCTCATCGGAATTGTCATACAACCTGCAGCCAAGCCGCCATAATGCGCACCAAGGCCACCTGTGAAAAGCCCGTAGCCATAACAAACATGGCAGGTATCTTCTTCGGTTCCGCCAGCATAACCTATGCCACGCGCAAAGCAGTCGCCCCAAACTTCCAGGTCATGTTCGGTGTACCCAGAAACAGTGGCAACGCCAGTCGTGCCAGAAGACATGTGAATCTCTTTTACTTCCTCTTTTGGCAAAGCAAAAAGCTTATATGGATAAGCATCACGCATATCCTGCTTGGTCGTAAACGGAGCATTCCTAAGATCATCAAATGTCGAAAGCGCATACGGATCGAAATTCGCCTCATCGAATTTCTGCTTATAAAACGGGATGCGTTCGTAACAATACGCAAGCGTTTTCTTCAATCGCTCAAGCTGGAGAGAGACTAGCTCTTCTCTTTTCATGTGGGTAATTTCGTCCTGATAGGCCATATGATCCTGCTTTCTAAAAGGCGGACAAAAATTAAGACGGGATCATTATACAAGGGTATTGTTTTTCTTAAAGCTTAAATGATTAAGCCAAGCATTAGCCACGCGAGCGTACTCTGCTTACGCTTGCGCACGCCAGCCACTCAAACGTGCCCTGCCGCGCCTGAGCACGCGAGTCGTGCTTGAGCACTTGCTTGCGTCGTTTTTGCTTTTCGTGCCGCGCCCTTAATCTAGACGCGGTTGGTCTCTATCTCTAAAGCGCCAACTTCCTCTGAGACAGGCGGTTCCTTAGAGCTTTCCGAAGAATCGAATCCTTCAAGCTTGAAGACAAACGAGCGCCTAGTTTTTGCCTCTGCCTCTTTCTCGGCCAAATTGCTTTTGGCTACAGCAATCATAAGCTTGATTCGATTAAGTTGGTTAACCTCAGAAGCACCTGGGTCATAATCGACTGCGACGATATTGCTTTGCGGGTACTTGCGCCTTAGCTCTTTGATAACCGACTTACCAACTACATGGTTCGGCAAGCAAGCAAAAGGCTGCGTGCACACAATATTCGGGCAGCCACTGCGAATAAGCTCAACCATCTCGGCTGTGAGTAGCCATCCCTCACCCATCGAATTGCAAAGCGATAAAATCTCGCTGGCGTATTCAGCAAGCTCGTAGATATCAGCAGGCACCTCAAACCTATTGCTACGCTTGAGCGCATCTCGCACAGGTTTGCGAAACGCCTTAATTGCAGAAAGCCCAATTCTGCTTCCCAAGGCCGACTTTGCAGACTTCCCAATTTGGCGCTGGAATATACCCCCAGCAATGCCAAACAAGAAAAACTCAATAAGACCTGGAACCCTAGCCTCACAACCTTCGGCCTCAATCTGCTCGACAATCTGATTGTTCGCAGTGGGATGAAACTTCACAAGAATCTCACCCACAACGCCAACCTTAGGCTTTGTGCCCTCGCCTGCAAGCGGAAGCGTATCGAAATCATCGACAATAGAGTTTACGGTCTGCTTGAATTCCGCAAGCTTCACCCCGCGTATAAGCTGTTTTTTGCATTCAGCCATCCAGTAGTCAAAGAGCCTTCGAGCGCTGCCCTGCTCAAGTTCGTATGGGCGCGTTCTGTAAAGAGCCATCATAAGGAGATCGCCATATTGCAAGGCGAAAATTGCCTGGTATAACATCGACGGCGTAATGTTAAACCCTGGATTCACCTCGCCCAAGTCCTTAAATGAAAGTGCAATAACTGGAATATGGCTAAGCCCAACCGACTTCAAAGCTTTCCTTATAAGCGATATGTAGTTGGTCGCACGGCATCCGCCACCTGTTTGTGTAATAAGAACGGCAAGTTTGTCGGTATCGTATCTACCGCTCATAACAGCTTCCATGATCTGACCTGTAACAAGCACGGAAGGATAGCAAATGTCGTTGTTCACGTATTTAAGGCCTGCATCTACCGCACCGTGGTCAACTGAAGGCAAGAGTTCGACGTTATAACCAAAGCGTTTGAAGATTGGAACCAGAAGCTCAAAGTGGAATGGCGCCATCTGGGGCGCAAGAATCTTATAGCCGTCCTTCTTCATCTGTTCGGTAAACTGCGGGCGATCGAATTCGGTTGAAGCGCCTTTTCGCTGGTCGATATGGGTAGCAAGCTCAACTCCGTCGGCCTTTTGTGTATAGCTTTCTGGAACAAGTTTGTCGATGTTGTTCGGGTCGATTGAAACCGCAGGACATCCGGCCTTCTTGGCCGCCTCTTCGCGGTCGGCATCTGCTTGCCTGTCAGATTGATCCTTTAGTGCAGCAAGCAGGCTTCTGATGCGAATTCTTGCAGCGCCCAAGTTCGAGACCTCGTCAATCTTAAGCGTCGTGTAAACCTTGCCGGCTGCCTCAAGAACCTCTTGTACCTGATCTACCGTAAGAGCATCAAGCCCGCACCCGAAAGAATTGAGCTGTACAAGGTCGAGGTCGTCTCTGTGCGTGCACACCTTTGCCGCCGCATACAAGCGGGTGTGGTACATCCATTGGTCGACCACTCGAATAGGGCGCTCTAGCTGCCCAAGATGCGCAACTGAATCCTCCGTCAAAACCGCAAGACCAAAGCCGGTCAAAAGCTCTGGTATCGCATGGTTTATCTCGGGGTCTTGGTGATACGGACGACCGGCTAAAACAATTCCGTGTGTACCAGTCTCTTCCATCCACGCAAGCGTTTCGACACCTTTGCGGCGAATATCTCGCTTGAAATTCTCGTCCTCTTCCCAGGCAGCATCAACAGCCGCATCGATTTCAGATCGTGTTGGAAGGGATCCGCTCTTACCAAAAGCACTTGAGAAATTCTTGGTGATTTCCTCGTGTAGGCGCTCTTTTAGCTTGTCCTTTTTGTCATAGGGAAGCCAAGGAGATACAAAAGTAACAGGTGAAGTTTGAAGCTCGTCAATGTTTAACCTCAAGGCCTCTGGATAGCTAGCAACAATTGGGCAGTTGAAATGGTTGCCGGCCGTCTCGTCTTCCTGGCGCTCCCATTTGCTGCAAGGCATCCAGATGAAATCAATTGCATCGGCCTTTTGTTCTTCGGTAGCATCTTGCGCCATGGCGGCATCTGCCTTAGCAAGCAAGTTCATGATATGGCCGTGTGAAAGCTTCGCCGGGTAGCAAACAGACTCAGACGGCATCGACTCAATGCCGGCCTCATAAGTCTTTTTCGTGGAAGAATCGGAAAGCACAACACGATAGCCAAGGTTCGTAAAGAACGTAAACCAAAACGGATAGTTCTCATACATGTTCAACGCGCGAGGTATTCCGACTGTGCCGCGAGTTTTAACGTTTGGCGCTAGCGGCTCGTAGTAGTCAAACAAGCGCTTCGATTTCCATTCGAAAAGGTTAGGCACACCTGAGTTCTTAGTTCCAGTGCCAAAGGATTCTCCCTTTTCACACCTATTTCCAGTGATGAAGCGCCTAGGCTTTCCGGTAATCGGGTTCTTTCCGAAATCGTTGACAGTAAGCAGGCATGAGTTTGAACACCCCTTGCAGCGAACCGTCCTATGTGCAGGAGACAGAGCTTCAATCTCCTCAAGGGAAAGAAGAGTGGAACGTGTGGATTCTGCGGCCTTATAACGGTCGCGTGCAAGCAGCGCCGCACCATACGCGCCCATATTTCCCGCAATGTCTGGTCGAACAGCATTTACCTGTGCAAGCTGTTCAAAAGCGCGAAGGACTGCATCGTTTAGGAATGTACCACCTTGCACTATGACCTTCGTGCCCACATCATGCGGGTCGCGAATCTTAATCACCTTGAAAAGCGCGTTTTTGATAACAGAAATTGCAAGACCTGCCGCGATGTCGCCAACAGTAGCGCCTTCTTTTTGCGCCTGCTTCACTCGCGAGTTCATAAAAACGGTGCAGCGGCTGCCAAGATCTACCGGAGCTTTCGCCTGAATGGCGGTTTTTGCAAAGTCGGCCACATCAAGCCCAAGACCGCTAGCAAAACTCTCGATGAAGCTTCCGCATCCAGACGAGCATGCCTCATTGAGCATGATATGGTCAATAACGCCATCCTTGACGCGCAAACACTTCATATCTTGGCCGCCAATATCCAAGATGAACTCCACGCCTTCAAGCATTTCTTGGGCGCCCCTAAGATGGGCAACGGTTTCTATCTCGCCCGAATCAACCTGAAGAGCCTCAAGCAAAAGCCCTTCGCCATAACCCGTCACAGTTGAATGGCCTATAGTCACAAGCACCTCTCCGGTCTCAGGGTCACGGGGAAGTTTCTTGTACAAATCGGATATCGCTTGCTTAGCGCATCCAAGTACATCGCCTTTGTTTGAAGCATAGGTAGACCAAAGCAGACAGCCATCTTCACCTATTAGCGCGGCTTTGAAAGTTGTCGACCCCGCATCTATTCCAAGGTAGGCCACACCCTTGTATTCGCTAAGACAACCGCGTTTCACACACTCTTGATTATGACGAGAATTGAATTCTTCAAGTTCTTCATCGTTTGCAAACAGAGGGTCAAGGCGCACAACTTCGCTACCCTGCATATCACCTAGGTTTTTCAAGCGATCAAGCACATCTGTGAGCTTTTCTGTTCGCGCACCATCTTGAACACCGGCTATCGCACACCCGCTCGCAACAAACAGATGAGCATTTTCGGGCACTATAATTGCGTCATCATCAAGCGCAAGCGTCTCATAAAAACGTTCACGAAGTTGTGGAAGATATTGAAGCGGACCGCCCAAGAAGGCGACGTTTCCACGAATCGGGCGGCCACATGCAAGACCAGAGATAGTTTGGGTTACAACCGATTGAAATATGGATGCCGCAATGTCTTCCTTGCGCGCGCCTTCGTTCAAAAGCGGCTGAACATCTGTTTTCGCAAACACTCCACAGCGGCTTGCAATGGGATAAATGGTCGTGTGGCTTTTCGCCAGTTCATCAAGACCACCCGCATCGGTATTCAACAAGCTTGCCATCTGGTCGATGAAAGCGCCTGTTCCACCTGCACATGTGCCATTCATGCGCTGTTCTATGCCGTGGTCAAAGTAAATAATCTTAGCGTCCTCGCCGCCAAGTTCTATAGCAACATCGGTGCGAGGGATGAACGTTTCAACCGCGGTCTTTGACGCTATGACCTCTTGAACAAACTTGATATCCAACCACTGGGCAAGCAAAAGGCCTCCCGAGCCAGTAATTGCTATAGTCATTAAAGTATCCGGGAACTGGTCGGCAGCCTGTTTCAACACATCCAGAATAGTGGCTCTAACATCGGCATGATGGCGCTGATACACCGACCAAAGAACCTTGTTATCGTCGTCAAGCACAGCAAGCTTTACAGTCGTAGAACCAACGTCGATTCCAATATGCAATGCAGCTTCCAGGGTTTCGACAATTTCTTCAGATTCGCTGTTATCAAGTGGCTTAGAAGCTTCAGATACCTTGGTCACACGCATAACACATTCGTTTTGCGTAGCGTCTTCAATGGTTATGTATTTACGCCCGCGTTTCAGATTGTCTGAATCTACGCGCTTGTTGAATATCGCCATCTTCATCCGTTCTGCTCACGCTCGTCTTGCTATTGGCGCTTAAAGGTTTTTACCAAATCATCTTTCAAGGCACGTATTTTACAGTGCGAAATATTGGTTGTACAGGTATTTGTTTGTATTTGCACACGTAGTATCCATAAATGAATATGGCTAGTTCTTAAGGGAGTTAATAGGCGCAGGCATTCTGCCGCCACGGTGAGCGAAAACAGACCCGGCATGGTGGTTTACAGGCATTACAGGCGCACTTCCCAAAAGCCCGCCAAAATCAAGAACGTCGCCAACCTCCTTGCCAATTGCAGGAATCAAGCGAACGGCAGTGGTTTTGTTGTTGATCATGCCTATAGCAGCCTCGTCAGCGATAATGCCAAAGATAGTTTCAACGCTCGTATCTCCTGGAATCGCAATCATGTCGAGCCCCACAGAACACACACAGGTCATAGCCTCAAGCTTTTCAAGTGAAAGAGCACCTTGCTCTGCAGCCTTAATCATGCCAGCATCTTCAGATACAGGAATGAAAGCACCCGACAGGCCTCCAACTGAAGACGAAGCCATAACGCCACCTTTTTTGACGGCGTCGTTTAACATGGCTAGCGCTGCAGTTGTACCAGGACCGCCGCATTGGCCAACCCCAATCTCCTCGATTATATTGGCCACAGAATCACCTTGAGCAGGAGTAGGAGCCAGAGAAAGATCCAAAATTCCCTTGCTATATCCGAGACGCTTTGCCGCCTCGCGAGCCATTAATTCACCAGCGCGAGTGATTTTGAAAGCGGTTGCCTTAATAGCCTCGGCAATTGTTGTGATATCCGCATCTTTTGAAAGGTCCGCTAGGACGGCTCGCACGACCCCAGGCCCACTAACGCCAACGTTTATTACCTCGTCAGCTTCGCCCGACCCATGAAACGCGCCAGCCATGAAAGGATTGTCCTCCACGGCATTACAGAAAACGACTAACTTGCCGGCTCCTATACAATTTTGGTCGACCGTTAAGGTCGCCGTATCTTTGATGATGCCAGCCATTTTGAATGCCGCATCCATATTGATGCCAGCACGAGTCGAACCTACATTCACAGACGAACACACACGCGACGTTTCAGCCAACGCAGACGGAATACTGTTCATGAGCTTTTCGTCAGAGCGCGACGCGCCTTTTTGGACTAGCGCCGAAAACCCACCAACAAAATCTACCCCAACCTGCGATGCCGCCTTGTCCATGGCACGCGCAACTGGAGTAAAGTCGTTTTCTTTGCATGCGGCACAAACTTCCGAGACAGGAGTTACCGAGATGCGCTTGTTAACAATAGGTATTCCGTATTCGCGCTCTAATTGTTCAGCGGTAGGCACGAGGTTTTCTGCAGCTCTAACCATGCGCTCATACATCTTATCTGCCACAAGTGAGACACTATCGTCTGAACAGCTGCGCATATTCATGCTTAGCGTGATAGTTCTAATGTCTAGGTGCTGCTGCGAGACCATAGCCAAGGTCTCGGCAATCTCCTCAGGTGTAAGTTGCATATATTCCGCCGATCACAAACGAGTAAGTATGATATTAACGAAGATACAGAATATCAGATTGAAATACTCACAGCCTTCTCACGGCATCCCAACCTGCCATGGTCACACAGCTAGGAAGCACTTTGCCAAACAGCCGCAAGGCAAATGATTGAATGCTCGCACAGCTAACCGCAAGATGCATTCGATTGTCAAGAAGAGCCCTGCTTACGACCTGCTTGGGCGATTGAGCAAACAGCAGATGGTTTACAGCGTGCGAGTTTTGAGTCTTGCGAGCTTGATCCTCAAAGCCCGTTTTTACCCAAGTGGGACAAAGAGCCGTAACTGTTATGCCACTTCCTGCAAGCTCATATCTAAGCGCCTTTGTGTAGCTCAAAACAAATGCTTTGGTTGCAGCATACACATTCATGTTGGGCAACGGCATAAAACCTGCAGCAGATGCGATCTGAATGATCTTAGAGCCTTTGCTCATATAAGGCAGACAGGCCTTTGTCATAGCTACTAGGCCTTTACAGTTAAGATCGATCATGCCCCAGACATCGGAGTCGCTAATATCCTTCCAAGAGCCAAATTTCCCAAAACCTGCGCCGTTAACAAGATAGGCTACCTGGGCGCCGGCTTTATCGATCTGTTCGGCGATAGTAGCGATATCTGCAGTGTTGGATAAATCGGTAGGAATCGGAATAGCCAGTGTGTGCAAGTCGCCTGCGACCTGATTGAGCTTGTCTTCACTGCGTGCAAGAAGCCAAATCTCGTCCATTTCCCCTTCGGAGTCAATTTGTTTTGCAAATTCCAAACCAAGCCCTGAGGAAGCTCCTGTGATGATTGCTATTTTCGCCATCGCTACTCCTTGTTTGCATTTGTTTTGAAACTTGCAGTTTCGCTATAATCGCGTTTATCAATCCTTTAAAAACTAGAGCATAAGACATGCAGCGCACTTATTGCGTGAAATATTGAAAGCGAATTGTTCCATGGCAATTGAGATAGGCAAAGAGGAATTAATTAAGGCTGGAGTGATTTCACCAAACAGGGATTTAGCTTCATGTCATATGGCCACAATTGCCAATTCTTCAAAACCATGTATGGACTCCCTTGCCTCAAACACACCAGACGCACCTTCTGAAATCCGCCCGATCATAGGCATAGTGCCAACTTTCAAAGTGGACGAGAAATGCTTGGAACTACCCGACAGATATGTTCAAGCTGTAGCCAGTGCGGGCGGGGCTCCTATGGTTTTGCCATTCAACAGAAACGTTGCAGTTTACGAGACGCTTCTTCCAAATGTAGACGGCTTTGTCCTATCAGGTGGGCAGGACATCGACCCTGTACGTTATGGCGAGGAAATAACGTTTGGCAAAGCCGAGGAGATTTCGCCCGGCCGCGAAGAAGTTGAGTACCTGATAATCAGCTTTGCCCGACAATATGGCGTGCCACTATTGGGAATATGTCGCGGAATGCAAATCATCAATGTAGCCTTCGGGGGTGCGCTCTACCAAGACCTTGACGCACAGGCTAGCCGTGCTGGGCATTGGCAAGAAATCGAATACGACAAACCTACCCATCACGTGTCCTTCGAGTCCGACTCCAAACTGAAAAGCATCATTGGAAAAGACGATGCCTACGTGAACTCTATGCACCATCAAGGAATTCGCAGCTTAGGAAATGGGCTGAGGGCTGCAGCATACGGTGAAGACGGGCTGATTGAGGCTGTAGAAGCGCCAGATCTCCCTTTTATGATTGGCGTTCAATGGCACCCGGAATTCTTTGCCGGGCAAAAAAGCAAAGAGGCGCTGGGAGAGGCCACCTCTATGTCAAGCTTGTTCGACGCTTTGATTCAGGAAGCGCGCACTTGCCGCTGCAATGGAAAGAAATGCAATGAATGTCTTAGGATTCTGCGGCAAGATTGCGGAGGGTGTTTCCCCAGAATTATGTTTAACGATTAAGTCACTCTTATAGGTTATACTTGACGTCGCGCCGATGTGGCTCAGTTGGTAGAGCAACGCACTCGTAATGCGTAGGTCACCGGTTCGAGTCCGGTCATCGGCTCCAGAAATTAGCAGACCAGAGGCATTTTCCTCTGGTCTGATTTGTATATAGCTACTGATTGCTTTATGAAAGAGCGTCTGTAAGGGCGATTCCCAAAAGAGTGATCCGGCAAGACTTCCTTAAAGCGCCCGAGACGAACCGACTATTCTGCCTGTTCGAGCATATCAAGCGTAAACTCGATGCCGTCGCGCTCGCACTGCAATTTCTTTCGAGTCATCATACAAATTGAAATTGCCCCTTTGCCGGAAGGGTTCATAAAATACTGCTTGTACCCACAGTTGCCGTAACCACTGCAAGACCTGCACTTGATATCCTTAAGGTCTAACCCGTCGATAACGCTATCATCAAGAACCCGCATACCACGGGATGCTTTTGGTCTTTTAGGAGCTGTGTTCTCCATCTTAGCCCTCCGGGAAATCTTGACCGCGCGCCCTTAACTAGATAAGCGCGTATACAAACACATCCATGCAATAGGATACACTTTTAGCTGTACATATAAAATGAACAGAAACGATAATCTATCCGTATTTCATAGGAATTCAATGACGACTACAACAGCAAAAAAAGCCGCCGACACTTTCCAAGGTTCATCGCAAGACCCTTTCCTATATATGACTCTTGCTCTAGACGAGGCAAGAAAATGCATAGATGAAGGAGAAGTGCCCGTTGGAGCCGTAGTGGTTTATGAACCAATAGACAAACAAAGTAGAAAGCCTATGGCACCTGCGAAAATCGTGGGAACAGGGCGAAACAGCCGCGAACAAGAAAAAGATGCTACTGCTCACGCAGAGCTCAAAGCTATGAGAGAAGCTATGCACGAGCTTGGCGCATGGCGTTTATCGTATTGCACGGTATATGTGACAATGGAGCCTTGTATCATGTGTGCAGGGTTGATGCAACAAGCAAGAATCGCGCGATGCGTTTATGGCGCTAAAGATCCAAAAGGCGGGGCAGTGGAAAGCCTGTATCGTATCGGCGACGATTCGCGACTGAACCATTCATTTGACGTTCTTGGCGGCGTCATGGAAGAAGACTGCTCTAGTATTTTGAGCAATTTCTTCAGGGAAAGACGCTGTAAGAAATAGATGCGACTGACTCCACCTGAAAGCGAATAGATATATGACTCAAGCAGATATAGCTAACAATGTTGACATGCTAGCAGAGGCACGCGAAGCCCAGTGGAGCGCATTGACTTTCATGGGAGAAGATACCCTGAAAGCTGTAGCTCCCGCAAAAGTGAACCTTTTCCTTGGCATCGGCAGAAGGTTTGACTCTGGCTACCATGAGGCCACAAACATTATGCACACGCTTGCTCTTCACGACGTCTGCTACTTCTCATGCCGTGAAATGGAAGACGACCCCAATGCTGATGGTTCAGGTGGTTCAGGTGGTTCAGGTGGTTCAGGTGGTTCAGATGATGCCAAAAGTGCGGCGGGTGCAACGGACGCGGCGGGTGCAACAGGCGCGGCAGGCGCAGCGGGTGCGGCGAATGTAGCGAGCGCAACAAGCGCTAGCAACGACTCAATTGCCTATGCCGGCGTAAACGGCTGCATAAAAGTAAGTATAGAAATGGTTGATAAAACTCCAATATCTGGTGCTGGTTTTTCAACGTGTGCGGCAGGCACTTCACAAGATATTCCCGCCAAAGACAACCTGGTTTTTAGGGCAGTTGACGAGCTTGCTCGCAAGCTTGGCATCAGAAAGCCACAAGAAGTGCATATACGCATCGAAAAGCATATCCCCTCGCAAGCTGGTCTTGGCGGAGGGTCTGCCGATGCCGCAACAACCTTGGTGGCCATGTCAGATTTCTGGGGTAATTCCGCAGATGACATATGCCTGCGCGAAGTCGCATCCAAACTTGGTGCAGATGTTCCCTTCTTCCTGGAGGGAGGATGTGCACTGTTTACAGGAGTTGGGGAAGTCTTCGAACATTCGATTAATCCCATGAAAAACTCTTTGGTAATAGTCCGCCCCAGCAAAGGCGTGTCCACCGCAGTCGCCTATTCCAAATTCGACGATAGCCCCAAAGCGATTCCCGAAGATTTATTTACCAGCGCCAAAAGCGCACATATAGCAGAAAAGGTTCCTCTTTTTAACAATTTACAGCCTGCTGCCTGCGAACTTGTACCAGAAATCGAAACAATAATTAAATGGCTTTCTTCCCAGCAAGGTGTTTCAACAAGCATCGAAGACAAAACGGAAGAAACGCATGCCAAGGTGCTGCTCTCAGGCAGCGGTTCTGCTGTTTTTGCGATAACCGACACCTATTCTGACGCAAGTAGAATTGCCGGCAAAGCTGCTGCTAAGGGATGGTGGTCTCGCGCGACATCGTTCTCATCATTGAAAGCTAGCGTTATCTAAGGTTATGGTGAAACAATGTTGCGTCTTATAGCGGGTCTTTCAAGAATCCTTCCCCTGATCATCGCTTTGGCCATAGTGGCCGTAGCTATCTATCTATTCGTGTCGTGGCGAAAGACTCCAACACGCGCGAAGGACCTAGTGATAAAGGTATTCTTGGTTATTTGCAGCGCGATATCTGTGATATTCCTGCTAATTTCTGGGTACGCAGTTCTTGATAATAATATCCCTGTCCTAGAACTTGCCTTGAGCAGTGCAGCTGTTGGGGTCATAGGCCTTCTGATAACGCTCATTTCTAGGTATGTATTTAGGAAGAATCATCCGCACTACAAATATGAGCCTACCGGAAAAGCCAAAACCACAAGGGGTAGTCAGACGTCCGGCGATGCGCTTGATACAATTACGAGCATCCTGAATCACATCAACGACTTTCGGCACAAAAAGAAATAGCTACCATCCATATTTCTTGGCATAGCTAATCAGCTTCTTTGTGTCGCTGAAACGCTTGTCGCTAGTCTTACTTCCCAAGACAACGCTTATATATGTTTGCCCATTGCATTTATATACGCACGTGAAGCAGTTTCCCGCCGCATCGGTAGTTCCTGTTTTACCCCCAATAACCCCTTTGACGCGTTGCTTCAACAACAAGTTGGTCGTCTTTAATTTATAACGCTGCTTGGTGCTTGAGTTCTTGAAGGTATATTGACGAGTTGATATGGCTTTAACAAAGGTCTTGTTCTTAATGGCATAGCTCATCAGCAGAGCCGTATCATAAGCAGAAGAATAATGCTTCTTGGCCGTAAGCCCATGAGCGTTCGCATAATGAGTGTTTTTCATCCCAAGTTCTTTTGCTTTCTTATTCATAAGCTTCACAAACTTGGAAACCGTCTTGGAAGTGGCTTGAGCCAAAGCCGTAGCCGATCCGTTGCTGGATGGAAGGAGGCAGGCGTAAACAAGGTTCTTGACCGTCACCTTGTCTCCTTTAGATATGGGAACGTATGTCCAAGGCGTCTTGGCTGCGCTTTTAGTAATTGTTACCTTCTTAGAGAGCTTATTGTTTTCAAGCGCCAAGATCGTAGTCATGACCTTGGTTATGCTGGCCTGGCTACGTCGCGTGTTCATGCTCTTGCTATACAAAACCCTTCCCGTAGTCGCATTTATAACGACGGCGCTTTTAGCACTTAAGGAAAGCGATTTTCGGTTCTTCGTATAAAGCAGCACATCTTCGCTTGAATATTCTTGTGCTGAATCGGTTTTGGGTACATAGACGCGCCATGTTGTATATTTTTTTGACTTCCATTCCGAGGATGGATATTCAAGCTTTATAGATGACGTTTTCGAATTTCTGGAAGTATATGTTTTTACGGTTTTCCAATTCCCTGAAGAAAGCTGTTTTTGGAGCAAAACAGTTCTTCCATTTGCAGGAGAAACTTTGATGGTGTCAGTCATGGTACTTGAAGGCGCCAGCGCCTTTTCGGTAATAAGCCCAGTAATTGTTGTTTGAGCGATATCTTGTGGTTCTTCAGCAAATGCCTGCTGCGAATAGACCAAAGAAGCAGGAAGCGTCAGCGACAAAACAAGCGCGCAAGAGATAAGGCTTCGATGTATTTTAGAAAACGATATTCCCATGCTTACACTTTCCTTTATATAGCTTTTCCGGCATATATTTGTTTACGTGTAGAACAAGCTAAATCTTTTTCCCACTATCGAGATTTAAAGTTTTTAGAGCATTAAACATAGCAGAAAAACCAAGCTGAAAGACCATATTACAGAAGGACAGGCAGCTATTTCAGCATGGCTGCACAGATACTGAGGTTTTCTTCTAAACAGCCATTAGTGAATACAAAACAACAAGAAACAAAAACTTATGAAGTCGTAAGGTTTTATATGATTACGTTTATTATAATCGTAACCATATAAAATCTAACTTACTGAAAGGAGCGGCCTTGACCTTCGTCGGACGCAGTCGCGAAATGAACACTCTCCAAGAACTTTACAATTCCACTGGTTTCCAGATGCCCATCATATATGGACGACGTCGCGTTGGAAAAACCACTATCATCAACCAATTCGTACAGAACAAGCCTGCTATCTTCTTCTCTGCTCGTGAGACAAGCGCACAGGAAAATCTTCGTGCACTCAGTCGCGCCATTGCCGAATCAAATAATTTGGGGTCTCCTATGCCCTCAGATATACCCGCTCCTCTCTTCCCCACCTTCGAGGAGGCCTTCTCTTACATATTCAAACTAGCTAAGTGCAAACGCCTAGTCTTCGTAATAGACGAATATCCTTATCTAGCCCAGAGTGATCGTTCGGTCTCCTCTTTGTTGCAACACGCCATCGACCACAGAGACCCCGACTGCCAGCTTTTCCTAATACTGTGTGGCTCATCGATGAGCTTTATGGAACATCAGGTTCTAGGATATAAAAGCCCCCTTTACGGCCGTCGCTCGGCACAGATTAAAGTCGAGTCTTTTGATATAGTGCAGGCCGCATCTTTATTGGAAGGCGTTTCCCCCGAAAACGTAGTGGCATGGTATGGCATTGTTGGGGGTATTCCTCTTTACCTCGACCAGTTCGACCACGACTTAACCCTAAAGGACAACGTTGCTAGAAATGTGTTACGCACCAACTGTTTCCTCTTCGGCGAGCCCGACTCATTTCTTCAGCAGGAACTGCGAGACCCGGCAAACTACAATGCCATCATTCAGGCGATTGCATCCGGAGAGGGCAAACTATCCGAAATAAGCAATACCTCTGGTATTTCAGCGACATCGCTTACCTCTTATTTAAAATCCTTGATCGAGTTAGGCATTCTGAAAAAAGAACAGCCTATCGTCGATGCAAACAAGAAGAAGGTGCGCTACATTCTGAACGACAATCTGTTCAGGTTCTGGCACCGTTTCATTCCGCACTACCTCACCCCTCTACAAGCAGGTCGTGAAGATGCCACGGCGCAGATTATATGCGAAAATCACCTATCAACATATTTAGGGTCAACATTCGAAGACGTCTGCCGCCAATGGCTCATAGACAAAATGGGAAAGAAGAATATCCCACTCATCCTAGACATAGGTAGGTGGTGGGGAACTGACCCAAATCGCAAAGAGCAGGCCGAAATCGATATTGTTGCTTTGTGCGACGACGGATCGATGATCTGTGGAGAGTGCAAGTGGCAAACGAAGCTCACAGGTATCGAAGTCTTACACACCCTTGAATATCGATCAAAACTAATAGCTAAAGATAATGAGCAAAGACTGTTTCTTTTCTCGAAAAACGGGTTCACCGAAGAATGTAGAAAAGCCGCAAAAGCATCCAAGTGCCAACTTGTCTCCTTAACAGACATGGGCTTTGGGGCGTGAGT
>CAZYOQ010000005.1:0-78829 GCA_964649145.1 uncultured Eggerthellaceae bacterium | reverse complement strand
CTTAACTTTCAGTGTGAGAGTCTTTGTGGCCGCCTTATATGTCTTCGTCGCCTTAAGCACACCTCAAGATAAAATCTTATTAAATTGCGAAGAAATCTAGAAAGCAACTCAAATTCAATTACTAGTACGTCCCAATTACAGAAAAAAAGGGGTTTCCGCTTGTCGTCGCAAATATTCATGGTACATTGCGCCTAGCGGTTTTAAACGACCGGGCAAATGGCGCCGGGTCGGTTGCGAGAGAGGAAATATCATGTCCCATCCAATTATTGAATCGGACGATTGCATCGGTTGTGGAATTTGTGTTGATGCTTGTCCGCAAGATGTACTCGAGGTCGTGGACGGCACTGCCACCGTTGTAAACGAAGACAACTGCATTGCCTGCGGCGATTGCGTAGAAGAGTGCCCAATGGGAGCAATCCCAGAAGTCATGGAGGATTAATTCTAAACGCTAAGGGCGCATTACAAAATCAAGAAGGGGAGCCTACGCTCCCCTTCTTCTTATTTAGGCTAACTTGTCACATTTATGCAAGAGATGCGCGCAATAAAGCCTTAAGACATATTGACCACTACAGGCGGAATCTCAAGCATCGCAAAACCTGCTGCATTAGAGATAGATTCAATATGCGGACGCACACAGTCGAATGCTCGAGTTGCCCCGAACTTGGATAGATATTCTTCGGCATCCTCATCTGAATAATCTTCTGGAATATCGAAAATCACACGCGCAGAAATATCAAGCGAGAAAACCGACCCGTCGTCAATCTTGATATATGCAAGAACATCAATACCAACGGGGCGTTCGGTTTCGCTTTCACTTATGACATTGAAGTCCACGTTAATGGTGTTCTCAAGCTCAGCTTCGTCTACAGGCAGATCGCCTACCTCCATGACGATATTCATGATACGACAGCTTATAAGACCTACTCTCTCCTCAAATAGTGTGAGCATGTTTTCGCCTTTCATTGAACTAAATCGAATAGAGAACCAAACCCTTGTACAATTAGCCCTCTGCTTAAATGGCTTAAACGAAGGTGAAGTCTCGCTCAAGCCTATACCAATCCTAACAAATTCGCGGAAGCTGTTCGCCGACAAGCATGTCTAAGATTCGGGTACTACCAAAAGCGGTGCGCAAGTAAACCTTAGGGGTGCGACCAGCGCTTTTAACATCCACGCGTTCGTCAACCATGCCTATGCATGCAGCATCCTTGCCATAGCGGTTTTCGCGCATAGCACAAAGTGCAGCCTCGGCAGCATCTGCAGCCACGACACAAACCATCTTGCCTTCGTTTGCAACTTGCAGCACGTCATACCCAAGCATCTCGCATGCGCCCTGCACAACTGGCTTAACAGGGATCGCGGCCTCCTCAACTGTGAAATCGCAGGCACTCTGCTCTGAAAGCTCGTTTAAGGTAGATGCAAGTCCGCCTCGCGTAGGATCGCGGAAACAGCGTACGTTTTCAGCACCTGCCGCCTGGATAACATCCGCTATCAAATGGTTCAGTGGCGCTGCATCGCTTTTGATATCGGCTTGAAAATTCAAGCCTTCCCGGCAACTCATTATGGTTATGCCATGGTCGCCAAGCGTTCCGCTAAGAAGCACTGTGTCTCCGGGCTGACACTGAGCGCCACCAAGGTTCACGCCCGCAGGCACCACTCCAACACCACTCGTGTTTATATAGATACCGTCGCCATGCCCGCGGTTCACTACCTTTGTATCGCCTGTGACAATATGCACGCCCGCTTCGTCAGCAGCCAATTTGATTGACTCGCAAATATGCAGAAGGTCATCCATCGGGAAACCCTCTTCGAGGATCATCCCCAACGACAACCACTTAGGAGATGCACCGCTTGTGGCGACGTCGTTTACAGTGCCGCAGACAGCCAACCGCCCTATGTCTCCACCAGGAAAAACATGTGGGGTCACAACAAAAGAATCAGTTGAAAAGGCCAGCGATTGGGCACCATCAAGTTCAAGCACTGCCGCATCGTTTCCCTGTGCAAGTTCAGGGGAACCGTACGAGCCCATAAAAACTTCGTCAATGATGCGCTTCATCATCGAGCCACCACTACCGTGACCCATCATTACTTGTTTATCTTTACTCAATGAGATTTCCTTGTCGAATTTGCGCGAGGCATTATTCACGGTGCTTTTCTGCGCCGCTATTCACAGTAGCAAGAATCAACTTGCCGTTATTCACACCCTTCGTGCCCAATATCATATTCGCAATTGATTGCACGAGAAGCGTTTCACCTCGCAAGACTATGACCTCTAAGCATATGCGCGAGTCAACGTGTACGTGCATAGTAGAGACAATGTTTTCGAAATAATCATGCTGTATTTGGTGAAGCTTGTTTTGAAGGTCGCTTGAGTGATGATCGTAGACAATCGTAAGCGTGCCCATGACAGCGGTGCCTGGTATTCTGGACTGCTGTTCAAGCAGAGCATCGCGAACAAGATCACGCACGACCTCGCTTCGGTTTTTCGCCAGGCCACGCTTAGCCACCAACTGATCAAAATCAATTAGCAGGCTTTCAGGCATCGCCACCGAAAAGCGCACCAAGTCATCCGACATGTTCTCGGTGTTGCGACTGGTGGGCCTAGGCTGCTTTACAGTCTTAATCACAAGCTACACCAAATTCACAGAAACGCCAGGAGCAGATGCGGCATCTTCTTCAATTGCATCTTTTGCCTCATCAAGCTTCGCACGTACGTCATCAAGAAGCGCTTGAGCCTCGTGCAGTAGCTTCGAGGTCTGCTCGAAGCCGGCATCGCCTGCCGTATGAGCAAGATTATGAGCCCATCGACGCTCAAGCTTGCAGTGGTCGTCTATTTGCTCGATCATAAGCTCAAACTGGCCAGTGTTAACTCCATTAGTGCACATAATTACCTTCCTATTCCATTTTTAGTACAGTATGTACCGTACGTTCGCCAAACCCTCAGCCAAGAAATTTCACTTTTTAAATTTTGCTGTCAACCTCTTTAGTAAGAGTCCAGCTGTCCAAAATTTAGTGCTCATCAGTCGGTATTTCTATACATGTTATATTTGACTGGCAGGCAATAAGCAAGTAAAAGTGTGATATCTTTCGGTGATTGTAACATTTACCTCGATACTAAGCTCGGAGAACATGGATATGGCCAAAGAAGTGCAAGACTTGCCCAAGTCGCAAGCCAACATCTATGAGATCAATGCCTATCAGGCGCTTGACCATTTCGAGCATTTTCTTGAAGGTTCCCCTAATGACATTTTGATGGTAATCAGTTCTGCAAGCTTGAATAATCCATCGCGCCAAGCCATCGAAGCTTCTGCAAGAAAGCTGGGCTTCGGAGAAGGCCGAATTTCATGGGTAAGCATTCTTGGCAAAACGCCCGACGAAGAGAATGGTTCCATCACACCTGAAAACATGCGCCTGCTTGTCGAATCGCTCGACCCTGCAGCTATACTTATAAGCGATATAGGTGCGATGTCCGTTTTTTCAGAAGCCTACGAAACTGGTCTTGAAGCCGATGCTGCAAACAGGGTAGCATGCAGGACATGCGCTGCCTTCAACAACTTTGAAAGCATGCTAACAAGCGAAGAAGGCAAACAACGCGCATGGCATGTTCTAAAGCAACTATCCCTTGAACTGTGAAATAACTATTCGGGTTTCTTAACCGCTTTTTCAGCCCAGCCGAGAAGTTGATTAACCGAATCTGTACTTTCGGCCTCGGCATAGATGCGAACTAGCGGCTCGGTTCCACTTGGGCGCATCATCACCCATGCATCGCCTTCAAGCATCAACTTCACGCCGTCGCGCCTATCAAAGCCAATTACAGGGCGACCCTCAATATCTAGGGGTTCGATCTCGGGAATTGTTTTCTCGCGGAAAACTTTCATTTGTTCATCGGTAACAGAAAGCCCGCGGCGCGCAAACTCTAACGTGCCCAGGTCATCAAGCATCTCAGAAACAAGAGTACCTAGATCTTTGCCGCTTTGAGCCATCATCTCTGTTAGCAGAAGAGCCATAAGCAAACCATCGCGTTCTTTCACATGACCAGGAAGCCCGATGCCGCCCGACTCTTCGCCACCTACCATTACATCACCTTTGACCATTTCGCCATAGATCCACTTAAAACCAACTGGCGTACTAGTGAATTCAAGCCCTAGTTTGCGACATAGGCGCTCAAGCAACGCAGATGCAGTTACAGTGGAAACTACACGACCTCTTTCGCCGCGATCATACATGTGCTTCGTAATAAGCGTGATGATGCGATGCGGGTTCACAAAATTACCTTGAGAGTCTCCAGCTCCAATGCGGTCGGCATCGCCGTCGTTAATAAACAAGGCATCGGCCTTTTCTTCTGCAACCTTGGCAAGACCTCGGTCGATCCAAGGTGGAATAGGCTCTGGATGCAAGCCGTCGAAAGTAGGATCGCAATCGTTGTCGATCTCGACAACTTCCACACCCATGTCGCGCAAAAGCCCTGAAAGATAAAGGCGACCAGCGCCATAAAGCGGGTCGATAACAACTTTCAACCCAGCGCGCCTGATTGCTTCTACATCCACTAGCTCACGCAGGGCACTAAGATAAGGCGTCATCAAATCAACGAGGTGCACAGGCTTTGCTTCTGCCGACGTAGCATCAATTAGACCCAAAATAGCAGCGCTTGGGTTTTTAGGGTCAGCCTCAATAGCAGCTTTAACCTGATCGATAGTGAGAGTTGAAAGAGCTGTAATTACAGGGCTTTCGCTATAAGGCTCAGACGACGATTTTGAATACATAAGATCTTCAACAAGGTCGGTGAATTCCTTAGGGCTTGCGCCTCCATCTATCATGCGAAGTTTGACACCAAGATATTCCGCGGAATTGTGGGAGCTGGTAAGCATTATGCCGCCAACCGCTTCCTCGTCGTGAGCCACTGACCAGCAAAGTGCAGGAGTTGGGCAGTAGTCCTCGGTTAGCTTAACAACGAAACCGTGCTCAGCTGCAACCTGAGCCGCTAAGGCAGAATAGGCGTGAGCGTCCAAACGGCAATCGTGACCAATGATAAGAGTGCCCGGGTTTTCTGGACTTGCCCCGGCCTCAACAGCCTTTTCCTTGAACGTTTGAGCTGCAGCATCAATTACTTGTACTAAATTTGGGACTGTAAAATCCTCGCCAATGATTGCCCTCCAACCATCAGTGCCGAAATGGATGTTTGCCATTCGTCTTCCTCCTCGTTGATGGCGTTTCTTCAATAGCTTCTTTAATAGTTTTTTTCGATACAAAGATTATATGTATTCATGAGTGTATGAATCGTTCCGCATTCGCAGATACAGCCTATTTTTCGTACTTTTTGTGCAGAGCATCAATTACGCACGGTGGAACGAATTTGCTCACATCGCCCCCAAGTGCTGCAACTTCGCGAACCACCGAAGAAGAAAGGTACATGAACTGCGGCGGACTCATAATAAAAACTGTCTCAAGATCATAATTCAGCTGATGATTCATAGCATTCATCTGGAATTCGTATTCAAAATCGGTTATGGCTCGAAGGCCTTTCACCACAACTTCAGCGCCTTTGCTCTTGGCATAATCCACAAGAAGGTTATCAAACGACTCAACTGTCACGTTCGGCAAATGAGCTGTTGCCTGTCTAGCAAGAGATGTGCGCTCTTCGATAGTAAACAGCGTGTTCTTTGGCGTGGATTTTGCAACCGCAACTACTACCTCATCCATTAGCGTTGCCGCTCGCGTGATGACATCAAGATGCCCCAGCGTGATTGGGTCGAAGGTACCTGGGGTAAGCGCTAGCGCCATGAACCCTCCTAATGTCGTATAAAAAATATCGATTTAATGATAACGGATAATCGAACCCTAACGCCTTGGCCACTTGGATATGTAGTCCCTCAATCACTTGGTTCCTTGGCCTTTTGATGCTTTTGCAACTTGGACACTTAGCCACTTAGCACTCTAGCGCCTTGGCCTTTATTCCCTTGCGCTAGTACGCCTTAGTAGTAGCGATAATATGCCGCGCAAGAGCCTTCGCTTGAAACCATGCAAGGTCCTATTGGGTTTTCAGGGGTGCAAGCTTTGCGGAAAAGTGGGCATTGCGCCGGGGTGATAGCGCCACGCAAAACATCGCCGCAGCGGCAACCCGAATGTTCGCGCGTGGGTTCCACTTCTACAAGGTCGGCGAAACGCAGCATGGCATCATATTCAGCAAACTCATCTCGAATGCGATATCCACTGCCGTCAATTTTTCCAATACCTCGCCAATTTGCAGGCACGGTCTCAAAAACCTCTTCGATCGCAGCAAGAGCAGTGGGATTGCCCTCCTCCATCACACACCTACTGTAGGCAATCTCTATTTCAGCTCGTTGTTCGGCGAGTTGGCGAACGATCATTGCAATGCCTTGCAAAATATCGTTAGGCTCAAAGCCTGTCACAACACCTGGAATTCCATAGTCGCGCGCCAAGAATTGGTAAGGGCCGGTTCCTATAATCGTAGAAACATGTCCTGGCAAGATTAGCGCATCAACCTTAAGCTCTGGGTCGTTAACAATAGCCTCTAGTGCACCAGGCATATTCTTGTGCGCCGCATAAACAGAGAAGTTCAAAAGGCCTGCTGTTTTTGCTCTTTTTATCGCCATAGCCACCAAAGGTGTCGTGGTCTCAAACCCAACACCAACAAACACCACTTGGCGTTCAGGGTTGCCTTTTGCAAGTGCGATAGCATCAAGCGGGGAATACACTATTTGAACATCCGCGCCGTTGGCCTGTTCTGCAAGTAGGCTTGAAGTAGATCCAGGCACTCGGGTCATGTCTCCGAAAGTGGCAATTGTTACGTTCGGTATACGGGCAAGCGCGATTACCTTGTCGATGTCGTGATTAGAAGTAACACACACAGGACACCCAGGACCGCTTGCAAGATGCACGCTGTTTGGCATAAGCGAGCGAATTCCAGAGCGCGCTATAGACACTGTATGGGTTCCGCAAACCTCCATAAGCGTGACGTCGTGGTTTGGTGCAAGCATATTGATTGAGTCGACCAGCCCACGTGCAAGTTCTGGGTTTTTGAATTGTGTAAGATCCATGGTAACTACGTTCCTGAAACAGACTCGTTAAATCTAGAGCTCTTTTGCAACTTGCCAAAGCACCTGCTGAACGGAAAGATTTCCGTCATTGTTTTCGCTGCTTGAAGTGTTTTCTGAAGCTTCTTCCGAAGCGTCCTCTGAGTAATTCGCGCCATCAATTTCTTCTGAAATAAGATCTGGAAACTCGCGAATAAGATCAATGGTCTCTTGGGCGAACTGTTCGTCAACAACCTCGATGGCAAAGCCCGCATGCACAAGTACATAGCTTCCAATTTTTGCTGAAGGCGTCAAATCCAACGAGACTTCGCGTGTAGCTCCAAGAATGTCTACAGTCGCAAGATTATCGCTTCCAATTTCAGTCACTTTTGCGGGTATCGCCAAGCACATGCATATCTCCAAAAAATAATGGCAAGCGACTAAAAATGCGCTTGCTTCTTTTAAATCAGTCTTTGAACAAGCATACCACCGCTTCGCCAAACGAGATGCATCCATCGTTGGGCGGAAGCTCACGATTAATAGCAACAGTAAATCCTGCTTGCTCAAGACTATAAATCGCGTTCTCGACAATATAGCGATTCATAAAAACCCCACCAGAAAGCGCAACTGTGCGAATGTCATACATGGCTGAAGTGAGCTGTGCGGCATCCAGAATCGCACGAACAAAGGCATCATGAAACTTGCGAGAAATCAAAGACACAGGCATTTTGGCAACGACATCGTCTAGCATGGCACGGAAAAGGTTTGCAGCATCGAAAAGGATTACCGAAGTGTCGTGCGCAGTTGAATTTGCTGTTGCAGTGTTCTTCACGATATCAATCGTGTAAGCAGAAGTTCCTAGGTCAGATGAAAGCTCGGATGAAGAACTAGAGGAGAATTTCGACGGTAAGTCCAATGATAAGTCGGCCGGCAGCTCACGCGAGTCATCTTCGCCGTCATCGTCGCCTTCTGTGGCATGTTCTTCCGCGGTGCTCCCTTCCTCAATACGCCCTTCCGCGATGTTCATCGCAGCCTCTAAGACAATAGCTGGTTCACCTTCATACGTCGGTTGCGTGCATATACCTAAAAGCGCAGAAGCGGCATCGAAAAGCCTACCTACAGAAGACGTCACGGGCGTGTTTATACCTTGTTCAATCATGGAATTTAGAAGCTTGCACTGCGCATCACCCAACGTCTCAAGCGCAAGCTTGGCGCCAGGATGGTCTAGCAAGTCGAAGGCCCAAAGAACGCCATAAGCCATTTGCAGTGGGTGTTTGATAGCAGCCGCGCCTCCAGGCATCGGCACATAGGCGAAATTGGCGAATCGCTCAAAGTCGCCCATGTTAGCCACAAGCACTTCGCCGCCCCAAATGTTTCCATCAACACCATAGCCTGTTCCGTCGAATGCGATTCCGCATACCGGCTCGGTTGCGGAAAGTCCGCTTTCGGCTATAACAGAGGCAATATGTGCATGATGGTGTTGTACTTTCATGAGCGGCATTTCATTGATGGAAGCCTGTTCGCATGTCCATTTGGCGGTAATGTATTCAGGGTGAAGGTCGCAAGCAAGTAAGTTTGGAGCCAAGTCGAAAAGCAATTGCATGCGCTCTTTTGCAGTAAGCCACGCATCAAGGGCTTCTGCATTTTCCATATCGCCAATGTGCTGTGAGACAAACGCCTCAGCGCTCAGAGAGCTTGATTCACTGGCGGCTTTACCACTTGCAGATTCACCTTCTTGAACAAGCCTCATAAGGGTAAACGTGTTTTTCTGCTCTGGCCCAGCAGCAAAAATTACGGAATCTAGCGCGCTTCGCGAATCAATCGAATCAATCGAACCCTTCGCAAGTGCCAAGTCTTTCGAATCTGCAAGCGAAAACGTTATAGGGCTTGGCGCATAGCCACGAGCACGTCGGATCATCTGAATCGCAGAACCCGCACTTCCAGCCCGAATCACTCGAACAACAGAATCGTCGAAGCGCGAGAGAATCTCGCGATCATTACCAAGAAAAGCATCTGCTATATCACTGAGCTTCTCGTAGGCCTCCGCATCTCCAATGCAAATTGGCTCGTCATGTATATTTCCACTAGTCATAACAAGGGCTGGCACGCAAGCGCAAGACCCACCTTCTGCCTGCGCAAAATCGTGCATCAGGATATGTTGAACCGGCGTATATGGAAGCATGATCCCAAGCTCTAAGAGCCCATCGGCAACACCGGGCATTTGTGGGGTGTGACTTGCTTTGCGAAGCAGCACAATTGGTCGCACAGAGCCACTAAGTACGCTAGCCTCCTCGTCGCTTACATCACATAGGGCACTTGCCGCCTGCACATTTGCCACCATGATCGCAAATGCCTTACCGAAACGATGCTTACGCTCACGAAGACGTGCTACAGCCTGCACATTGTTCGCATCACATACAAGATGAAAGCCTCCCAAACCTTTGACGGCAAGAATTTTGCCCGCACGCAATAATTCAACAGCTTGCGAGAATATTTCATCACTTTCCGCACGCGTAAGACCCCAGGAAACATTTGCTCCCGCGTCCTTCGACCAGCTGATATGAGGCCCGCATTCAAAGCAGGCGTTTGGCTGCGCGTGAAAGCGCCTGTTAGTAGGGGTGGTATATTCTTGCTTGCAAGCCTCACACATCGAAAACTTCTTCATAGATGTAGAGGGGCGATCATAAGGCAGATGCTCGATTATCGTAAAACGTGGTCCACAATTGGTACAGTTTATAAAGGGATATCGAAATCGGCGATTCTTTTCATTGAATAGCTCTTCAACGCATTGATCGCATGTAGCCAAATCTGGCGAGACAAACGTAGTTTCCCCAGTTTTATCTTCAGAAAAGCGAATCTCGAAAGTATCGTATGGCTCAATGGGTACTTCATGCATTTCAAGCTCGGTTACCTGTGCAGCTGCCGGCGCATTCTGGGAAAGCTCTAGCACGAACTCGTCCATAAGATCGCTTTGCCCCTCTGCTCTGATATGCACGCCGTCCACAGCGTTTAATACCCAGCCATTAATCAGGTACTTTTTAGCCAATCGGTAAACAAAGGGTCGAAACCCGACCCCTTGAACGATGCCTTTAACATGTATGTCCAGCGCGTCTATCAGCTTTGCTCCTCAAGATAAAGTAGGTATATGTGCCCGCGCTTCAAAGCGCAAGTCAACTTTGAAAAGTATAGCAGTAGGGAAAATGATGCAAATAGCAAGCTCCAAGCATATGCGCTATATATCAAGCGTTTGTGCGCAGCGCTATTACAGCAGCGAATTCCTTCAATGATTTTTGTGCGAAAGCCCAGCCAATCGTACTTATTTCCAGATAGATGTGGACAAAAGTCGCAAATGGAGCAAGAAAGAAGCAAGATGGTGCCCCCGATAGGAATCGAACCTACACACCCGGTTTAGGAGACCAGTGCTCTATCCATTGAGCTACGAGGGCTTGATAGCAAAGCGCACGTTTTGCGTGGAGCCATTTTAACATTGCTCGCATGCAAGCCAAGAACAAATGGGAAACGGGCGTACCTTCATTCAACTGTGCCGTAAACTTGACCCCAAGCATGCCCCGTGATTGCGGAATTTAGCTGGTAGCAAAGCTTAGTGCGACTATATTTGCCTGAAGGAAGCATGCGCACAAGCCGCATAAGATCTTCGGGGAGGTCTGCTGCCTCAGCCGCGATCACAGCATCTAGTTTTGAAACTTTGAAAGCAGCTTCTTCATCTATCTGTTCCATATATGGTGCAGTATCATCACGATATAAAGTATTCACTACCTCTTGAAGCACACCATAGTACTTGCTGCGTTTAACCTTGGACATCGCTTAACCTAATTGTTCATCGCAGCATCAATACGAGCACGCAAAGTATCGGCCAACTTCGAAAGATCCTCTGCTTCTGTGGCCTTTTCTTCAGGCTCAGTCATGTTAATAACGACATCCTCGCCCATTGTCGCAGCCACTAATGCACCTGTATACGAAGGCGTGACATCGCCCACGGCTCGCAGGAATTGCACGCCTGAGGCTTGCAAAAACTCCGCCGCTTCTACCATTGTGTCGACCTCGAAGTACGGATTTTCTTCGGTGGGCTTGCCCTGATCTGGGTTCAATTCCGCAACTTTCAGCTGCGCAAGTATAGGAAGAGGGCACGCCTTTTTGACCTCTGCCACCTGTGTACGCACCACTTCTGGGCAAGCCGCAATCGCAAAGCCTGCAACTTGAGCGCCATATTCCGTCATCACCATGACGGCGTCTTTCAAGGTCTGTCGACCCTTTCCACCAAGAGTGAATTGGGGTGATGCTTCTATTCCACAGGCCAAATCCACAGAGGCAAACACTGGCTTGTCTGTCACTTTACGCAAGCCCATAAGTGCGCATTTTAAATCGGTCGTATCGTTAAAGCCATTCAAGAAGTAAGCGTCAAAACAAGATTCAAGGCTTGCAAACGTCCGCGCTGCCCGTACATACTGGTCGCGATTTTCGTTAAGAGAATCAGCCGAAGAGGCATCCAATGGTAAACCACACGGCGCGATTTCCACAAGAACATGCTGAGGTGTAAGCTCGTTAACCACAGCAATTGCCGACTGCGCAATTTCTGCAGCGGTAGCATTGCACCGTGAATGAGCAAGTCGCGCTGGCGTCATGTTCGCAGTGTCGGCCACTATGCACTGTGCCCCTACCGCAACTTCTAGCGCATAGGCATCGTGCAGAATTTCAGGCTCTAGCAGAAGAGCGAGTTCGTTATCGCGATCGAAATTCATGCCTACACGTTTAAGCTGCGCATCTACAGGTGTCGACAACACAAGCATATCCTTGTTGAATCTAAGCTGTATATCGGCCATTTTTATCCAATCTTCAGCAAAAATGGATCAAAGCTTTGTCCCTTAATATTTAACACGTTTAGCTGGTCGCATAAAGCGGCAATGCGCCCTTGCCTTAAAACATGAGCGCAGCTTTTGCAGAAAAAACTTTTTCAATTCAAGCTTAACTAGAAGCGCTCAACTACAGCGGCAATAGCTTCTGCATGCGTCTGGGCATCTTGCGCGTTAGCCGCTTCCACCATCACACGAACGACCGGCTCGGTTCCACTCGCGCGCAAAAGAACTCGCCCGTCTGCACCAAGCGCATCCTCAGCCGCAGAAACAGCTTCGTTTACCGCGGGCTCTTGTGCAACAGCGTGCTTGTCTTTCACATGTACATTAATTAGCACCTGAGGAAATCTAGTCATCACGTGCGCAGCTTCTTCCACACTTTCATAGCCTCGCTTTACAGCGGCCAAAAACTGCACGGCCGTCATCAGGCCATCGCCTGTGGAATTGTGATCCAGCAAAATCATGTGCCCAGACTGTTCCCCGCCAATCGAGAAACCATTCGCGCACATCTCCTCAAGTACGTATCTATCGCCCACCTTTGTCTGCACGACCGTAATTCCAGCGTCCTCCATCACACGCTTAAGACCTAAATTGCTCATAACGGTGGTAACAATCGTATCTTTTGAAAGCACGCCGCGCGCTTTCATGTCCAGCGCAAGCACCGCTTCCATGATATCGCCGTCAATCTCTTCGCCTTCAGGTGTCACAAGCATCACGCGGTCGGCGTCACCATCGTGTGCGATTCCCACATCGGCGCCCGTCTTTTTGACCAAGTCTTTCAGCGGCTTTAGATGCGTCGACCCACATTCCACATTGATATCTGTGCCATCATAGTCGTCGTTGATAACGCACACCTCAGCACCAAGTCGACGCAAGGCCTCTGGGCTTGTCTCGCTAGATGCTCCATGACCAGTGTCAAGCGCGATAGTCATGCCATCGAAATTTATGTCTTGCTCACTTATAGAGTTAACTGCATGCGAAATGTATATCTCTGCCGCATCACTCAGCTTCACGGCAAAGCCTAGATCAGACCCTTGCAACATATCCGCAAGCCCACGCTCTTCAAGACCGCCTTCTTTAATGAAGGCCTCAATCTCATCCTCAACAGCATCGGGCAGTTTGTAGCCTTGTGTGTCAAAAAGCTTGATGCCGTTGTATTCGGGAGGATTATGCGATGCAGAAATAACAGCACCGCCCGCAGCGTTTAACTTGCGAACAAGCAGCGCAACTGCAGGAGTGGGAATTACGCCTGCGAGAAGTGCTGTTCCGCCTGCACTTGCGATGCCTGCAATCATTGCCGATTCAAGCATGTCACCTGAAAGGCGTGTGTCCTTTCCCACAACAATCGTCTTACCCAGGAACAGCACAGATGCCTGGCCAAGCCTGTATGCAATCTCGTTGGTAAGTTCAACATTGGCGATGCCTCGCACGCCATCAGTCCCGAAAAGCCTTGCCATTTGAATTATCTCTCCTTAATGGGTGAGTTTTATTAGGAGTACGTCCACGCTCTATATATGCCAAAAGTCAAATATAAAAGGGTGAAACAAACCTGGTTCTACGAAAGCCAAGCCATTGCTCATCTATTTGCCTCTGTTTACATGCTGCGGTTTGAGACGAACCATTCCTTCGTGCAAAGCAAGCGTATCTTCGCTCATACGCGCATTCATCTCTGCTGCCAATTCATCAATTGATATGCCGAAACGCTGCAGGATAACCAGTAGATGGTAGACCACATCTCCGGCTTCGTAGCGCAAATGGTCAAGTGCTGCATCATTTAAAGAAGCGTCACCGGAATACACATCCAGCAATTCCGCTTCTTTTGCAGCAAGAGCAACCTCGCCTGCCTCTTCAGTAAGTTTTTTCAGAAGAGTATCCAGCTTGCCATTTAGTAACCTATAGGTATAGCTTTCTTCACCAGCACACTTTCGCGCCTCGATGGTATCTGCAAGCACCTGAAGCGATAAGCCAATTTGGCAGTCTGCACCAATCTCACCTTCAGGTATGAAAGTCTTTGAGTCCATCACACTTCCTTGCTTATATGAAATGGAAATCTATTACCTGCTCAAATAAGCGGAACGGGGGTGTTTCCCCCGCTCCGTCCTAGCTTAATTATTAGTCGTCGGCTTCACTATCGCTTTCATCTGTGCCGCCAGACTCTTCTGAGCCATCGGTTACACCAAAGCCCAAATTCCCCATGCTTCCCAGCAGCTCATCAAGCTCGTCTAGGTTTCGATGGTAGCTACGAGCCGGCAGACTCTCGCCAATCATCTCGCCTTCGTCGATGTTATAGCTAGGTGTGTCGCCACCTATCATGATTGTCTCGTCCGGAGAAAAGACCATATCTAGCAACTGTGACATATCGTCACTTGTTGCGTTAAGGTCATCCTCAATCACAAACATCAAATCGCGTTCTTCAAGGCCTGCGCGAAGTTCTTCAATAGCCTTCACACCAATACCTTCGATACGCATAAGATCGTCTTCGGTATGACCAACCAAATCGCCAACGGTCTCGATCCCAGCCTCGCTGAACTTGTTGGCCCAGCGCTGCGATACCCCGATATCGTCGAAAATATACAGTCGAGCCTGTTCCTCGGTCAGATTCGCACCAGCGCTTGAACGCGAGAAGGAGTTGTAGATACCACCGTATCCTCCACCACCGAAATAGCCATTGTTCTCGAATGCCCATTCCTCGGGCTGCGGAATCAATTCCTCAAGCGTGCGCAGAGCGTCTGGCGCATAGTCCGGCAATTCTTCCTTCTCGTCCTTCTTTTCTATAGGCACGCCCTTGTAAGTCAAGCGAACGTCGCGATAACGCTTTAATCCTGTACCAGCAGGAATTGGCTTACCGATAATAACGTTCTCTTTAAGCCCAGCTAAATTGTCAACACGTCCTTCTATGGCAGCATCGGTTAGAACTTTGGTTGTCTCTTGGAAAGATGCAGCCGACAGCCATGAATCTGTTGCAAGAGAAGCCTTCGTGATACCAAGCATCAAGGGTTGGCCAACAGGAGGCTCTTTGCCCTCGGCAATCAGCTCGTTGGCGATGCGCTCGAACTGGTAGCGGTTCATCTGACGTCCTGGCAGCAAATCGGAATCGCCAGCGTCTAAGACAGCCACCTTGCGAAGCATCTGGCGCGCGATAACTTCGATATGTTTGTCGTTGATATCCACGCCCTGTGACACATAAACGCCCTGAACTTGCTGCACTATGTAGCGCAGAGTCGTGTTCGGGTCGGTAAGGCGAAGTAGGTCGTGTGGGTTCACAGAGCCCTTGGTGAGCTGCTGGCCAATATGAACCTGGCACATGTCGGTCACACCAGGCATCATCGTCACGCGCGGCGACACCACATACTCGCGAATGTTACCCTCTTCGTCATGAATCGTAAGAACCTTAGATGACTTGTCGCCTGAAATTTGCAACGTTCCAGAAATATCTGCCAGAACAGCCTGACCCTTTGGCTTACGTGCCTCAAAAAGCTCTTGTACACGGGGAAGACCGTGCGTAATATCCTCGCCTGCAACTCCACCAGTGTGGAAGGTACGCATGGTTAGCTGCGTGCCTGGCTCACCAATGGACTGCGCTGCAATGATGCCAACGGCCGTGCCGATATTTACCGGGCGACCAGTGGCCAGATCCCAGCCATAGCACTTTTGGCAAACACCATGTTCGGCATGGCAAGTCATAATTGTGCGGATATTCACCTGCTCGATGCCTTCTGCATCAAGTTTGCGTAGATCATCTATGCAAGTAATGTAGTCGCCGGTGTCGAAGAGTACCTCGCCATTCGAATCACCCACAGGCTCATTAACGCAACGCCCAATCAGGTTCTCATCTAGGTCGCCTTTATCGTTGCGCACGTTGTAGAGCACGCCTTCAGTTGTACCGCAATCAATCTCGCGAATGATAACGTCCTGCGCAACGTCCACAAGACGACGAGTTAGATAGCCCGAGTCAGCGGTACGCAAAGCGGTGTCTGCCAAACCCTTACGAGCACCATGTGTGGAAATAAAGTATTCCAACACGCTTAAGCCCTCACGGAAGTTTGCCTTGATCGGGCGGTCAATGATCTCGCCTTTCGGATCGGACATCAAACCACGCATGCCAGCGAGCTGGCGAATCTGCTTGATGTTGCCGCGGGCGCCCGAGAAGGCCATCATATAGATGGGGTTGAAGCGATCGAAGTTATCGGCCATAGCATCGCCGACTTCCTCATTGGCTTCGTTCCAAACGTCAACAACCTGCTTATGGCGCTCTTCATCAGACATGAGACCCATCTCATAGTCCTCATCAATAGCGGCAACTTTTTCATCTGCTGCAGCCAAAATCTCGCCCTTGTTCGGCGGAATAGTGGCGTCGTAAACGCTAACAGTTACACCTGCACGTGTTGCGTAATGGAAGCCTGCGTCCTTAAGTCCGTCCAAAATGCTTGGCAGTTCTGAAAGTTCGTATGTGTTGCATACCTTCTCGACCAGGCGCGAAATTTCCTTCTTGTTCATTTCGTAGTTCAAGAACGGGAAGTCTGAAGGAAGCACTTCGTTAAAGATAATGCGCCCAGCCGTCGTCACGATACGATCGCCTGCAAGATGTTCCTCATATTGCTCGAAAGCCGTGGCTACCTTGCAAGGCACGCGCAGGCGCACCTCGATCTTGGCTTGCAGGTCAAGATCGGCTCTGGCCTCATAGGCGGTCAGCGCATCGTCGATATCGGCGAAAATGCGTCCCTCTCCCGGGAAACCATCGCGCATGGCAGTCAAGTAATACAAGCCAATAATCATGTCCTGCGTAGGCACAGTTAGCGGGCGGCCGTGAGCAGGCGACTTTATGTTGTTGGTAGAAAGCATCAGCACGCGAGCCTCGGCCTGAGCAGGCGCAGAAAGCGGGACGTGAACAGCCATTTGGTCGCCATCGAAGTCAGCATTGAAAGCAGTGCAAACAAGTGGGTGCAAACGAATTGCCTTGCCTTCTACAAGTACCGGCTCGAAGGCCTGAATGCCCAAGCGGTGCAAAGTAGGAGCACGATTCAGCAAAACCGGATGGTCGGCAATAACCTCTTCTAGCACGTCCCAAACACGGTTCGCGCCACGGTCTACCGCTCGCTTAGCCGCTTTGATATTCACAGCATATTCAAGCTCTACCAATCGTTTCATAACGAATGGCTTGAACAGCTCGAGTGCCATCTGGCTTGGCAGGCCACACTGGTGAAGTTTCAGCTGAGGGCCAACTACGATTACCGAACGGCCAGAATAGTCTACACGTTTGCCTAAAAGGTTTTGACGGAAGCGGCCTTGCTTGCCCTTCAGCATGTCGGCAAGTGACTTCAGCGGACGGTTGCCAGGGCCTGTAACCGCGCGACCACGGCGGCCGTTGTCAAACAGCGAGTCAACAGCCTCTTGCAGCATGCGCTTTTCGTTGTTAACGATGATCTCGGGAGCGCCAAGGTCAAGCAGGCGCTTCAGACGCTTGTTGCGATTGATCACGCGCCTATACAAGTCGTTCAAATCTGATGTGGCGAAACGACCACCATCCAGCTGAACCATCGGGCGCAAATCGGGAGGAAGCACCGGGATCACATCTAAAATCATGTCGGACGGTTTATTGTCGGACTTCAGAAATGCGTCAACTACCTTAAGCCTCTTTATAGCCTTTGTGCGTTTCTGCCCCTTGCCAGTCGAGATTATCTCGCGAAGCTCTTCTGCAGTAGCCTCAAGGTCGATTGCATCAAGAAGGTCGCGAACCGCTTCAGCGCCCATTCCACCCGTGAAGTAATCACGGTAGTTGGCGCGCATCTCGCGATAAAGAGCTTCGTCAGAAATGAGCTGTTTGGGCTCGATACGCATAAACGCATCAAGAGCATCGGCACGAAGGGCTTTACGCTCGTTGAACTCTTCATAAAGATCAGCGATCTCGGCCTCTACCTCTTCAGGCGTCAAGCGGTCTTCGAGGTCTTCCTCGTCCAGCATGTCGTCTTCTTCTGGAATGTATTCTGACGACATCGCGCGAGTAGCCGCAATAAGACGGTCACGCTCAGCATCAAGTTCGGCTAGATCTGCTGTAAGTTCATCGCGAAGTTCTTCTGCGTCTTCGTCGCGCGCCTCACTATCAACGCTAGTAATAATTGAGCTAGCGAAGTATAGAACCTTCTCAAGGTCCTTAGGCGGGATATCAAGCAGGTATCCCAAGCGGGATGGACTTCCTTTAAAGTACCAAATATGGGACACCGGAGCGGCCAGTTCGATATGACCCATACGCTCGCGACGAACCTTGCTGCGCGTAACTTCCACGCCACAGCGCTCGCAAACAATGCCCTTGAAACGAATACGCTTGTACTTGCCGCACGCGCATTCCCAGTCCTTCGTTGGCCCGAAAATCTTCTCGCAATACAAACCGTCTTTTTCAGGCTTGAGCGTACGATAGTTGATGGTCTCAGGCTTCTTAACCTCGCCGCGAGACCAACTGCGAATGTCCTCGGCACTTGCCAAGGAGATGCGGATGGCGTCGAAGTTACGAACGTCGAATTCTGCATTTGCGGAATTTGCCATTTTATTCCTCCTCTCCCTGGCCAAGCAGGTCTGCCAGGTCATCTAGTGCTTGGCTATTATCATTAAATGTCGCCCTATTTACAGTTTCATCTGCTATAGGCGATGAGGCTCTATCGCCATCAGCGGAATTGGCAATATTTGCTATCGCGCTATCTAAAGAACCTGCTGCTTCGTCCCCGTCAACATCATCCACATCAATTCCGGAAAGAAGCTCGCTTAATTCAGCAGCGATATCATCAATTTCTTCTGCACGTTGGTCATTGCCATCGCTGTCGTCTGAACCAAACGTCTCATAAACCGCACGGTCTTCGTCACCCTCGTCTATATCAAGGTTGGCATCCACGCGACCATGATCGCCTTCGAGTTCTACGTTTAGGCAAAGCGATTTCATCTCTTTCACCAAAACCTTGAAGGACTCAGGCACTTCTGCAGCCGGGATGTTTTCACCCTTGACGATAGCCTCGTAGCTTTTCACGCGCCCAGCGGTATCGTCTGATTTCACGGTCAAAATTTCTTGCAGGACGTTCGAGGCACCATAAGCGTAAAGTGCCCAAACCTCCATCTCGCCGAAGCGCTGCCCGCCGAATTGCGCCTTGCCACCAAGAGGTTGCTGGGTAATCAAGCTGTAAGGACCAGTTGAACGAGCATGAATCTTGTCGTCGACCATATGGCCTAGCTTTAGGATGTATGTAGCTCCCACGGTGATAGGTTCGCGGAACTTCTCGCCTGTGCGACCATCGTAGAGCCAAGTTTTACCAGTTGGGGTAAGCTGCGGGACGAATTCGTCGCGAGCCTTATCGCCAAACTTGGCATGGTTTTTGTTGATCAGGTTGCGGTTTGCCTTGATAATCGCATCCGAGATCTCTTCTTCGGTTGCGCCGTCGAAAACAGGTGTGGAAACATAGACAGGGCCTTCGACCACTTCGTCAGGGTCGTCTTCTGACCATCCCCATTTCGCGGCCCAGCCCAGGTGGTTTTCAAGCAGCTGCCCAACGTTCATACGCGAAGGCACGCCCAAAGGATTCAAGATGACATCAATTGGGGTACCATCTGCCAAATACGGCATGTCTTCTACAGGAAGAACGCGCGAGATGACGCCTTTGTTGCCGTGGCGACCGGAAAGCTTGTCGCCTTGCTGTACCTTGCGCTTTTGCGCCACATAAACACGTACGAGCTCGTTTACCTGCGGAGGAAGTTTGTCTCCCGCCTCAGAGCTAAAGCGAAGAACACCAATAACGCGACCGCCAGCGCCGTGTGGCACTCGAAGTGAAGTATCGCGAACTTCGTGTGCTTTAGCGCCGAAGATAGCTCGAAGCAGGCGCTCTTCTGAAGACGGCTCGCTTTCGCCCTTCGGAGTGACCTTGCCAACCAGAATGTCTCCAGGGAAAACCTCTGCGCCAATGCGAATGATGCCGTCCTCATCAAGATCGGTGATCATATCTTCTGAAACATTGGGGATCTCACGGGTGATTTCCTCGTCGCCAAGCTTGATCGAACGCGCATCAACTTCATACTCGGCAATATGGATGCTGGTAAGCAAGTCCTCTGAAACCACTCGCTCGGAAACGATAATAGCGTCCTCGTAGTTGTAGCCTTCCCAAGGCATGTAGGCGATCATTAGGTTCGCGCCCAGGGCAAGCTCGCCATGATCGCAGCTAGGACCATCAGCTAACACATCGCCTACCTCGACGCGGTCACCTTGGCGAACTAGCGGGCGGTGATTGATGGCTCCAGACTGGTTTGAACGTTGGAACTTAGGAATGAGGTATTCATCGTATTCGCCGTCGTCGTTTAAGATAATGATCGTCTCACCGTCGACGTAGTCAACAGAACCGGAATGCTGAGCGATAAGCATCTCGCCTGAGTCAACCGCAATGCGATGCTCGATGCCAGTACCTACAAGCGGCGCTTCGGGACGCAAAAGCGGCACTGCCTGGCGCTGCATGTTAGAACCCATGAGTGCGCGATTTGCGTCGTCGTGTTCAAGGAATGGAATTAGCGAGGTAGCTACCGATGTCATCTGACGCGGAGAAACGTCCATGTAATTAACGAGCATGGGGTCAACCTCGTCTGGTTCGCCAAACTCGCCTTTGGCGTTTTTCGTACGGCACAGAACACGGGCTGCAGGAACCCACTTGCCGTCTTTGTCATATTCGCCGAACTCGCGGGTCTTTGGGTCAAACATATCGTTTGCCTGCGCGATGATGTAGTTTTCTTCTTCGTCTGCCGTGAGGTAATCAACTTCGTCTGTAACCTTGCCATCTACTACTCGCCTATAAGGGCTTTCGATGAAGCCAAACTCGTTAACACGGGCATAACTTGCAAGAGAGCCAATCAAACCAATGTTAGGACCTTCAGGAGTTTCGATTGGGCACATGCGCCCATAATGCGAGGTATGAACGTCACGAACTTCAAAGCCTGCACGCTCGCGGGAAAGGCCGCCAGGACCAAGCGCGGAAAGACGGCGTTTGTGTGTGATGCCTGCCGCTGGGTTTGACTGATCCATGAACTGCGAAAGCTGGGAGCTTCCGTAGAATTCCTTGACCGCTGCCGTAATCGGGCGGATGTTGATGAGGTCATTAGGGTTGATATCGTCGGTCTCTTGAAGCGACATACGCTCGCGAACTACGCGTTCCATGCGCGAAAGACCAATGCGGAACTGGTTCTGCACGAGCTCACCAACCGTACGTATACGACGGTTTCCGAAATGGTCAATATCGTCGGTGCGATAGCCCTCAACCCCGTCATGCAAATTGATGATGTAGCGCATCGTGCGAATGATGTCTTCATTAGTAAGTGTTGAGGAATCTTTGGAGGCAGGATCTACGCCCAGCTTTTTGCCTATCTTATAGCGACCGACCTTCGCTAGGTCGTAGCGTTGCGGGTTGAAGAAAAGGCCATCGAGAAGCGTGCGGGCAGAATCTATTGTTGGCGGCTCGCCGGGACGGAAGCGCTTGTAAAGCTCAATTAGGCTTTCCTCGCGCGTGGTGGCAGGGTCGCGCTCTAGCGTGCGATGAACCATATCGGAGTCGCCCAGAAGCTCGATAATCTCTTCGTTGGTTTCCGCTAGATTAAGTGCACGAACAAGCAGCGTGGCTGGCTGCTTGCGCTTGCGGTCGATACGTACAGAAAGCAGATCGCGCTTGTCAGTCTCAAATTCAAGCCATGCACCACGGCTTGGAATAACTTTTGCGTTATATATGATGCGATCGGAAGTCTTATCGCGGTCTTGACCAAAGTAAACGCCTGGCGAACGAACAAGCTGAGAAACAACAACACGTTCTGTGCCGTTGATAATAAACGTGCCACGCGGAGTCATGATCGGGTGGTCGCCAAGGAAGACCGTGGTTTCCTTCTGCACTCCAGTGTTTCGGTTCGTAAACTTGAAGACCACATTAAGCTTGGCCTCGTAGGTCACGTCCTTTTCCTTGCACTCGTCAATCGTAAAAAGCGGGTCTTCGAAGTAGTGGCTCACATACTCCAGTACCAAGTCTTTCGTATTCGACTCTATAGGACCAATGTCGCGGAATGCTTGCGCGATGCCCTCAGTCTTAAACCATTCGAAGTTCTCCGTCTGGATGCCGATAAGGTTCGGCAGGTCCATGACGTCAGGAATCTTTGCGAAGCTTCGGCGTTCGCGATATAGGTCGCTCGCCGGCTTCTTTTCTGTCTTAGCCTTAGCCACGAAGCCCTTCCTCCTTTTACCTTTACTTGTTTGGTAAGCGAAAAGCTTTCCCTTTTGCGCGGGGTGCCCTGATCCGACTTTTCCCCTTGCTTATATATGTTTATTCACGCTGTATTTTTTCCAAAAACAACACAGAAATTGCCTTGTTCTGAAAAAAGCGCGTGATGGTTTAAGCTAGCTTAGACTTTAGCCAGTGTCAAGAAGTTTTTTTACGAATTATGTAGATTTTATGGAGTTTCGAATGAAGCAAATCACGCCGGCTTTGACAGATGAGCCTGATACATAGATATGGTGCCCGGGGCGGGAGTCGAACCCGCACGCTCAGAGAGCATCGGTTTTTGAGACCGACGTGTCTGCCATTCCACCACCCGGGCAAAAAGACCATGCAAGTATAACATTGACTTTCAAAAAGCGGGATTTGTATTGCAGGTGTTTTCAGGGCAGGGGAAGCGAATGCCCCTTACTAAAAGCTAGAGCCCCAAAGCCTTTTTCAAGCTCGCCACGCGACGGCGGCTAACGGGAATCTTCTCTTCCACGCCAGTAAGGGTTAGTGACAGCGTGCCTCCCTTGATGGATTCGACTTCCTCAACCATCGAAAGATTGACCAAATAAGCGCGATGTACTCGGAAGAAGCCATGACCTTCAAGACGTTTCTCGAGCTGGGCTAAGCTTACAGTTGAAAAGTAGCGATCGGTGTCTGTTTGCAGATATGCATAATCGTCGCGAGCCTTCACAAAGCGAATCGTATCGATTCCGATAAGGATCTTCTTGCCGCCCTTTTCCACAGAGATTCTCTCGTTGCGCTGAGCCTGCGCCTGCAGCGCAACCTGATCGTGCACGCGCTGGACAGCTTTCGCAAGGCGCTCAGTTTCGACAGGCTTCTGAAGATAATCGATAGCGTTAACTTCGAAGGCGTCTGCTGCATATTCGCTATAAGCAGTAACGAAGACCACAAGTGGCGGGAATTTCAGGTGTTTTAGAGCCTCAGCAAATTGCAAGCCCGTAGCCTCGGGCATATTGATATCTAAAAAGATGACGTCGACAGGATATTTCTTGAGTTTTTCGATGGCCTCCCGAACCCCTGCTGCATCGGTCACAACCTCTACTCCGCCAACTTCTCCTAACAGATAAGCAAGTTCTGAACGTGCAGGAGCCTCATCGTCGACAATCATTGCTTTCAACATTTAAGTTAACCCTTCTATTTCATAAAGCTGAAACCCGTCCTATTATAATGCTTATTGGTACCGTTCACCGAAATTTCAATTTGTTATCTTCAAGATGAATAATAATACGCTATGCATTTTTGCAATTCGAAAATATGATGGGGAAAAGTTTCGTCTTGCCACATGGCATCTACGAGCGCTCTAATCCATGTCCCATCAATTCAGATAATCCTGAAATAAGATTTTTACTTGCACCTTTATGCAACAGGTAGCTTGATTGTGAACGTAGATCCTACGCCTTTTTCACCCTCAACAGAAATCTGGCCATTGCACTGAGAAACTATCTCACGTACCACCGAAAGCCCTATGCCAAGGCCACCGTTTTTGCGTCCCCTGCCAACATCGGCTCGCCAAAAGCGCTCGAAAACCATCTTTGCCTCTTCGCTGTCAAGTCCTATACCTGTGTCTTGTACAGCGATTTCAGCCCATTCGCCAGATTTACGAACATAGATATCAATGCGCCCCCCGGGCTCGTTGTATCGAATCGCATTCGAAATCAAGTTAGCAAGAGCTTGGCGAATCATATCCTTGTCGCATAATGCGAAAACGCTTCCCTGATCGTGAAGGTCGATGACGCATCCAGAATCAATTACCAAAGCCTCATGTGTTGCCACCACCTGTGCGGCAAGTTCTCCTAAATCGTTCGACACAAGCTTCATGGGCTTCGAGCGATTCTCTAACCTAGACAGCTTCAGAAGCGCATCCACCATACGCGACAGACGCTTGACTTCGTCGTCGACAAGCTGCAAGTGTTTGTCGTCGCGATTGTAGACGCCGTCGATCATTGCCTCGACAGTTGCTTGTATAGCCATCAAAGGGGTGCGCAACTCGTGCGCGACATCTGAAGTAAGGCGTCTTTCGTGGTCGCTATCACGTTCTATAGATGCTGCCATGTTGTCGAAAGTCTCGCCTAGGCGCGCAATTTCGTTATTGCCGGTAATGCCTGTTCTAGCAGCCAAATTACCCTTGGATATTTCCTTGGCTGTGCGCGAGATCTTGTTGATTGGGGCGGTAAGAATGCGAGAAAACCAATACCCGAAGCATAGTGCGATAAGCGTAGCTACAATGCCTGCAACGATAAGTGCCCGGTAAGTTTCATCGCGAAACGCCATATCTAACCTAGACATCGCTTCGTTTCCAACATAGTTTTCGAAGTACATATTGAACACCGTTGCAACGATCGCAATGATCGATATAGCTGTTGCCGCTGCAACGACCGCATAGCCTGCGATCACATATGTGCGAAAGGAATAGCGAACTCTGCCTTGCTCAGTGTCGCGCTCTTCGACGATATTGTCAGTGCCGCCTGTGCCCATATGAACAGAAGTTAAAGACTATCTTTGGGAAGTGTCTTCAAAACGATAGCCTACACCGTGCACGGTATGCAACCACTTCGGATCGCGAGGATTATCTCCCAACTTCGCGCGAAGGTTCTTCACGTGCGAATCGATCGTGCGCTCATATCCCTCGAAATCGTAGCCAAGAACCTTTTCCACAAGCTCCATTCGAGAGAAAACGCGCCCGGGGTAGCGGGCAAGGGTCATAAGAAGCTTAAACTCGCTTGCAGTAAGGTCAATCTCGGACCCTTTTAGCAAGACGCGATGCCCGCTAAGGTCAATAACGAGATCGCCAAATTCCATGGTGTCATGAGCATTGTCTCGGTCGGTGTTCGCACGGCGAAGTAATGCGCGCACACGAGCAACTAGCTCGCGCGGGCTAAACGGCTTCACGAGATAGTCGTCGGCACCAAGCTCAAGACCAATGATGCGGTCTTCGATCTCGCCTTTAGCGGTCAGCATGATTATCGGGACAGTGGAGGTCTCGCGAATGGATCTACAAACTCGCTCGCCCGATATTGTGGGAAGCATGAGGTCGAGAATCACGAGGTCGAAATCATGTTTCGCAAACTCATCAAGAGCCACTTGCCCATCTTCGACAGCCGAAACTACGTATTTTTCCCGTACAAGATAGGCCGTAACGGCTTCGCGAATATTTTTTTCATCCTCGACTAGCAATATTCTTGGTGACGTAGAAACCATTGTCACACCTTCTTCGTTCTGCAGAATTTGCCTTACAAGACCTGCTTTAGCAAAACCTGCTTCGCATTCAATTTGAAGATTATTCTAAAATGTCATTTTACACTCTGACATATGCGATGAATAAAACGCATATGCACGCCTTGCTAATTGCTGGCAGTAATTGTAGCTTTTGATGGCACAGGCTGACAATGCGCAAACGGAATGACATAATACTCGAATGATTTCAATAAATAAGACGCCGCTTGACATCTCTCGCCGCACATTCCTATACGGTACAGGTTCTGCTGCTGTGGGAGCAGCTCTTTGCGCACTCGGTTGCGCCTCGTCTTCCATATCTGCAAGTAATGCCAAAGACGACACTGATGCGCAAGCCGTGCACACAGACACTTCCGACTCAGAACTATCGGCTCAACTTGCAAATGTCGACACTATTCAAACACAACTTGGCTCAGTCGCTGTGCTTTCCGTTGCCGAAGACACCACCTTTACCACCGAAGATTGCTCGTTTATAGAGAAAACCTCTAAAGTCGTGAAGCGCTCTGCTCGCGCGCACCTTCCCTATGGAACCCTTATCTGGGCAAACGACAACAAGATTGCTGCTTGTTTACTACCTTGCGATACCGCCTCTCCCCTCACCCAGATAGGCTTGCTGTCACTTACATCTGGCAACGTGCACACCGTTTGCGAAAAGGCAGTCGGCCAAGCGGAGGGCTTCCACATCTTTGATGTTCGCGCGAATTCGCAAGGTGCAGTTTGGGTAGAAGCCGACATACTAGACAAGAAATGGCGCATCTATACCGCAACGGTATCTTCTAATGGCAAGCAATTAGGACAAGCAAAACTTGCAGATGAGGGTGACGACTCGTGGCAGACACCTTCCCTAGCAGTTTGCGGAGATTACGCTTTCTGGCAGCTAACACCTTCGGCGAACAGCCAATCAAATGGCTCAAATAGCATGCTGATGCGCGTAAAATTCGGCGAAGACCAAAGCAATGCGAAATGTGTATATGAGACTACGGGAAGCTTTGCTTGCGCGCCATCTCCTGCAGAAAACGGGATAGCCATCGCGCCACGTGCGCAGCTAGAATCAGGCTCGGGCGCTTACTATCAACTCACCTATATAAATGCAGAAAGCGGAATTGTGGAAAGCGCGCTGGCGCTACCGTCAGGAATGAAGCCAAATTATGTCGCATATGGACCTGCAGGCTTCAGCTTTTCCTTCGAAAGCATCTACAGCTACGGAGACGGCATTTCCAACTTGGGAACTTATGTGTCTAGCGGAAAAGACGCACCCGTCTATAACATTGACGAAAACGACACTACTAGCAATACGGAAAACACCGTTGAAGAAGACAAAGCCTTTGGGGAATGGTTCCGCTTCCCGCGCTCGCCTTATACATCGCCAGCATGGATGAACGATTATTTCATAGTGAAATCAACCAGTGTTGTTGCAGGTGTTGACCTTATTAATAGAAAATACTTCTCGATCGAGCCAGAATACACACTACAAGACTATGGCGAGTATCTTGCTTCAGAAGGACCTGTCGACAAAGTGGTCACTTACTCTAACATCGACTATACCCCTCTTGGTGAAGAACATATTTACGAGTGCGACGTGCGCATATGGGAAACAAAATAAGAAACGAAGGCTAAAGCAAAGCTGAAAGCGTAAACCTAAAAGCTACCTTATTGCGCGCAACGGCGTCCCATAAATTCGACAAATACAGCACCGCTGGCGCCACCCATACCGCTGGCGCCACCCATACCACTAGCACCATCCATGCCGCTAGCACCGCCTATAGGCACATTAACGTCTTTCGTTGAAGTGCCTGTAGCCCTTCACACGGGTGAAATCTATTGAATCTGGGTCGTATTCGGAATCAGCGACGTTTTCCGCATAGGTCTCACGCCTGCGATCTTGCACGTTTCTGTCGGTTCCAAAAGGAATTGTAGGCTTTCCGCGACCTCTGGAATAGTTCTCAGCGTTATCTCGGTCACGATATGTTTCAAAAAACTCGTCGCTTACGCTAGTATCATCCATGTTCTGAGGCGGCATACTATATATGTCATCGTAATAATCTATTTCGCGATTGTCCTGCAATGGCTCAAGCATCACAGCGTCTGTAAGCTCTTTCAAACGCGACGAAATTCCCGCAACTATTATGGCAAGCGCGATCACAGCCAACGCGAGAACGATTATTCCGACAATGGAGAAAATCGAGACGAAAGACATCATTCGCTCCTTAAAGTATCTACCATGCCGGGGAACCTCAAGGTCACAACAGTTCCCTTGCCCAACTCACTTTCGACTATCATTTCGGCATTTTCGCCAAAATACCCATGCATACGATCATGCACGTTTTTCACCGCAATGCCAAGCCCTGTAGAAGAATCGGGATGCATGATATTTTGCCTTGCCTCTTCAGTCATCCCCACTCCATCATCTTCCACATGTATGAGTACATCTTTGCCAGCAACCTCAGAGGTGATGTTTACAGTCAACTTTCCTGTTGCAGGCATCGCGTGCTTGACGGCATTTTCAACAAGCGGCTGTAAAAGAAAAGGCGGAACCTTCATTTTCGAAACATCTAGCTCTGCAGTATCGGGCTTATTTTCGCTAACCTTAGCATCAATCGCGGAATTGGACATAGCAGCTGACGGCAGGTCGCCCTCTTCTGAACCAAAGCCACAAACACGCACTTCCATCCCAAGACGTTCTTCGCCAAATCGCGCAGTTTCAAACGAAAAGTAGCGAATGGTCTGCTGAAGCTCACGTGCTAGCGAAATAAGGTCTTGAGAGTTCTCGAGCGTCGCGCGATAGAACACAGCAAAATCGCGCAAGAGCAAATAAGCCTTCGACGGATCTGTGCGAATAAGTGAGGCTATTGTGTTAATCGTATTGAAAAGGAAATGCGGGTTGATCTGATTTTGAAGCATCTTGAGTTCCATTTTGGTCGCAAGCTCGCGCTGCTTTTCAAGCTCGATGGCGGCCAGCTGGATAGACAGCAAGTTGCCAAAACCTGTAGCAATGGATTTTTGCGTCTCGGTTATTTTGCGCGGGCTTTTGTAGTAGAACTTCAGCGTTCCATGGATCTGCTTGCCAATGCGAAGCGGAACAATAATCGCGCCGTTAATGCTGTTTTTTCGACGATCATTTACGGGCAAGCCAATTTCATCTACATTACGAATAACGCGAACTTGACCGTCTTTAATGGCATCGTGTGTTGCTTGAGTGCGTATGTTTGCGCCCTGAGGATTGTACGCTGCACGATAGCCAACATATCCAAGAATAGTTGTAGTGTCGGTTATGGCTACCGCAATAGCTGCGGTGTTCGGTAGCAGCAACGCACAAATGGCTTGTGCGACATCTGGTGTCATGCCTGAAGCCATAATATCGACCATCTGGCCGGAAAGGCGCAACATATTGCTTGTCTGGCGCGCACGAATCGATTCGGGATTCAAGGAAATTGCGGCAATAACCGCGATGCAAATAGCGACAACGATAATCGATAAACTAAAGCCAAGCATCCTGCTATGAATAAACACAAAAGAGAGGATGCATGCCACAATGCCTATCAAGGCAATAAAACATATTAGCGCCTCGACAGAAAAGAGCCGCAAATTTGAACGCTTTGTGTCTTCAGCCTTGGAAATATTCATGAAACAAGGGTAGCGCAATTATTGCTTACCAAAGACAACATTTCGCCCACCGATCATGTCAAACACTAGCAAGATATAGGGCATCTGCTGAGCAGATATGTTTGCGCGCCAGCAATCATCAATAGCCCATGTGCCAAGATCTCTAAAAGCAGCGTTTCATCCTGGTTTCCGCACTTAATGATAAGATGAAAACAAACAGCGACCGTAGGTATGTAAAACATGAACCCTGTAGTAATAATTCCAACATATGTATCTTCTGGCCCACGCCGACGCAGCGAATCGAAAAACGTCGTTGCAAGATATGATCATGTCACAAATATCGAAGAACCCGGCGAGCTTTCACGTTGCTTGCACTCCCTTGAAAGTGTTGAAGATATAGGGTTGGTTGTTGTGCTTGTCGCAGCAGACCGTAGCGTCGAAAAAGAGGCTACCTCAAAAATTCGCGCCATCGCGATGCAGCACCCATCTCTTAACGTAATTGTGATAGGCGCCAAAGAGATGGATATCACACGTGAAAGACTCGAACAGCTTGGCATCGAACGCGTCAGCCGCCAAATTGGCCTTGTTGGATACGGCGCTGTCCATAACCTTGGGCTGCTTCTTGCTAATGTGCTTGGCTTCGACGCGGTCGTGTTTATCAACGACGACGAGATCACCGACGACCCGCTTTTCCTAAAAAAGGCAGTATATGGTCTTGGAAAACTAACAAAAAACGGTATCCCGATCCTTGCGAAAACCGGCTATTACATAAACAACGAAGGCTCATATCTCTCCAAATGGAAAGACAAGTGGTACAACCATTTCTGGCAGCAAGGCTCTGCTTTCAATGAATGGATCAAATCCGCGATGAAAGGCCCGCGCCTATCGCGTTCTAATCATGTTTGCAGTGGCTGCCTTGCCATTCATAAGGAAGCTTTTCGCCGCCTAGCGTTCGACCCGTGGATACCACGTGGAGAAGACCTCGACTACATGCTTAACCTGCGAATGTTTGGAAGCGACATCTGGTTTGATAGTCAATGGCAGCTTCGCCGTCTTCCACCTGAATCTACACATGAAGGTGCACGTTTCAGACAAGACATCTACAGGTGGCTCTACGAGTACAGCAAGCTGGAATACAGTCATTCGCTCATTGACCTGCAAAAAGTAACAGCGGGCTCTCTTGAGCCATACCCAGGCCCGTTTCTACGGAAAGGCCTACGCAGACGCATTGCTATTACAGCCATTCTGCGCAGCTTAGCACGCCCAGATAAGAAAGCTTACAGGCGCGCTGCTGTTGAAGCCCGCAAGGATGCTACACAATATGCAGAAGAGCATTGCATAGACTATTTCGATTTCCAGCAGATTTGGCCGCAAATCATGGAACGCGTCGACAGTGACAAGATTTTGACCGCCGCACTTGTACAGTCGGCACTCATTGAACCTGCAAACCAGCAGGCTTGCAGTATTGACGATGATAGCGGCATTGAGCAAGGCTCGCCTGACCAGCAAGCTGCACCTCCCGCGCAAGATCCAAATGACACTAGGTGGATCCAGTCCCGCAACCTTGACCCTGGCATGACCAGCCAGATTCGCATCGACACAGGCGAGTAAGTCCTGCGTCTCCGTCTCGCCCCGAAACGCGAAGGCTCTAAAAAAGAATTTCTCAGGGTTCAAGTCCCCTTCGTATAGCCTTTGGCAATACGAAGACCCCAAAAGGGGCCTTCGGTTGTGTATGGTGGTCGGAGGGGGACTTGAACCCTCGGCACGCGGATTTTCAGTCCGCTGCTCTACCATCTGAGCTATCCGACCTTATGTGCCGCTTTCGCGGTTCGTTTATTTTAAAGGGCATCGTTGAATCTTGCAAGAAAAGATTTCCCTTTACCTGCAATATCTGACTGGGGTAAGGGAGAAAGGATGGCGCCCACTCACTGCTATCATAAGATCCATGATAAAAAGCCGCGTCAAAGACATGGGCAAATCAGACTGGATAGTGCTTTTTGTGCTATCCCTTGTGGTCAGCTTCTGTGCAATTTTTGGAATATCTTATGTTGCTGGCGAAGGCTGGCCTATTCTCGACTTGCCCCAAGAAATTCTGCTAACGGTAATTCTTACGCCTGTGTTTGGCGTAGTGTTCATCTTTTTTGAGGGCTTGATCTATCGCTGCGCCACATCATACGCAAAAGATGCCCTGTTCGTCGGTCCAAAGCTTCCGACTTTTCATGACAAACTTAAGGCCTTTTTCAATAAGCTAACGCCTGTCTTCACAGCTAAAAGCATCATCGCCTTTTCGCTGCTTATGGCACTTCTTTGGCTTCCTTGGTACATCGCTAACTTCCCAGGTGCAACCTATTGGGATACTTATTACCAGATTTTTCAGGTCTATCCAGAAAACCATCCTATTTCTGTTATTCCATGGGCAGAAATCTACGACCAGACCCTTACCGACGCATGGCTTGTTGATCATCACCCCGTATTCACCACGCTTGTTTACGGAGCTTTTGGCTGGGTTTCCGACCAGGTTACTGGCAACTGGATGGCAGGCGTTGCCACGTTCTGTATCCTGCAAGGCCTTGCACATAATTTCGTCTTTACAGCAGCGATCGCTTACATGCGCAAGGTTGGCAGTCCACCTACACTCAACTTTATCGGCTACTGGTTCTTTGCAATCATGCCGTTCATATCGACATGGGCACTATGTATGGTAAAAGACAGCTTTTTTGGTCTGTTTTATGTGCCTTACTTCATGTTCTTGTTCGAAATTGTCCGCACACAAGGAAAACTTATGCACCGACCCCGAAACGCCGTACTTTTCTGCTTGTGCGCGCTCATGCTATGCCTGACGAAAAAGACAGGATTGTTTGTTGTTATTGCTACTTGCATTGTTGGTATCATCGCAACTATCGTCCGTCTGAAAAGGCAGCGTCCAAGTACACGAAAAGGAGCTGTAGCTTCTATCAAAGCGCTAGCTGCACAGGGTCTTATTTGCGCTACTACACTACTCTTCATATTTCCCGTCATCGTGTTTCCCGCATTAAACATCCAAGCAGGCGGCCTTCAAGAAACCCTTGGGCCTCTTTTCCAACAGACTGCCCGCTACATCGTAGATTATGGAGAAGATGTGACCGCAGAACAGCGAGATATCATATCCAAGGTACTTGACTATGACAAACTCGCAAGCGAATACGAATTTGATTTCGAAGACTCGGTTAAATACCGCTACAACCTTGATGCGACACCTAAGGAATTAATCGACTACTTGCAGGTATATATCGAACAAGGGCTTCGCCACCCCGATTCCTATTTCGCAGCGATCGCTTCTCTTGCGGGTTTCTATGTAGCACCAACCGCATATATAAATATTCGAATGGTCACAGTTGACACCAAGATGGGCGATGATAATCGCTATATGTTATGGAACCCCGACGAACTTGACTCGATGCGAAGCGGCCTTGACGAGGCTTATTCACAAATTGCGGTAATTCCAGGCTTAGACCTGCCGCTTCTCATAGTCACATATGCGCTTTGGATACCTGCGCTCCTTGTCTTCGCAGCATGGCGTAACCGCCTGAAAAGCTTAGCCTTGTTTGTTCCAGCTATGGTTCTACTGGCATTTTGCCTAGTCGCCCCCGTATATGATGCACGTTATATTGTACCTATCTTGGACGTCGCACCATTATTTGTTTGCGCTATCGTTGTACTCGTGCAAAATCAGGCTCTAAAAGCACGGCACGCTCATCTCTCGTCTTTTCGATACAATGAAGCTACCTAATACTTTGGAGGTTTTAATGACAGACTCATCTGCCCCTATCGTAGGCATAATCATGGGATCTAAGTCCGATGAGCCAACCATGGAAGCGTGCATGACTCAGCTTGACGAGTTCGGAATCCCTTATGAGGTTAAAATCGCAAGCGCGCACCGAACACCTGAGGTCGTTCACAAGTGGGCAAAAGAAGCTGATATGCGCGGCATTCGCGTGATTATCGCCGCTGCAGGCAAAGCCGCTCACTTGGCAGGCGTCGTCGCGGCATTCACACCACTTCCCGTCATCGCCGTTCCAATGAAGACAAGCGACTTGGGAGGACTAGACTCACTTCTTTCTATGGTGCAGATGCCAAGCGGTGTGCCGGTGGCCACCGTCGCCATCAACGGAGCAAAAAATGCCGCCATTCTCGCATGCCAAATAATAGGCGCCGGCACTCAGGAAGTCGTTTGTGACGAACGCACTTGTGCACCGTCCGACCCTGTTGCACACCGCGCAAGACAGTGCATTATAGAACTTAAAGACAAGATGGCTGAATCATAAAGAGATCTTAAATGGCCAAGAAAATTACTTTTCAACCAGCTTGGGAAACTGCAAGCGATGAACAAATACGCATCTACGGCCTTGTGGGAGATTCCATAGTTGATGGCCCTGGCCTTCGCTTCTCGATATTCGTTCAAGGCTGCTCGCACCACTGCCCTGGGTGTCATAATCCCGAAAGTCAGCCCATAGAGAGCGGCGAGGTTTACACGCTTGCACAAATTCGAGATGAGATACTTTCGAACAAGCTTATTGTTGGGGTAACTTTCTCTGGTGGCGAGCCTTTTGAGCAAGCTTGGCAATGCGCCCCTTTGGCGGCAAAGCTTAAAGAAGATGGCTACAATATTTGGGCATATAGCGGCTACCTTGCAGAAGAGCTGTTTGAAAGAGCCAAAGAAGACCCTGCTATAGCTACCTTCCTAGAAAACATCGATGTGCTTATTGATGGGCCTTTTATCGAATCCCTGCAATCATATGAACTGGAGTGGCGCGGCTCTTCCAACCAACGCCTTATTGATATGCCCAAAACGCTTGAAAGCGAGCATATTATTGAATGGTCGCCACCCTCCTTCGAGGTTTCAAAGCCACCTTCTTGGTGAAAAAAAAAATTAGCCTCTCCTTCTTGCTAATCTTGCGCCTTTCGGGCAAGGCTTACGTGAAGGAGAGGCTAATTACTTGCGATATCTTCTAAATTATTCCTGAAGTGGGCTAGGCGTGTGATAGGTTCGAGCCTGAAGGTTCAAGTCCAAGTCGTATAGCGAATGGCGGCTCTCACCAAAAAGCTGCATCTTTGTGATCATATCGCGAGCCGTGTCTTCCTCTTCCATCTGCTCGTCAACAAACCAATCCAAGAACTTGCATGCACGGTAATCATGCACTTCTAACGCAGCCTTATAGATATTGTTGATCAGCCCAGTCACGTATTGCTCGTGTTCATAGGCCGCCTGCAAAGGCTCCAAGAAATCATGGAATTCTTTGTTCGGCGCATCAATCGCCTTCAAGACTGGAACCTCGTCGTTATCAAGCAGGTATTTACGGAAGATAAGCGCATGGTCGCGCTCTTCCTCTGCTTGAATGAAATAGAAGTTCGCATAGCCGTCAAGACCTTGGTCTTTGTAGTAGTCGGCTATTTCCAGATACAGGTATGCCGAATAAAACTCCTTGTTGATCTGGTCGTTTAAAAGCTCGTAAACTTTTGCATCCATTGTGCTCTCCTTTCTTTGTGAACGATTATAGCGTTTTGCCAATGCGCTTATACTGGTATTCTTCATGCAATTATTTGCATAACGATAGCGACAATGTCTTAAAATCTTGTTTGTTAAAACAATCGTAGGAGATTCATGATGTATCCCAGTCTTGAAGAGGTCAAACATATAGCAAACGACACCGACTTCAACACGATTCCTGTCGCTATTGAAATCTATTCTGATATGACCACGCCTATTCGCGTGATCCAGATCCTGAAAAGCCACAGCCATCACTGTTATCTGTTAGAGTCAGTCGATGATACACACCAATGGGGTCGCTATTCCTTCCTTGGTTTCGACCCAACCATGGAAATTACGTGTCTGAATGGAAAGACCACTGTCAAACGAGGCGGCGAACTTTCGTTTAGCGGTGAAAGCGACCCGCGCCCTATCATTAACAACGTTCTTCTTGAGAACAAAAGCCCCAAGCTTGAGGGCATGCCTCATTTTACGGGTGGACTTGTAGGGTATTTCGCATACGACTATCTCAAATATGCAGAACCCAGCCTTAACCTCGATGCGCAAGACGACGAATCTTTCAAAGACGTCGATCTCATGCTTTTTGACAAGGTCATAGCCTTCGACAACCAACGCCAAAAAATTGTTCTTATCGCTAACATTCACGCTGACGATATCCAGGCGAATTATTCCTTAGCGCAAACCGAGCTGCAAAAAATCGCCGACATGATAATCTACGAGGCTCCTGTGGCACCGCCTGTAGGAAAAATGCTTGCCCCGCTCACCCCTTATTTCAACAAAGAGCAATACTGCCAAATGGTCGAATCTGCAAAACGCTATATCCGCGAGGGCGATATTTTCCAAGTAGTTCTCTCGAACCGCCTTTCAGCGCCATACGAGGGAAGTCTGTTTAACACTTACAGGCGCCTTCGCACAACAAACCCTTCTCCCTATATGTTCTACTTCTGCTCCGACGATATCGAGATTGCAGGCTCCTCGCCAGAAACGCTCGTTAGCCTTAAAGACGGTATTTTGCACACGTTTCCACTTGCCGGAACCCGCCCTCGTGGCGCAAATGCGCAAGAGGATGCAGAACTTGCAGAAGAACTACTCTCCGACGAAAAGGAACTTGCAGAACACAACATGCTCGTCGACCTAGGCAGAAACGACATCGGGAAGGTCAGCGAGTTTGGAAGCGTCGAACTGGAGAGCTATCGCGAGATACTTAGATTCTCGCATGTCATGCACATAGGATCGGTCGTACGCGGAAAGTTAAAAGAGGGCAAAAACGCGCTAGATGCGGTTGACGCAATTCTTCCTGCAGGCACGCTTTCTGGCGCGCCAAAGATTCGCGCGGCTCAGATCATCAACGAACTTGAGAACAATAAACGCGGAATATACGGAGGAGCCATTGGCTTCTTGTCTTTCACAGGCGACATGGATATCTGCATATCCATACGCCTTGCCTACTTAAAAGAAGGCAAGGTCTTCGTAAGGTCTGGGGCAGGCATCGTCGCCGACTCGGTTCCACCAACGGAATACCAAGAATGCATAAACAAGGCGAAGGCTATGACGAGTGCTCTTGCGGAAAGCGAAAACGACAAGTGGCTATAGCGGCTGCATACTCCAGTTTTTCTAGACTTACGCTGCAAATCAAAGGAAGCAAATGATTTACCTGATAGACAACTACGACAGCTTCTCATACAACCTTTATCAGATGGTTGGAGAAATAGACCCGAATATCAAAGTCGTGCGAAACGACGAACTAACGGTTGAGCAGCTAGCAGAAGCGAAACCTTCCTCGATTATTCTTTCGCCTGGCCCTGGCCGACCAGCTGACGCAGGCATTTGCGAAGATGTCGCATCGCAGATAGACACTATCCCCATTCTTGGAGTATGCCTTGGCCATCAGGCCATATGCGAAGCCTTTGGCGCAAAGGTAGGCTATGCGAAAAAGCTGATGCACGGAAAATCTTCCATGGTCAAACTAGACAAGTCATGCCCTCTTTTTTACGGCTTGGAAGACGAAGTGCAAGTTGCAAGATATCATTCCTTGGCCGTAGAAGAGCATACGTTGCCAGACTGCCTGCGCCTGACAGCACAAACCAAAGACGCAGAGGTCATGGCCGTTCAGCATAAAACTCGTCCGATTTTCGGACTACAATTCCATCCGGAATCAATACTCACTCCATTAGGTAGCAAAATATTAGAGAACTTCTTGGAGCTTCAAAAATGACGGTGGCTTAAAAAGCGCACTATCCCTGAAACCCTCAAATAAGTAACCCGATAGATCCAGAAAGGACAAAAATGATCGCTGAAGCAATTATCAAGATCGTAGACAAGCAAGACCTCACCTACCAGGAATCCTACGACACAATGAACGAGATTATGTCGGGCGAGACAACCCCTACACAAAACGCAGCATTCCTGGCAGCTCTTTCAACGAAATCCGCCAAAGCTGAAACAACTGACGAGATCAGCGGATGCGCACAAGCCATGCGCGACCATGCGCAAGCGGTCGACTATGACAAAGACGTCATGGAAATCGTGGGCACAGGCGGCGATAAATCCATGAGCTTCAACATTTCCACTACCGCTTCTATGGTTGTAGCAGCATGTGGCGTTAAGATAGCAAAGCACGGCAACCGCGCAGCATCCTCGAAATCCGGCGCGGCTGATTGCCTCGAGGCTCTTGGGGTAAACATCGAGCAAAGCCCTGAACTTGCCTGCCGCCTTTTGGACGATGTTGGCATATGTTTTCTTTTCGCACAGAAATATCACACCTCAATGAAATACGTTGGTGCTATCCGAAAAGAGCTTGGCATTCGAACGGTTTTCAATATCTTGGGGCCTCTTACTAACCCAGCAAAACCAGAGCTTTTCATGCTGGGCGTTTACGACGAGTATCTGATAGAGCCTCTAGCGCATGTACTTTCCGATCTTGGCGTTAAATGCGGTGTTGTAGTTTACGGTCAGGATTGTCTTGATGAGGTATCTATTTCGGCAAAGACCTCCGCATGCAAGTTTTCCCGCGACGAAGACGGAAATGTCGAGTATTACTCATTTGTAATAGACCCAGAACAACTTGGCTTTAAGCTTGCAAGCAAAGACGATATCAAGGGCGGCTCACCTGAAGAAAACGCCGCCATCACGAAGGCAATCCTTGCAGGCGAGAGCGGTCCTAAGCGCGATTGCGTGGTGCTGAATGCGGCCTGCGCGCTGTATGGTGCAGGCGCTGTGGAGACGCTACCCGAAGGCATCAAGCGTGCAACTGAGGCGATAGACTCCGGAGCTGCCTTAGCAGTTCTCAAGCACTACATCAAGGCATCTAACGAATAATAGCTAGGTTATTCGGAGACAACATGGCAAACATCCTCGACGAGATAGCGCAATCCACCCGCCTTAGAGTTGAACAGCGGCGAAAGGTCGTCCCAGACGAGCGCCTGCTGTCAATCGCAGATCGCATGCCTACGCCTGTACCTGGTGCTCCCCCGGGCACAGGAGCCTATCAAACCTTCCAAGAAGCACTTCGAAGTCGAGGGCTTTCCGTCATCGCCGAGATAAAAAAGGCCTCGCCTAGCAAAGGCATAATCTCCGAGGATTTCCCCTATCTTGAGATCGCAGAAGATTACGAATGCGGCGATGCTGATGCAATCTCGTGTCTTACCGAACCTCACTGGTTCTATGGCTCCGACGAAATCTTCACAGATGTTAGAAACGATGTCTCGACACCTATGCTTCGCAAGGATTTCATTGTCGACCCTTATCAAATCTACGAAGCGAAAAACCTCGGCGCCGATGCGGTCTTGTTGATTTGTGCGATCCTTAACGATGAGCAGCTTCGTCAGGCTCTAAAGATTTGCAACGAGCTCTACATTGACGCGCTTGTTGAAGCCCATAATGAAGAGGAAGTCCTTCGAGCAGTCGATTCGGATGCACTCATTATCGGTGTAAACAACCGTGATCTCACCGATTTCTCAGTCGACACCTCAAATGCCGAAAACCTTCGAAAGCTTGTTCCTGACGACTGTATTTTTGTTGCGGAATCGGGAATCACCAGTATCGAGGACGCAAAACGTGCCCGCTACGCTGGAGCAGATGCGATTCTTGTAGGCGAGATGCTTATGCGTAGCGCCTCCTCAGAAAAACGCGTCGAACTTCTTCGAAAGCTCACAGAAATCGAGTAGTTGGCGCGCAATATAAGTCGATCAACTTGGAACAGAGCGTAATTGTGAAGATAAAGATCTGCGGACTATATCGCAATGAAGACATTGATGCTATTAATTCTGCTTTGCCCGACTGGGCAGGCTTTGTTATCGACGTACCCTTCTCACACCGATCTGTCACAGCGCTTCGCGCAAAGCAGTTGATATCCAAGCTTTCCACCGAAGTGTCCCCTGTTGGTGTCTTTTTCGACGCTTCACCTGAACAAGTAGCCGATGCCGCAAAACTAGCGAACTTGCAAGCCGTACAACTTCATGGCGCAGAAACAAACGACGATATCAAGCTCATTCGACAGCTTTTATACGACCGTGACATTGATTGCCAAGTGTGGAAGGCTTTCAAAGTTAAAGGAGATGCAAGTATCCAAGCTGCCAATGCCTCCCTTGCCGATATCGTACTTTTAGACGGCGGGGTTGGAGAAGGCCGAGCTTTTAACTGGCAATTGTGTACTAAGATGGAACGACCCTTCATAATCGCAGGAGGGCTCACGCCCCAAAGCATAAGCGACGCACTAGCAACAGGCGCTATGGCATGCGACCTTAGCAGCGGCGTTGAAACAGATAAAATGAAAGACCCTCTCAAAATCGAGGCGGCAGTCGCAGCAGCAAGGAGCATCAAATGACCATTACCGAGGCAAGGTTTGGGATTCACGGCGGCCAATACATCACCGAGACTCTAATGAATGCCGTTACCGAACTAGACATCGCATACAACAAGTTCAAAAACGACCCTAAGTTCAACGCCGAACTTACGTCGCTTCTAAACGACTACTGCGGACGTCCGTCAAATCTTTATTTCGCCAAACATATGACCGAAGACCTCGGAGGCGCAAAGATCTACTTCAAGCGAGAAGATCTAAACCACACTGGCTCACACAAAATTAATAACGCGGTTGGCCAATGCCTGCTTGCTAAATATATGGGCAAAACCCGTGTTATCGCAGAAACTGGCGCAGGTCAACACGGAGTTGCCACTGCCACTGCAGCAGCTTTGCTTGGTCTTGAATGTGAAGTCTATATGGGAGCACTTGACTGCGAGCGCCAAGCACTCAATGTCTACCGCATGAAGCTTCTTGGCACAAAGGTTCATCCTGTGAACTCTGGCACCTCCACTTTGAAAGACGCTGTATCGGAAACCTTCCGTGAATGGGTCTCGAGAATCGACGACACCCACTATGTTTTGGGCTCTGTAATGGGTCCGGCTCCCTTCCCCGCCATGGTTAGAGATTTCCAAGCTGTTATCTCGCGCGAAATTAAGCAACAACTTGCCGAGCTTGAAGGTATAGACCCTCGAACAGGCAAAGGCCGCCTGCCAGATATTGTTATGGCATGCGTCGGCGGTGGTTCAAACGCGATGGGTGCGTTTTATAACTTCATCGAAGACGAAAGCGTTAGGCTTATCGGGTGCGAAGCGGCAGGTCGCGGTATCGATACCTATGAAACAGCTGCCACTATTGCAACTGGCAAACTGGGTATCTTCCATGGCATGAAAAGTTATTTCTGCCAAAACGAATACGGTCAGATTGCGCCAGTTTACTCGATATCAGCTGGACTCGACTATCCGGGAATCGGTCCTGAACATGCATACCTTAAAGACATCAATCGTGCAGAATACGTGCCTATAACCGACGAAGAAGCGGTTGATGCGTTCGAATATATGTCGCGCATCGAAGGCATAATCCCTGCAATCGAAAGCGCACATGCTGTCGCGCACGCCATAAAAATAGCTCCCGAAATGGCCAAAGACAAGATAATCGTCATCAACCTTTCCGGTCGCGGCGACAAAGACGTCGCCCAAATCGCTCGCTACCGCGGCGAAGACATCCACGAATAGAGGTAGGGCAAATGCAAGACATTCAAATCGCCGATGCATTCAAGAATGGCAAAGCCTTCATCCCGTTCATTACTTGCGGCGACCCCGATATAGAAACTACAGAAAAGATAGTGAAGGCCATGCAAGAATCGGGTGCCGATCTTATCGAGCTTGGCATTCCTTTCAGCGATCCCATCGCAGAAGGTCCTGTGATCCAAGATGCCGACTTGCGAGCGCTTAAGTCTGGCACGACAACCGACATGGTGCTAGACATGGTCGCACGCCTTCGTGAAGACGGTTTAAGTGTTCCTTTGGTTTTCATGACATATGCAAACGTAGTTTTCAGCTATGGTTCTGATCGCTTCTGTAAGCGCGCTTCTGAGGCAGGGGTACAGGGTCTTATAGTCCCCGATTGCCCTTTTGAAGAACATGCAGAATTCGAAGAATCGTGCAGAAATGCGGGTATGGCGCAAATCTCGATGATCGCTCCAACCAGCGAAGACCGCATACGTGAAATTGCAGAAAGCGCCGAAGGCTTTTTATACTGCGTGTCATCCCTTGGTGTAACTGGCGTGCGCGACTCCATCACGACAGACATTGGCGCCATGATCGAATCTGTGCGCAAATACAGCAAAGTGCCGTGCGCTGTAGGATTTGGAATCTCGCGCCCTGATCAAGCTCGGGAAATGGCAGCAAAGTCTGATGGTGCGATTGTAGGCAGCGCAATCGTCAAGCTTTGCGCAGAACATGGCCGCGATGCAGTAGAGCCCATTCGCAAATATGTTGCAGAAATGTGTGAAGCTGTACACCACGCGAACTAAACACGGTTAAAATCCAAGAGCCTCAGAAGCCTCAAGCCATTCGCTTTCCAATGCATCTTTTTTAGCGCTAAGATCGTCTATGTTTTTTTGAAGGTCTGTAAGCGCCTGAAAGTCTGTAGGATCGGCTGCGTCTAGGTCGTGCCTAGCATCGACGATCTTGCCCTCTATTGTTGCGACCTTCTTTTCCAGCGATGCCACTAATTTCACAAGTCTCTGACGCTCTTTGTTAGAAAGCCTTGGCGCAGAATTGTCTTGGTCGCCAGAAGTTTGGACGACATTTTGAGCTGCGTTTTGTAAGTCATCTTGGGCAGCATTTCTACTTTGCGCAGGCGTTTCACCTGGTTTAACTGCAACAGACACATCCTTTTGGATACGTAGGTATTCATCGATACCACCAGGTAAGTGACGAAGCTTCCCTGCAATAAGCGCATATTGGTTATCTGTCACACGCTCCATCATGTTGCGATCGTGTGTAACCAAGATCAGTGTGCCCGGCCAAGCATCAAGCATGTCTTCGAGCGCCGCTAACATGTCTATATCAAGGTCATTGCCAGGCTCATCCAAAATCAGCAAATTGGCTTTTTCTATAAGAACCATCATCAAAGCAAGACGTCTTCGCTGCCCACCTGAAAGCGACTTGATGAGCTCGTTGAGATCGTCACGCTTAAAGCCTAGATCCTCAAGTATCTTGCTTGGCGAAAGCTCAACACCGTCAGACATCTGGCGCTTTCCATACCTGCCCACTAGTTCGCGAACTCGCTCATTATCATGTTCTGTAAGGTCATCGAGGCGCTGTGAGAGCATTGCGAACTTTACGGTCGTACCTATCTTTGCACGGCCAGATGTAGGCTTAAGCTTCCCACGAATAACGTTTAGAAGCGTTGTCTTTCCAGCACCGTTTTCCCCAACGATGCCAATACGCTCCCCTGGTCCTATAATCCAGTCGATATCATCAAGCACCCGCTTTGATTCGCTGCGATTCTCCTGCTTAAATTCAACTGTTACACCTTGCAAATCAACAAAGTCTTTGCCAACACGCGCCATGGCAGCACGACGAAGCTGTGGGGACTTGCGCAGTTCAGGCACGTCCGATATCAGCTCGCGCGCCGCTTTTACGTGGAATTTCGGTTTTGTGGCACGAGCTCTCGCCCCACGTGAAAGCCATGCTAGTTCGCGGCGAAGCCTGTTTTGCCTGCGCTCTTCTGTGACACGAGCAAGCCTAGCCCTTTCCACGCGCTGCATTATATAAGCAGAAAACCCACCTTCAAATGTGTAGACGCAACCGTCATGCACCTCCCACATTAAATTGCAAACCTCGTCTAGAAACCATCTGTCATGACTGATTACTAACAGCGCACCGGTGCCTGAACGCCATCTGCTTTGCAAATGGCAAGCTAGCCATGTGATTGTGCGCATATCTAGATGATTCGTAGGCTCATCAAGTATTAGCACATCCCAATTACCCACAAGCAAGCGCGCTAGATCAACTCGATGCCTCTGTCCTCCTGAAAGGCTGCCTATTTGCAAGTCAAGCCCTATGTCGAAAAGAAGCCCGCCTAAGATATCGCGAACTCTTGAATCAGATGCCCATTCATACTCTGGAGCATCTTTAAATATTGCCGTTCGAACAGTGTCTCTATCTTCTAGATTATCGTTTTGTCGAAGCAAACCGACACTTATTCCGCCAGTTCTAACTACTCGCCCGCTATCGGGTTCAATGTCGCCTGAAAGCACGCGCACCAAAGTCGACTTACCCTCGCCGTTTAAGCCAACGATTCCAACTCTATCGCCTTCGTCTATTCCTATAGAAACTTCTTCCAACACAGTTTTGGAAGGCATGTCCACATGAATCTTTTCTGTCCCTAACAAAAATGACATGCTCAGATTATATAGAACGCCTTATACGAAATGACTGGCTCAGGTTTACTAAGTGAACAAAACCCACCGATCGGCTCAAGCACTTACCACTCAGTCGTCTTTATCCATAGCCTTTTTGAACTCGTCGGTAAAACCTTTAAACATACCTTTTGTGCGAGCGACCTGCCTGCCAGTTACGTAGGCGCCTTTTTGAACTGCCTTGCCAGCAGTGCTTGCAGCCTCGCTAATTGTTGGCGAAGCCTTATCTTTTACTTTCGTATAGGTTTTCTGAACCTTGTCTATAGCAACCGCTGAAGCACTACCGGCTTTTTCCGCCGCCCCGCCTAAAACAGGAAGATCGGCAACCTCGTTGCTCACGACTATAGCCCCGCGCGGCGCTTCTTCATCAAAGCTTTCGGGCATATTGAGCTTTGCACCTTCGCCCATCTTAAAGCCCTTGATTGCAGATGCGGAAACTTTGCGCTTGCCAAGAAGCGCATTAGCGGTCGCGCCTTGACTGATAATTACCTCTCTCACTTCTCCTGTGACCTCATCGAAATCGACTGATCCTATCACGCCAAGAGCTGTCTTATCCTCGCAAATGACAGACATTCCTAACCACAATAGACAATCATCAAGCTTGACGCCCAAAGCCTTCAATGCCCCACGTCCGGTCGCGGAAGGCTCATTCTTTACAACAATTACCTCTTTGCCGCCATCGTCTTCCATAATCTTGAAACCATTGAAAGCGACAAATGCGTCCTCACGCCTGAACATCCATGCAATGTCGGGTCGCTTAACCAGAAATCCCACAACTTGTGGCTTATTCGGGTGGAACACCAATGCATGAATGCGCCCAAGTTTCTTGATTGCATCAGGGCGCTTTGTAGAGTGGTGAATCCATACCTTTTTGTTCTCAAGATTTTCGGTGTTCATCTTTGATACGACCTCATGTAAAAAAGGCGAAGCGCTTAACTTCGCCTTAGATGATTAGTGCCTTGTTTATATATGCAAGGTATCTTATTAATCTTTATCGGTAGCTTCGGCCGTCTTGCTCAGCACGTCTTCAACTTTCTCAGCAACAGCGTCAACGGCGTTATCAACAACCTCTTTGCCTTTTTCCTTGACTTCAGGGGCTACCTCGTCAATCTTTTCGGCAGCCTCTTTTGCATTATCGTTAATCTGAGCCTTTATGCGAGCACGGGTCTCCTCGATTTTTGCACGAAGCTCTTCGTTTTTGTCTAAAGCCTGTGAGGCAGCATCATTTACTTCGCCTTCGGCCTTGTTGATCACATTGCTGGCAGCCGATTTGGCCTGTGCTGCAACCTCTGCCCCTTTTTCATTGGCCTGCTTGATAGCTTCTTGAACCTTATCGGCAACCTGCCCTCCCACGCCTTGAGCATTGCCAGCAAGATTCGTGGCTTGGTCAGCCACCATGTTGCGGGTTTCCTCTCCAGTCCTTGGAGCAAAAAGTAGCGCCGCACAAGCACCAACCACACCACCAAACAAAAATGTCGCGAATTTATTCATTTTTATCTCCTATCAGCCCTTGCTTTTGATAAATCTTAACCTTTACCGATTTTAGCTTTCCGTATTTTATATAAGCCTCGTGTTCTTGCGTCAACTATACCTATATTTCGTTAATGAAACGTGAGGGTTTTATTCCTATCTATCTAATTACTTATCTTTGGTTGAAACAAGAAGCAAGATTCCACTCACAAGAGACACAAATATAAGTGAACACACACCAAAAGCTACAGTATTAGCCCTCTTACCTTGGTAGATCTTCCAAGTGTGCACGGTCATAGGAATCATCCATGCAAGAGGGAGAATCAAAAAGGCACTGCTAATAGTATCTATTAAAGCGAAAATGAACGCAATCAAACGAAGAGTCTTATCCTGAGAAGACATCTCATATGCCTGATAAACAGGTTCGACAAAATTCACCTGAACGTTATAAGGGTTGTTCTCGCTACCCTGTTGTTGGTAGTCAGGATTCGCAGTGTACGAAAGACCCGCATTCTGTTGCTGATCCTTCTTTTCAGCCTGCTGTTCGGCTTCTTGAGGCCTGTCCATGAACTTATCTGTCCACGACTCGCCATCCCAGTACCTTAACTTGGATGCGTCGCCAGCTGGATCTGGATACCATCCCGCGATCGGATTAGACATATGAAGCTACCTTTCTCTTAAGGACATTCTATTCCAGTCAAATTGCACTTGGCTTTAGAAGCTTCTTTAATTGCCTAATGCGTTTCGCCACTACAGCTATTAGGCGTATTCACCTTCTTCACTTCAAGTGAGTCACAACAAGTCTTCCGGGCTCAGATTTTCAATAAATGAATGAAATTCCGCAAGCTCGGTTTCTTTGTCTGCACCTTCCTTCAAAATAAACGGGAAAGATGCTTTTTCAAGCACCACTTCTTCAATGTAAAATGGCGCCCCTTCCCTTATTGCCAAGGCAATAGAATCGGTTGGTCTAGCATCAAGTTCTATCAAACGACCACCTTGTCTGATATAGAGTTTCGAGAAAAAGGTTCCACCGGCCACATCGTTTATAAGCACATGATCAACTCTAGCATCCAAGTTTGTAAGCGCATCAATGAATAGATCGTGAGTGAGCGGTCGTGGTGTCTTAATATGTTCAAGAGCCACCCCTAGCTGCATCGCTTCTTGCGAGCCAATCCAAATAGGCACGACTCTTTGTTTGCCACCAATAGCAGGCTCATTCGGCTCTAGCACAAGGATAGCCGGTTGTTCGGGCTGTGTGAAAACCATTGTCAGTATCTGAAGTTCGATCATGCCAATGAATTATAGTCTAGGTTAGATACTTCTTCAGCGTGACTTCTAGCTGGCGAATATTGATAGGCTTTGCCATGAAACCACTCATACCAGCATCAATAGCTGTTTCTTCATCACTATCAAAAGCATTTGCAGTCATAGCAATTATTGGAATCTGCTTGCGCCCATGTTCGTCTAAAAATTTTCTGATAGCTTTCGTTGCTTCGATGCCGTTCATATGTGGCATTTGAAGATCCATGAAGATCAGGTCGTATGTGCCGTCGGGAGAATCGCTAACTTTCGTGACCGCCTCAATACCATCAATTGCCCCATCTACTCTTGCTCCCCTGCTGTTAATTAGCTGTTGGGCAATTTCCATATTGATTTCGTTGTCTTCCACAACAAGAACACTGCCGCTTACGTTTAGCTTATTTGGTTTCTTATGCACATTTTCGATTCCTTCGAAAAAAGCCTTTTCAGCCACGCGAACATCAGCAGCAAGATCTGCGATCTGAAAATCGATACTAACGCTTACTTTAGTGCCAATTCCAAGTTCACTTTCAACTTTGATAGTGCCACCCATAAAGTCGACCAGGTTCTTCGTGATGGCCATACCCAAACCCGTACCCTCCGTGAACAATGTAAATTCGTTGTTCTCACGCTCGAATGGCTCGAATATATGCTGTATGAATTCCTCTTTCATGCCAATGCCGCTGTCTTCTACGATGAAGACCACGTTAGCAACCTCGTCGCTATCTGTTGGCTGCTCATTCACGACAAGCCTAGTAATATCGCCCTCGTTTGTATACTTAAGCGCGTTGCTCACAAGATTCAACAGTATCTGACGCATACGCATTACATCGCCCACCAACAAGTCGGCATAAAGGTTTTGAACCACTACCTCGCTTTTACGCTTCTTCGAATTTGGTTGAGAATCGAAGAGAGCCTCTATCTCTCCCGCAAGATAAGTGAGCGAAAAAACCTCTTCTTGCAGCGTGACCCTTCCCGATTCAATCTTATTCATATCAAGCGCGTCGTTTATCAACGAAAGCAGATGCTGCGAGGCTGTGGTGATCCTAGTCAAACATTGCTTCACTCGAACAGGATCATCTATGTTTTCGACGGCAATCTGCGTGAGTCCAACTATCGCGTTCATAGGTGTTCGAATATCGTGGCTCATATTAGCTAAGAAATACGATTTGGCCTGGTTTGCGTCGTTGGCGGCTTGAAGTGCTTGCGTTAGACTGTCGCGAAGCTTTATGTCAAAACGACGGCTAACGTTTAAGACAACCATTATCACAATAGCAACGATCAAAACAGCGATGAGCATTATTGCCGAAAAGGCCAAGAGCATAGAAACGGAGCTATTGACATCTTCGTAGGTGGCTTCGATCTGACTTGTAGTCGAATCAATTGCCGCACTGTTAATAGATAGTGCCTCATCAATCACTGGGTCAATATTCGCTGCCGCATATGACGCTATTTCATCTTGACTTATTTCTGCGTCTTCAACGTGCCAACACATAGAAGCGAAAACATTACTGCGGTTTTCGAGCACCTCCAGTAACTGCTCCATCTTCTGCACATCCGTGTCATCTGGTTCGGCAGATTCCTTTACTACATCCAACTGAGTATTCAAATCCGCAATCGCATCGCGCAAAGAATTCTCTTGATCGGATTTCTGAGAATCCTCTATGTTTAGCTGATAGAGCTCCTCGCTCTCAAAAAGTATCTGCAAATAAACCAGATCGGTCTCTATATGGCCTGCTGCAACAGAAATTGGATGCTGTGCATCTTTTATATACTCAACCTTTTCGTTGATAATCGCGGTATTTCGCAATATCACAAAAAAGAAGATGGCCAATAAAACAGCCATAACGACGGTCGATATGCGAACAGCCCAAACGAGGCGGCGCGCGCGTATTGCTTGCGTCTCTTCGGACATTTCTTTGTCATGCTTATTAAGCTCTGACACTCGACCTCTATTCGACGCTTTTTAAATGGTGTTTAGCAACTCCAAAAGAAACGCTGTGTTCTCAAGCATTTTCTGCTCGCTTAGATTATCGAAGGTGTCATCAGTCTCTCCTGCATATGCAGGCTTTTCGCCATCGATCCCGCAAAGATGCATAGTAAGCAGCCCTCGTTTGGTCGTGTAATATGAAGCGCTCTCATGCCAAAGCATCTTGCCCGAGCCAAGTTGCATTCCAAGAGCTTTCGCAGCTTTCGAGGCATAACGGCGCATTCTAGTCGAGCTTTTCACCCGTTTTATAATGCCTTCTTCATCAATTACGGAAAGATCGCCTGCACCTAGCGCATCGATATCTATCACAATAGAACCGCGAAGCTCATCACCGTGGTCGACCAAGAACTGCTTAATACCGGCATTATTGGCAAGTTCTGCACCCAAGGCCACAAACCAAACTTCTGTTTGGAACCCTAGGCTAGACACTTCTTCCTTAGAAGCTTTCTGAACGCCATCTATTTCTGAATCGTCTTCTGCGTTTTTAGCGAAAGATCTTGCAAAAGCAGCAACTTCTTCAAATGTTGTAAGTTGCGCAGAAGAAGACCGGAAATTGCGGATCTGATCACGTTCGTCGAGCATATCTTGCGCCATCAGCTCTTCTTCATCATTCTCGGCCATCGCCTCTTGGGCCAATACCTCATCGGCACTGCGCCGACGTCCACCCGATGTGCTTTGATTTCGTGAACGACGCAGACTATTAGACGAGCTTTGTGTAGTACGCTCTTGATTAGAAGACTTACTTGATGTGCCCCTTTCCCTGCCTAGCGAGAACGCTCCACCATTCCAGTCGGAATCGTCAAAGGCGCTGCTGTTCAAGTCATTGCTATCTGTCTTCTTAAAGAAATCCTCGGAGTCGTCTCTGAAACTCTCCCAGCTACCTCTGGCCTTACCAACCTCGCGTGCATTGAAATCTTCCTCTATGCCCACTGCATCCGAAAAGCTTATGGAATCCTCTTCGTCGCGAGCCTTCTTCTTACCAAAAAAGCTCTTGAACCGCTGCATACGAGACTTTGGCATCTCTACATAGCCTGGACCCGCAATTACTCCTGTGCGTGTAACATTTTCGATGTAATCGGAATCGTCTACGTCTTCAATGAAGATCTCTTCTGAATCCATGTTCGCTATAAGCTCGTCTCCAACCGGCTGAAAATGGCTGGTTTGGGAAGGCTGCACAAAAGAGCCCGCTGCGCTCACAGAAATAGGCGTTTCGGGTGCATCTGTTGGATTCACATCAAGAGACGGAATAATGTTTTTGGCGTTTTGTTTTGCTTGCGAAAGTGCACTTGCGCTACTCTTTTGCGAGCTGTTGCGCCTCTTGGACAATTCTGCAGAAATGTTATCTAAGCTAGATAGCGCAGCTTTAGCGTCAACTTCTGCGTTTTCCTTCAAGAAGTTTGTGGTTGCGCCCTCACGCGATTGCGACACCCCTTCCTTGGCATCATTTCTTTCTGCATTTTTCGACTTGGAAGTGCTGCCGTACTCAGTCTCTCCGCCCACATTCTTTAGGGCAGTACGAGCTTCACCCTTAGCACGCGAAGCATCTTCTGCCAAAGGAGCATTTTGTACACCTGTTTTCTTATCTCTTGAAAGCGTAAGACTTGGAAGCGATATTGACCTGCGGCCAGGTTTTGCTGGCTTATCATCTGCAGATACCTTTTCTATAGAACCAGTAAGCGAAGCTGCATCTTCTAGAATCTCTTCGGCTGTCTTGCTCACGGCTTCATTTGAGGATGTCTGAGAAGCGCTATTTGTTAGCATCTCTTCTGAAATGTCAGCTGCAACTGGTATAAACGATATAGTTCTGTCGGCTACAGCGGCTTTATCTGACGTCTCTTCTGCCTCTTGAGGCTGTGGCGTTGAGCTTGAGCCTGCCGAACTCTCCTCATCAGCCTTTTCTTGCGAATCGTTTTTCACAGAAGCTTCATCGGTAGTTCCCATGATGTTTTTGTGAATCTCTTCAAGCCGTGCAGGGTCGATTCCTGAGCCTGTTTGAACGTTGTCTTGCCCTTTGCCCTCGAAGTTTTCTATAGCTTGAGCACTTACCTCATGAGCAGCATCTAAGGCATCAGACAAACGAGAACGCTGAATGTTAGGAGTAGCTTTTTCCTCACCTTGTTTGTTCGCATTTGCAGCAGCCTTGCCCTTTTTGAACCAATCGGGAACGTTTGAGCTATTCGATGCTACAGATGCCTCTGCGGCATTGATAGTCTGATAGGCGCTAAGCTGCGCCTTAGAATCCAATGATGGCGATGAAGACGAAACGCCGCGAGCATCTAAAGCTTTCTTCTCAGAAGATTTCTTTAAAAGTCGAGCCCAAGGGTTGTTGTCCTTTTCTTCAATGTTTTGCGAGGTGCTTTCACTATTATCTTGCTCGTCATACTTCGCGAATTCTATAGAAGCAGATTGCATCTGGGCTTCTATGGAAAGCGCATTTTGACCAGAATTGTTTGAAGGCTTGCCCTCAGGTGAGCCTTCCTTTTTCCCTTCATCGAAAGCTGTTTGAGCCCCTTGCGTAGCATCATCAAGCACAGATGTTGGAACGTCTGCGCTATTCAGCTCTTCAATCTTGGTGCGGCCGCCATTAGAACCGCCTCCTGAAGCCTCGTCGTATACAAGGTCTGTTCCGTCAGGAAGGATGCCGGCTTCTTTTATCGCATCTTTTCCATGCATGACAGGATGTTTTAAAAGTGATTGCATTTCAGATGCAGGCGCGATCTCACCAGTTTCGACTTCTTCTGCAGAATAAGCGAAGGAAAACCCGTTGGCATCTGGAATAACTTTTGATGCAAGGTTAGGCTTGGCACTTGCCGCTAACCTTTTCGCAAGTTCTATCATGACAGCGACACCGGAAGCATTATTGTTAGCACCTTCGCTATAAGCAGCAGTCTGGTGCACGATATATGCGATCACGGGCAAAAGCGAGCAGATAACGCCAATAAGCATGATGATATCTAAGACGATGTGGCCTTCATCTATCGTCTGCGTGATGATCCTAAGAAGAAGAGCCAAGGCGACAAGCGCCATCCCGACCATCTCTGCTATACGTATCTTGTTAAGAATTCCAATGAACGGGGGCTTCAGTTCTCTGCGGACACGACCCGAATCGTACCGAGCAAGAATGATGATCTTGCGTTTACGGCGAGGACGAGACGCAGACGATCCTCTGCGAGTACGGTTTTCGCGCCCACCTTTTCCGTCGATCTTCGCATACTCTGGATAATCTTCGCCTAAGTATCCTTCGCTTGAATCGACCCACATGCCAGGATAGTATTTTGCGATAACGTTTTGGCTGATTCCGCGTTTAGAAAGCTTAGTTAAAGGAGAAAACCCAAGCATTTCAAGAATATAGAAAACGGCCATGATGGCACATACCACAAACGCTGGTATAACCATCATTGGAAGGATTAGGGCAAGTACAGCAAAAATAATAGAGACAATGCAACAAACAATGCGTGGCATCTCGTAGTTGGGGTTGCAATTAAACTCCTCCACAGAAGTGTCAAGACCGGCCTCATTCATTGCCTCTTCTATGAAAAATGAAGCTTGCTGTTCTTCTTCGGTACCGGCTGGTCGCGCACCGACCACTTGGGATAATCGCGCAGCAAACTCAAGAACCTCTGACATGTATCGAGCCTTTCAAGATTATTGATATAGTTAGAGTCAATTATAGAGTATGAGTGCGTTTTAAGCGCACGAGCGACATTTACACGCTGTGGCGCTGGGACATAGAGCCCAATTGATTTGATTTCTTAATCAGATCCTGTAACGTGTAAAGAAAATGCCCGCCCATCTATCTTCTTCTTTCAGCGTCCTGCTAAGAAACGCTGCTTTGCGAAGCGTTAGTTTGTACCAACATGCCGGATGCTACATTTTCTGCCGCTTCAACGCCTAAAAGCACTCGCAAAATAGCCAAGCCGAACTCTACGGCCTGTGCAGGCCCTGACGCTGTTATGAGGTTATAGTCTGTAAGTACGCCAATCACATCTTGATACACATCTTCAGGGAACTCTGTTTGACAGCCCGGATAACATGTAGCCTTTCGTCCTTCTAGAAGGCCAAGCGAGGCAAGTATGGTAGGTCCAGCACAAATAGAAGCCACACATTTCCCCTCTTCCATAAACTTGCAAAGTGCATCTGCTAAGGGAGCGTTTTTCGAGAGATTCTCTACTCCTGTTGAACCGCCGGGCACGACCACGACATCATAAATATTCGGGTCAAATTCGCTGTCGAGCATCTTGGCCTTCGTAAACAAGCCTTGCGTTAACGCCACATCTCTGTCTCTCATAGCACTAACAAGATCTACCTTGACTCCACCACGAGAAAGGGTGTCGGCAGTCGCTATAACTTCAATCGCCTCTGACCCATCCGCTATGAAAATCGCAGCTCTTTTAGACATAGACATCTCCTTTTACACACCAATAATCGTTTTCATTTAACCTGCTTGTATAAATGCAAAGAGCAAACGATAAAGCACAAGCAAGGCATTAAGTTTTAAGCAAACAAGGCCTACCTAAGTTCAACAAATCCTTATTCGCTGCGAAGCGCCTCTACAGGGTCGCGACGGCTGGCACTTGATGCCGGTATCAACCCAGCCACAAACGTTAGCACCACGCTTATGCATACCAAAATCACGGCCGCTTGCCAAGGAAGCTGGGCAACGTTGGGCACATTGAAGTTAGCATAAACAATCGCGCTAGCTGGGATGCAGGCAAGTGCCGTCACACCAACACCCAAAATGCCTGCAATAAGCCCCTCGATCACGGTTTCCGCATTGAAAACTTCAGAAATATTGCCTTTGCTCGCACCAATTGCGCGCAAAATCCCTATCTCTTTCTTGCGTTCAAGCACACTTATATATGTAATAACCCCAATCATGATCGAAGACACTACAAGCGAAATAGACACAAACGCGATAAGCACATATGAAATCATGTCGATAATAGTTGTCACCGAGCTCATCAGCGCACCCACTATATCGGTATACGTAATAGCCTTGTCTTCTTGACCAGTGGAATTCATGTCGTCGTTATAGGCATCCAAAATGTCTATAACCTTTTGCTTATCCTCGAAATTCTTCGGGAAAATATCAATCTCATAAGGTTTATCGACAAGAGCATAGTCAAGCTTCGCGAGGTTGCCGTCAAAGGAAGCCTCCTCGCTGTTCATCAAAGACATAATAAGGTCAGTGAGCTCTTCTTCATCCATATTGAACTTGAAGGCTTCTTTGAACTTGTCGGTATCAATGCTCATTGCCGAGCTCATTTGCGATGAAAGCTGGTTCATCGCCTTAGCCATGGCATTTTTCATGACGGTGCTCATCTGGGACGTAAGCTCGTCTGTCACTTGTGTCATATAGCTTGTCATGTATTCGGTAAGATAGGCCTGAAGTTTTTCAGAGATCTCTTCTTGGAGGCTCGTCTTCATCTTGCTCATAGCCTCTTCTTGTTCTTTAGTGATGGAGGAAGTGGCCTCATTGATGATTGCCTGCGCGGCATCTGTCTGCATGAATTCCTCAATTGTAGGCGGTGTTGTTCCCGCAGCAAGTGCCTGCTGATAGGCTGCCATGTAGGCCTGAATCAGCCCGTTTGCGATCTGCGAAAACGCCTGTGTCATGGTGCTAGAGTCTTCCGAATTTTCGGTTTCGGAGGTATCGAGATTTAAATCCTTTAAAGCCGACTCCAAATCCATCTTCGGCATCTCGGGCAAACTAGAGCTATCCATATCTAAATCAAGCGAGCTTAAATCAAGTTGCAGCTTCGATGTGTCTACCGTAAATGCAGCCTGAATAGCCCCGGTATCTATAGTGAACATCGACGACATGTCGAAATCGCTCATTTCGTCATCGTCTTGTTCAGCGAAAGACTTCCCGGAAAACACATCGGTCTTAGTATCTTCAAGCTGGTCTTTCACCACTTGTTTGCTGCCCGATACCTCGATTATGTGATCAACTAAATCAGACGTGTAATAGATACCAGAGCTCATCATGTTCGACTGGGAGTCAGATTTCGGTTGAATGATGCCCGAGATAACTATATCTTCGCCCTTGTCGACAAGCTTCTTCATTCGCTTCTCGTCTTCGGATTTATCCACCCAGACGCCGTATTCCTCGTCATATTTGTAATAGTCGGCAGAACTTACGAGTTTCATCTTAAGATTTAGGAAGTCTTTGTAAGTGAAGACCGAGTCGTCGTCAACCTCGGTTGTCACCTCTTCCTCGTTAATGAAGGCCTTGACCATGTCGTCTAGCACGTCCCTGTCGCGAAGGCCAAGTACATACATCATAAAGTCGCTCACGCGCCCGTTATCAGTTAAAACCAAAACGCACTCGTTATAATTCTCAGGCCAATGACCAGCTTTAAGATCGTAAGTCTCTTGAGCCATCTCTATCGTGCCGGTCATCTCTTCAAATATGTCCGTAGACATCATCGACGACATAACACCGCTAGAAGTAATAGAAGATCCGAGTCCTAGCATGTTAAACGATTTGTCGGGATTTATCTGCTTTACGCCATCAGAGGTATCGGCAGCAAAGATCTGCGGCGTTACATTGTAGGTATATTCGATGTCGTTGGTATATTCATTGATATTGCCTCCATTACTGTCGAGATATTCTTTGAGAGAGGCAAGATCGTTTGAACCCACACTGTCAAACATCCTGTTCAAAATGTTAGCCTCGCCAACTACAGTGTCTTCGACATTTGTAGATGTTTCAGAATTGTCTTGGTCATCGCCTTGCACAATATCCATACTAGAAACCATCATCGATGTGATATCAAACCCGGTAGAAGTGATCTGTAGCGGATAGCTAGAAAGGGTCTCTTCCTCGATGCTGGCGATGTAGTCGTTCACGCCGTTAGCCAGTGCAAGAATCGCCGCAATGCCAATTATCCCGATAGAACCTGCAAAGGCCGTCATGATAGTGCGGCCCTTCTTCGTCATGAGATTGTTGAAAGAAAGCCCTAGAGCTGTCAAAAAGCTCATCTTCGTGCGGCGAATTTGTTTTTTCGATACATAAGCCAGCTCATTCGCGGTTGGCTCATAGGTAGACGAGTCGTCTGTAATCTTGCCATCAGACAGATTGACCGTCCGAGTCGCATAAAGGTCTGCAAGCTCGGGGTTGTGGGTAACCATAACCACAAGCCTGTCTTTAGATATTTCTGTGAGCAAATCCATAATCTGTACGCTCGTCTTTGAGTCGAGCGCACCTGTAGGCTCATCAGCAAGAAGTATCTCAGGGTCGTTTATAAGCGCACGTGCTATAGCGACGCGCTGCATCTGACCACCAGAAAGTTGATTTGGGTGCTTGTTAATATGTTCGCCAAGACCTACGGCCTCTAGCGCATCTTTGGCTCGTTGCACGCGTTCTTCACGCCCCACCCCTGAAAGAGTAAGAGCTAATTCCACGTTTTGAAGAACGGTTTGATGCGGAATTAGGTTATAGCTTTGAAAAACAAAGCCAACGCGATTGTTGCGATATGTGTCCCAATCGCGGTCTTTGAATTCCTTGGTGGATATGCCATCGACTATTAATTCGCCCGAGTCGTATTTATCAAGACCCCCGATGATATTGAGTAATGTGGTCTTACCAGATCCGGAAGGGCCTAATATCGCAACGAATTCGCTATCACGAAAAGCGACCGAAACACCATCTAGAGCGGTTTGTGTGAAGTCGCCCGTAGTGTATGACTTGCGGATATTTTTAAGTTGCAACATTTTTAAATCTTAACGAAACCCCTCCTACATCATTGATTGTAGTTTTTCTGCAACGGTAGTGGTTCCTGCCATCGAGATATTATTCAAAAAAAGCACATTCTGTATACCTTTATTTTTCACGAACTCCGGAATACTGCCATCATAGTAACGAAAGTCTATGACATAAATGTACTGATAGTTGTCAACCAGCCAGGGTACAAAAGCGTTTCCGAACGAGTCTTTGACCACAAGCACGCTCGAATTGTCATCAAGCTTGGGATTCTCGATTTTCTCAATTGGCTCATCACCGGCAATAAATGTGTTGTAGAGTGAGGCATGGTTCCACCCCGTGACGTCTAGAATCACGTTCGACTTTTTCCACTTGTCTCCGTCCTGCTCTTTATACTTCATATCGTTTGTATCAGCAGGAATATAGGCTAAAACGTAGTCGGGATTGTTCTTCATCGTATCGTTTAAAAGCTCCTGATAATAAGAACCTAAGAAAGGTTCAAATGTCATAGTTTCAAGCGTGTTAATGTCTACAGGCTCAAGCCCTGCTGCCTGACTAAAGCAAAGGTAGGCATAGTATGCGCCTAGTTGTGTCCAGTGATGGTCTGTTTTGAAATAGAGGTATTCGTCGTTGTGGTTTCGAAGCTCGTCTAAAATGTCCACACTAACTACATTCTCAGAATAAAGGCTATAGAAATACTTAATTGCCTGCGCCTGGTCGCTTCCGCCTAGGTCTGTCAATTCCTGTTCGGTTAGCATCGCCCCTGAATTGTTCGGAACAAGTATCGAATAGACAGTTGCGGAGTCCTGCAATTCGCTTGCGCATGAGTTAATAGCCTTAGCGTACTTTTGAACCGATTCCTTACTAAAGTAATAGATGTTATACGCTGCCCCGTTTTTCACATAAAGACCTTTGGTGATGCTATCTTGGATTTCTTCAGCCATTACCCGCTCGTTAGGAGCCTCAACCTCTTCTTTAGAATCAGTTTCGATCTCTTGAGGTTGTGCGTCTTCGGGAATCTCGTCTGTCACCTCGGTTCCACCCACCATCTGCACATCTCCTGTCAGTCCAAAGGCCGATTCCATAACTTGGTCAAGACTAACCAGCTGCTCGCGAAATGGGAAGGTGTCTGCATACCATAGCGAAACATCGCTAAAGAACTGCCCGTTAAGAAATGTTTCCAATGTAAGCTCCGGGAAAGTCGTGAGATTGCGGTTTTCCACCTGTGAGACCGTCGGGCGCAAGAAAAACGCAATACCTAAAACAAAGCCAAGAACCAAGATTCCAGCGAAAATCTTTATGACAAGGCCTCTAGCTCCTTCAATTTCTTCTGCTTGGCGCTTCGAGAATCTGTTTGTCTTGCGCAAACGGCCGCGCTCTTGAACTGAATTTGTATCTTGCCCGTTCACTGAAACCTCCTCTCTTGGCTAAAACTGGAAATAGATAAACGGGTTATAACTTGCACCTGTAAGGGCTAGAACAGATATCAATAAAAGTGCGATTGGCGTTATAACTTCGCTCACATTGAACACCTTAAAGGCGATGTTATTATTCTTAGCCGCCCGATATAGCCATGCATGCAGGTACTTACCCAAATTTGTGCATGCAATTATGCAGAAAATGAGCAAGAAAATGTTTTGCATGAAAAGCGTTTGAACCTCAAGACCCGTAAATGGCACGCCACCTAAACCAAACATCGAAACAATCACGTGCCCAAGCTCACCGAAGTCCTCGAATTTGAACAGCACCCATCCAAAATAAACCACTACAAGCGCATAGATATGATTTACGACCTTCGGCAAGCGACCCTTAACAACGAAGCGTTCAAACAGCAAAAATACCAGGTAGTAAAGCCCCCAAAGAATGTAGTTCCATGACGCGCCATGCCAAAGACCGGTCAAAAACCACACAACTGTCATATTTCGCACGATTTTTATCGAAGAACAGCGCGACCCTCCCAGCGGGATGTAGATATAGTCCCGAAAGAAGCTAGAAAGGGATATGTGCCAGCGACGCCAGAAATCCTGCACCGATGAACACAAATACGGATAATTAAAGTTCTCGAGGAAGTGAAAGCCAATCATGCGACCCATGCCAATGGCCATGTCTGAATACGCGCTGAAATCGAAGTAGATCTGCAGCATATAAAAAAGCATTCCAAGCCAAAGTGCGCTAACAGGTTCCACCATGAGCGATTCTGTGCCAATTGGTAAAAGGGTATCTGCTACTTGCGCACAAGAATTCGCCAAGACGGCTTTTTTCGCAAGCCCAATACAAAAACGGCGCACGCCTAAATATATATCGTTTGTCGATATCTTTCGCGAATCTATCTCGTGCTCGACTGTGTCATATCTCACAATTGGGCCTGCGATGCACTGGAAAAACATCGACGCATAAAGAAGTACTTTCCAAAACGCCGGTTGCGCCTCGACCTTGCGCGTATAGACATCGGCCATATATGAGATAAGTTGAAAAGTGTAGAAGGATATTCCGATTGGTAAGATGATCTCGGGAATGAGCTCGGGCACTCCAAATACAGACTGTATATTCCCAAGAATCCAGACCGCATATTTGAAATACACAAGCAGTGCGAGCAGACAAACGATACCCAAAATTAGCCAGAACTTGCGTGTATAAATACTGTTTGACCTCGCAACTCTTACAGCACTAAACCAACTAATAAGCGCCTCGCCCACAAGTAGCAGCAAAAATTGAGGGCCGCTCCACGCATAAAAAATAAGTGAAGCCACTAAAAGAACCACGTTTTTTGCACGATCGGAAACGAAAAAGTATATAGCGAGATAAACGCTTAAGAATCCGAATAGGAATATTAGGCTCGAAAAGACCATGTATGCTACCTCTGGTACTTTTCCTGGTTTTTAACAAACGGGCTTGGAATTATTAAGAATGTATTTGTTGATTTTGGGACTTGTATGACATGCGCCTTAGCTTTTACTAAATAATCTAAACTTTTTGCCTTTTCCTTCTTCGTAATTAACATTTTTAGCGTGTTCTTTTCGACCTATTTTTTTGTAGAGTACTTGTTGTTTGAGGTTGTTTGTATTGTAAGAAAAGGGTGCCTAATGGCACCCTTAAATTCGTGAACTTTGCATTTATTTCAAGCTTTTTATATGCGATGCTTAACGCGGTCTGCCTCTTCGGCACGTTTTGCGTCATTGAAGCGCTCAAGAGTACCTACAAGGTATCCGGTTATGCGGCGGATACGCTCGAATTCCATGCCATCGTATTCGCCTGAGGCATCATACATCTCTTTGCGACCGCATTTAGGGCACTCGTCGCCGATAATTCCGTTGAAGCCGCACTCTGGGTCACGGTCGACTGGATGATTGATCGACCCATAGCCCATGCCACTTTCCTTCATAAAGCGGATAACCGACTCAAATGCCTCAAGGTTTTCTGTCGGGTCGCCATCGAGTTCGATGTAGCTGATATGGCCACCATTGGTAAGCGCATGATATGGCGCTTCTTTCGCAATTTTGTCGAATGCGGAAATATCGTAATATACCGGAACATGGAAGCCATTGGTGTAATAGTCGCGATCGGTAACGCCCTCAATGCTTCCGTAGCGCTCGCGGTCAAGCTTAACAAAACGTCCAGAAAGGCCTTCTGCAGGGGTCGCAATAAGCGTAAAGTTCATTTTCTCCTGCGCTGAAACACGATCGCAGTAGTTGCGCATATGCCCGATGATCTCAAGCCCTAGGCGCTGCGCCTCTTCGCTTTCGCCATGATGCTTGCCAGTGAGAGCCTTCAGGCATTCGGCTAAACCAATGAACCCTGTTGTAAGGGTGCCGTGCTTTAGAACCTCGCGCTGCTCGTCTGTGCGCTTAAGTTTTTCGGAATCGATCCAAACACCTTGCCCCATCAGGAAAGGAGAATTGTATACCTTTAGTCTTGCCTGAATCTCGAAGCGTTCCTTCAACTGCCCAGTTACAAGGGCAAGCTTAGAATCGAGCAAGTCGAAGAACAAATCGATATCACCTTTCGCGCGAATAGCTAAGCGCGGGAGGTTGATGGACGTAAAGGAAAGATTTCCTCTTCCTGGGGTAATCTCGCGGTCTGGGTCGTAAACATTGCCCATAACGCGGGTACGACAACCCATGTATGCGATCTCGGTTTCAGGAGTACCTTTGTAATACTGCAGGTTGAACGGAGCATCAAGGAAACTGAAGTTCGGGAACAATCTCTTAGCTGAGCAGTGCATTGCGAGCTTAAACAAGTCGTAGTTCGGGTCTTCTGGGTTATAGTTCACACCCTCTTTCACTCGGAAAATCTGCACCGGGAAGATTGGAGTCTCTCCGTTTCCAAGACCCTCTTCTGTGGCCAAGAGCATGTTCTTTATAACCATACGGCCTTCCGGCGAAGTATCCATTCCATAATTGACCGAGCTGAACGGTGTTTGCGCACCTGCACGAGAATGCATGGTATTTAGGTTGTGAACCAAAGCCTCCATCGCCTGGAAGGTATTACGGTCTGTATCAGATTCGGCATTCTTTACCGTGTATTTCATGATGGTTGAAACGTCTGATTCTGTGATTCCTTCTTTGCTCAGGCTCTCCTCAAGAAGCGACTTGTATTCAGGATCGAGGTCAAGGGAAGCCCACTTACCTGTTTTCTCCTCGATGTTTGCAAGGGTGTTTTCTGCCCATGCTTTTGGCTCTTGTATATCTGTGAGAAGATCAAGAGCCTCGGCTAGGTGTTTCTTGAAGAGGCGTCTATGAGTCTTACGCACACCTTCGGCTAAACCATAGTCGAAATCGCAAACAGATTGTCCTCCATGCTGGTCGTTTTGGTTGGACTGAATAGCAATGCAGGCAAGTGCGGCATAGCTTGAAATATCGTTAGGCTCACGGAGCACGCCATGCCCTGTGGAAAACCCGTTCTTAAAGAGTTTACGAAGCTCGATCTGGCAGCATGTTGTGGTAAGCGTGTAAAAATCCATATCATGGATATGAATGTCACCTTCGCGATGTGCTTTTGCAAACTTCGGGTCTATCACACACATCTCGTAGAACTGCTTTGCGGCTTCAGAACCGTACTTAAGCATGGTTCCCATAGCTGTGTCGGCGTTGATATTGGCGTTCTCTCGCTTAAGGTCGGAATCTGCAGCTTTAGAGAAGGTGATGTCTTTGAGTGTCTGAATGAGGCGCGAGTTGACATCGCGAACCCTGCTGCGTTCGGCACGGTAGAGTATGTAGGCCTTAGCGGTCTGAACAAAGCCAGACTCAATCAAGGTCTCTTCTACAATGTCCTGTACGCCTTCTACTGTAGGCGTGCCCTCAATTGCTCCATCGTCAAGCTTTTGAACGACTTTTTGCGCGATGTCGTTAGCAACAGAACGATCCTGCATTGCCGCGCAAGCCTGGAAAGCCTTCTCGATAGCAGCTGCTATCTTTTCTACGTGGAACTCGGTGGTGCGTCCGTCTCGTTTTATGATTGATTGCGGCATTTGTGCTCCCTTTACATCGTTTTCCACTACGTTTTAACACTCTATCAACTTAAGACTAACGTGTTTTCCACAATAAATACAATATATTGTGTTTTCACTATCTAAGCATGTGTACATATAGTAGTTAACATGCATCTAAATTGCAATAGAAATTCTTATTAATATTTTCTTTAGTAAGGTATTCGTAATTTTTTACAAAATATGCAAGATCAGACGGAAATATATGATGTGTTAATTTAAAATTTAGCCCCTTTTTAAAAGAAACCTAACAGGAGATGCCATGAGGGAAATCACCTCTTATAACGAAGAAGAGCTTGTAGATTTAATGCAAAACTTAGGCCAGCCTAAATTCAGGGGCAAACAAGTATATGAATGGCTGCATAAGCATAATGTTCGCTCTTATGACGAGATGCAAAATCTCCCAAAGAATTTGCGAAAGATACTCTCTGAAAAATTTCCAATTTCGCCTTCTAAGGTTCGGTTTACCCAAGATTCTTTCAATGGAACCAAGCGATTCCTTTTCGAGCTTAAAGACGGCAATACAGTAGAAACTGTTGCAATGAACGACAATGCCGGCTCTGATGATAAAAACAATCGTATAACGGTATGCGTCTCTTCCCAGGTTGGATGCCCTATGCTTTGCGCGTTTTGTGCCACTGGACACGAAGGTTTCACTCGAAATCTTACAGCCGCAGAGATAGTAGACCAAGTTATAGCTGTCGGAAGAGATATAAAGCAGCGAGTTAGTAATGTTGTCGTAATGGGTCAAGGTGAGCCATTTAATAATTACGAAGCTGTTATAGAGGCTGTTCGTCACCTGAATACCGACCCAGGGCTCAATATCGGGGCACGTCATATAACAATTTCAACATCAGGCATTTTGAAAGGAATAGAGCGCTTCGCAACTGAACCAGAACAATTCAGGCTGGCTGTGTCTCTTCACTCTGCTATCCAATCAACGCGCAACTTGATAATGCCGAAACTCGCAAGCCAGACGCTAAGTCAATTAAAAAACACCTTACGCCACTATAACGAGCTAAAAGGTAGACGTGTGACCTTGGAATACTTACTGTTAGAAGATGTGAATGACACACCTGAGGAACAAGGAGCATTAATTGACTTTTGTCAAGGTTTGAATGTTCATGTAAATCTACTTAAATATAATGAAACGCAAGATGATCTTTTTTCAGCACCTAATGAAAAAACTTTCAACCACTGGAATAAGGTTTTGAATAGCCACGGCATAAAAACAACACTCAGAAAATCACGTGGTTCGAACATTTCAGCTGCATGCGGCCAATTGAAAAACAAAATTACTTGATATCTTAGGGCTTATAAGGAAGTCTTATAGCGTTTGTCATAGTTTCGCTAAAAAAGTCTTAATATTTAAAAAACTCTTCGGTCTTATGCTCTGAATAAGCAGACAATTGAGCCTGCTTATTCAGAGCTATTTCTTTTTCAAACGCTATAAGCTTGCTTTTATAAATCAATTTGTTGTGGATACGATCTAGCAGATACCCAATATTTTGCGCTTACTCTAGAAATACCCTTTTACTCTGGGGAAATTAAGTCAAAAATGCGTTCTAGATCACTCTCATCTGTAAAAGTAATCTCTATTCTATTTTTTCCTCCAGAAGATTTAACTTTAACATCGGTGCCAAGCGAAGATTTAAGTGATCTTGCGACTGACTTATAAACTGAAGGAGCTGGCTCCCTCTTAGTATTTTTCGAGGGCTTGTTTGACATAAGCCTTGCAAGATTTTCAACCTCACGCACGCTCATCTTATTATCAATTAGTTTTTCAGTAAGTTTTAAACGACCTTCTTTTGTTGGTACAGATAAAATTGCGCGAGCATGTCCTGCACTAATTTCCTCATCAAACAGAAGCTTTTGCGCTTCTTCGGGAAGTTCGAGTAAACGTAGTGCATTTGCGATAGTAGACCTTCCCTTAGAAACAGCTTGGGCAATATCTGCTTGCGTCATCTGATTCTTTTCCATTAAACGCTTATAAGCATAAGCCTCTTCTATAGGGTTCAGATCCGACCTTTGAATATTCTCAATTAATGCAAGCTCTAAAGCTTTCTCGTCATCAACGTCTTTAATCTGGACGGTAATTTTTTCTAGTCCTGCACGCTTGCTGGCCTGCCATCTACGTTCACCAGCAATTATTTGGTATTTACCATCAACCTTTCTTACAAGAATAGGCTGGATAAGACCTTCCTTTTTTATAGAATCTGCAAGCTCTTTAAGATCTTCTTCCTTAAAGCTTGTACGTGGTTGGTCGGGGTTTGGCTCTACATCGTTAATTGAAACTTCTTGGATTAATACAGCATCACTAACGTCAAATGCATCTCTTGAAACCTTTTTAGTATCTTGCTTTTCTATACTTCCCTTATCTTCAACCGGAAGATTAGATTCTGATTTCTCTTTATCACTTGCTTTTGTATTAATAGGCCTAAAGGATCCTGTACTTGTTAATCCTACTATCCTTACATTATTTGATTTAGACTCGCTTGATTCCTCTGATGTTTCACGTGAAACATCTTCTTTATTAGCTTTGACTTCATTATTGTTTTCAGTGGCTTCAAAATTATTAGGCTTTATATCATTCTTTTCATAAACAATATCTTCTCGTTCGTTATAAACCATTGTGTCACGTTTACTTGTTCGTTCTTGTACGAACATATCATCTTCAGGTTTTCCCATTAGTGAACCAATTCCACGGCCTAGCCCACCTTTTGTATTTTTAGCCACGACGAATCACCTCATTTGCAAGCTCATCATATGCAACCGCACCTTTACCATGCGGTTCATACTCGTTAATAGGTTTACCATAACTTGGCGCTTCAGAAATTTTTACACTACGCGGTATTAGAGTTTCAAAAACAACATCTCCAAAATAATTACGTACTTCTTCAACTACTTGTTTAGAAAGCGATGTTCTTCCATCGTACATAGTCATTAAAACACCAAATATCTCAAGGTTAGGATTTAAACGACTTTTGACACGTTTCATTGATTCAAGAAGTTTTGTCACACCTTCAAGCGCATAGAATTCACATTGGATTGGAATTAATAAGGAATCTGCAGCAACCAAAGCATTAAGAGTTAAAAGTCCTAAAGATGGAGGACAATCAATAAAGATATATTCATATCTTCCAATAAGATTCTTTATTGAGTCTTTAAGACGATTTTCACGAGCCATTTCATTAACAAGCTCAACTTCGGCTCCTGCTAAATTAATAGTTGAAGGCATTAGATCAAAACTAATGCGCTTTTTATCTATATTAATTTTCTTTTTAATAAGAGCTTTTTCTGCTGGGAAGTCTGCAAGTAAAACATCATAGATACAGTAATTTATACCGGCTTTATTGATTCCTAAGCCACTTGTTGAGTTTCCTTGAGGATCAAGATCAATAAGTAAGACTTTTTTACCTTTCTCAGATAAAGCAGAAACTAAATTAATAGCAGTAGTAGATTTCCCTACACCGCCTTTTTGGTTGATTATAGAAATAATTTTTGTGTGTTTAGGATCTCGTTCACGAATAAAAACCTGGTTGTTATCATATCCGCTATGAGAAACCCAACTATCGCTCTGGCTCATATATCCTCCTTTTAAGCTGTGTTTAATATGTTTAACTTATAATGTTTCACGTGAAACACCATAAGTGATTACCAGAACAGATATTTGATTATCAAAGAATGTTTCACGTGAAACATAGAGGACATTTCATGGGTAAAGATATTACTAGATTAATAGATAAAACAACAGAAGAATATTTAAGAAAAGTTTTAGAGGTTAATAAAACAATCAATCTAACCAATATAGTAGATTTTAATGAAGCAAAAGTTCTTCTTTTAGAAGATTCTATATCTGTATTACAAGAGTTAGATGAAGCGCCTGATGGATTGTATGGAGATTTAGGATCAGGTGGTGGCTTTCCTGGAGTGCCGTTAGCTATAGCATCTAAAAGAAAAACTATTTTAATAGATTCGGTTTCTAAAAAAATGAATGCTATACAGAATATTATCAATGAACTGAATGTTTCTAATATAAGCACATATGATAAAAGAATAGAGGAACTTGCTCTTGAATCACCAAGTAGTTTTAGTGTACTAACAGCAAAGGGTCTTGCTAAATTACCCTCAGTACTCGAGCTAGCTTCTCCTTTATTGAAACTTAATGGACACTTGATTGCTTTAAAATCGCATGAAGAGAAAACTTTTTATAATCCTTCTTTGGAATATAAACTAGGAATGCAGCTAGTCAAAGAAAGAGATTATTCCTTAAGTGACAGTAGTGTATTTCGTAAAGTGTATGTTTTTGAAAAGTTTAAAGAACCTGAAATTAAATTACCTAGAAGAGTAGGCATGGCACAAAAACGTCCTTATAAAAATTAAAGCCCGCTAGCTGCGGGCTTTATGCTTAATGGGTAAGAGGTATTATAACTACATGTCTTTGAGGCCCTGTTCCTTCAGATTCTGTGTCCACTTCAGGATTGTCTTTTAATGTTATATGAATAATTCTTCTTTCATATGGTGACATTGGTTGAAGACTTATCTTCTTTGATTGAGCTACAGCGCGGTGAGCAGAATTATTTGCAATAGACTCTAATCTTTCACGTTGTCGATTTTTATATCCCTCAATATCAACGACAATAGGATATCTGAATCCAATTCTTTTTCTTACAATAGCGCTAACAAGAGATTGGATAGCATTTAGTGTTCTCCCATGCCTACCAATTAAAACAGCAAGGTCTTCTCCTGTAATATCAAGAATTAACTCTTGCTCGTCACCTTCGTATTCATCGATTGTTATTTCTCCAACATCAAAAGCTTTTAAAATGGTTTGAAGAACTTCTATTGAAACATCTGCTATCTCGTCAATATCAACATCACTAATAGATTGATCTTCAATTTCATCTACTTCTTTAATTTCTTCATCATTAATAAGATCTTCGTTATTAATATCTTCTTCTGACATTTTGACTCCTTATAAATAATTGAGAAAAATCTCAATATGTTTATGTAAATTATTATTTAACGCTTCTTTGTAGGCTTTTTCTTTTTTACTTTCCTTACAACCTCAACTTCAATAGGCTTAGCCTCTAATGCTCGCGCAGCTTCTTCATTAGCATCTACTCTACGCATACGCATCATCGAGAATTGATTCTGACCAATACCTATTAATGAAGAGATACCCCAGAAAAGAAGGACTCCTGCAGGGGAACCCCAAGATATCCAAAGCATAAAGATGGTCATTATTACACCCATGATAAGCGTTTGATTTCTTTGTTTATTGTCTTTATTTTTAAGTTGCTGTTGAATCATTGGGAAGAAAGTAGCACCAGCAAAAATAATCATAAGAATTAAAAATGGAACAAATGTTCCAAATCCTTCTTGAAAAGCACCTGATGGTGTTTGAGTAATATCTGGAATTATTCCATAGAAACTTAAAACTTCATCTGATGAATAATTCTGAATATTACGCAAAACCTGAAATAAAGCAATAAAAATAGGCATTTGTAAAAGCATTGGTAAACAACCCATTAGCGGGTTAAACTTAGCTTCAGCGTAGAGTTTCTGCATCTCTTGGTTCATGCGAACCTGGTCATCTGCATATTTCTCTTGAATTTTTTGTAATTTTGGTTGGATTTTTTGCATCTGGTAATTAGATTTCGCCTGTTTATGCATTAGCGGGGAAACCAGAATTCTAAAAATTATGGTAACTATAATGATTGCCAGACCCCAGTCTTGGCAGAAACTCTCAAAAAACTGTATAACCGCGAAAACGGCTCTTAAAATAATATCCCACATATTGCTGTGATCCTCCCGCAGCTCTTAACAGCTACTTTAGCTGTGATAAATCATTTTTTGTCTATTTTATCTGGTACAGGGTCATATCCATATGGCCCTTTTGGATGACATTTCAAAATTCGCTTAAAGGTTAATTTAAAACCTTTAATAAAACCAAATCTTTTAAACGCCTCTAAGCCATATTCTGAACAAGTAGGATAGAACCTGCACGAAGATGGGGTTAATGGAGAGATACACCTTCTATAAAAAAGGATTACAATCATCGCCATTTTTGAAGGAATTTTTTTAAGAAAAGATAGAATATCCTTTATTTTTTTACTACTACCGCCCATCATTAATTTCCTTGAATGTTTTAGTACATGTTTGAAGAACCTCGTGAAAAGAATCTTTCATTATTGATGGTTTAGCGATAAGTAAAAGATCTATCTTTTCTGCCTTATCTATATTTGCTCTATAAATCTCTCTCAATCTTCGTTTAGCGGAATTTCGCCATACAGCATTCCCATTTTTCTTACCTGCTATAAAAGCAACACGACCATATTGGTCGTGTTTGTAAGAAGGCTTAGTTAGACGGCCTTTTTCGATATAAAGAAAACTTGCGTATCTATTAGATTTTCTAAGACCGCTTGAAAATAATTCAGAAATTTCTTTGTTGGATTTTATAGTATCCAACATATTATCTTTCTAAACACAGAGGCGGTTACGTCCTTTTGCACGCCTTCTTGAAAGGACTGCTCTGCCGCCGCTTGTTGCCATACGTGAACGGAAACCATGGCATTTTGCACGTTTACGATTGTTAGGTTGATAAGTACGTTTCATTTTGAAGTTTCCTTTAGTTTAACGATAGAGTAACTTTGAAAGTATATATCGAATCTTGCTTATGTGGCTAAGATTTTTCTTCTTTTTCTTTTTTATTGTTTCCTTTAAATATCTAACTAAGGGATATAAGGAGTTTTAAACATTACTTGGAAGAGGTATTTGGTTCCTTTTAGATTGGTTTTTAAAATAAAAATATTAATAATTCATGTTGAAAAAAGGAAAACTTAAGAATTATCCGTGTATATAGAGATTTTATTTCGTTTTAAACAGTAGATAAAGTGTTCTTTGATTCCACATGTAAACCCTGTTTGAAATTTTAGGTTGAAAAACAGCTTAGTTTTCAACTGTTTTTAATCCGTGATTAAACTTATTTAGAACAGTTTTAAAGGTAGAGATTAAAGTTCATTAATTATTTTTTCGAGATTTTCTATTTCTTCTTGAAGGTCGCGGTTTGAAAGAAGCATGTTTTCTATCTTACCTATAGAGTGCATAGCTGTTGAATGGTCACGATTAAATTTTTTAGCAATACTGTTAAAAGTGGAGTCAAGCATACGTTTACATAAATACATTGCTATCTGTCTTGGGAAAGCAATTTCTCGCGATCTACTATTTCCAACCATATCGGAATGTTTAATTTTGTAATAATTTTCAACTTCATGTTGAATGTCTTCAATTGTCACATTTCTTGACATTCCTTGAGAAAAATGGTTTTCAAGCAGCACTTTTACATCGGCAACATTAATGTTTTCCATTTTTTCAATTGTGACTGTGTAGACAACCTTATTAACAGCACCTTTAAGCACTCGAATATTAGACCCGGAATTTTCAGCGATATACATTTGTACGTCTTCAGGTATAAGAAAATCAAAGGCAGGGTAGGATGACTTATATTCATTGATATAGCTTTTTACTATAGCGAGCTTAGTTTCGACTTCCGGTGGTTGAATATCAATAGTGCCGCCTTGCATAAAGCGGGTTTTATATCGTTCTTCAACATCAATGTTTTTAGGCGCACGATCGGCAGAAAGAACAATTTGTTTTCCTTGATTAATAAGCTTATTAAAAATCTGAAAGAATATATCTAATGTTCCAGATTTTCCCTGGAAGAACTGTACGTCGTCGATAAGTAGAATATCGGCGCTTTCATAGCGTTTTTTAAAGTTGTTGTAGCTTGATTTATTAATATCGCGAGTGAGGCTTGCCTCGGTATAGCTATTCACTAATTCTTCGGAGTCGGCATACACCGTTTTAAGTTCAGGACGCGTCTCGTTGACGTAATTTTGGATGGCTCGCATAAGGTGAGTTTTACCAAGCCCGCTTTTCCCATGGATAAACAGTGGGTTGAAAGGGTTAGAGCCAGGCATCTCGGCTACTTGTACAGCCATTGAATAAGCCATGCGATTTGATTCGCCTATAACAAAGGTTTCGAATGTTAGGCTTGAAAAAATACTGTTATTTACGTTTTGAACAGGAGATATTTCAATATTATTGCCATCTTCAATGCCACCACTAGAAAGTGATTCTATTTGAGATCTTTGACTATTTTCATTATAAAACTCGCTTTTACTGGATAAATTATTACTATCGCTTTTATGTGTTATGTCTGCCCGCTCCACGAAAATATTATCGGGTGATACAGGACTATTTTCAGTAGAAAAAGAGCCTTCTTGCAAACTTTGAGAGGTAGAGATAGTCTGGGCGTCCTGGTTAGGGTCAACATCAATTTCTACCAGGAAGGGAACTTTATATAAATCTTCAAGTGCTCGATTTATAACCGAAAGATAATCTTTTTCTATACGTTTCTTTAAAAATTCACTTTGAACAGTTGCGAGTAAAAATCCATCGCTCATTGCCTGTGGGAGGATGCGATCTATGAATGCCTTGAACTGGGGAATGTTTACATCATCATATGTGCAAACCTTATTGCAAACATCCAGCCATTTATCGTTCAGGGTTTTATCCATCTATTTTGCATCCGATCAGTGATTTAAGAGGACTAAGTATCAAAAAGATATGATGCCACATTTTTTCCAAGCTCAGTCATACCGTATTTTCGACCAATTTTAGTCATGATACCCGCTTCGGTAAGTTTCTTCAATTCGTTATGAGTGCTTGATTGGGGTATATCGGTTTCTTGTGAAATATCCTTTACACCCCAGATATTGTTAGTGGTGAAAAGCTTCATAATTGCGACTTCTCGTGCGGTTAAACCCGACGCCGCTATTTGGGGTGGGCTTTGTGGGGTGTGTGTGGGGAAAGGGCCAGCAATAATGTTTGTGGTCGTGGTTTGAGTGGATGGGCGGGCAGTGTCTTTCAAAGAAATTGTTACGACAGCACCACTGTCAAGGTTATCCTCAATGTTAATTACACCGTTTTTGGTTTCCATATATTCGCGCACTATTGGAAGACCGGAACCTACACCGTGGATATATTTCTTCATATCGGATGTGGCTGAAGAAAAACCAGGTTGTTGAGCTTTCTCCTTGTCGGTGATTCCAGGTCCTTGGTCTGCGAAACGTATAGTGTTGCCGCTATCCATAATAGAAACTACAACCTCGCAAAAGCGCGAATGTATAAAGTTCTCGCTTACCTGCAAGATGATTGAAAAGGGGATAGAACCACCAGCTCTTTTAGCGTGTTCATAAACTTTACTTGCAAGATCGGTAATGTACTCGCGCGTGGTTTTAGGCTCAATCTCGATTATTTGCGGCGTGCTTAACATATCGTCATATATAGCTATACGGGCATAAGAGTCGACAAAGGAATAATCGAAAGTGTCCTGACTCGACTTTTGCGAGTCAAAGTCCCTATCGATATCCGTTTTCTTACCCGATTTCATAGATCAATATCCTTATAAGTTTTCTTAGATCTTGGAATAACAGTATGAATTATATTAATGATCAGGATTCAAGAATTCCTTGAAAACGTCTATGAATTAATGAGTTTTCAACAAATAATTCAGAAATTGTGGAAAACACGGCTGAAAGAAAAGAAATTCGGTCGAAAAACGAATACCTTTTGTTAATAACTTCCAAAAAAATACATAGAAAATAAGAATTACCAGTATGGTGGCTTTTGGAATATTTTTACTTTTTAATTGAAATAGAACAAACGTATTAATTGCCTTAATTGAAAACTATTTCAAATTAAAATATAAAAGAAGCCCAGTTCAACGATTGAATAATAAAAGTCAAGTTATTCACAAGAAAAAGTTTCGCACATTTTCAAATCTAATTTCTTAGAACAAACAGCCTGTATAAAGACGTGTTTTTATTAGGGTTATTCACAAGGGAAATAATGTTTTCAACACTTTCCACATTTAAATCCACATTGATAAGCATGCCAGAACGCAAATTCAGTGAAATTCACTAAATTCGAAGGCAAAATTCAATATTCAAGAAGCATGAAAGAAGACTTCTGAAAAACAATGAATTCAAGAAATTTGAATTTTTCAAAAAGGGTGAAATATCCCTATTCGAAGGCTCTACTTGTCAACGAGCGTGTTTCAGCGCAGCTCTTTATATACCTGCTGTATAATTTTTATTCAAAATCTGTCGCGAAAGGCGCTCGAACATGAAATTCAGTATTAACAAAACAGAGTTGCAAAACGCGTTATCTGTTGTTTTGAAGGGCGTGACAACAAGGTCTACTCTTCCAGTGCTAGCAGGTATTCTTATTATTTCTGACCAAGACAGCCTCTCTTTGCGCTCATCGGATCTTCAGCTTTCGATTCAGGTTAAAGTTCCGGCGTTGATCGAGGAGGAGGGGAGTACGGTTGTTCCAGGTAAACTTTTCTTTGACATTGTGAAAAGCTTGCCTGATGCTGCGGTCAACTTTTCTTCTGATGGAGGCGAGGCTCAGCTTACTTGCGATAACTCCGCATTTTCTCTTCGTGTTCTAAATCCCGAAGATTTTCCAGGATTTCCGCAGGTTAGCCCCACACAAACTATCAAATTGCCTTTCGGTATCTTTTCTGGCATGGTGCGCCGAGTATCAGATGTCGTCTCTCGAGATGAGAGCCGCGCAATTCTTACAGGTGTTCTCATTGAGGCTCTTGGCACGAAACTTCGCATGGTTGCGACTGATTCCTATAGGCTTGCCCTTGCAGAATCTGAAATCGACTCAGATGCCTGTGAAGGCGACCAAGATTTCAGCGCGGTTATCTCGGGTATGTTTTTAAAGGACATTGCTAGCCTTTCTGTTCCTGACGACACAATAACAATTGGCCTTGCCGAAAATCAGATAATCATCCAGGCGAACAATATCATTTTCATAAATAGAAGACTCGAGGGGCAGTATCCCAATTACAAGCAGCTTCTACCCAACGACTACACAACACGTGCAAAGTTTTCTGTTGAGGCTCTAAATTCTGCTATCAAACGCGCAAGCATCCTAAGTTCGTCTACAGCTCCTGTTAAATTCACACTAGAACCTGACGTGAACCTTGTGCAGATTACTGTAAATTCTTCTGACGTGGGCTCTGTCCAAGAAAACATTGACTGTTCTGTAGAAGGTGAACAGGCAGAGATAGCGTTCAATACTTCATATGTGCAGAATTGCCTTTCAACAGTAAAAGACGAAGAGCTTTATTTTGACATTCAAGGCTCGCTTAAACCGGGCATATTTCGCTCGACTGGCGAAGACACATACTTATACCTGATAATGCCCGTTCGTATTTAGTGGCCAGTTTGTCACGCAAATCTCACGGGCGCTGTATAAGAAAACGCTTCGTATAAGCGACATAACATTAGAGAGCTTTAGGTCGTATGAACACTTCGAGCTGCATGATATTGGCGACTTAATTATCTTTTCAGGGCCTAATGCTTCTGGAAAAACTAATGCGATTGAGGCCTTGCAACTACTAACCGCGCTCACATCTTTTAGACATGCCAAAACATCAGAGCTTATCATGCAGGGCAAGCAGAATGCTCGCGCATCTATTCGCCTTTCAAGTAACTCACGCCAGCTGGACATAAGTTTGAACTTACAAAACGCATCAAGCGAAACGAAAGATAGTGCCGACTTTGATGCATTAACACCCACTATCGCACTAACGTCCAGTTTTACACAAACTTCTAAAACAAGACCGTCTCGCCAATATATCTACAATGGCAAAAAGCGCCCCACAAAAGATTTGCGGGGGATATTGCCTTCAGTTACTTTTACCCCAGATGACCTTAATTTAGCAAAGGGGTCAAACCGTTATCGTAGGCGCGAGCTTGATCTAGTTGGAAGTCAGGTGAACGCGAATTACTATCAGCTTGTACATGATTATGAAAAGGTGCTTCGTCAGAAGAACCGCTTGCTTAAAGAAGAGGCTGATATGTCTTTACTCGAAGCGGCAGACGAGGTATTTAAGACAGTGGCAAACCAGCTGACCAAGTATCGAAAGTCGCTATTTTCCCGCATCGTTCCTAAGATTACCGAACATTATGAAGCTCTTGCGACAGGCAAAAACGAGCATCTGTCTGCAAGATATGTGGAAGGACACAGCGAATCTGACGAGGAATTACAGCCAACGCTATTTGACGAGCTGCAGGCTCACAAGGCGCTAGCAGGGCCTCATCTTCACGCTATAAACTTTTATATAAATTCGATGTTGGTGCAGGATTTTGCAAGCCAAGGGCAGCAGCGCTCTGTCGTGCTTGCCATCAAGCTTGCAGAAAGCGAGCTTATAGAAGAGATGCTTCAGCAATTGCCTGTACTTTTACTTGATGATGTGATGTCGGAACTTGATGAGGTGCGAAGACAGGCACTTGTAAAAGAACTTCTTACTGGCAAGCAGGCCTTTATAACTACGGCCAACATAAACTATTTCGAACCAGAAATTCTAAAACTCGCCAAAATCGTGACATTCGAGAAAGAGTAGCACTTTAGCCTAATAGGGATTAGCGGCCACGATTTGATGCTTCTTAGCCGCATAGCGAAAAAAGGCAATAATTTCACCCAAAAGTGCAAACCATGCCTTAAAATGGAAATTATAAAGCGTTTTAAGCGCAAATTCTGTATAAATAGAACATTTATTCGATTGAAACACACATCAACGCAATTAACAGAAGGAGTGCAAGTTGGCTAAAAAGTCAAGCAATTACAATGCTGAAAACATCCGAGTGCTCGAAGGTCTTGAAGCTGTTCGTCTGCGCCCTGGTATGTACATCGGCTCAACCGGCCCGCGTGGTCTTCATCACCTAGTATACGAAGTGGTCGACAATTCTGTTGACGAGGCTCTTGCGGGATATTGTGACAAGATTGATGTCACTATTCACGAGGACAACTCGGTCACTGTTGTAGACAATGGTCGCGGAATCCCTGTGGAAATCCACCCGAAAGAGAAAATACCTACCGTAGAGGTAGTGCTTACCATTTTGCATGCTGGGGGCAAGTTCGGCGACGGAGGATACAAGACCTCTGGAGGCCTGCACGGCGTAGGCGTTTCTGTTGTGAATGCGCTGTCTGAAAGGACTTGTGTAAACGTCTGTCGCGACGGCGAAGAATATGAGATGGAATTCGAGCGCGGCAAGACCAAGACAAAACTTCATAAAATTGGCAAGTCTAAAAAGGTTGGCACAACAGTAACGTTTTGGCCAGACCCAGAAATCTTCAAAGAGACAATCGAGTTCGACTATGACACATTGGCAAACCGTTTCCGTGAAATGGCGTTTCTTAACAAGGGTTTGAAAATTACCCTAGTTGACCAACGCACCTTAGACGAAGAGGGAAAGCCTAAAACTGAAGTCTTCAAAGCTGAAGGTGGGATTATCGACTTCGTCAAATACCTAAATGATGGCAAGGAAGTACTGAATAAGCCTATATATTTCGATGCTCAGGGCGCGGAAGGCGAGGTTGAGGTTGTTATTCAATGGTCAAGCTCGTTTACAAGCAACATCATGGCTTTTGCTAACAATATCAATACCACCGAAGGCGGAACGCATCTTGACGGTTTCAAACATGCCGTTACTAAGACAATCAACGATTATGCACGTGGCAAAGGGCTGTTAAAGGACAAGGATCCAAACCTTTCTGGTGAAGATGCCCGCGAAGGCTTGGCTGCCGTCATAAGCGTGAAGCTTAGAAACCCGCAGTTCGAAGGTCAGACAAAAACTAAGCTTGGCAACACCGAGATGAGAGGCCTTGTTCAAAGCGCTGTCAACAAAGCGCTTGGCGAATACTTAGAAGAAAACCCAACTGCCGCAAAACGAATTGTTGGCAAGGCGACTCAGGCGCTGAAGGCTCGCGAGGCCGCACGCAAGGCGCGCGAGACTGTGCGTCGCAAGGATACCCTCGACTCGTTTTCACTACCAGGAAAACTAGCCGACTGTTCTTCGAAGGATGCCTCTCTCTCAGAGATATTCATTGTAGAGGGCGATTCTGCAGGTGGCTCTGCCAAGCAGGCTCGCGACCGTAAGTTCCAGGCGATCCTTCCGCTTCGAGGCAAGATCTTAAATGTGGAACGCGCAGGTCTTCATCGCTCGCTTTCGTCAGATACTATCAGTTCGCTAATCACGGCGATTGGCACAAATATCGGAGACGATTTCGATGCAGATAAAGCTCGCTACCACCGTATCATTATCATGACTGATGCTGACGTTGACGGCGCACACATTCGCTGTCTTCTGCTTACGTTTTTCTATCGCTACATGCCAGAACTTATTTCACGCGGATATATCTATATTGCTCAGCCGCCGCTTTACGGGCTTAAGAAGAAGAACACCCGCAGCACAAAGATACAGAAATACATTTACAACGACGATGCTCTAAAAGCCTACCTAAAGACTTTACCAAACCCTGATAAATTCGACATCCAGCGCTATAAAGGCCTCGGTGAGATGGATCCAATTCAGCTTTGGGAAACAACGATGGAGCCGAACAATCGCACGCTGCTTCAGGTGCAGATCGAAGACGCTGCAAATGCAGAACGCGTGGTAAGCGAGCTCATGGGTGAACAAGTAGAGCCGCGAAAGCGCTTCATTCAGGAACACGCTAAAGACGTTCGCTTCCTAGATATTTAATTAAAAGGTATGTGGAATAAGTGTGCTTGGGGTGGCTTTGCGAATATAGATTCTTCGAAAAGGCACCCAGCAAGCACTAACCCGATGAACATGTATGAATCTCGCTGAAGATAGACAGGATGAAACATGGACGAAGACAATAACAGAAACGATGAAGAGCTGAATTTTGAAGACAGCGAAAATTCAATCTCTTATAAGGATGCGCAGGCTGAAGGCAGATTTGATAACGCCTTAGACGAAGAAGAGGCACTAAAGGCAGGAGATGCGCGCTACGACGAAGATGACGATGACGACGTCGATGGCGACCTAGACGCTGATCCTTCAGAAGAAGAGGGACGGACAAAGGAAATTCTCCAAGCCGAGATGGGCAAGGAGATGCAGCAATCCTTCCTTGAGTATTCGATGTCTGTCATTGTGGCACGCGCTCTGCCAGATGTTCGAGACGGTTTGAAGCCAGTACATCGCCGTATCCTATATGCGATGAACGAGTCGGGCTACCTTCCAAGCCGCCCACATATGAAGTCGGCTCGTACAGTTGGCGATGTTATTGGTAAGTACCATCCACACGGAGACACCGCCGTTTATGACACGATGGTTCGCCTAGCTCAACCGTTTTCAATGCGTGTGCCTCTGATAGACGGGCACGGCAATTTTGGTTCTATCGACGGCGATTCTGCAGCGGCAATGCGCTATACCGAGGCTCGTCTTGACAAGCCAGCGATGGAGCTTCTGCGCGATCTAGACAAAGAAACTGTCGACTTCCAACCGAACTATGATGAGAGCCTTCAAGAGCCAACAGTTTTGCCAAGCCGTTTTCCAAACCTGCTTGTTAATGGCTCCAATGGCATTGCCGTTGGTATGGCTACAAACATTCCTCCGCACAACTTAGGCGAGACGATTGACGCTACGTGTCTTATGTTGGATAACCCCGATGTAACAACTGATGAACTAATGCAAGTGCTGCCAGGACCTGATTTCCCAACCGGTGGCCTTATCATGGGGCGCGATGGCATCAAAGATGCCTATGAAACAGGTCACGGCAACATCACCATTCGCGCGAAATGCGAAATTGAGACGAAGAAAAACGGGCGTGCGAGCATCGTTATCCACGAGATCCCGTACCAGGTAAACCGCAAGCGTTTGCTTGAGAAACTTGGCGAGCTTGTGCGTGATAAGAAACTGCCTGAGATAAGCAATATACATGACGCAGCAGACCGCAAAAGCCCAGTCGATATTATTATCGATTTGAAATCGAACGCGATTCCACAGGTTGTTTTGAATAAGCTTTTTAAGCACACGCAGCTGCAAACAGGATTTGGTATCAATATGTTGGCGCTGGTGAACGGAACGCCGCGTGTTCTCACATTAAAAGAGATCTTGCATCACTACATCCAGCACCAAATCGAAGTTATAACTAGGCGCACCAAATATGAGCTTGCGAAGGCCGAAGAGCGCGCTCATATCCTAGAGGGCTACGTTATTGCGCTTGATAATATCGATGAGGTTATCAAGATTATCCGCGGCTCTGAAACCGACAAAGAGGCAAATGAGCGCTTGTGCGAGCGCTTTGGGCTTTCGAAGAAGCAGGCCACGGCTATCCTTGAGATGCGCCTTCGTCGTCTAACGGGTCTTGAGCGCGAAAAGATCGAGACAGAGCTTGCCGAGCTCCGCGAGAAGATTGACTATTACAAACACGTGTTGAAGGACGAATCGCTTGTTCGCCAGATTATTAAAGACGAACTGAACGAGATTCGCAGCAAATATCAAACACGTCGTATGACTCGCATTACTGCTCCTGCGAAAGATATAGATGTAGAAGACCTCATTGCTGATGACAAGATGGTTGTTACCATGACGCGGGCAGGCTACATCAAGCGCATGCCTGTTACGGCATATCGCAATCAGAAGCGAGGTGGCAAGGGGCTTCAAGGCTTGAACCTTAAGGAATCGGATGTTGTAGAGCACTTGTTCGTTGCGAACAACCATTCATATATGCTCTTCTTCACTACAAAGGGCAAGGTTTATCGCCTCAAAGTCTATGAGATTCCAGAGGCGTCTCGTCATGCGCGTGGTACGGCCATCGTAAACTTATTACAGCTTGAGTCGGGCGAGGCGGTTTCCGCCGTAATCTCGACAAAGGTTTTTCCTGAAAACGAGTTTTTGATGTTTGCTACCAAGCAGGGCATGGTGAAAAAGACCGCCATGAACCTCTATGACCGCACGCGCAAGGACGGTCTTAAGGCCATAAATCTCAAAGATGGAGATGAACTTATAAGCGTGAAGCGGGTGGCTAAGAACGAAAAGGTTATGATGGTGGCCTCTTCTGGCAAGGCTATCACGTGGAACGAGAGCGACGTGCGTTCAATGGGACGCGACACTATGGGCGTTCGTGGTATGAAAGTTGCAACAGGTGTTGAGGTACTTGACATGGAGATAGCTCAAGACGGAAGTGACCTGTTCGTGATCACCGAAAAAGGCTATGGAAAACGCACCCCTGTAAGCGAATACCCCATACAGCATCGAGGCGGCCAAGGTGTCTATACAATTGCCATGACAAACAAGAAGGGTCTGCTTGCTGCTATGAAGATTGTCACTGACGAAGATGAGCTCATGATTATCTCGAAGGAAGGCGTCATTGTGCGTACCCCTGTAAAGGGCATAAGCCAGCTTGGTCGCTCGACTCAGGGTGTTAAAGTTATGAACGTATCTGAAGGCGACAAGGTCGTTTCGGTTGCACTCACAAACGGAGAATAAGCTAAAAAAGAGAACAAGGAGTTTTTTCGAAAACGGCGTTCGTCTCTTCTTTGATAGATATCAAAGAATTATAAAAAAATGTTGACCGAGCAGGTCAATTGCGTTAAATTATTATGGCTTTGGCGCGTTGTGCACTTGTGAGCAATGCGCGGGGTGAGGGCCCGTAGCTCAGTTGGTTAGAGCGCACGCCTGATAAGCGTGAGGTCGCTGGT
>CAZYOQ010000004.1:58308-90395 GCA_964649145.1 uncultured Eggerthellaceae bacterium | reverse complement strand
GGGCTTTCATCAGGGCTTTCTTCAGGGTTTTTATCAGGGTTTTTATCAGGGTTTTCTCTGGAAGCTTTTTCAAAAGGTTCTTCAAAAGGTTTATCGGAAGGTTCTTCTTCAGCAGGCGTTTCTGATTCATCCAGCACCTCTGCTTGCGCCTCTTTTTCAGCCTGCGCTCGCGCGTACTCCGCCAAAATTTCGTCAACATTTTTGAGAGCATCCATAAATTCAGTAAAAGTAGTATCTGCGGGAAGCTTCCTAAGCTCACGATCATAAGCAACCGAATCGTTATTGAAGTTGATAGCTCCCGTCCCGTAGCTAACACCAAATTTCAAAATGCGCCGTCTGCTAATGGCCATCGTAGTTCCTTTCCGTTCCTTTTATAAATGCACTAGAAAACTGCGATTTAAAAGCGCACAACACGCACAAACAAATAACGCAGATTCACATACTTTACTTTTAGCCCCATAAATACGGACTGTCGATTAATTTACTCATTGAATTGCGAATAGCATCGGGGCCACCTTTTTCGCGGAAAATATCTTTCAGCGACGTTATGGTGGTGTAATTATTTGCTAGGTGTTTAGCTGCGACCGCACTTTCTGTACGAATAGCACCCTGCGGGCACACCTGCTCACACGTTTTGCATCCCAAGCAAAGCCTAGGCGTGAAGCATAAATCAACACGCTCGCCCGTGCCAAAACTACTGCTTACGTTTGCATTTTTATGGCGTTTATAGAGCACTTTTCGTGTAGATGATGAGCTTGTATCGCCCTTAGAACTAGTACTTAAACCCACAGGTGCACTGTTCCCATCATCTGCAGCAATGTTTTCCTTAGCCACAGCTGCACTTATCTTTGTTTCCCGAAGAGCATGAGGATTACCAGGCGCCTTATACAACTTTGAACATGCCTGCATAGCCGCCTCATCAATTTCTCGGTGCTTTGATAGCGCACCACCAGGACAGAAAACAGCACACATTTGGCATCCATTGCATTTTTCATCATCAATAATGACGTTATTCCATAAGCGCGACTCAATCATAACCGGCTGCGGTTCCCCAAGCTGCTCTAACGCTTGAGCCAAGCGCACCCGACGCAAAGGCATATGTCGCGGCAAAGTTCCGTCAGGCGTTACGTGTTCGTGCAAAGGAGCTTCCTCAAAGCCCCCTAACTTCTGATTAACGAAGAGACGTGCTGTTTGCTGAGCGGTAGATGTAGTAGCCTCCTTCATGCTTAGTAGGAATTCACGACGCTGCACATCATAAGTAGCCTTGCCTAACTGCGCACATATGCGCGGAAACTTATGCGTTAGCTTCACGCGCACCTTACTATGCCACGCAGCCAGCAAGATGCTAACTCCTTGAACTACTTCTTCAATGATTTCTGCGCCTACCGCATAGGGGCAGGCCGCACAATCACCAGTAACAAGCGTAATGTTTTCTGCTCCTTCGCTTGCTGCTTGAACCAAAAGCGATTCATCAATCCGACCTAAACATGCCGCCTTCACCACTGAATCGCCGTCAAGCTTGCTTCCTGCTTGTTCAATAAGCGACGCACAAGCTATCACCACCTGCCCAGCATTGTGATCTCGCACGGCGCGCATTTCTTCAGCAATATCTGCGTCGGAGGGGTTTGTAAGCAAAAGAGCACCCGTGGGACATGCCGTCGAGCACGTGCCACATCCAATGCATTTTTCGGTATGCACAACTACACCCGATTCGCCCACTTCAATACATCCCGAAACACATGCATCGGCGCATCTATGGCATTCCGCCTTACGATTCCGCACTGAAATACACTGCTGAGGGTTTACTTGAAAGCCAATCTGCTCAAGAATGTGCAAAAAGGCCTCGTAATCAGCAAGGCGTGCCATTATGATTCCTTGCTCGCAAAGCTGGTAATAAGATCGCCTGAGGTGCAAGCCTGCAATACAGCAGCACTTCCCATACTTTCGACGCTCACACCACCTTCAGCGCCTTCGGCATTTTGGACACTTTCAGCACTTTCAGCACTTTGGGCACCTTCGGAATTTTCAGCACTTTCGGCACTTGTGGCCTCGCCAGAAACACTCCCCTCTTCCTGACTTTCTATTGAGGCGTTCGCTTCATCATTTAACGAAGACCATTGCACAAAGACTTCTACCTTGGCATGGTCGGGAGCTGTGTTAATGGTGACTTGATAGTCGTGAGTGCGACCTGCCTTAATACGCTTAGTAGAACCAGTATAGCCCGCCAAAATATTGCCTTCTTTGTCTTCAAGCAGAATAGAAAGCGGTGCTGTTGATACGTAATTGCTCGTGTTATTCGTTACCCCGCCAGTGAATTCATAGCGATAGTAGCCCTTGTCTTGCTCGGTGATAGAAGCTACCAAAAGAGGTTCTACATAGCCATCAGCATCTTGCCAAACACCAACTTCACCGAGCGAAATCTCAACGCGAGTCGGTGCTTGGCCATTGCCACATTCACCGGCAAAGCCAATAGTTGTATCAGGCCCAATAAAAGAAATAATATCGGCATCGTGCGATAATTCCTTACCCGACTCGTCATACGAAATTATCTCAACGGGCACATCGCGTGCAATCAAAGAAGTATTGGGGTTTGTGACTTTGATACCGTAATGAATGTAGCTATCTTTAGCCCACCAGCCCTCATCTTTAAGAATAAGACTCTCGCCTATTTGCGTTGATGCTAGCGAAGTTGGCTGCGGAACAAAGGTGCTTGTCTCATCGTTTTGGAAGACTTCGTACTTATCGGTACTTGAAGTGCCAACCGTTTCGCTTGCGCAACCCACCGCGCATAAGAAAAAACAAACAAATAGCGCCATTGCTGAGGTCGCCGCAAGTACCTGTCGCAGGCGTGCTGTTTTATTTTTTAACCATATGACAACCATAAGATTCTCCTCTTGCCTTAAACAAAAAAACAAAATTGATCACCTAGTAGCTGTGCTCAACCGATTGCCCTCCAATTTTGGTGCGCATACGTTGCAAAATTTGAGTGGGGCCTGCCGTCCATTCAGGGTCAGGCATTGGATAGCGCTCTGTTAGGTGCTCAGAAAGCTGACGTGTTGATACCTTCGTTTTGCATGTGATGGCGTGTGCCATACAAATATCTTGGCAAAGTCCGCAATGTACACATTCGGTTGCGTAATGTTCAATTCCCGCAATGCCTTTTGCATCGTGAAACTTGCATAGCGCCCCCGTCGGACAAAAGACCGTACACATTTTGCACGAAAGACACTTCGTCATATCAATGGTGATATGACCCCATAAGCGCGTGTCTATTTCTTCTTGCACAGGATGACCTAGAGCTTCAAGCGCGTCTAGCAACTTAATGCGTTTCGTAGGAACAAAATGTGGAAGTGTGCCATCTTTTTGGACGTGAACAGGATTCATGGTTCCAAGCTCAGAATGGTGCGGGGGCTCGCAAAGACACTCACTTGATCCTTCGGCATCTTCTTTACTTAACCCTTCAAAAGAAGTCACATTGGCTATTTCTGTTTCTGAAGAAGCCGCAGTGCTCGCTTTTATGAGCACGCCTTCTGGCAAGGTATCTTGCAAGACATAACGAAAACTACTTCCCCAAGCACGCGCCAAGCGCTCTACTGTTTCTTGCACAAGCGCCATACTTACACAACCCTGTTTGCGCGCACACGTTTCACATGCGCCATGCACACCACACACGGTCGTTACGCCCGCAGCCGCTAACGTAAACAAAATCGATTCGTCTAAGCGGCTTAAACACTTCACCTCTACAGCAGGTGCTTCACCTATTTCGCTAATGATCGACCATCCCTCATGCACAACCTGATGACAAGACACCACGGCCACACCGCCGCAAGCACGCGCAAACTTCTTTGCAACACGCACAATATGAGCATCATTAGGGTGTTGCGCTTCAAGAGAAGCTGTTGGGCATACAGTTGCACAAGTCCCGCATTCCACACACAGCGTTGGATCAATTCGCTTTTCACCCTCGACAAAGGTAATAGCGCCTGAAGTACACGCGTCTGCACAACGGCTGCACGACGCATGTCTGTTTCTTACGTGCACGCAACGTTGCGGATATACACTTAAACCTTTACTTTGCAGAAGCTTAGAAGTTTGCATACGATCAACTACAGAAAACTCCTGCGTTGCTACTGAATTTTTTTGGGCCACCGCTCATCACTCCTTAGGGGTGGCTTTGCCTCCTTGCAAGGACGGCTTCGGCAAAAGAGGAAATTTTATAGCCTTGCTTGGGCAGTGTTCGGCACATTCGCGGCACTTCGTGCAGTTGTTAAGCGAAACTTCCGAAAGCTCAAGTGTGCGAATATTAATATGTTCAGGACAAGTCTTCTCGCAAAGATGGCATTCAAGCCCCTGTGAAGTTTCAAGGCACTTCGTATTATCGATAGAAGGACGAAGAGTTTTGTTAGCCCCCGAAATTAATGACATAACCGCACCAAGAGGGCAAATTTTTGAACACCATTTGCGAAGGAAGATAACCTCGATCAAAAGCACAAGAGGAATGACCACAACAGCCCAGGTTGTTTCCCCGAAAACGAACATACGCATAATCAAAAACACAGCCGCAAAGGTAAGACCCACGGGGCAAATTAGGCAAAATACAGGAAACCCAAAAATGGCAGCTGAGCCAAGTGCACCTAAAAGCACCCCGTAACGTGAATCTAGCTTGAAGGTGTTAGGCTTGCCACACAAAGTGGTGCAGCTTGCGCAACTTTCGTGACACTTACCACTTTTGCCTTCATTAGCGTTTTCTTCAATACTAGAATCGGAATTTTCATCTTCGCGCGCATGAACCTCAGCAGACACACCAGTTTCTGCTTGTTTTTCACTTGTCTCTTGACTCTTAGCGATACGCGCTTTTTTCTTTCCTATGCCAGGAAAAACTTTTTGTAGGAAAGGCATGGGGCAAATCCACCCGCAAAAAACACGGCCTAACACCACTACTAAAACCACAACCACCAAAAAAGAAATCAAGGCACGCGGGACAAAAATTTTGCTAGCAAGAAGGCTTTCTAAATACCCCAGCGGACACAAAAGCGCAAATACGTCGAAGCCAAAACCGCTTAAGTTACCTATTCCAAAGGCAGTGAAATAACCAACGGCAACCACAATAAGAAGGGCTAGCATGACCAAAGCGCGCACCGTAGAAACTTTCAACTTTTTCATATGATGCCCCCCTTAGGCCTGAACAGGTGAAACAGTAATAGCGCGCGTGGTGGCGCTGCGATCACCCGCACCAACCGACACGCTTTCCAAACTAACGCAGGCTTGCTCACAACTGCCGCAGCCATTGCACAAGGTTTCATCCACGTGAGGCCTATTGTGATCGTCAAAGGTAATAGCTTCGCGCGGACAGGCATTTTTACATAACGTACAGCCCTTCATCATCCAAGCCAAGCACCAATCAGTTTCAATATGAGCTATGCCTAATTGCATGGTGTCAAACGAAGATTCTGCTGATGGCGTCAGCGCTCCTGAGGGGCACACCTGCGCGCACTTAGCCACGCCGCCATTGTGCTGCGTACAGTGATCACACCAGCCAACAGCTCCATGCAACTGCGAAGCAGAACGAGAAAAATCAAGCTTAGGCGTACGCAGGTTTACAAGACCATCTTCCAAATGAGCCAAAGAAATACATGCATTCGGACAGACCTCAATACATTTACCGCACCGAACACAGGCACCAATGAATTGCTCTTCATTCATAATTCCTGGAGGACGACACAACGCTTTGTCAGGAAGTGCAGTCACACCGCCCAAGGCAAGCATGCACCCTGCCCCTATTACTCCTGTTACAAAGCCTCTTCGGCTGATTGAACCGCTTTCCATGAAGGCGCTCCTCTCTGCTTCCTCATGAAATAACTTTGCAACGCAGGCTGCTTCTATCTCAAAGCCACCCGCGGATCAAAGGTATTAGGCCACGCGTTCGGCCTCAATTTCTTCCGACAAAATGTTTTCCAAAAAATCCTTATCGACCTCGATATAACCACGCGTTAGGTAAGCCAAGGCTTTGTAGAAATCGGTTTGCGCAAACTGCAGCATGTCTTTAGTTAGGAAGGGAACCCACCCCTGTAAGTGATCAACAATGAAGTGGTACTGAGTCATAAGCTCGCGTGAAGCTGTTTGGATATCGTCTTTTTTCACCGCATCAAGAGCCCGGTTGGAAAGCACCAACAAGTATTCAAGTTCGACAGCAATATGATCTTCTCCGCGTTTCCAGCGCTCGTCACTTTTAAGTCCTGCAGCCCGATACAAAACTAAGATTTCATCTCGGGCATCTTGCATAAGCATTCGTTCTGGTGAAGTGTGTACTGATTCGTTAGGATAGGCTGCGGAATGACCGGTCGTGTTTGCTCCCACAAAGGTGCGAAAATAATCGCGTGCCAAATCTTCAAGAGTGCGCTCCCAAGCACTGCTTAAGTAAGCGTGAAAGAGGCGATATCCTGTATCAACATCGGCATTTCCTGTATTCAGAGGACAGCGCATTTTCATGAGCTCCTTTAAGGTAGGCTCATCAATTTCATCGCGATACAAACGCGAAAGCATGCTATAGGTAGCAACTCGACCTTCCAGCGCCGAAATGAGATTTATCTCTTTAGGCATAGCAAGCCTCCTTGCTTACTTCAAATTCATACTCCGCCATAATTTCTTTGCCTGCAGACGTCACACACCAGCCACCATTCCACTCAAGGGCTCCTTGACGTTCGAGGCGGCTCACGAAATACCCCGAATAACGACGTGGCTCTTGCAAAAGCGGACTATCGTTTACCAAGTTGTCGATTTCTTTAGCTGAACGGCCATAAATCTCAGAAGCGCAATAGTCCAAGATTTCGTGATAAATATTGAGATACTGCGGTTCCTTAGCAAGTAATTCCTGGGTGGCTGCCACATCATCAACCGTATCAACGGCCGCACACCCCGCTACAGTTGCTACCCAAACACCGGGCGGGCGTTCTTCTACTTCTAAGAAATCGAGTACGAGTTCCTCGTCATCTTCAATAAGAATTTCATGTTGGATAGAAGCTTCGTCTACTTCAGAAAAAAGCGCATCTGCGCCAAAAACGCTTCCTTGCATAAAGGGGTTTGATGAAGCTGACGTCGAGGTGTCTTCAGATGAGGTTTTTTCTGACTTAGCAGCCATGCATACGTCTTCATTCGACATGCCTTCGCCTTCAGCTGCTAGAGCTTCACTTACATCAGAAGACGATTCGGGCGCTTCTTCATCACCTGATACCACATACTCAATAGCACCTGCTTCTTCAAGCAATTCGCGAAGAATAACAGGTGAATATACGCTGAAGCAGTTTTCTTGCAAACTGCGCGTATAAACATCCATTTCTTCTCCCGTTTTAGCTTCACGACAATGGTCAATTAAACGCAGCAGTAAACGTTTTTGCCCAGGTGCTTCTTCAAACAATTTAGCAATGCGCTCCTCGGGCGGAAGAATCACCTCTTCAACGACAGAAGGCTCCTCAAGCGGAACACCAATGCCAGTGTCGTCAGGGGCTGATGTAAAGACAACTTCTTCTTCGCTATCATCTTCGTCTTGAAAAGGATCGAAGAGGTCATCATCAAGCAGCAAGTCACGGATATCTTTGTCCATAATAATCTCCTCTCGATATTGTGTCTTTGCTGAAGAAGGCAGACTTATAATGGACGGGGAGTAAAGTCTGCCCTCTTCAACAAAGCATTTCGAAACAAAACCTTAAAAAGCCAAGCTAGAAGCGGTGAGGCGTGCCTTCGACGAAAGTGCTGTCGAAGGCACAACCTTGCCGAGAGAGTGGGCGAATAAAAGACTGTTCTTTATAACGCTCAAAGCCTTATAATCTCATGCCTAAAACCCCGAAACTAAAGGTATTACGCACTAAAAGAAGTACACGTAAGAGGCTATACCTACGATGTAGAGCGCAACACGATAGCAAATGTTGCCAACCAAAGCAGTCAGCAGCACCGCCGCAGGAATACCAAGCGTATTAGCAAACTTAGTACGAGCTGCAGCCAAGGCCGAAAGAATTATCGGAACAAGTCCTCCCACAATAACGGCTCCGCCCCAAAACAGGAGTGCTGCAGGTCCGCTCCAAGCAGCTGCTAGATCGGCTGAAGGATCTGCTGCTGCATGTGTGGGATCGTAGGTGTAGAACGTAATGCCATCAATTGTGGTAGGCGCAATGTTGGCAATGTAGAGCATAGCCACTACAGATACCACCGTATAAAGCGCTGCCATAACAACCGTCATTTTGGTGAAGGAGACACTAAGTTCGCTTCCCTGCTTTAATACAGCCAGCAACACCCATATGCCTGCCGCACCTAGCACAAGCTCGCTTGCATAGTAGTAAACATACAAGAACACATTGTTCCAGGCCGGGCGTGCATACATATCGTATGAATGGGCTGTCACAAAACCGCCAATAACGGCAATCAAAATAAATACAACACCTACAGCTTTAGGTGGAATAGCACCTTTGTCCTGACCCTTGTGCGCTATCACAAAGGCAACTACCAAAGCTATGCACATAACCACAATTAAGATAAGCTCGTGAGTAATGCCCGAAGTTATATGGCCAAAGCCATTAAAAATACGCTCCCAATGATGCAGGTGCATAAATACCGCCAAACCGCCAATAACAATGACTACGGCCGTTGTAATTAGAGTAATGCGGTGAAACTTGTTATCGCCTTTGCCTTGCACCATTAATAGGCCTTGAAAGCCCATAAGACCATTGGCTAAGCACAACAGAAGCGTGAAGATAACAAGTGGAGTCTGAATTTCCATGGTTTACCTCCAGGTTCTGTTACGAAGAATGAAACGGTCAGTAGGGCCGTTGCCCGAATCAGGAAGCTTATGCACATCGTCTTCCGTAAAGGGCTTAACGTAGGATTCGTCTAGCAAGCTAATGTTGTTACCGTTTTCGTCTAAGCGACCACGGAAATCCTCATATCCTGCATCCAAATCGCCAAAGTAACGTGCCGAGCCACCACAAGAGGTAACGCAAGAAGGCAACTCACCTTCGTTGGTTTTCTGATAGCAGCGCGTGCACTTTTCAACGACGCCTTCTTCTTCATTCAAATAACGAACACCATAGGGGCATGCCATCGCGCAGAACTGACACCCAATGCATTTATCGTGATCAATCTGAACTGTGCCGTTTTCAGTCTTATGAGAAGCACCAGTAGGACATACGTGAACACAAGCTGGGTTATCGCAATGCTGGCAACTCACAGGCAGATAATACATTTCGACATCGGGATACACTGAGTCTGCTGTCTTAGGGTTAGGTCCAACGCGCAAAATTTTAATCCAGTAATTGCCAATAGGAACTTCGTTGGCTTCCTTACAAGCAACGACGCAGTTCAGGCAAGATACGCACCGATTAAGATCGGTGATAACCGCGTAGCGGGACATAATAAGAGCTCCTTTCTCGCCTAGATTACTTCGTACTCATAGGTAGGCAACCATTCCTTCAAACGCGGATCAGTTGCCGTATGGATAATTTCAGTGCCGTCGTCATCACACGGGCAGGGATTCCCAAAGGGACTATTTTCGGGCGTCGCCTTATATACCTTGCCCAAGTAACCGCGGCAATTGCACGTACCAATAATGGGGTCTTGCGACTCATGATCCATGCTGACAAGCACGTTAACGTTCGACAAATCCCATCCGTGCTTCGGTGCCGAAAGCTCGGGATACCACCACTGATGATCACACTCGATTGTGCCAGGGCGAATGCCATAGAATAAATCGGCTACCTGACGAATGCGACCACGTTTCGTTTCAATCCAGCACCAATCACCCTGTTCGATACCATATTCAGCCGCCGTATCAGGATGAATTTGGAAGGTCGCACAAGGGGTAAGCTCACGTAACCATGGCTGCTGTCGTCCCTCGTTATGGAAGTACAGCGGGTTGCGGCGGCCAGTCGTTACGATAATGGGATATTCCTTGTATAGCTCGGGACTACTGAGCGGAGATTCAACCGGTTCACGATAGCCTGGAATGCCATTGTAAGAGCCAGGTGCTTCAACCCATTGGGTGTTCGGACCGTGATACGACTCAAGAATGGTCGAAAGGATTTCGAACTTGCCTGTTGGCGTGTTAAATCCAGGAACCTTTGGCGCTGTAGGATCTTCGGCATCACGCGGACGGAAGTGACCCCACTGGAAGCGATAGTAGTATCCGAAGGGCGAAATCTCCTTCAAGTTCCACTGACTGTGTTCCTGGTATTGCTCTACATATTCATCCCAATTATCAGCACGCAAAATGTTGCCATCGGGAGCAGGAACAGCAATATCCAAGTGATCGGCGATGGTAACGTCGCCAACCTTTGCAGGCAACTTACGACGCATCGGAAGTACCGACATGTCAAGCATGTCACGCTCGGTTGGCCATGGCTTCATCCATTCATCAGGCCACTGAGGTAACGGACGATTCTTTGTAGGCCAATATTCATAACCCATGGCTTTTGAAAGCTCACAGCAAATATCGGCCGAATCCCAAGAGGCATCGCCTTGACGCTTAACGGCCTGCACCTGAGCACCAATGGCACCTTCGGCACCTTGTGTATAGCGCAGCACGCTTACTTCTAAGAAATGGGCAGCAGGCATAACAACATCAGCCAATTCAATGGTGGGGCTGTGCCACAGTTCCCAACCACCAAAGAAATCAAGTGTCTCAAACGCTTGCCAATTCATCCAAGCATTACCAGAATTGAAATGCTGACCAGAATTAGAAATCATTGCGCGAATTGGGTACGGGTCGTCGTACAAAATAGCTTCTGCTGCTGAAATAGGATCGTGGTACAAAGCAGCGCCACCAACCATTTGGAAGAACGGCGTCAGAGGGAAGCGGTCTCCGCCCACTACCTTTGCTTGCTCCTTTGGATCAAGCGTATTGTTTGCCCACGGAATGTGATACTGGAAGAAGGTGTCCATAGTGAAGAACATGTTTTCACAGCCACGCTGACCACCCGGCGAGTCAATATTGTTCATCAAAGCCGAAAGAATAAGCGGCAGCATAGTTGTTTGTATTGAGTTGCCCGCATGCTCAAGCGGAAGATTGAACACAATACCGCCCTTACCTGGCTCTTCGCAGTATGCCTCTGCTGCATCAATGAATTTCTGCGGGTCAACACCAGTAATTTCACTGGTGTGCTCAGGCGTCCACGGCTCTAAGTGACGCTTAAACATTTCCCAAATGGGCTCTACCTTATGCTCTTTACCATCCTTCAGCTTCACCTTGAAGCTGCCTTCAAGAGCTGGGTCAATATCAACAGGGAAGCCTGGATCAGTAGCTAAAATGCCGCCTTTGTATTCCACACAATCTTTTTTCAAATCTGGGTATTGGTATTCAGTCTGGCCTTCCCATAAGCAAGTGTGCGTATCGAAGAACTTGATGCTGTTCGATTTCGTATCCCACACCGCCATCTTGCGAACGTCGCCGCCTTCTTTGATATCGGACTCTTTGAGGATACGCGTACGAATGTTCAGAGGATAACTTCCCATTTCTTGCTTGCCTTCGGGATCTCCCCATTTTGACCAAGTCCAACCACTTGGCTCGATATCTTCGCAATACAAGAAAGGAGCATTAGTCCATTTCTTCACAAAAGTCATATCGATATTGCAGTTCTTGTTGAAGACAGCCTGGTGCAAAAGACCTAAGGCTACTGCATCGTCGGTACCAGGACGAAGGTCAATCCAGATATCGGCTTCCTTGCCAAGATTTTGCATACGCGGGCCAACGCAAATGGTTTTTTCAGCACGAACATGCTCGTCAACCGTCACGCGACACGAATTGTCATAATTAGATACTTCCTGGTTTGTTCCCCACTGGAAGTTAACCTTCTGGCCATCAATAAGATTGCACCAGTGAGCACCCGGGAAGCAAATCATAGCAGCCGAACTCAAGCGCGGGCCTTTACACAAAATGCCAGCAGGAGAACCCGTGTTTGCTGTTTGAATTAAATAGGTCGGATACGCTTCAGTAGCATAAGTGGTAATACGACCCGTGCCATGTAAACACTTAATGGAATGCTGTCCGTACTTTTCAATAACGGCGTTAAAGCCATCGGCCATGTACTTAATAGCTTCATCGTGTGAAACACGCTTCCACTTAGGGTCTTCGCCCTTTGGCGTCGTACGAATAAGGGGATAGCGAATTCTGTCAGGGTGGTATAACGCCTGCGTGGCCGAGCGCCCCTTAACGCACAAATTACCACGAGTTGCAACCGCACGATGATCGCCTTCTAAATGAATTACACGACCATTTTTAACTGTAATCAAGTTGCCACATTCCATCTTGCCACAACCTCGACAAGTAGAATGAATAACCTTGATTTCGTCTTCAGCTGTATCGTCTGCGAAGGCTTCCTGTTGCAAAATGGTCTTGCTTGTACCGCCTGCCAAGGCAAGAGCTCCAGCGCTGGCAGCTGTTACCTTGAAAAACGAACGCCTGCTTAAAGATCGATCAAGCATTCAGTCCTCTCTTTCTCGAAACGCGCGCATTCTTACTGAACTAAACACAGAAAAGCGTTTCGCGAAGAGCCCCTAGCGATATCTCTTTCCTTACCCAGAGATAGCTTTTGATAGCCTTCACTTGCTTGCTGTGAGCGCATCCCGCAAGCAGATTTACGCGTTCAGTCTCGAAACACACCTTCCATTTCCCCATTAGAAAGGTACGCGCATTAAAGCCACAAACCAATCGCATAAAAACCGTGAAATATGCAAAAGGGAGCGAAACTTTAGCAGTTTCACCCCCTCATTACTTTTATGTGAGGCGACCTTGACCGGGGTCTTTCTAGCTTATAAGGAGCTTTTAGGTGAGGTTATAAGCTCAGTCAAGCAAGGCTTGCACAAAGCCCGGAGTTTCATCTCCCATTTCATCAATATAAGGTGTTGGAGCTAAAATAGCCATACTGGTGCCATCTTCCATTCGAATACGATGCGCATACATTCCAAGAGTTGCTGCCGTATTTGATTCATCTTTTTGAACGGTAGACACAATAAAAGCATGATGCGTTTTGCTCATAGCTGCATACCAATTACGGCGCTCAGCGCGGCGAATTTCTTCGATTCGTTCATCATCAAGCTCAACGCCAATAGTACGACGTGCGGGGTAGAAACCTTCCACAGCTCCCATAAATATTACGGTATCAAAGGAAAGTCCACAGCTCATTTCCATAAGACCAATACGCACGGCATCTGTTTCTACAAAGCGCGCTTCGAGACGACTTTGAGCGCGTTCAAATAATTCCGCTGCTGTTTCTCCCCCAGCCACAGGATCAACCAAGTTCATGAAACCTTGCGGCGGCTCTTCGCCACGCACAGGAACGCAATCATTCAAAAGAGCAAAGCCCAACTTGTCATGGCTGCGTGCTATAAAGGATAAGCCGGCTCGGTAACGCTCAAGTAATTGAGCCGCTCCGGGGAAAAGCTCCTCTTCAGCCAAACTTGCTGCTCGCTCTAACGCTTCTAAAACGCCAATGTTTGCCGTTTGAGCGTACTTTTCTAGCTGAAACCAGTGATTAGAATTAGTAAGATAATCGCCAAGCCCACACCAGCTGCGCCACGCCACCACATCGTAAGGGTTAGCGGCTAAGTTAAGGCGTGTATATGCTTGCAAGTCCAGGCATTTTTCAAGATTTCTCGGGTCGCCCTTCAGCGCATGATGACTTGTTACCACATCAGCATTAATATCGTTAGCTCGCAGCACTTTTGCAAGGGCTTTACCCCACACAGCATTAGGCACCGCTACAAAAATATCGCTGGCATGTACACGTTGCGTTTGACTGCTCATTCGATGCTTGATGTAGCGCGCTATACCAAGAAATTCATCGTTAGGGTAAGTCCATTTAACTAACTGAACATCACAAGCAGCCTCTGTGCCCATTGAAGCTATTTCGCTTGCATCGAGCCCACCTTCAATCACTAAGGAATTTGCCATCGAAACTACTTGCTGCGGACATCGAATGCTATTTGTGAGCCGTACAACTTCAGCTTCATGCGTTTGTTCAAAGGCAGCAAAACCCTGTGGATAGGGATAGGGCTCAAGGGTGGGCACTTCTTCGTTTAAGCAACCCGCAACAACAAGACTTCTCGTAGCCATTTCTTCTAGAAATTTTTGCGAGGCCATATTTAAATTCTGAAAATCATCAACTAGAACAAAGGCCTTTTTGAAACGCTCGGCCACCTCAGCGTGATCACGCACCGCTTTATAAGCTACATTCGACAATTCTTGCGGAAGCATAGCTTGCAAAAAACGAAGATTTTCCTTAAGCGCCGAGTACACTTCAGATTCTTCTGAGTCGCAAATAAAGTCTTCATTTTCATCGCCAAGTTCTGATAGCTCCTTGTAAAAGAACTTCAGCATTTCGCGCAAACGCTTAGGCTTCAGCCCACACACCTTCATATCTTCCATAAGTAAGCGCTCTTCAAAATCGGCCAGCAAACGAGGAGCTCTACCTGTGATTGCGCGTATTTCAGGCTGCGCAAGAAAATCGATAGCAAAGTGCTGTGGCGTTGTTACCTGGGAAAGAATTGAATCGCTAATTTCTTCCTCGCCAAAAGCTTCACGCAAAAGCTGTTGCGCACGATCGACGCCAGCACGTGTTGAGCATAGCAAAACTATCTCAGAGGCCGGCACACCTTGACTTGCCAGATAGTACATACGCTGCACAAGCCCTAAGGTTTTACCACTACCACCTGCACCTACTACTTTAATAAAAGGGGTATCAATCGCTAGGCTTTTAGCCCACAAGCTCGCTTCAAGCATAGTATCCATGCTAAATTCATCACCTTATTTCACACCATAAAACACCTGTATTAAGCCTCTTCATGGCTTCGTTGGGTGTTAATTTCTTCTTCGACTAGATCTATAAGCTCTTGATCGGAATGAATATCAAGCTTCTTATATAAATTGCGCATATGGGTTTGGTACGTACTCTTCGAAATAAAAAGCTTTTCTTGCACAAAGGTACCGTTTCGCCCTCGCGCTACTAACTTCATAATTTCGCTTTCACGCGGAGTGAGCGCATAGCGTTTTTGAATAGCATCACATGAAGCGGTATACAATTTACGGGCTACTTGCGGAATTGGAAGATATTCCCAAGCGGTCGCAATACTGTTATCGCGCAGAGCAAAGGCCATAATAAGGATTATCATCACAAGTGCGGCTGCTGACACTACTTCAAAGCTAAGTTCATGATAACCAGCTAATAAAATACGACGTAGTAACAGCCCTATGAATTGAGCTACATAATAGACAGCCCACAGCTGGTAAAACACATGTAACGATTGTTTCTTAGTGTAAATAACAGGTAGCTGAAGTAGCAAAATACTGGCGAATAGCAGCTGTCCTGCAAATAAAATGCCAAAGAAAAAAGCAAGCCCGCGGTCTTTAAAAATAGAAATAAGCCCCTGCCCGATACATGCAAGCGAAAGAATAAGCGAAAGCGAAATGGTAAAACCTGGATTTTTCTTGGTACGGAGGAATTGCCCCATAAGCAAAAGACCCAAAATGATACCGGCCGCCATACATACCCACAAAGCCTCATGAACAGCCTCTACACTTATGGTTACATAGCCATATGAAAGACCAAAAACAAAGCCCACAATGATAAGGCTGAGCCACAAGCGGCGTGGAGGTATCATATGGCCGTCAATTTCTTCAGCTTCAGTGTCGTATTTTTCGTCAATGTAGTTAGCAACCGTATCAAAATGATTAAGTGCAAGAAGCAATAACAGCGGTACTACCAGCATAAATGCAGTTGAAAGAGCTGCTGGCAAAAGGGAAAGTAGAATGACACATGCTGATGAAAGAATAAGCGAGGCGCCAATACACACAGCAATGTTTTCTTTGAAATTTACAAACAAGCGCACCCATGAGGTAAAGGCCAAACCAAGAGAGACGCCAAAGGAAATACCAGCAATGTAGCGCAGCGCAAAGGCAAGAGACATCGGTACATCCATATTAATTGCAGCTAAAGTAAAGCAGCCCACCAAAGGCGCTACCACTAACATGACCTTACATATGCAGCGCCACTTTTGATGGCTTAGCTGGCGTAAGACAAACCGAGCGACTATAGCAAGAATAAAAGCACATAAACTTGCTTCTTGATAAGAGGCAATATATAAAATTGATTCGTATTGCGCCGCATATTCGTAAGGCAAAAACATAGTTGTCAGCAGCCAAATTTGAATAATCGTAGCTGTTAAAGCGTTGGCAACCACGTAACTGCGCTTTATATTTCGAGGATGTATTTCATGGCGCAAAGATTCAGCAATACGATCCTCTTTACTCAGCGAAGGATGATTTACTTGGTCAGTGGAACCCCCCGACTCCCCCTCTTTTTGCATCCTTTTTCTAAACAAACTCGTAAAACTACTCATCATGACGATCCGTCCCATCTTCGTCATGGTCAGCCCCCTCGCATGTCTTCAAACACAGAAATTCGGCAATGTCCAACTGTTGCAAGACACCTAATCTTCCTTGAAGAACACCATGGCACCAAAACAATCAACATTGAAGCTGATTGTTTTGGTGTGAATCGAAGGCTCTAAACGCGTACTAAAACCCCATCTATATGAAGCTTATTCTCCTGAAGTATAGGTCCAATCACCCTCTTCCATACCTGGATGATAATCAACTTCATTGTTGGTGTCGGTACCGTATTCGCCTGCACCTTCAACGTCGCCTGCCTCATGCCACACACCTGCGTCGCCGTTCGTTACGCGCCATGTAATGTTTTTAGCGTTCCATAACAAATGGCTATATGTGCCATTTGTGTAATCTTCATTCGGCTCGCCATACAAAGGCACGTAAACGCCAAAATCAGGAGCATAGGACACATCGCTCCAATTTGGAACACTAGCGTCCCAGCCACCGCCGCGGCTTTCTGTAATCATACGATCGTCCATGCGTACGGCTGAATACACATGGTAGGCCATTTCTTCAGGTGAATATTTTGTATCAGAATCATCAGCATATCCGCGCGATAAATTGTATTCATATAATAGCGTTGGATCGGGAGTGTGATTGGTAACTGTGGTGCGCTCAACGTAGTTGACCTTATATTCATCAGAATAACGAAGAGTTAGCGTAAGTACTCCAGTCATATTCACTTCATGAAAGTCGATTGTCGAACCATCAGCAAGCTTGGCCTGGATTGTGTAAGTCACAGGCGTTGTGTATTCCATTTTTGAGCGGTTCGTTATACTTGTTTCGCGATACTGCTGGGTATACCACCAGCAAGCTTCTTCACCAGACTCAATATTGTTATTCAAGCCCAAATCTGTAAAGGATGTTTCGTCGCTGCCTTTAATGGCCAAGGCACTAATAGCTTGCTCAAGTTTATTTGTGACGCGCAAGGCGTACGAAGATTCACTTTGCTCGCCGAATTGGTTGCTAAGCGCTGAGGTTTCATCAATCGTATCGGAGTTTTGGGCAGATATCGAGCCCACATAGGTCATACCATCGACGTAAATATCATTACGAAGGTCAACATAGTTTGTGTAATCGGTGTTACCCAAGGTAGTTGGTTTGTAGTTCTCATCGGCAACAGCAACATTTACCGAAAGACCACAAAGCAAAGCCACTGAAACGGCTGCACCAGCTGCACCTTTGCGCAGGTTCATAAAACCTCCTCTTGGTTGTAGTTTTGCGTGCAAAGCCTCTGCTGGTACTTCTTTGTCTAGTGGGGAAACGGAACAATATCACGACCCAGCAGAGCGTTTAGCAGCTTCGATTATGCATATTCAAGATGCAAATGTCACCTCGTATATTTTCAATGATATTGAAAAGATGCCAGTGTATTAAAGGTTTTTGCAAAGCTTAACTTTGACTTGCTTTAAGCATATAGAAGAGTTTTGTCCCCCTGCATGTATCAAACGATAATGACTTACGAAGTAAAGCTAGAAAGCGGAAAGCTTCAAGATAGCGCGAACCAGCCATCAGCCTCGCCCAAATAAAAAAACGGGAAGCAAATGCTTCCCGCCGAAATCTAAACTTTCAGTCCCTCAATAAAATGCTTTGAAGGCAATATGTAAAAACTATTCCGCTGGAGCTTCAGTATATGCTCGCTGAACAGAAGGATCGACTGCAACCCCTGGGCTCATAGTGGAAGAAACGGTAACCGATTTAACATACTTACCCTTTGCAGCAGCCGGCTTCATGCGAAGAATCTCATCATATACGGCACCATAATTTTCAGCAAGTGCCTCTGAGGTGAAGCTTTTCTTACCAAGAATTACATGGCAGATGCCATAGCGATCGGCACGATACTCCACACGCCCACCTTTAAGTTCTGCTATGGCCTTAGCAACATCGTTGGTGACAGTGCCAAGCTTTGGGTTAGGCATAAGACCGCGAGGACCTAGCGCTTTGCCCAGGCGTCCTACTTTGCCCATCTGGTCTGGTGTTGCAACTGCAGCATCGAAGTTGAACTCGCCACGATTGATTTGTTCAGTAAGCTCTTCTGTGCCGACGATATCTGCACCAGCCTCTTTTGCCGCCTTAGCAGCTTCGCCTTCAGCAAAAACAGCAACTCTAACCTGCTGGCCAGACCCGTTGGGGAGGCTGACAGTTCCCCTTAATTGTTGGTCTGCCTGGCGGGTATCAATTCCAAGACGAAAATCGCCGGTGATAGTCTCATCAAAATTCGCGGTTTCCATCTTCTTTAAGACATCAAAGGCCGCAATTGGAGCGAGCTCCTCTTCGGGAATAAGCTCTTCTGCAGCTTTGTACTTTTTTCCGTGTTTAGCCATTTCAAAAATCCTTTCGTGGTATTGGCGAGCACGCGCTCTTCCACTGATTTACAAAATCTAATAAGTGCAATTAAGCCATCTCTGATGAGGCTTCGCCTTCCTCCTCAAGGGTCTCGCCCTTAAGAAGCGCTGCAAGCTTCCTTGTAACCTCATACTTCTTCTTAAGGCTTCTACCCTCTATACGAACGCCCATTGACCTAGCAGTACCAGCGATAATCTCTTTAGCAGCGTCAATATCGTTGGCGTTAAGGTCGGGCATCTTAATCTCAGCGATCTCGGTAAGCTGAGCATCGGTTAGCGTACCAACGCTTTGAAGCTGTGGAATGCCAGCACCACTTTCGATACCCAACTTCTCTTTAATAAGAACCGCTGCAGGAGGAGTCTTGCATATGAAAGAGAAGGTTTTATCTTCGTATACGGTTATCTCGACAGGGATGATGGTTCCGGCTTGATCCTGCGTCTGAGCGTTAAACGCTTGGCAGAACTGCATGATGTTAACGCCTTGAGCGCCAAGAGCAGGTCCTACCGGAGGAGCTGGATTGGCACCTCCAGCAGGGATTTGGAGCTTAATAAAGCCCGAAACTTTTTTGTCAGCCATTTTTTAAACCTCACTAATTAATACAAAGTCAAAAATTCATCTTATATGAATAGGTATACGTGAGAAGCCCCGGTCCACTCGGGCACGAAACCTAAATCATCATCGTATTTGCTAAATCTTTTCCACCTGTTCAAATAGAAGTTCCACTGGGGTCTCGCGACCGAATATAGAAATCATTACCCTTACCTTGCCGGCATCGGCCATAATCTCAGAAATCTCACCATCGAAGTCCTTCAAAGGCCCTGAAATTACATGCACCATCTGCCCTATTTCAAGGTTTGTAGAAGTCTTCTTCGGAGCTTCCACGCTTGAGCGTTTCATAATCTTGTTATATTCTTCGCGCGTGAGAGCCTGCGGGTTGCCTAAACTGCCAACGAAACCTGTAACGCCAGGGGTGTTTCGCACAGCCGCCCAACTTCTGTCGTCCATTTCCATTCGAACAAGAACATAACCCGGAAGAACTTTCTTTTCAGATTCAACGCGTTTACCGCCATCTTTGATTTCAATAACAGATTCAGACGGAATCTCAATCTTGAAAACGTTGTTCTCAAGACCCATGGTCTCGATTCTGGTCTCAAGATTCGCTTTCACCTTGTTCTCGTAACCAGAATAGGTGTGAAGCACATACCACTTCTTTGACATGCTTACTCCTCGGTACTTTCACTTGTTCCAGCATCAACATCGCCACTATCAAGTGATGCGTCGCTGCCTTCAGTGCCTGAAGTGTCAAGATCAACGGTGTCAGCGCCGGATGTATCAGCACCGGACGTATCAACACCTGAAGTGTCAACCCCAGATGTGTCAACACCGCTTGTATCTAATGAAACATCGCTTGCGCTAGAAGAATCAACATAAGAGCCCTCTGCCCCTGTAAGCATGTTGTACCAGTCAATAGTTGAAGGATCAGCGCCCGAAATTAATACAAGCAATGGCGTTACAATCAAATTATCAAGAATCGCTACAAAAACGCCAAAGAAAATCAATGCACCAACAACGACGCCACTCCATCTGAGCACGTCAATTCTAGTAGGCCATGTGACCCTTTTAAGTTCGGTTTTAACGTCGCGGAAGAATTGGAAGCGCTTCTTCTTAGGAGCTTTGCTTTCCTCTTTGGAAGCTTTTGCCGATTTCTTCCCAGCATTTTCATTTTCTTTGGATTTTTTAAGCAGCTTGCCCTTTGATTCCTCTTTTTTCTCAGTGGAATCCTTTGTAGTCAGATTTTCATCTTGCTGGTCGCCTAGCTCTTCAAGCCTTGCTTTTTCGGCCTTTTTAGCTTGACGCGCTGCAGAAGCCTTGGCTCTTTGGGTTTTTGATTTTTTTGCCATTTTGCTGCGTTTTCCTTCTAGTTAATCTTTGTTAGGCGCAAAGCCCACACAAATCTTTAACCAATACTGAACAAGCAGCCACAAGGCTGCTAAACAAGCTGGCACGCCAGGAAGGACTCGAACCCTCAACTTTCGGTTTTGGAGACCGATGCTCTACCAATTGAACTACTGGCGTGTGCTCTAATTTCCTCGTGAACTACCTCGTCTCGCGGTGAACCGTATGTTGGCGGCACCACTTGCAGTATTTCTTGTACTCGATGCGATCGGGGTTGTTCTGCTTATTCTTGGTCGTAGTGTAGTTGCGGCGCTTGCATTCAGTACAAGCGAGCGTAACCAAAGTACGCATTTAATTCTCCTTTTATGTGACAGATATGCGAGCTTTCAATTATACACATGAACATGACATTGTGCAGAAAACGGGGCTCGCACTGACGTGTGAGCCCCGAACTTTCAACAAACGGTGCTACTTAATAATCTTGGTGACGCGGCCAGAGCCAACGGTGCGGCCACCCTCGCGGATAGCAAACTTGAGGCCATCCTCCATAGCGATCGGGTGAATCAGCTCACCAGTGATGGTGACGTTGTCGCCCGGCATAACCATCTCGGTGCCCTCAGGCAGGTGAGCAACACCAGTGATGTCGGTGGTGCGGAAGTAGAACTGAGGACGATAGCCATCGAAGAATGGGGTGTGACGTCCACCTTCATCGTTTGTGAGGATGTAGACCTGACCCTCAAATTCAGTGTGAGGCGTAACGGAGCCTGGCTTGCAAAGGACCTGGCCACGCTCGATATCTTCGCGCTTGATACCGCGAAGAAGAACACCAATGTTGTCGCCTGCCTGAGCCTCATCAAGAAGCTTGCGGAACATCTCGATGCCGGTAACAACTGTCTTCTCGGTAGGTTTGATGCCAACGATCTCGACCTCGTCGTTCATGTGAAGAACGCCACGCTCCACACGACCCGTTGCAACAGTACCGCGGCCGGTAATGGTCATGGTATCTTCGATTGCCATCAAGAAAGGCTTGTCAACATCGCGCTCTGGTGTTGGGATGAAGCTGTCAACAGCATCCATGAGCTCCCAAATCTTTTCCTGAGCCTCTGCGTCGCCTTCGAGAGCCTTGAGCGCTGAACCACGGATGATAGGGGTGTCGTCTCCCGGGAACTCGTAGGAATCAAGAAGCTCGCGAACTTCCATCTCGACCAGTTCGATAAGCTCTTCGTCGTCAACCATGTCGCACTTGTTAAGGAAGACTACGATGTAAGGAACACCAACCTGACGGGCAAGCAGGATGTGCTCACGAGTTTGAGCCATAGGGCCGTCGGTTGCTGCGATAACTAGGATCGCGCCGTCCATCTGAGCTGCACCAGTAATCATGTTCTTGACATAGTCAGCATGCCCTGGGCAGTCAACGTGTGCATAGTGGCGAGCATCTGTCTCATATTCAATATGAGCGATAGAAATGGTAATGCCGCGCTCACGCTCTTCTGGAGCCTTGTCGATATCCTCAAAAGCGGTGAAGTCTGCCTTGGCACTACCATGAGAACCATCGTTTAAAGAAAGTGTCTTAGAAATTGCTGCGGTCAACGTTGTCTTGCCATGGTCAACGTGACCAATTGTGCCGATGTTTACATGCGGCTTGGAACGCTCAAATTTCTCCTTTGACATCTTACTTCCTCCTTGCAGGATAAGAATCTAATATACAGCGCCTATAAGGCGATTATTCCAAATGGTAGCGGTGACTGGATTTGAACCAGTGACGCCACGGGTATGAACCGTGTGCTCTAACCAACTGAGCTACACCGCCATTTTTGAGCCCACAGAGCACGCCAAATACGGCGTCAGACTTTGACGAATTCTCGGTTGCGGCTCGAAGGCCGCGCCCTGCGATTCGTTGAAGCAATATCTCTGCGAATTCTATGTGTAGCAAATAAGTAAGTGGAGCCTGCGACCGGACTTGAACCGGTGACCTCTTCGTTACCAACGAAGTGCTCTACCGACTGAGCTACACAGGCATATTTAACTTCTCTTAATACCTAAAATGAGGCATATAAGAAAGTAAGTTTCGATGAATTAATCCAGCGAAACAAAGTTTGTAAATGGTGGGCGCGCTAGGATTCGAACCTAGGTAGGCATAGCCAACGGGTTTACAGCCCGTCCCCTTTAACCACTCGGGCACACGCCCATTTACGGAAGTGTATTCATGTGTAATTTTCAAGTTGCCGCTTGGCTAATACCAGGTTGCATTCACCAAGCGAAAAAGAATAATAAAGCACGTTAACAAGCGTGTCAACTCTTACACGCATCCGGGTGTACCCTTTTTTTATATCTACAAACGCCCACATAAAACGGGTCTTTTTATTTGTAAATAAATAAAAACAGCCACTTTTATTTCAAAGCGTTTGAAAAGAGCTCAATTGGCTCAATTTTTACTAACGTAAATGGATAAAAACGTAAAGAATTTCTAAAATTAATACCTTACATAAACCATGTCGGATGTAATCGATCCGTAGCTTACAACAGCACCTGTATGTGGGGCGTGAATCATGGTTCCTGCAGATACATAAATTCCGCAATGCTGACGACTGGAGTTGTGGACAACGCAGATATCTCCAGGGCGGGGGTTGCTTACACGTGTCAACCCAATGATGGATCCAGTCCCGCCAAGGGCATGCCCGCTTTTGCCTGTTACGGCATATCCAACAAGCCCAGAGCAATCAAAGGCAACACCAGGCATTCCCGCGCCGTAAGAATAAGGTACTCCAAGCTGGCTTTTAGCCCTTTCCACAATCGCATTTCCAGAACTAGAGCTGCTTTTGCTTGTAGAGGAACTCTGCGAACTTGAGCTGGAAGAGCTGCTGGAAGTGCTATTACTGGTGCTTTTGGATGTGCTCTTAGTGCTAGAGCTGCTTTTACTAGAGCTACTCTTGCTACTAGAAGTGGATTTCTTGGATGTCTTGGTACTTGTACTTTCTTGCGTATTTTTGGTGGGCTCGCCCGAAGAATCTTCAGAAGTGTCACCGGATGAATCTTCAGACTTAGCATTGGTGGACTTCGCAGACTGTTCAGAACTCGACTTAACCTCTTCGGCAAGAGCTGCTTGCGCCTCACGCGCAGCCGCCTCTTGCTTATAAAGTTCCTTAGCCTCTTCAGTAAGCGAGTCATAAGTTGCCTGCATTTCGCTTACAAGATTTTCAGCTTTGCTCATGACGCTTGCCGCGTTTTCAGCCTCAGCCGCAGCCTTCGAGGCCTGCTGTTCGTAGAGCTCTTCTTGAGCCTGCACTTCGCTTCGAAGGGTCTTCGTCTGCTGTACCATTTCAGCATCAGACTCGTTCATGTCATTTAAGATGCCCCAGTTAGTGGCGAAAGCCTGAAAAGAAGTTGACCCCAGCAAGATATCCAAAAAAGTAATAGAGCCACTACGGTACATACTTCTCGCCCTAGTTCCAAGCTGGTCTTGCAATTCCGAGATCTGCCCAGAGGCCTTATCAATTTCCTTTTGGGCCTTTTGCATCTTGGCTTCAGCAGCTTCTTGTGAGTCTTTAGCGCTGGTGTAATTATCTGTAGCACTTGCAAGCTCGTCTTCTAGAAGCTTGAGTTTGGCAAGGGCGCTTTGAGCTTCTGCGTTCTTTTCAGCAGCAGTGATGGCATATGCGAATTGTGGACTTGCGGAAAGCAGCGACACACCGACCGTGATCGTGGCCGTCTTTGCTATAAAGGATCGTCTGCTTAGCGTGGTGTTCTGCTCTACCATAGATTTGTCCTCCTGGATCGAGCAAGTAATGTATTTGCAAACTTTTACTATGATATCACTTAGATTGCTTGCACCCAATATCTAGGTTTTTAACGCAACACGCCTCTAACTAAACCGACAAAAGATTTGCGCTCAATTAATACCTGACGTAAATCATGTCGGAATGAACTGCAGAAATCTTAACTACATCACCAGTGTGCGGTGCATGAATCATTTGGCCTCCGCCAATATAGATGCCGCAGTGATGACTGTTAGTACAAACATCGCCTGGTTGAGGGTTGCTTACACGCGTCCATCCCATGAATGTATATGTGGTACCAAGCCTCACTCCATACTGACCAGAAAGGCACATGCTTACAAAGCCCGAACAGTCGAATGCGTTAGGACCTGTGGCTCCCCAGCTATAAGGAAGGCCAAGGTGGGCGTAAGCGCGTTCGACAACTGTAGAACCAGGAACGGTTTGGGATTTGCTGTCGTTAGTTGATGATGAAGAAGAACCGGAAGAGCCTTCAGAAGAGCTCTCTGAAGAGCCGCTAGAAGAACTACTCGATGCAGCAGCAGCTGCCGCCGCACGTTGCGCCTCAAGCTGTTCTTGACGACGCTGTTCAGCCTCTTCTTCAGCCTTCTTCTCTTCTTCTAGCAGACGTTCAGCTTCAGCAGAAAGCGAATCATATGTTGCCTGAGTTTCAGCAACAAGGTTTTCGGCCTCTTTCTTGATGCGTTCAGCCTCTTTGGCCTTTTCAGCAGCAACAGATTCTTGTTCGGCATAGAGGTCTCTTTGTTCTTGTACCTCACTGCGAAGCTCTTTGGTTTGCTTGACCATATCGGTATCGTTGTCGTTCATAGTATTGAGAATGTCCCAATTTGTAGTGAACGCCTGGAAAGAGGTCGCGCCAAGCAACAAATCTAAGAAAGTAGCAGAACCCGTTCTGTACATGCTTCTTACACGGGTGCTGATCTGACCCTGAAGTTCGCTGATCTGGTCGTTTGCCTTGTCGATTCGCTTTTGAGCCTTATCCATCTTGCTCTGGGCTTCTTTTTGCTCATCAACGGCAGTGTAATAGTCGGCTGATGCAAGATCGAGCTTTTCCTCTAGAGCATTGAGTTTTTTGAGTGCTGCCTGCGCTTCAGCCTTCTTTTCGGCCGCAGTTACGCCATATGCCGTTTCAAAAGAAAGCGGTTGAACCAATGCTAGAGTTGAAGTTGCCGCAGCAAGACCTATGAAACTTCTTCTGCTTAATGCTTTGCCTATTTTGACCATTAAATTGTTCCTCCCATGAAGAAACGTTGCGCGTTTTTAGGCTAATTTTGAGATTATAGCAGCTTGTTAGAGCAGATGTCTAACTCCATAAAGATATCATGTAAAGGTATGAAGCGCGTGATCACAGCTAATTATTCACCTAGGGCTTGTCCGACAGTTTTTTCTACAGCTTCAGAATTTGCTTGGGCACGAGCCTCAATTTCCTCATTAGTATCCATATAGTGATCGAATTCTTCGCAGATGGAATCATCAGGAGCAGGTGTCAGCAAACTGACAATAACAATGAAGAGATAAGAGATGATAAACGCCGGCAGAAGCTCATAAATTCCAAACACTCCCCCAAGAGGTGCTAAGAGGTTATGCCAGATAAGCACAGTGGCGGTACCTGAAACCATTCCAGCAAGTGCGCCCCATTTAGTAGTACGCCTCCAGTAAAGGCAGCAAAGTGTGAGTGGCCCAAACGATGCGCCAAGACCTGCCCAAGCATAACTTACAACCTTAAAAATTGACGAGTTTTCATCTGAAGCAACAAAGATGCCGAACAAGAAGACGACTATCAAAGTTACACGAGCAACGATCATTACCTGGTTGTCGGTCGCATCCTTCTTGATAACGCCACGAAAGATGTTCTCGGCAACGCTAGAACCTGCGATTAACAAATAAGATGATGAAGAAGACATCGCAGCCGCCAAAATGCCCGAAACAACGATTCCACACAAAAACGATGGAAGCATAATCTGCGAGAAGGCAATGAAGATGTTTTCAGCGGCAGAGTTAGTAGCAAACATGGTTGGCATAGCCGCACGGCCAACAAGGCCAATGCAAATAGCGCAGAAAAGCGATACTACACACCAAACAACGGCGATAATTCGGCTGTGCTTGATCTCGTCGGCAGAACGTATGCCCATGAAGCGCACAAGCACCTGTGGCATTCCGAAATAGCCAAGACCCCAGGCCATCATTGAAACAATGGAAAGGAGCCCATATTCCTCAGGCATTCCAAAAACTGCACGCTCGCCTTCCATGATCTGCGCGCCATCGGCTCCAACGGTCGGAACAGCAATTTGCACGCCCGACAAGAACCCAGGGATGTCTTGGAGAATAGCGACTACGTTATCGACGCCTCCCGCCCAAGTAATTGAGCCAATTAGCACAACCGCAAGCGCAAAAAACATCAAGCAGCCTTGTACGAAGTCGGTAGCAACAACGGAAAGATAGCCGCCAACTAGCGTATACAAAAAAACGATGATGGCGCCAAGGCACATCATGGTCAAATAATCTAGGCCAAATAGCGTATTGAACAACTTTCCGCATGTAACAAAGCAGCTACCAACATATACGCAGAAAAACACGATAATGATTAGTGCCGCAACGGTAGAGAGCATGTTTTTATCGTCATGAAAGCGCTTGGAGTAGAAACCTGGAAGCGTAATGGCGTCTCCCGCTTTTACCGAATACATGCGAAGCCTGCGAGCAACAAGCTTCCAATTAAGATAAGTTCCTATTGCAAGTCCTATGGCCGTCCAGCCCGCATCGGATGCGCCCGTCCAGTACGCAAGACCGGGCAAACCCATGAGCAAATAACCTGACATGTCGGATGCTTCGGCTGAAAGCGCAGTCAGCCATGGCCCTACTTTACGTCCTCCGATGAAATATTCCGAAGTAGAAGAATTAGACCTTTTCGCGTAAACAAACCCTATCGTGATGACCACGATAAAGTAGATAAGCATGGCGAATAGCACCCAAAAATCGCCCTCGACCATATTGTATTAACCCCCTAGACTCACCTTTAAACCCTACGGATTATACTTTATGAACAGTTTCTATGTGGTTTCATGAGCAATTATTGCCATTGTATGTGCAGGAGAAATGGATGACGAAAAACATTAGGCCTTATTCAGAACTAGACAGATCTCAAGCCGAAGCCGAGCTTGAAAAGCTAAGAAAAGAATTTGCAGAGCTAAAAGAGGCAGGACTTGCGTTGAACATGTCTAGAGGAAAACCAGCGCCAGCCCAGCTTGATTTGTCTGCGCCCATGCTAAACATTTTGAAGGACTCAAGCGATTGCCTTGCCGAAGATGGAACCGATTGCAGAAATTATGGTGTGCTTGACGGCATACCTGAGGCCAAACGGCTGATGGCATGCCTTCTTGATGATGAGGCCGAAAACGTGATTGTTTTTGGAAACTCATCTTTGACCGTCATGCACGATACAATTGCGCGATGCTTAGACTTCGGATGCTTGGGCAGCGCTCCCTGGGCAAGCCTGCCTAAGGTAAAGTTCATTTGCCCAGTTCCTGGCTATGACAGGCACTTCACTATACTCGCTCAATTCGGCATCGAAATGATATCTGTGCCCATGCTGGACTCAGGGCCAGACATTGACGAGGTTGAGCGCATATGCGCTAGCGACGATGCGGTCAAGGGTATTTGGTGTGTTCCGAAATATGCAAACCCTACAGGCGCTACTTATTCCAATGAAGTAGTTCAAAGGCTGGCATCCATGGAATGTGCAGCCACAGATTTCAGAATCTTTTGGGACAATGCATATTGCGTACACCACCTCTACGCCAATAAAGCCAAACAAGACCAATTGCTAGACATCGCCACGGCATGCGCAAAAGCAAATAATCCTGACAGATACTATAAATTCGCATCAACCTCAAAGATCACTTTCCCCGGTGCAGGTATAAGCGCGATGGCCTCCTCGCCTGCAAATATCGCCGAGGCAAAGAAGTATATTGGGGCGCAAATGATAGGCTCTGACAAACTAAACCAACTCCGTCACGCGCGCTTCTTGAAGGATAAAGAAACTATTAATTCCCATATGGAAAAGCTAGGCGATATCATCCGCCCAAAGTTCGAGCTTGTATGGAAAAGGCTTGATGAAGAGCTTTCAGGACTAGAAATCGCAAAATGGACCAAGCCCCGTGGTGGGTATTTCATATCTTTTACAGGCCTTGATGGAAGTGCAAAGCGCACAGTGGCCTTGGCCAAAGAAGCAGGGGTTACCCTCACAAGTGCAGGTGCCACATATCCCTACGGCAAAGACCCACATGATTCAAACATCCGCATAGCCCCAACTATGCCAACGCTTGAAGAACTTGATCGCGCCTTAGACGTTTTCTGCCTTTGCGTAAAAATCGCTGCACTAGAAACTCTTGCTTTGTATTAGACGGGCGTAGCTTCTTAATACTTAGTGATACTTGGCGACCTCAGCCGCTCAATAAGGATGGGTCGCCTTAATATTAGACGGTCTCAGTCCCTTAATATTGGATGACCTCAGCTTCTTTTAGCATGGACTGCACCCATTCATCTTCTGGAAACGGCGCTTCAGCCTTGAGCACGTCTTCAAGCTTCGCGTGCGTTTCTGGGTTGCGAGGCATGAACAGAGTACAGCAATCAGGCGCATTTTGTGTTGAGATATCGAACGTGCCCAGCTCTTGAGCCTGATCGATTATCTCTTGTTTGTCGGTTCCAATAAGCGGGCGAAATACTGGTATATCGCAGACTTCATCTGTGCACGCAATGTTATCAAGTGTCTGGCTTGCAACCTGTCCAAGAGATTCGCCTGTAACGATAGCGCCAGCGCCCTCTGTGGCAGAAACTTTCAAAGCGCATTTCATCATAAGACGCCTATATAAAATGACGCGAAGAGGCGGCGGTGCGTAAAGCGATATCTCGTGCTGGTAGGTTCCAATTGGCACAATGTAGAGCTTTTTGATGCAAGAAGTTTTTTGCAAGATCTTAGCGATGTCTTGAACCAAGTACTCTGATTCATCCGAGGTTTCGGGGCGTCCTGAAAAATGCAAGGCAATAACACTTGCACCACGCCTAGCCATACGCCAAGCCGCCACTGGAGAGTCAATCCCAGAAGAGAGCAAGCAGCATACGCGCCCAGATACACCAACTGGAAGACCTCCAATACCGCGCATGCTATAAGCGAAAATATATGCCGCATTTTGTACGACCTCAATGCCTACCTCAACGTCTTGCCCCTTCATCTTGACATGACTTTCAGGGAATGCATCGCAAAGAACCGACCCAACAAGCTTATTGATCTCCATCGAGTTAATAGGAAAATCGGTATGAGCACGTCTTGCCTGTACCTTAAAAGTTTCAAACGGTTGCGCTTCAGTGAGAGCCAGTATAGCGGCCTCGTTAATGCTCTCAAGTACTTTTGGCGTCTTAAACCCGCAAGATACACGGGCAACACCTGGCACTTTCGAAATAAAATTAGCTATCTGGCGCGCTTCTTCCTTAGAAATAGACTCTTTTAGAAAGACAACCAGACGCCCAGATATCCTGTGTATTGTAACTATTGGCAGAGAAGAAAGAAGCGCCTCTAGGTTTCGCAAAAGACGCTTCTCGAATGTTGACCTATTGTGGCCTTTAAGGCCTATCTCGTGGTAATGGACAAGTATTACCCGCTGAAACTGAGCCACGTTATAAATCTTGGCAGAGGTAACTAGCTGTTGTAAATGTCGATGGATGATGTATCAAAAGACACATCGCCGCGAGCAATCTCGTTGAAAGCCATGGATAAGGGCTTCACATTTGCGGCAGTAGCAACTTCAACTGCCGTCTCAAGCTGAATCGCGCGATCTCGCTGACCGCACATCATGTCGTTAATGTCGTGTGCGCGCTTAGAGGCAACGGTGCACAGCAGAAAGCGGTCGTTTTCGCAATCGTCCAAAAGAACGTTAATATCAGGTTTGATGATGCTCATAATGCGCCTTTCCGACTACTGATTGGCTATATATTCTTCCACCTGTCGAACAACAGTTGAAAGGTCGTCATTCACAAATGCGCAATTATACTCTTTTTTACTTGCCAATTCCAATTTAGCGGTCTCAAGCCTTTGCTTTATGCTCTTGTCGCTATCAGACCCTCGACCACGAAGTCTAGCCTCCAGCTCTTCCATGGATGGAGGCTCTATGAACACAAGAATGGCACGCGGGTCGTTTTCTTTGACTTGAAGAGCTCCCTGGACTTCTATCTCAAGTATCACATTTTCTCCAGCTTGGAGGTGCGCGTTTACTGAGTCTTTAGGTGTGCCGTAGCAATTACCCGCATATTCAGCCCATTCAAGAAAGCGGCCACCGCGTACACCTTCTTCGAATTCCTCCTTTGATAGAAAAAAATATTCGCGCCCGTCAACCTCCCCTTCGCGGGGCTTTCTGGTAGTAGCAGAAATGGACTTCCATATATTTGGAAGATCGTCTAAGACCTCATCTATAATCGTGCCCTTCCCTACTCCAGAAGGACCTGATATCACGAACAGCTTACCCTCTGACATGCACTAATCACCTAGCTTAGATGCGATCTCGCGAAACGCCTCTATCGGGTTTTCGGCATCGGTGATAGGCCGGCCAATAACTATGTGGGAAGCGCCAGCATCGAATGCCTCTTTTGGGGTAGCAATGCGACTTTGATCGCCAAGATCCGACCCCTTAGGGCGAACACCTGGAGTAACAATGAACGCATCTGGTCCTAGCGCCTCGCGAAGCATCGCTGCTTCCTTAGGGGAAGCAACAACGCCAGACAAGCCAGATTCTTGGGCAAGACGCGCCATCGAAAGAACCTGGTCATCAACAGGGCGATCGATACCTACTTGAGACAAGGCTTCTTGGCTCATGGAAGTTAGAACCGTTATAGCAAGTGTTGCAGGAGTGGGAATGCTTGCTAGTTTCGCGCCCTCACGAGCGCCAGCATGTGCAGCCTTCATCATAGCCGCGCCGCCTGATGCATGCATAGTTAGCATATCGGCTCGGGTTTGTGCGGCAGACTTAGCAGCACCCTCTACCTGGTGCGGGATATCATGGAATTTCAAATCGAGAAATACCTGGTATCCTCTGTCTTTCAAGATTTTGATAAGGTCTGAGCCATAGGCATAGTAGAGGGTCATTCCGATCTTGACCCAACTGGCCTCGCCAGCAAGCTCGTAGGCTATTGATATCGCTTTGTCAGCCTCACAGTCCAGAGCAACAATTACTCGCTCTTTGCGTGAAAGGCTATCAAAGGAATTCAGCATTCAAGCGCTCCTCTCAATTGCGAGATATCGCAAATCGACTCCCTCTCGCAATATTGCTCGATTCCGTCAATGATGTCGATACAAGATTTCGGGTTCATGAAATTAGCCGTACCAACAGCGATAGATGTAGCTCCACATAAGATAAATTCAATGGCGTCTTGTGCCGTAACTATGCCACCCATTCCAAGTATAGGAATGTCAATTGCGTTGAAGCATTGCCAGACCATACGTAGCGCAATGGGCTTTACACAAGGCCCAGACAAGCCTCCGACAACCTTAGATAGTTTTGGGCGACGTGTATTTGCATCTACTGCCATTCCAAGCAGTGTATTGATCAAAGAAATTGCGTCTGCCCCACCACTTTGCG
>CAZYOQ010000004.1:30936-58208 GCA_964649145.1 uncultured Eggerthellaceae bacterium | reverse complement strand
GCCATTCCAAGCAGTGTATTGATCAAAGAAATTGCGTCTGCCCCACCACTTTGCGCAGCGCGGGCAATCTCGGTAATATCGGTCACATTGGGTGTAAGTTTAACGATCAAAGGGCGTTTTGTCGCCTCTCTACAAAGCCCAACGACCTTCTCAACTGAAGATGTATCACAGCCTATGGCCATGCCTCCAGCATCGACATTCGGACAAGAGATGTTAACTTCATAAGCGTCTACCGGTGCGTCTTCTAAAGCCTCAATTACATCTACATACTCTTGAAAGCTGTGGCCAGAAACATTGACTATTATGGTTGCACCCTTTTCAAGAAGATAAGGGATGTCGTTTTGCTTGAGATATTCAACGCCTGGGTTTTGCAGCCCTATCGTATTTAGCATTCCAGAAGGAGTTTCGCATATTCTTGGAGGCTCGTTTCCAGGCCATCCGTGTAATGAAACGCCCTTGGTGGTCACAGCTCCAAGCGCTGAAAGATCGACGAAATCTGCGTATTCCCTTCCCGAACCAAATGTGCCAGAACAAGTGGTAACGGGGTTTTTCATCTCAAGCCCGCCAAGATTTACCGAAAGGTTGACACTCATTACCACACCACCTCCTCGGCATTAAATATTGGTCCATCAACGCAAACGCGTTTGCGCCCAATTACTGTGTCTACAACACACGAGAGGCATGCGCCTATTCCACATGCCATTTTTCGCTCAAGGGAAACCTGCGTGAAAATGCCAGCGTCCAATGTTGATTTAGAAGCTAATTTCATCAAGGGAGCAGGGCCGCAAATGGCTGCAAAATCATAAGGGTTATTAGCACCTTTCGCTTCTGCGATCAGGCGGTCTACCTCGACAGTAGCAAAACCGTGCGTACCGAAACTGCCATCGTCTGTGGTGCATATAACTTGAGAAGGAAAAGCATCTTCATAGCGCTGGCGGCACACAAGGGCATCTTTAGTGGATGCGCCTAAAACAACGTCAACCTCAAATCCTTTGGAAATTAATTCTTCGCACAGGATAAAGAGAGGTGCGCTTCCAACTCCCCCACCTACAAGCATGGCATGCTTGCAAGTGCTAGGTGGCTGCCAAGTACTTCCAATAGGGCCTATGACCATTGTTTTATATCCGCAAGGCCATAAAGTCATGTCTTGGGTGCCCGTACCAACTACCTGGTAAAGGATATCAACAGTTCCCGCTTGGGCATCGGTTGAATAAATCGAGAAAGGACGACGAAGGATATTTGCCTGCAGGCTAGGTATGGCAAGGTGCACAAATTGCCCGGGACGTATAGCCTTCGCCAAATCCTCGGCGCGAAGGCTCATAAGATACAGAGTGTCGAAGATGCGTTCGTTTGAAACAACAATAGCGCTATGGTCTTTCATCTAAAGTTCTCCCTCCCACTGAGGAAGGTCTTGCAGAGCAACCACATCAAGTCCACTGCGCTTCACAACATCCATTCCAGTAACTAGAGCCTGAGCAGCAGCAAGCGTTGTTACATATGTGATGCCATGCCTTACTGCAGCTGCGCGCATATCGTATCCGTCATCGCGGGTAACACTTCCCAAAGGAGTGTTTACTATAAGCTGAATTTCTCCTGCAGCAATCGCGTCAAGGATGCTGTAGGACGACCCTTCATGGATCTTGCCAATTTCTGTGCATTTTATGCCTGAAGCCTTAAGTGTCTTAGAAGTGCCGCTAGTGGCAATAATGTTAAAGCCAAGTCGTTCGATGTCGCGGGCAATAGGAATGAGGCTTCTCTTGTCGCGGTCGTTTACGGAAAGAAATGCGTTACCTTCCGTAGGCATGTCGTAGTCGATAGCAAGCTGGGTCTTGATATATGCAGCTGGGAAGTTAGAAGCAATTCCCATTACCTCGCCTGTGGACTTCATCTCAGGTCCAAGAATTACATCGGCACCGGGGAAGCGGCCCCAAGGCATGACTGCCTCTTTCACGCAATAATACCCAAGCTGTCTACAATCATCGGGAAGTCCAAACGACGATATCTTCCTTCCTGCCATGATAAGCGAGGCAATTTTCGCCAGAGGAACGCCTGTTGCCTTCGAGACGAAGGGAACAGTTCTAGATGCGCGGGGGTTGGCCTCGATCACATAAACAACGCTATCTTTAATAGCGAACTGGATGTTCAAAAGCCCCTTGACGCCAAGTTTAAGCGCAAGTTCGCGAGCAATAAGCCTAAGCCTATCTTGCATCGCGTCTGAAAGCGCAAATGGAGGAATACAGCAGGCAGAGTCGCCTGAATGGATACCCGCCATCTCGATATGCTCAAGTATTCCGCCAATGTAGACCTCTTCCCCATCACAAAGGCAGTCTAGATCAAGTTCGATTGCGCCTTCTAGGAAGCGGTCAAGGTAGATGGGGTGGTCGGGAGAGATTTTTGCTGCTTGCGCCATGTAGCGTTCTAGTTGCGCAGAATCATAAACGATGGCCATGCCGCGCCCGCCAAGTACGTAGCTTGGGCGAACAAGCAGCGGAAAGCCAATATTGTCGGCCACTTGGCAGGCTTCCTCGAAGGTGTCTGCCATTCCAGCCACAGGGTAATTTATGAGCATCTCGTCAAGGATGGCCGAGAAGCGGTCACGATCTTCTGCTAGGTCTATTGATTCAGGAGAAGTGCCCATGATATTTACGCCTGCTGCCTCAAGCGGGCGTGCGAGCTTCAAAGGCGTCTGGCCACCAAGCGTGACTATGACGCCGTCAGGTTGTTCGACATCGACAATGTCCATCACGTCCTCATAGGTCAAAGGCTCGAAATACAGCTTGTCAGAGGTGTCGTAGTCGGTAGATACGGTTTCTGGGTTGCAATTGACCATGATGGTCTCATAGCCAATTTCAGAAAGCGCATAGCTTGCATGAACACAGCAATAGTCGAACTCGATTCCCTGCCCTATTCTGTTAGGTCCAGCTCCTAGAATCATTGCGCGAGGCTTCGTCTTGGGAGAAATCTCGCTCTCAGCACAGTCATAGGTCTTGTAGTGGTAATCAGTTTGGCTCGCAAATTCTGCAGCGCAAGTATCTACTGTTTTGAAGGAAGGCACCACCCCAAGTGCTTTTCTGAAATCGCGAACCGAAAGCTCGTCGGTTCCGCAAAGAAATGCAATTTGTGCATCAGAGATTCCATATTGCTTTGCAAGAAGCATCGTGTCGTGATCAATATCGTCTAGCGACATTGACGAAATAGCCTTCTGGATGAGCACAATATCGTTGATGCGATTTACGAAAAACGGGTCAATTTTTGTGTATGCGTAAACCTCTTCTACACTCATTCCTGCCCAAAGTGCGTTTGCGACATAGAATATGCGCTCAGAAGTGGGACGGCTTATAAGCTCTATATGCCTTTCCTTGTCACATTTCGGCACTCCGTCTACGTCTATTCCAATTCCGTAGCGGGAGTTTTCAAGCGAGCGCAGAGCCTTGCCAAGCGCCTCTTCAAAGGTACGCCCAATGGCCATAACCTCTCCAACAGCTTTCATCCTTGTGGAAAGGGTATCGTCTGTGCCTTGGAACTTCTCGAAAGCAAAGCGCGGAACTTTAACAACACAATAATCGATTGTGGGCTCAAAGCATGCAGGAGTGGCCTTAGTGATGTCGTTTACTATCTCGTCAAGCGTATAGCCAACGGCAAGCCTAGCTGCGGCCTTAGCGATAGGAAAGCCTGTGGCCTTTGAGGCAAGCGCAGATGATCTCGATACGCGCGGGTTCATTTCGATGATTACCATACGGCCATCTTCGGGGTTCACGGCAAACTGCACATTGCTGCCGCCAGTTTCAACACCTATTCGCTCAAGCACAGCAAGTGAAGCAACGCGCATGCGCTGATATTCAACATCGGAAAGTGTTTGAGCGGGTGCGACTGTTATAGAGTCGCCGGTGTGCACACCCATTGGGTCGAGGTTTTCGATAGAGCAAACGATGATGCCGTTTCCACAGCGGTCTCGCATGACCTCCATCTCAAACTCTTTCCACCCCTCGATGGATTCCTCAACTAGTACCTCACCCGCTGGTGAAAGTTCGATGCCCTGAGATACGATTAGCCTTAGCTCATCTAGGTCGTGAGCTATACCGCCACCTGCACCCCCAAGAGTATAGGAAGGACGAAGGACAACCGGAAAACCTATTTTCTGGACAATAGACTCGGCTTCTTCGACCGAATATGCATAACCGCTTCTGGCTGTTTGAATGCCAAGATCTTCCATACACTCGTTGAAGAGTTTACGGTCCTCACCTCGCTCTATGGCTTCAAGGTCACAACCAATCATTTCCACGCCAAACTCACCAAGTGTGCCATCCTTTGCAAGTTCTACAGCCGTGTTTAAACCAGTTTGACCTCCAAGGGTAGGAAGAATCGCGCAAGGGCGCTCTTTGGCAATGACCTTGCGAACAAAGGGTGCTGTAATAGGTTCAACGTAAGTTCTATCGGCAACAGCAGGATCGGTCATAATAGTTGCTGGGTTCGAGTTCACCAGTATCACTCGATAACCCTCTTCTTTTAGCACCTTGCAGGCTTGCGCGCCCGAATAGTCAAACTCGCACGCCTGCCCTATTACAATTGGTCCGCTTCCGATAACCAATATGCTTTTTATATCTTCACGCTTTGGCAATTTGCCCTCCTTGAGCAGTCTAAAAATGTGCTAAAACTTCCAGCCGCCAAGCCTGTCTTTTGCTATGTCGATGTTCAAATAATCCTCGTCACCATCCATTAGCCTCGCAAAGGCTGTAAACAGATAGTGCGAATCGGTTGGACCTGGGTTGGCCTCGGGGTGATATTGAACGGAAAATGCAGGGATATCCAAAAATGCCATTCCCTCAGGGGTTCCGTCATTTAGGTTTATATGCGTCAGGCGAATTCGCCCGTACTTTTCGTTCATGACAACAGGAGCGACTTTTCTACTTGCCCACTCCAGTAGGTTATCGGTGTGTTCGCTGAAGCCTTGCGATTCCTCTGGAAGTATAGGACCTAGCGTTTGAAAGACCTGGCCAAACCCGTGGTTTTGAGCGGTTATCTCGACACGCCCTGTGATTAAGTTCATCACAGGCTGGTTTCCACCACGATGCCCGAACTTGAGTTTTTCCATCTTAGCCCCTGCTGCCTTCGAGAGCATCTGATGGCCTAGGCAAATACCAAAAATCGGAACCTTCCCAAGAAGTTTTGAGACTTGCGTATAAGTTGCCTCTACAGCATCAGGATCCCCTGGTCCATTCGATAAAAATACGCCGTCACAATGCCTATCTAGCACCTCTTCGGCAGAAGTATCCCAAGGCACTATTTCAACTTCAGCGCCAATGTTTCGAAGCCCGTCGATAATGGATTCCTTGGCACCGCAATCATATGCAAGTACTTTGTATTTGCCTTGGCACAAGCCTTCTGGGTCGATCGCAAAGGCATGTTTCTTCTTTGCACTAGCAGAAATTTGAGCCGTAGACTCAGACACCCCTTTAACTAGGTTTTCGCCCACTATGGAATCCGACGCCTTAACACGGCCTAGCAACTTATCTTCATCTAAACAAGTTGTAGAAAGCCCGGCCTTCATGGCGCCAAGGTCTCGAATGTGCCTTACAAGGGCTCGAGTGTCAATTCCCTCGATGGCAACAACCCTACTTCTCACAAGAAAGTCAGAAAGTTTCATGGTGCTTCGCCAATTCGAGGGTGTTTCGCACATGTCGCGAACAACAAGGCCGCGCAGAAAAACCTGGCTTCTTTGAACGTCTTCCTCGCATACCCCGTAATTGCCAATTTGAGGGTATGTCATGGTGACTATTTGGCCTGCATAGGAGGGGTCTGTTATCACTTCTAGATAACCTTCCAGCGAGGTATTGAAGCAGATCTCGCCGAAGACTTCGCCTTCACACCCGCAAGAAAACCCGTGGAAAACCTCTCCGTCCTCTAAAACTAGCAGCGCAGGTTTAGATGAGCCTTTAGAGGTCTTCGATCTGATTTTGTCGCTTAAGCTACTCAACGACCTTTCCTTCCTTCATTGTGGCGTATCCGCCAACGTAAACATCGGTGGCGCGTCCAGTAAGTTCCCAATCCAAAAACGCGCTATTCTTCGCCTTGGAGTAGAAGTCGCAGCTGTTGACTGTCCATTTCTCGTCAGGGTCAAAAATCGTAAAATCAGCAATACTTCCAGAGGTGAGACTTACAGGATTTTGAGACAGTATGCGCCTCGGGTTGATCGCCATGACCTCAACCATTCTGTTGAAGTCAATGATGCCAGTTGAAACTAGCTTTGTAAGGACAAGCCCAAGTGAGGTTTCAAGCCCTATCATCCCGAACGGGGCAAGCTCGAATTCACGGTCTTTCTCCCATTCGGTATGAGGAGCGTGATCGGTAACGATGCAGTCGATTGTTCCATCCGCTAAGGCAAAAATCAAGGCTTCAGCATCTTTAGATGTGCGCAATGGCGGGTTGACCTTCATGCTAGTAGGATATTCATCTGTGATGGCATCCTCGTTTAAGAACATATGATGCGGGGTAACCTCACACGTAAGTGGAAGCCCTTCTTCCTTCGCTGCACGCACAAGCTCTATACCGCGTTCCGTAGTGATGTGCTGAATATGCAAAGGACACCCTGTAAGGCGACAAAGTGCGATATCGCGGGCAATTTCAAGCTCTTCACCTTCGTTTGGCCATCCAGCAAGGCCAAGCCTAGTTGATGCCACGCCTTCGTTTACTTGCCCGTCTCCCACAAGCGAGGAATCTTGGCAATGGGGCATCACAGGGCAGTTAAACTGCGAGGCATATTCCATAACACGGCGCATCATGCCACTATCTTGTATGCCCTTACCATCATCGGTAAAAGCAACCGCCCCATGAGCATACATATCGCCCATGTCTGAGAGAATTTCACCTTTGAGGTCTTTGGTGCATGCGCCAGAAACAATCACGCGGCACTTGCCCACCTCGCTTGCGCGCGCCTTGACGTATTCAACACCCACAGCATCATCGATAACGGGGTTTGTGTTAGGCATGGCGCAAACCGCCGTAAAACCGCCATGAGCCGCAGCTCGGGTTCCGCTTGCGATATCTTCCTTCTGCTCGAAACCTGGGTCGCGCAGATGTACATGCATATCAACAAGGCCAGGAACAAGAATCTTTCCTGAAAGGTCGTGTTCTACACCTTTAGACATCTTAAGGTCATGACCAAGGTCTACAATCTTGCCATCGCGCACCAGAATGTCGCAAACCTCGTCAAGCTCGACTTGCGGATCAATGCAGCGAGCATTCTTAAGCATCAATGCCATCAGATGAACCTCCTAGCAACAGGTACATGGCAGCCATGCGAACAAGGATTCCCGCATATACCTGGTCAAGTATCACAGACCTCTTAAGATTGTCGGCCATAAACGAATCGAGCTCGACGCCCCTATTTATTGGACCGGGATGGCAAATAATCGCGTCGTCTTTCATTAACTTATCACGTTTCGAATTGAGACCGAAAAGTTGGTTGTACTCACGAAGAGACGGGAAAGGAGCCCCTTCCAAGCGTTCGCGTTGAATTCTTAGCATGTAAACAACATCGAGATCAGGAAGTATGGAATCAAAATCAGATGTAGCTGCATCTGCTCCAAGCACGTCTGGCCGAGCAGGCAGCAAGGTTGGAGGCGCGATAAGGACAACGTTAGAGCCCATGGTCTTAAGCACTGGTACAAGCGAGCCTGCAACTCTTGAATGCAAGATGTCGCCCACAATACCAACCTTTAGCCCCTCAAAACTTCCCTTCGCTTCCCATATGGAATAGAGGTCTAGCAGCGCTTGGGTTGGATGCTGATGCTTACCATCCCCCGCATCGATTACATGAACACCTGAAAGATCGGCAATTTTTCGAGGTACTCCGGCATGAGAGTCGCGAACAACTATTAAGTCGACCTTGTAAGAACAAAGCGTCTTCACCGTATCTGAGAGGCTTTCACCTTTCACGGTAGATGTGGAAGTTCCGCCGAAGTTTAAGCTATTCGCAGAGAGGCGCTTTTCAGCTATCTCAAAGGATGACCGCGTGCGTGTGGAGGGCTCGTTGAACATATTCACGATAGTGGCGCCCTTTAGCGTAGGCACCTGCTTTATCCTGCGCTCGTTTACCTGTCTAAACCTTTTTGCCGTTTCTAGTATTAGCATTACCTCGTCAGCAGAATATTCTTTGATATCAATGAGGTGCTTGTGGTTAAAAGCCATTTTTCTACCTCATCTTCCCGCCGACGGGAGCAGACCCTATATGAGAGCCTTCTTCAATGTCGCTGATTTCCACAGCAGACGGAACGCCATCAATCTCTTCAAGAAGAAGTCGCACATTTTGGTTCTCAGAAGAAGGAACGTTCTTCCCCACGAAATCGGCGCGAATAGGAAGTTCCCTATGGCCTCTATCAACTAGAACTGCGAGCTGGACCTTCTTCGGTCGCCCGATATCCATCAGAGCATCTAGCGCAGCACGAATGGTGCGCCCGGTGTAGAGGACATCATCGACAAGAACAACGATCTTCGAGTCGATGCTAAAAGAGATGCTTGTTGACAAGACCTCAGGAGTGAAGTGGGTTCTGTAATCGTCGCGATAAAAGCTGATGTCGAGAGCACCCAATTCGACCTTAACGCCCTCAATGGTCTCGATGCGATCTTGGAGCATTTTGGCAAGATAGTCGCCACGAGTGAGGATACCAACAAGCGCAAGATTTTCAGCACCCTTGTTGGCTTCAAGAATCTCGTGAGCCATGCGCGTGAGGGCACGATCGATATCCTCGGCCGTCATGCAGGCAGTCTCAGAACTTGAATGGATCATTGTCTCTCCCATGAACTAAGGCGAGACAGATTAGACCTAAGGTTAGTGCGTTTGAGTTTCGTTTAAATACCTTGTCGGTCTCTCTGTACCGCTTTTAAAGGCTTGGGACATGATAGAACAAGATGGGCTGGATATGGCCGTGATTTGAGAATTAATATTGATTTTGCAATTCTTGAAGCATGGTCTTTGCGCGCGAAACCATTGCAAGCTTGTTTCCGTTTTCGACTATAAAGTTTAAGCAGGATATCTCTTTTAATTTATTAGCGCTTCCATAAAGCTTTGAAGCCTCGATCCAAGCGTATTCAACGCGAAGCCGCATAGGATAGGCGCTGTTTGTACGAATCTTTTCGCATACAGCAATTGCCTTATTAACGTCCTCACAAACAAGGTCGTCAAGTATTTCCTTTTGTGAGTTTAAGTAATCGCGATACTGGATAGAATGCGAGTCGCTAAAACCTGAACAATACCCAAGGCCTTCCTCAATAACCGAAAGGGCAGACGCAGAACCTTCCATCTTTTCTTCTAGAGAAAGGTAGTTCACAAGAATTCCTGCCCTTTCTTTAGGCTTTTTGGCGGAGTCGATGCTAAGACGCAATCCGACAAGCACGTTTTTGGCCTCTTGAACATTCTCTGAATCTAGCAAGGCCTGCCCGAAATAGCCCATAAACCAAGACATAGCCTGGTTGCAGGGATACGAAGCTTGTGATGCAAGCTTGGCGCCTTGCTGGATAAGCTTTTCAGGGTCGCAGTTGGTGTTGTAAGCATCTAGCATCGATTGCACTTTAGAGTTCGCTAACTTTGAGAAAATGGCATACCCAATCATCATTCCAAAGATGAAAAGAGCGAACAAAAGTACAAGCCCATCTAAGGTAGACGCCATGATCTGCCCTGTGTAAAGGGGCCACACACTTGATGCTATCAGCGGAAAAGCGACAGCGATAACACATATTGCGATTGTGTAGCCTTTGAAGTAAGGAAGCATTTATATCCTTCAGGCGTCGATACCTATTTGCAAAGCCTGCTTGTTCTTATCTATGAGCCATTCCTTTGATTTAGGAACGCTTGCATCTATAGCATCATCAAGCGTCTTCCTATCACAGAATTCAAAGCATTCCCATAGTTTTCCTACGAGCACTATATTACCAAGACCGTCAAGCCCAGCATCTTGTGCGAGCCTTGTTGCCTCGATTGCATATGTCGCAACGCCTTTGACATCATGTATATCTTGAACCATGCTCGAATCTACTACGATGACGCCACCTGGGCTTACCGTATCGCAGAACTTATCGTATGAAGGCTGGTTCATCGCGATAAGACAATTAGGAACGGTCACCAAAGGAGAGCCTATAGGCTCATCAGAGAGCGTAACCGAACAATTGGCAGTGCCGCCGCGCATCTCAGGCCCATATGACGGAAGCCATGAGAGCTCTCGTGACTCAATCAAGCCGGCGCTCGCAATGACTTTACCGGCAAAAAGAACGCCTTGTCCGCCAAAACCAGCGAGTATGGCCTTCAACTCACGCGCCATATTTATTCGCCCCCATCAACGCTTACCATCGGGCAGCCGCTTGCGCGATCAATTGCCGCCTCATATGCTGTCTCATAACCATCGGCCACGATATCCCTATAAACACCCTTTGGGTAATAGGTAAGCATGTTCTCGCGAAGCCATTCGTTGGCCTGAATGGGGTCCATCTTCCAGTTGGTTGGGCATGTGCAAACAACTTCTATAAGAGAATACCCACGCCTTTGCATCTGGTTGTCGAAGCCTTTGCGAATCGCTGCCTTCGCTTTGCGGATATTTTTCGGTGTGTCGACGCTAACCCTTTCAAGGTATGCAACGCCATCAAGCGAGGAAAGCAGTTCGCAAATGCGTATCGGGAAGCCCGCAGTATGGGCGTCTCTGCCATAAGGGGAGGTTTGTGTGACCTGGTGAGGCAAAGACGTAGGAGCCATTTGCCCGCCAGTCATGCCATAAATTGCGTTGTTGATAAAGATAATCGTTAGGTTTTCTCCACGCGTGGCCGCATGAACAGTTTCTGCCATGCCTATAGAGGCGAGGTCGCCGTCTCCTTGATATGCGAAAACAAGATTGTCTGGCAAAACCCTCTTCACGCCGGTGGCAACAGCCGGAGCACGCCCGTGTGCAGCCTCAATACAGTCGAAGCCGAAGAAGTCATAGCTCATAACAGAGCAGCCCACAGGCATGATACCTACGGTCTTTTCTGCCATACCCATCTCGTCAATACATTCAGCCACAAGACGCTCTACGACGCCGTGGTGGCAACCAGGGCAGAAATTCGAAACCACAGGAAGATATGAGGGTGTGCGATCAAAGGCTATCTCTTTTTCATTTCCGCTTATAGGAGATTTTGTATATCGTTTCTCTTTGACAGGCATTTATCTTGCACCTAGCCTCTCATGAATTTCCTCGACCTTGGCAAGCACCTCTTCAGGAGTTGGTATCACGCCGCCGCATCTACCGAAGAAGTCGACCTCTGCTCTGCCGTTAACACCAAGGCGTACGTCTTCGACCATCTGGCCCATACTCATTTCAACCGAAAGGAATACCTTAGCCGCGCTTTGCTTTATCGCATCATACGGATACGGCCAGAGCGTGATCGGGCGAATAAGACCAGCTTTTATACCCTTTTCACGGGCGATATTTACAACAGTGCGGCAAACTCTCGCGCATGCACCATATGCAACTAGCGCGATTTGCGCGTCGTCGATAAGATAGGTCTCGCTTCTTGGTTCGTCGCGCTTTATGAGTTCATACCTCTTAAAACGCTCCAGGTTCTTTTCCTCGCATACATCTGCCGCAAGGAAAAGAGAATTCACAATATTGTGAGGGCGCTTACCCTTAGTTCCATTCGTTGCCCAGGGCTTCGAAGGCAGGTTAGCTGGGTCAATTTCTTTTGGCATTACAACAGGCTCCATCATCTGGCCAAGCATGCCGTCTGCCAAGATAAGAACAGGAGTTCTGTACTTATCGGCGATATCGAATGCCGTATATGCGACATCTGCCATCTCTTGTACCGTTGAAGGCGCATAGACCGGTAGATAGAAATCGCCATGTCCCATCGCTCGAGTCGCTTGGAAGTAATCGCTTTGCGATGGCTGAATGGAGCCAAGGCCTGGTCCGCCGCGCTGCACGTTGATGATGACGCCTGGAAGGTCGGCACCTGCCATGTAAGAAATACCTTCCGTCTTTAAAGAGATTCCAGGGCTTGATGACGATGTCATAGCTCTAGCCCCTGCTGCGGAAGCACCATAAACCATATTGATGGCGGCTATCTCACTTTCGGCCTGAAGGTATGTGCCACCAATCTTAGGCATCTTCTTCGACATGTAAGCAGCAAGCTCGGTTTGAGGAGTGATGGGATAACCGAAGAAATAGCGACATCCAGCTCGCATCGCTGCTTCGGCAAGGGCTTCATTGCCCTTCATGAGTATTTTTTCGGACATCTACCTGACCTCCCTCAAAACCCTGATGGCCACATCCGGGCAAACAAGTGCACATGACGTGCAACCTGTGCATTTTTGCATGTCGGTGCAAATAGCTGGATGGTAGCCTTTAGGGGTAAGCGCATCCATATCTAGCGCCATAATCTTTACAGGGCATGCCGCAGTGCAAAGACCACAGCCTTTGCAAAAAAACTCATCTACGATAACTTCATTCATATGCCCTCCTGGTACTTATAACCGCATTCTACTTACTAAACCAGCCCGTCAATTTGTTTATCGGCATCCTTCTCGCGAATAGCAACTCGCCTGATCTTGCCGTTAACCGTTCTTGGAAGCGCCGATACGTATTCGATTATACGAGGGTACTTATAAGGAGCGGTCTCATGTTTAACCCAATCCTGAAGCTCTTTAGTAAGTGCCTCTGATTCCTCGTATCCCTCTGACAATACAACAGTGGCCTTTACAGCATATCCTCGAAGTTCGTCGGGAACACCTGTGACGGCGCACTCTTTTACGGCGCCATGCTCTAAAAGCACGCTCTCGATTTCAAATGGGCCTATGCGATAGCCACTAGATTTAATGACGTCATCGTTTCGACCCACATACCAATAGTAGCCGTCCTCGTCTTCCCAAGCAGTATCTCCCGTGTGGTACCACCCGTCGTGCATGGCATACTTCGTCTTTTCACTATCGCGATAGTATTCCATCATGATGCCTGCGGGATGAGGATCAATTGAGATGCAAATCTCTCCAGTCTCACCGATGTCGCACTTGGATCCATCTTCGCGAAGGATAGAAACATTATATAGCGGAACAGGCTTTCCCATAGAGCCCGAACGAGGATTGCTATTGGTAAGGTTGCCGATGGTAAGCGGGGTTTCCGTTTGTCCAAAGCCCTCAAAAATAGTAAGACCTGTATGCTTGCGCCAGAACTCGAAAAGGTCGGGGTTTAGCGCCTCGCCAGCTGTCACGCAATATTCAAGGGAGGAAAGATCGTAGTCTTCAAGTGTCTCCTGCATCATCATCCTGTACATCGTAGGAGGAGCACAGAAGGTAGTAATTCCGTACTTGCCAATTAGACTAAGAATTTCTGATGCGTGGAAACGGTCGAAGTCATAGGTAAATACACAGGCCTCCATGAGCCATTGCCCATAGTATTTGCCCCAAACGGCCTTCCCCCAACCTGTGTCGGCAATAGTGAAGTGTATACCGTCGGGGCGAACGTTTTGCCAGTGTTTGGCCGTCATAAGGTGACCTATGGAATACAGGGCGTCATGGATAACCATCTTAGGGTTGCCTGACGTGCCTGATGAAAAGTACATTAGCATAGGGTCTGCAGCCTTCGTCTGTTGACGCTCGAATTTATCTGAAGACTCGCGAACCCCAGTATTGAAATCAAGCCACCCGCTACGATTTCCCGGAAGGGCGCATATCCCTTCCTCGCCCGATAAAGCCTCACCGCAAAGAGCGCCATCCTCAACTATAGGCTTACCGTCTTCATCTAGCGGGGTAAGCCCGCCGCCGCCAGCATTAACCAGCATCAGCGTCTCGACACTAGGGCATTGGCCAACTACAGCATCGACCACATCTGCGATGTCTCCTGCATCGGTGGCAATTACGGCCTTGATCTTCGCCTCGTTCAAGCGATATATCATGTCATGCTCTTTGAGCATGAAGGTCGCAGGCACCATGACAGCACCAATCTTTGTAAGAGCCGTAGCAACAAACCAAAATTGGTAATGGCGACGGAGGATAACGAGCACCATATCGCCCTTTTTGATTCCCACAGACATGAGATAGTTAGCGGTCTTGTCAGACCACTTCTTCATATCCGCAAAAGTAAATACGTGTTCCTCGCCTTCGGGATTCAACCAGACCATGGCGCGCCTGTCTGGATCATTTACAGCGATATCGTCAACGACGTCATAGCCAAAGTTATAGTCATCAGGTACATGAGGGTCGAACTTGACCAGCAAGCCGTCTTCGTATTCCTCATCAACGTATCTGAGATTAATATTTCTCATCAAGATCCTCCATCACTTGATTTAAAGCTGATTATTTATCTAAGTTGCCTGTTTGTTCTCTGTGCACGGTGTCTTATAAGCAAAACCCGCATGAAAAAGAGAAGGTAAATTTCAAAGCTACTTGCCCAAATCGGGCTTAATAACAATGGCCAAAAACGTGCAGTCATGCCCTCCAGTAGCGATCATTCCATGCCCGCGTCCAGAATCGTACATAAGCAGATCTCCTGGGCCTAATAGCTCTTCGTGGTCTTCGAATGCGAACTTGAGCTGCCCGTGAAGGATGTAGTCGATCTCTTGACCTTCGTGGTATGAAAGATGGATCGCAGCATTTTGTTCCTCTTCAATATAAGGAGCAGTGACCAAGAAAGGCTCGGCCAGCTTGTTTTTGAAATGTGGAGCCTTGTGAAGGTATTCAAAACCCGCGCGGCGCTTAATAGATAAGCCATCGCCTACGCGGGTTGTGCAATATCCTGTGAGATGCGGGGTTTCGCCAGTCAAAAGGTCAATGACATCCACACCTAGCCTCTCGGCACATTTATACAGGAAAGTGAAGGACAAGTCTCGCTCGGCAGACTCTTGTGCCTGGTATTCCTCAACGCTTCTTCCGGTATATTCAGCCATTTCTTCGACCGATATATCGCCATCCTCGCGCAAAAACTTAATTCGCGAGGCCACTTCGGCTATGTTTGGTTCCATTGCCCCTCCAACTCGAGACGATTCTTAAAGCTGTTATATTAGCGCTTTGCGCCTAAGTATTGAGCAAAAATGAGCATCATATCCGTATTCGTGCAGCTTCGTTGAGAAATACGGAGAGCCATTTATTAGAAGCGGTGAGAAATGTTTTCCTTCATCACTTTCAAGAAATGTTTGAATCACTTTGCAATTTTCATCAGCTGTTATCGTGCATGTTGAATAAACAAGAATCCCACCGCTATCGACAAGGCTGGCAGCCTCGTAAAGAAGCGCAAGATCAAGGCTTGCATTGCGCTGAATAAGCTCCGGGGTGAGGCGCCACCTGATCTCTGGATGACGACGCAAGGTGCCAAGGCCCGAACACGGTGCGTCAAGAAATACCAAGTCAAATCTTTTTTCGACAGCCTCTTGTCGCAAGTTAGTGGCATCTAGGCAAAGCGATTTATCAACATGAGCCGCATAAGCCTTTGCGCGCGCGGTCAATAATTCAGCTTTAAACTTAACATTGTCCACAGAAATGAATTCAGCAAATTGACTGCCAGAAATAGCTTTCATATAGCTTTGGAGAAGAATCGTTTTCGTACCTCTTCCAGCGCATAGCTCAAGGCATGATAGCTTATCTTTAGCGCAGGTCTCATTCAAAGCTTTTATGGCATGTTCGCAAATTGATTGTGCAGAGGCGTCCGATATTAAAACTTTCCCACATGAAAGGAACTGCATGAAAGAATTAGATGCAACTAGTTTTGCCGATGAAAGCTTAAAACAGCTTGAAACACGCTCTCCTTCAACATAGACATCTTCGATATTTGGGTCTAGACAGCCAAGATTATTTTGTGCGTCGCCACCTTTAAGCGAGCTTACATGGACATATACAGGTGCTGGCATATTAGAAGCCTTGATGAATTCATCTGAAGCCTTTAAGCCAAGTTCACTTCTAAGAAGTCGAACAAGCCATTCTGGAAAAGCGTGAAGGAGCGCATACGCATCAAGGTCAGTTTCGGGGTTGCCATAAGGAAACTCTAAAGACGATGCAGCCACCTTCCGCATTACAGCGTTAGCAAGGCCTACCGCTCTTGGCTGAATTTCTTTAGTAAGTTCTACACACTGGTCGACTGCAGCATATGCGTCTTTTCCAAGATAGATAATCTCGTAGGTAGCTATGCGTAATGCCGTTCGAGTCTTACCCTTAATAGAACTCGCCTTATCAAGAAAACGATTTATTACATAGTCCAAAGCACCAGAACTTGAAACTACCCCAAGTGACAGCCTCGTGGAATAAGCCTTGTCTTCCTTACTTGCGCAAGATTTGTCAATGACCTTGTCTATGACATCGTTTGCAAAAGAGCCATCTCGCCTTACACGTTCTAGAACCTCGTAGGCCAAACGCCTAGACTGTGAAACTTTAGATCTCAAGGTTGTCTACTGCGCTCTTGACCACTCTGCATGATCTGGAAGATGAGCTCCTGCTAGATAAGAGGCTGCGTCCATCGAAGCCTTTCCGTCAGGTTTAAGCGAGAGCACCTCTATTGCGCCATCATCAAAGCACAAAAACAGGCGCTTACCAATTTTCACAAGGCTAGACGTGCGCATTTCAGACTCCGGGATAAGTTCTTGAGCATTTTCTAACAAAGTGGCTCGAAGAAGCGTACACGACTTGCCATTTAAAGACAGCTTTGATGGATGGTTTTCGCTAGAGGCCAAAAACTTCCTGTATTGGGTCTTCGCCTCGCCAGCAGGATCAAGCCAAAGCTCTCGTTTTTCAAGCTTCGGAGCATAAGTTGACTCAGAGTGATCTTGGGCATTCCATTTGACATTTCCAGAAGAGATTTGCTCTAAAGCTGAAAGCAAGGCCAAAGAGCCCAGTTCTGCAAGCTCGAGCGTTAGTTCTTGTGCGCTCATACCAAAAATGGGAATCTTCCTGCAAATGCACCAATCGCCTGTATCTAGCCCTTCTTCCATGCGCATTATGCAAACGCCGGCGTATTCGTCACCTGCCATAATTGCACGCTCGATAGGGGCAGCCCCCCTCCATTTGGGAAGGAGGGAAGCATGAACATTAATGCAGCCAAACTTCGGTATGTCTAGCACATCTTTTGGAAGAATCATCCCATATGCCGCAACGCAAATGACATCAGGAGCCAAAGAACTAAGGCTTTTGATTTCATTTGCATCTCGTAAAGTCGAAGGGCAGCTAACTTCAATGCCAAGCTCTTGTGCGAGAGCTTTGACAGGGGAAGCAAGAAGCTTCTTTCCCCTGCCCCTTATTTTGTCTGCTTGGGTATATACGCGCAAAACATCATGGTGGCGTGCTATCTCGCCCAGAATGTCGGCTGAAAATTGCGGCGTTCCCATGAAGACGAGACGCATAGGCTATTTCACCTCAAAGGAAGATTCCCCAGGTTTGGAACCTGCGGCCTTCGCCTGGTCATAAACCTGAAGAGCCCTAAGCTTGAGTTCTGGAACGCAGCTTTCGAACAAGGTTCTGCCATCCAGATGATCTATTTCATGCTGGAGACACCTTCCAAGAAGACCATCGCCTTCAATCTCCCATTCCTCGCCATCGAGGTCGAAATAAGAGACGCGCGCCCAAGGCTTTCTTGATACCGGCACGCTAAGTCCAGGGCAAGAAAGGCAAGCCTCGTTTTCTGTAACCTCTTCGCCTTTAAGTTCAACGACTTGGGGGTTCACAAGAAAGATTGGGTTGCGCGTTGATGCGTCATCGCCGTCCCAGTCAACATCGATAACGACAAAGCGCATGTCAAGGCCAACTTGGGGCGCAGCCAAGCCACACCCATTGTTGGAATACATCGCTTTGGCCATCTGTTTAGCTATACGAATAAGACTTTTATCCCCCACCTTGCACGCTTCACACTTTGTATTTAACAAGGGGTTTGGAGCCTCGATGATCTTGAGCATGTGCCACTCCTTAATTATCAGTGGAATGATTATATGCCCTATTCAGGTAGCTTGTGTGAATTTTTCATGGCATTGATGTCGGCCTGAAGCTTCACTGTCTCTTCAAACGCTTCGCCTGATTTAGTGTCTGAGCTACCAAAACCCAGCTTGCCTCTAAGAATCGCAAGCCGCTGTTCCATATCGCCTATTTGAAGCTCCTCGCGAAGATAGTCAATCATATCTGTGACCTCAACACTAAGGCCTGTTCGGGCACTGGTGAGTATCGCACCAGAACCTGGAATGGATTGCTCTACGATGCCAACTAGCTCTGAGGCTGAAATTGATGGGTGTTCCATCAAGGCGGCCATCATGGTCTGTGAGATAGCTTTGTCTTTCTCGCTGTGCCAATCTATCTTCGACAAGGCTTCCGCATTCGAGAGCAGGCACGTAGGATTTTGCGCGAGCAAACCCAAAAGCTCGCGTTCTGTCTTGATACGACTTTTTTCTTGAGACGTAAGCTTGGTTCTTTGACCTTCACCAGCATCTTCCTTCTTTGCAGAAGGCTTGGAGCCATTTTGCGTTTGCTGGCTGTTCTCGGAATAAGACCTTGGAACTTTCAGCTTCGACAATGCGCTCACAAGGTCTTCCTCGTGAAGGTTTAGCATGGAAGCAATCTGTCGGGCATAGTCCTTAGCAAGGATCGAATCCTTGATAGGGGCAAGCACATCAAGCGCATCGGTAGCGGCCTTCGTCCTTCCCTCAATCGTAGAAACATTATGGCGAGAAATTCGCCTCTCGATTCCGAAAAGAATAAGGGGCTTAGCGTCGTCAATAAGTGCTAAAAGTTCATCTGCGCTATGTTTTGCAAGGTAGTCTGCAGGATCTAGGCCATCAGGCAAGCAAAGCGCCCTGAGATCAATCATGCGCGAACCTGATTCAGGCGTTATGGCCTTATCTATAAACTGGAGCGCACGCTCGGTTGCACGCTGGCCGGCCTCATCCCCATCGAAAATGTAAATGATGCTCTTGCCAGCATGCCGAGAAAGTGTTCGCACGTGGCTACTTGTCAAAGAGGTGCCAAGTGATGCCACGGTGTTTTTCAACCCTGCCTCATGCATTGCAATCACATCGGTATAGCCTTCTGTCACAATGGCACGCCCACTTGATGCCATTGAGCTTTTCGCCATATCGAGTCCAAAAAGAACCTGCGACTTATGAAAGATTGGCGTCTCCTGCGAGTTCAGATACTTTGGGCCTGAATCGGTAATAGTACGCCCGCCAAACGCTATTGTGTCGCCTGCAATATCGCGAATCGGAAAGATAATCCGTTTGTAGAAGCGATCGCGCAGCTTTCCACTATCAGAGACAATCGCCAAATTGGCCGCAATCATCTCCTTAGAATCGAAGCCCTTTGAGCCTAGGTGCCTTACAAGGCTGTTTCCACCTGGCGCATAGCCCAAGTTCCACGTCTTAGGGATTGTGCCCCCAAGACCACGTGAGCCAAGATATGCCCGAGCTTCATCTTGGCCTTGGCCTTTAATGCGCATGAGCTGGGTGTGATAGAAAGCAGCTGCAGCAGCACACGCATCTTTAAGACGCTGCTTGTTGGAAGAATCTTTATGGGCTTCTCTTGTTTCTTGAATTTCTATATGAGCGCGTTCCGCAAGCTTTCTTACAGCCTCGGGAAAAGACAGTTCGTCAAGCTTCATGACCAAATCAAAAACGCCTCCGCCTTCTCCACATCCAAAGCAATGCCAAAGCTGCGTTGAAGGATCCATCTTAAAAGAAGGAGTCTTCTCGTGGTGAAGCGGGCAGCAAGCCCAGAAGTCGCGACCTTTTTGTTTCACGGGGACACGTTCAGAGACTAGAGACACAATATCTGTTGCCTCGCGAACTTTCTGTATGTCTTCTTGGCTTATCAGAGACGATGCCCCTTTACAAATAGTGTTTGCTATGATGTTTCAAAATCGCTTGCTCACAAGTATACGAGGTTTATTCATATGAAGTCGAAAAGCAATGACGAGATTCCATATCTAGAACTCGACCCGACAATAGCCGAGCAGATCAAACACGACAAGGCAACAGGAGCCGTAAGCCCTTACGCATTTCGTGATGAAGATATCATCCGTCGCGAGAACAACCCCCACGATATCGCAACACTTACCCGTCCCGCGTTCATGCGCGATGTCGAAAAGATAGTAAACGTTCCTGCTTACAACCGATACGCGGGGAAAACCCAAGTATTTTCTTTCGTAAATAATGACGATATAACAAGAAGAGGCCTTCACGTTCAACTTGTTGCGCGCGTTGCTAGAGGAATAGGGCGCCTCTTAGGCTTGAACACCGATCTTATCGAGGCAATAGCGCTAGGCCATGATGTTGGCCACACCCCTTTCGGCCATGCAGGCGAGCGCTTCCTATCGAAATGCTATGAAGAACATACTGGCAAGTTCTTCAACCACAATGTTCATTCCGTCCGTGTTCTTGACAAGCTCTACCCACGCAATATATCGCTGCAAACACTTGATGGGGTTCTTTGCCATAACGGGGAATTTGCTACACAAAAGCTGGGCTTGGGAAATGTAAGAACTTTCGAAGATTTAGATGAACTAGAGAAAGCCTGCATTGAAGATGAAAGCGTAATTGGCACCCTTAAACCATCTACATTGGAAGGATGCGTCGTACGCGTAAGCGACATGATTGCCTACGTTGGCAAGGATCGCTCAGATGCTTTAAACATGGAAGTCATTGATACGCTAGAGGAATTCGACAGCGTCGTTATCGGAAAAGATAATGCCCGAATCATCAATAACCTTACCGTTGATATCGTCAACAACAGCTACGGCAAGGACAGGATATGTATGAGCGACGATGTCTTTTGTGACCTTAAGCTCGCAAAACGACAAAACTACGAGCTAATTTATGTCAAAGAGGGAATGATCAACGGCACTCACAATTATGTAAACGAGATGTTTAGAGACCTTTATGAGCGCCTTCTGGAAGATGTCACAATGCAAAACCGCAACTCCCCCATTTTCAGACACCATATAGACAAGCTGTCAAAAATCTCCCACGATATCGATAACCAAGATTATGCAAGCGAGGAACCTAATCGCATAGTTGTCGACTATATGGCTTCGATGACAGATGACTACTTCAATGCGCTATATAGGAGCATCTTCCCGGATAGCTTGAAAGATATCAAGATGAGAGGGTATTTCTCATAGATTGCTTTAAGTCTTTTCTAAGTTTGATCCAATTAGCTAGATGATTATGATGCAATTATTCGAGCTTTCTTGAGCAGATGCGTGATTTTTTCGAAGCGGGTTTGCGAGGACTGTTTGAGCGAGCGCAGCGAGCGAGTTCCGCAGCGGCTTCGAAAAAATCACGCATCGGGTGCGAAAGCTTGCTCGAAGAATCGCATCATAATCATCCCCGTACGCTTTCAGCCATCCCTTTATCGACTTGCAGGTTATCTGAATCAGCTGCTTTTGTGGCTAGTTCATCGCAGCGTTCGTTGTATGGGTGCCCAGCGTGACCCTTCACCCACTCGAACGTCGCTTCATGCCCTTCCATGGCTTTTAGGAGCCTTTGCCACAAGTCGACGTTCTTGACGGGCTTGTTTCCGGCTCCCTTCCAGCCTTTTGAGATCCACGACCCTATCCAATTCTTGTTGAAAGCGTTCACAACATATTGGGAATCTGTAACGACGTGTACCTTGCAGAGGCGCTTAAGCGCCTCAAAGCCCACAATTACTCCCATTAGCTCCATACGGTTATTAGTGGTGTTTTCATACCCGCATGAGAACTCTTTTTCATGACGTTTGCCATCACTTGTTTCAAAAACAAGGATGCAGCCATAGCCGCCAGGGCCTGGGTTGCCCCTAGAAGAGCCATCAGAATATAAATCGACTTGCGGCATCTTTCCTCTCTTGAAAAGATTAAAAAGAGCCGACGCCCCCAAGCGCCGGCTCTAAAATATGCGGATAGGCGTGATGCTATATTACACGATGCCTTGGGACGTCGTAGTTTAGACGATGCCCTGAGCCATCATTGCGTCAGCAACCTTTTCGAAGCCCGCAATATTTGCACCCATAACATAGTTGCCCTCATGACCATAACGGCGAGCAGCATCATCAATTGCATTGAAAATAGAAACCATGATGCCATGAAGTCTCTCGTCAACCTCTTCAAATGTCCAGGAGAGACGCTCGGAGTTCTGCGACATCTCAAGGCCTGATGTTGCAACGCCACCAGCGTTAGCAGCCTTGCCAGGAATAAAGCAGACACCGTTTTCCTGCAAATATTCGGTGGCCTCGATTGTGGTAGGCATGTTTGCGCCCTCGGCCAAAACCTTGCAACCATTTTTCACAAGCGCCTGGGTGTCTTCAATAAAGACCTCGTTTTGAGTGGCGCATGGAAGAGCGATATCGCATGGAGTGACCCAAACGCCGCGACCCTCGTGATATTCAACCCCATCTTTGCGGTTTGCATATTCACGAATACGTGCGCGCTCGACCTCTTTGATTTGCTTGATAAGGTCAACATCAATGCCTTCAGGATCGTGAATCCAACCAGTCGAATCAGACATTGTCACAACCTTAGCACCAAGCTGCTGTGCCTTCTGGGTAGCGTAAATTGCTACATTGCCAGAACCAGAAACGCAAACTGTCTTACCTTCGAAGCTGTCACCTTTGGACTTCAGGTATTCCTGCGTAATGTAGACAAGGCCATATCCCGTTGCCTCTGTGCGGGCAAGGGATCCTCCAAACGAAAGGCCTTTACCTGTAAGAACGCCTTCGAAAGTGTTCTTGAGCTTCTTGTATTGGCCAAACATATAGCCAATCTCACGGGCGCCTGTTCCGATATCGCCAGCAGGAACATCGCAATCCGCACCAATATGGCGGAAGAGTTCGCTCATGAAAGACTGGCAGAAGCGCATAATCTCGTTATCAGATTTGCCCTTTGGGTCGAAATCGCTTCCACCCTTGCCGCCTCCCATTGGAAGAGTGGTGAGGCTGTTCTTGAAAATCTGCTCGAAGCCCAAAAACTTGATGATTCCCAGATTGACGGATGGGTGAAGTCGAAGGCCTCCCTTGTAAGGACCAATAGCGCCATTGAACTGGACTCGGAAACCACGGTTCACGTGAACCTTGCCCGCGTCGTCTACCCAAGGAACCCTGAACATGATAACGCGCTCAGGCTCGACCAACCTTTCGAGCAAAGCTGCCTGTTCGTATTCTGGATGTGCATCAATGACTGGCTCCAATGACTGCAAAACTTCGGTTACGGCCTGGATGAACTCCGGCTGTTCGGGGTTCTTCTCTTTGACCTCATTCAAAACTCGCTCGGTGTACTTCAACTTTCCTCCTCAAATGTTTGAGTACTGCATAATTTTGAGTGCTGCATGATTTCAAGCGCTGCATGATTGCGCCGATGCAAAATTATATTTCTATTTGTTTACTAATAATGAAAATTTGTTGATTTGGAACAATAATCGATTAAATGGTCTTAACAGTCTTGTAGGAAGAGACATTCGTCTTAGAAAAAAGTATGACCCCTACCTCATCTTTTGAAGGCGCATCGATAAGCAGGGTAGAGCCTAGGGATGCACTTCTTTCCTCGTCGGAAACATTCGTAAGGGAGACGACAGCATCCAACCCGTTAAATGTAGACAAATTGGAAATATTTGTGGTCAGGCAGATAATACTTTGTGCACCTTTAGTGCGTAGTCCCTCAACAAGAGTTTTGAGCTTAGCTTTTGAAATATATGTAGTGGTGGAAAAGACGCCGAATGTTCTCATTCCAGACCCGATAATGGTAGGTTCGCTATATTTTTTTAGGTTAGAGATATCTATAGTGATGACTTCAGCACCTTTTAGCTCATAAGCATTTCGAACATCGGAAACAAAGAGGTGGTTTCCTAAAAGAGAGGAGTGAACATCTAATTGCTTATAAGCGCTAATTAGTTCAGACTTAACGCTAGAAGCAGCAGCTTGTCCAAGCGCGCGCGCATAAACATCTTCGCCTAAAGATTCCTCGCTCTTGGATACATCTACAAGCTTAGGGTCTTTAGCTACGCCAGCGAAAGCCACTATCGAATAATCCTGCATATTGCCTGTAGCATCATCGACCACGGTAGCCGTTGTGTTTAATTGACGCCCTACCAAAAAATACATGCTGGCAAGGGTAAGGCCTGCGATTATCATGGCCACAAAGATGACAAGCGCGATTTTCTCGCGAGGAATTTTGCGCGAGGCGTCGCCCATTTTCTAACCTTTTTTGCTTTCTGTCATAGCTGCATCTTCACCTGCAAATGCTAAAACACGCTTCAGAAATTGCCCTGTATAGCTACCTTTTTCATTAGCGACTTGCTCTGGCGTGCCAGTCGCGATAATAAGGCCTCCTTTATCGCCGCCTTCAGGACCAAGGTCAACTATATGGTCAGCCGATTTAATCACGTCAAGGTTATGTTCGATAACAAGCACAGTGTTGCCACTATCGACTAGGCGTTGAAGCACAGCAAGCAGTTGCTTCACATCTTCAAAATGTAGGCCTGTTGTGGGTTCATCAAGAATGTAGAAGGTCTTGCCAGTGGATCTTTTCTGCAGCTCACTTGAAAGTTTCACTCGCTGTGCCTCGCCACCCGAAAGCGTTGTGGCAGGCTGACCTAGCCTAATATAGCCAAGACCCACATCTTTAAGTGTTTGCAGCTTGCGCTTTACAGCAGGGATGTTCTCGAAGAACGCAAGAGCATCATCTACCGTCATATCCAATACCTCAGAGATATTTTTGCCGCGATATGTGACCTGAAGCGTCTCGCGATTGTAGCGTGTACCCTCACATACCTCACAAGGTACATAAATGTCAGGCAGAAAGTGCATCTCTATCTTTATCTGGCCATCGCCTTTGCAGGCCTCGCAACGCCCACCTTTAACGTTGAACGAAAACCTTCCGGGCGAATATCCTCTGGCCTTCGATTCTTGTGTAGATGCGAACAGGTTACGGATATCATCCCAAAGTCCTATATAGGTTGCAGGATTTGAGCGGGGCGTGCGACCAATAGGGCTTTGGTCGATGTTGACTACCTTGTCGAGAGCCTCTAAGCCCGATATTTTCTTATAAGGACCCGATGGCCTATGAGCGTGATTTAGCCTATTGGCAAGTATCGGAGCAAGAGTGTCGTTTATAAGCGAGCTTTTGCCAGACCCTGAGACGCCCGTAACAACAGTGAATGTTCCAAGTGGAACTTCTAACGCTACATTTCTAAGATTGTTCTGCGCAGCCCCTGTTAGCTTCAGTTTTCCCTTTTTTGGCTTTCGCCGCGTCTTTGGCACGGGAATCTGCTTGCGTCCAGATAAATAGTCGGCGGTAATGGAGCCTTCTGCCTCCATAAGTTCTTCAGGACTTCCAGCAGCTGTTACATAGCCGCCATGTTCTCCTGCAAACGGCCCCATGTCTACAACATAGTCGGCGCTTCGAATGGTGTCCTCGTCGTGTTCGACCACAATTACGGTGTTTCCTAAGTCGCGCAGACGCTCAAGCGTTTGGATAAGACGTGCGTTATCTCTTTGGTGAAGTCCAATAGAAGGTTCATCCAAAATGTAAAGAACACCCATAAGACCTGCGCCAATTTGAGTTGCCAAGCGGATCCTTTGTGCCTCGCCGCCAGATAGAGTTGCTGTGGCGCGCTCAAGAGTCAAATAGTCAAGGCCAACATCTACCAGAAACTTCAACCTGGCAAGTATCTCTTTGATAATAGGGGTCGCAATAAAAGCATCTTGCTTACTTTCCAGCTTCAACGATGCAAAGAAGTCATAGCACTTCTTGGCGGAAAGTTCGGTTACCTCATGGATATTCTTGCCCCCAACCGTAACGGCCAAAATCTCAGGCTTCAGACGCTTGCCCTTGCAAGCCTTACAAGGAATTGTCGCAAAATACGACTGCAGTTTCTCGCGCTTCTTGTCGGTGTCAGCTTCGCTGAACTTACGTTTTACCGCCTCAAGTACACCTTCCCATTCGATATACCAGTGAGTGTGCAAGCCATCGAGCTTCGTATATTCGACCTTCACCCTCTCGCTTCCAAGCCCGTGCATAAGCGCCTTGCGGGTTTTCGGGGAAAGATCTTCCCAGGGCGTATTTTCAGATTCGCCCATATGGTGAACAACCGCTTTAAGCACTTGCGGATAATAGTTTCCGTATTTAAGCGGGCTAATTACGCCTTCTGCAACGGAAAGGGAGGTATCGGTAATTATTAGCGACTCGTCAACCTCTTCCTTGCTGCCTATGCCAAAGCATTCAGGACACGACCCGTATGGCGCATTAAAAGAGAAGTCGCGGGGATGAAGTTCATCCATCGAGAAGCCATGTTCTGGGCAAGCAAGCGCAAGCGAAAAAAGATATTCGCCTTCATTTAGCGACCCTTTCGCGCCCGAAGAGACTTGCGACTCGCCAGCTTTCGCCTTACCTTCTCCATCAAGCACTTGAACAAGAACGCGGCCATCTGATAGCTGGGTAGCAAGTTCTACAGCTTCGGCAATTCTTCTTGTGGCCGATTCTTTTAGCACAACCCTATCAACTATGACGTCAATAAAATGCTTGAAGTTCTTCTTAAGGGTGATTGATCCTTCATCGAGACGCATCTGCTCGCCATCTACGCGAACGCGTGTGAAGCCCTCTTTCGCAAGGTCGGCGAAGAGCTTGGTGAACTCGCCTTTGCGCCCGGTAATCACAGGAGCCATGATGGCCGCCTTCAGAGGCTCGCCGCCTCCAAGAGCGATAATCTCATCTGTAACCTGGTCGGTTGTTTGTTTTTTGATAACACGCCCACATATAGGGCAGTGTGGGATTCCTATTCTGGCAAATAGCAAACGAAGATAGTCGTATATCTCTGTGGTGGTTCCAACGGTTGAACGAGGATTTTTGGAAGTGGTTTTCTGGTCGATAGAAACAGCAGGAGAAAGCCCGTCGATTGAATCGATATCGGGTTTGTTCATCTGCCCCAAAAACATTCGAGCATAACTTGAAAGACTTTCGACATAGCGTCGCTGTCCTTCCGCATATATGGTGTCGAATGCCAAAGAAGACTTACCAGAGCCAGAAAGCCCTGTTATAACGGTTAATTTGTCTCTTGGGATGGTTAGATCGACGTCTTTGAGGTTGTGCTCGCGAGCACCCTTGATAACGATATCTGTCTGCGGCATCTAGCTTATCTTTCACTCTGTAGTTTTTGCGATAATTCTACAACGGAACGCGAATATTTGTTCGTGTATTTTGCGCAGAACAAGAAATCTTCAATCAAATATATAGAAATGAATTTCGTACGCCGTAACGGAGCCATAAGGGCTCAGGGTGCGTGAGATAGGCGCGCGGGGCGGCTGAGTTGCCTTCGCGCAACGAAGGCAAGCC
>CAZYOQ010000004.1:28469-30836 GCA_964649145.1 uncultured Eggerthellaceae bacterium | reverse complement strand
TAGCTTCCCGAACGAACCTAGATCGCGTGCACTGTGCCCTTAGGGCGTCAACCCCGTGGGTGGGCTTGATGGTGTACATCCTTTAAGCGCTCATCACTTATATGCGTATAAATTTGGGTGGTCGACAAGCTTGAATGCCCAAGCATCTCTTGTACGCTTCTGAGGTCTGCTCCCCCAACAAGCACGTCTGTAGCAAAGGAGTGACGAAGAGCGTGAGGGGAAAGTGTTGGGTCTAGCCCTGCTGCAAGTAAGGTCTTCTTAAACATCTTCCTGATGGCATCTGCAGAATAAGCATTTCCTCGAGTCGACAAAAATAAATTGGAAGGAGATGTACGACTTGCCAGGATAGATCTACCTTCCTTTAAGTAGAGGCTAATGGATTGGACGGCTTTATCGTGAATAGGAACTATTCGCTCCTTTGAACCCTTGCCCATGACTCTGACTTGTCCGGATTTCAGATCTAGGTTTTCGATAAGTAGCGTTGAGGCCTCTGAGACTCGAAGCCCTGCGGCATAAATCAGCTCAAGCACCGCTTGGTCGCGCAATTCCTGCGCATATTTACTTGAGCCCACCTCCAAGTCATTTGCGGCCTTTTCGTGCACATCAAGCAATTTGTCCATATCTGCTTGAGCTATAGCCTTTGGAAGCCGCGTTGCTACTTTAGGTCCTGATAATGCCGAAAACGGGTCTTGTTCAAGACGTCCTTTCACCTTGAGCCACTTAAAAAAGCCCTTCACAGCTGAAAGCCTTCTATTGACTGTGGCTCTTTTATACGCGGCCGCATCAAGGTCGCCCAAATAGCGCCTAGCCTGCCTTCGAGTCAAATTGAACGGATCTAAGTCACCCCGTTTGGCCCAGCGTAAAAAATCCGAGATGTCAACGGAATAGTTCCTGACAGTATTTTCCGAATAATTGCGTTCGAATCGCAGGCTGTCAAGGAAAGAAGCGAGCTCTTCTGCCCCCACCAAATCAAGCTCTACGCTCTCTTCTAAGGAAGCATTATTGGGCAACTCACTCATCGTTTACCTTAAACCCAGCTGCCACTAATTCGTTCACATACAAAGTAATCGCAGCCTCTCCCCTTTCGGCATATTTTTCGTAGCGAAGCCGCTTGTTTTTAACCCGCTCTTGCAGGGGCTCGATAATTCCAAAGTTAACATGCATTGGTTGGTAGTTTTGCGTGTCACTTGATGATGCATAAGCCATCAAAGACCCAAATACGCTAGCTTTCGGCAACTTAGGCGCCACTTTTTCGTTCAGTTCGAAGAAGACCCCTATTGCGCAATTAAGACCAGACCTTATAGCCTCACAATAGCCTTCCGTGCCAGATACTTGACCTGCAAAATAAGTGGGAATACCAAGCTTATTAGCGATGCCATCCTTAGCCCGGCCGTTTTCGTTAATGCATTTCGGGGCATCGATGAAAGTGTTTCGATGCATGACGCCATACCGCGCAAATTCCGCGTTCTCAAGACCTGGAATCATACGAAATACGCGGTTTTGTTCAGGGAAAGTAAGGTTGGTCTGGAAGCCAACCAAGTTAAACGACTGCGCCGCCGCGTCTTCCGCGCGAAGCTGGACGGCTGCCCAAGGACGCCTGCCGATAGAAGGATCTGTCAAGCCTACAGGTTTCATTGGCCCAAACCTTGCCGCATCAACACCTTTCCTGGCGATTTCCTCAATAGGCTGGCAAGCTTGGAAAAGTTCTGCTGTCTCGAAATCTTTCTTGATCACTTTGTCGGCATTTACCAAGGCATTTATGAAGTTTTCGTATTCGTCTTTCGAGAATGGTGCGTTCAGATAATCGCCATCGCCGCACTCATAGCGACTTTGGCGGAATACCTTTTCCATGTTAAGCGAGCTAGCCAAAACTATTGGCGCTGCCGCATCATAGAAGGCAAGGGATTGTTCCCCTACGATTTCTTCGATGGTCGCGGCAAGAGAGTCGCTTGTCATTGGCCCTGTTGCAATTATCAAAGCGTCGAAGCCTTGCGCAAGACCGCTCAAGTCCTCTACCTCTTCTCGCCTAATTTCAATATGGTCGCTTTCAAGTATCAATCTTGAAACATCGCTCGCAAACTCAACCCTGTTGACCGCCAGGGCGCCACCAGCATCCACCTGATTATTCAATGCGCATTCTAAGACCTGTGATCCTAAGAGGGAAAGTTCGCGCTTTAGCATGCCCGCCGCACTGTCCGGCTTTTTCGATTTAAGGGAATTCGAGCATACAAGTTCAGCAAAATCGCCGCTTTGATGAACCAAGGTCTGTTTTTTTGGCCTCATCTCGAAAAGCACGACATCAATGCCCTGCCTAGCAAGACACAAAGATGCCTCGCTACCAGCAAGACCTCCACCTATGACAGCCAC
>CAZYOQ010000004.1:27237-28369 GCA_964649145.1 uncultured Eggerthellaceae bacterium | reverse complement strand
AGCGACCCTAATTCCAAAAAATCTAACAATCTTGGTTGTTTTTCTATCATCATTGCCGTCATTGCAATCGTTTTTATCATCGGGCTATTTGCCTCTTTCTCTAATTCCTGTTCTTCATCCGTTCCAGATTCCACAGTTGAGAGAACCGCTCTTGCACAAGGCTCAGCAAAGGCAACACAGTATTACACCGATGAAGACGGTGACTGGATCCATACTTCATCACTTCTAGAGACTGGATTGCGCCACTTCTACGAAAAGACTGGCGTCTGGCCATATGTCTATATTCTTCCGAATGGCTATAGCACTTCAAGCCAAGAACTTACACAAAAGGCACAAGAGCTTTATGAAAAACTTTTCGAAGACGACGCTCACTTTATCTTGGTCTTTTGCGACAACAATAACGGTGGATACAATTGCGGCTACTATGGTGGAAGTTTGGCTCGCACAGTAATCGACGATGAAGCGGTAAGCATTCTAGCCGCATATCTTGAGGCCAATTACGACGACTACTCGCTTTCAGAAGAGGAAATATTCTCGAATACTTTCTCGCAAACCGCTGACCACATAATGAGCAAGACCCTAAGTCCCATCATCCCTATTGTCATCGTTATAGGCATTCTTGTAATTATGATAATCGCTGCTATTCTCATCAAGCGCCGCCAAGACGCGAAGAAGCGCGAGGCAGATCGCATGGAGCGCATCTTGAACACTCCGCTCGAGGAGTTCGGGGATAAAGACCTCGAGGATCTGGAGAAGAAGTATTCGGATGCGGACGGGCAGACAAGCCCGAATCCGGTTGCTAATACGCAAGTTAATCCAGATGCGCCTGTAAGCACGCAAGCAAATGCAGGCGCAACCATAGATACAAACGGTATCAATTCCGCGAATGCGGACGAACAGGCTACAAAGCCGGAATAGGAGTAAAAATGGCAGGCATTCTAGATCGGTTCACCACAATCATCAAGGCGAACCTCAACGACCTACTCGACAAGGCGGAAGACCCGACGAAGATGGTCGACCAATACATGCGCGAGCTCACCGAGAACCTCGCGGAAGTCAAAGAGGCTACCGCTAGCGTCATGGCTGAAGAGACCCGTTGCAAGCGCATCATGGACGAGAACCAGGGCGAGAT
>CAZYOQ010000004.1:22368-27137 GCA_964649145.1 uncultured Eggerthellaceae bacterium | reverse complement strand
ACCCAAGACAAGGTGAACGACATCTCAAGTGCGGGTTCCAAGGCAGAAGGCGCAATGAACGCATTCAACCGCATGGAGAGCAAGGCGGATGAGATGCTTGACAAGAGCAACGCGATGGCGGAACTGAACGCCGAGCCGAAAGACGAAGCCGACGAGCTCGCCCGCAAATACGAGGCAGCCGGAAGCACCGAGGCAGTAGACGACGAGCTAGCCAAGATGAAAGCAGAAATGGGTCTGAGCTAGATTCCAAAAGCGCCCCAAACAGCAAAGCCCTAGGTCAAAACCTAGGGCTTTTTTGACCCAAACAGACGGGGTATTCGGGTCATTAATCAGTACATTTAGAGCCGATTTTTCTTATGAGCGATATGCTCGCGACAATTGGATCTTAGGCTAGCGTTTCAGGCTTCCGAAAAGACCGCGAACTAGCCGAATGTTTACCAAGTGGCAAAGACGAAAAAGTCGTTCAGTACAGCGTCACACTAGTGCACCAGAAATAAAATTGGTGCAATTCAGATTTAATAGACAGGTTACGCAGCAATAAGTCAAAAAAAATTAAACCGTAGCGGTTTTAACATTTCCGTGAAAATTTTTTCGGTAATTTTTACTCTTGTTCTGACTCTAAGTTATTGTCCTGCGCGTACTCAATTGCGGCAGAAACAGCATTGGAATATGCGTCTAAAATAGAATAAGAAGACCATGTGGCGCCAGAGACAGCATCGATGCCCTCGACAGGATTACCGCTATCTAACTTTTCTTGAATTTGCGCCCGAACTCCCTTTGTGAAGATCCCTGAACCTGCTATTGCCTTGTTTAAATACGAAGCATTTTCATGCGAATCATATATATAACGAGAATCTACCTTGCCTTCGCTATCACCATATATATTCGAGATCCTGACAATTTTGCCGTCCTCTACCTCTATTTCAACAAAGATATAGTAAGGAGAGTAAGCACTTGGGGAATACTCATCTCTACAGAATGAATATCCCTCATATACGCCATCAATTAGAGTCAATTCTTCATCAGTTGATATATCAGGAACTTCAACATTTATCGGATCTTGTGTAGTCGTGTCCTCTTCTTCTTTTTTCGTTGTTGAATTTGCATCTTCTTCATCTATTTCCAGCGTGCTTCCTGCGGCTTTAGATGATTTTAAAAGCGCATTATAGTATGCACCTAAAATCGCATCAGATGAGTATGTCGCGCCTGATACGCAATCTATGTCGCTAGGCAACTCCCTAGCTTTAATAGCTTTGATGATCTGATCTTTTATGCCCGAAAACTTTTTATCTTTATAAGTGCGCCCGTTTATCGCCCAATTTAGATATGTTAGGTTTTCAGCCTCATCCCAATCAAGATCAGGGCTTCCATTTTCGCCTTTGGAGGTTCCGCTTATTTTCAAATTCGACTTTACAGATGCGTTTTCAACCTCGATTTCGACCTTCACATAATAAGGTTTCCAATTATCCGTGTTTCCCACTCCGCATGCCTTGTATCCAACCCATGTGCCATCTGCAAGCTCTTCAATCTCCTCATCGACGTAATCGAGCTTCTTTGTTTTCAAATCGTTGTTATTCTCGTTTACCTGCTGTGTCTTCGAATTGGAATTGCCACTGTTGTTTTCCGCCTTGGATAGAGCATCCGCATATGCGTTGAAGATGGAGACAGATGAGTATGTTGCGCCACTTACTGTATCCACGCATGTCATGATTGATCCTGATGCAATTGATGATTCGATTTGTGATCGAACTCCCGCAGACCCATTCACAGCTTTATTCAAATAACTCTGATTCTCTGAGGCGTCCCAACTAAGTATCGTGTCGCCGACATTGCCTGTAGAAGTTCCAGCGATATTTCCGAGCTTTACCACTTTGCCATCGGATATCTCAATAGAAAGTTGCACGTAATAAGGCTTCCATCCATCTGAGTTTCCAATGCCGCAAGAAGCATAGCCAACAAATTTTCCATCACTCAAAGCATTCGGAAAACTAAGACTACTAGGCGCAGGCTCAACGGACGATGCGCTTTCCCGTTCTATCTCTTCTGCATCTATTTGCTTGATATCGCTTGCCAACGCCTGATTACCGCTAAAGTCAGAAGCAACGAATTCAAGTGGTTCATAGCCAGCTATAGCAAACGCTGTAGCAGCCAAAACAAGCACGGCTGGAATCAGGAACCAAACTGGGGTTCGCTTTATATAATTTGCGGTTTTTCTTATTAAATCGCGCACGATCAAGTCCTAGACAAAAAGCTCAATATACCGGGTCGCTCCGATGGAGACGCTTATGAGCAACAAAACCAAAGCCTTCACCATCACACTAACGAATTCATTTCCTCGAATTAGGTGCCACTCATCCCGGGTTTTCCTTACTGGATTTGATGCTCCCGCTGATCTATATCCGGCTTTTGGCAACGCTAAAAGATTCACATTACACATGGGGCATGCGTCTGCACATTTTCCACATGAAATGCATTCTCCATGTATAACAGTATCTGCATCAGGCCATATCCCGACCGGGCAAGCTTCTCGGCATTTACCGCATTTCTTTGCGCAATGCTCTTTTTTACGTGTAAACGAAGTGGCGTTCAGGGTTGGCATAAGAGCAAAAATGGCACCCATTGGGCATAACACCCTACAGAAGAACCTCTCTGAAGTCGCCATCAGCAATATACAGATTCCAAATAAGATAAAAGCTGCAAAGGGCGCACCATTTAGCGTTCCGGTTGTCAATGCGGCAAAGGCCGTCCACGGACTCATTTCAGAAATGTCGGCCCATACCCCAAATAAGCAAGCTCCACATATTAGAGCAAGAATCACATATTTAAAAACCGAAAGTACTTTCATTGCACGTTCTGGAATTTCTAGATCATGCAAAGGTGTTTTCGAAAGTATCGCTTTTCGCAAAAGGTATACCCAGTCTCCAATTGCGCCAAACGCACATCCATATCCGCAAAAGAATCGTCCGAAGACAACAGTAAAAGCCAGTAATGCGATCAAAACAATAAGAAATGCAGTGGGTTCAAAAGGCTGAAGGGTTCCGATTTGTGTAAATAAATACTTCACACCGCTAAAAGCCGATGCGAAAAGGCCTGGAGCCAGTATAAAGAAGACCAATTGTATGGATATCCGAAAAGCTTTGTTAAAAAACGCCTTGCGAGCCCTCCTTTTTGCTGGACTCAACACTTTATCGTTGGGCTTGCATGCGCTATTCGAATACTTTGAAATGTTGCTTTCGGCCTCAATCATCAACTATCCCCTATGGAACTCTTGAGTGCCGAAGATGCAGCATTTAAAATGCCGGCAGATGAGTAAGTTGCGCCAGAAACAACGTCTAAATCTGTGCTTTGCTCCTCTTTTATTCTGTCAAGCAAAACTATTGCCATGTTAAGCCATGCTTCATCTTCGCCGCTTGCGTCTAACAGAGTAACTGAGTCGATATAGCCATCACTTATGTCGACCTGCACCTCTACCAAGCCTCCAAAGCCTTGGGCAGAGCCAGTAAAAGATCCATCTGTTGCATAAGGTCCTCTTTCAGACATACGCGCTGCCGCTGCAATCTCATCTGCAACGGCAGCGTCGCTTGCCTGGGCACGTGCGGCCCACACGCTAAAGGCTGACAAGACGGCCACTATTATCGCGATATTTAGAGCCTTGAAAAGGTTGTACTTGCTCTGAGATAGGAACTGTGCGATGGTTTTTGTAGCCGTCTTTACCATGCTTTTTTTACTTGACCTTGACTTTGAACTTGCAAACTACGCTTGTTGCAACGCATTTCTTAGATACGCTAGGCGCCTTCACTTGCACTTTAACCGTATAGGTACCTTTCTTTGTTCCCTTAGGAACTTTGATAACTAGCTTGGTTGAACCGCTCTTTTTAACAATGAATTTCTTGGCAGTTTTGCCGGTTGAGACATTTTTGACCCTGCTGAGCTTGCCAGCTGTAGTTTTAGCCTTGAGTGTGATTGCTTGCGCCTTTTTACTTAAAGCGCTTTTCTTCAATGTCTTTGAGGACGGAGACAGTTTAATAGACTGAGTTCCTATAGCCACACTAACTGTCTTTACGGTAGAAGCTGCGGAATACGTCGTATTTCCAGACACTTTCTTAGAGGCAGTTGCAGCTACCTTGAAACTATAGGTTCCAACAGGAGTATTCTTCTTGATTGTAACTTTGCCTGCCGAGTTAAGAGTTATGTACTTTTTGGCAGTTGAACCGATTGATGAAATCGCGTAGGAAACCTTGCCTACAGCTCCGGAGGTTTTAAGCTTAAATGATTTCGCTGCTTTAAGCTTGCCACTAGACACATTGCTTACGCTGTAAGAGTGTGTAAGATTTGACAAAGTCAGCTTCTGAGCGACTGTTTTTGTTGAAGTTGCGGGCTTCGCCGGGTTTGCAGCTAAAAGTTTGGCAACTTGGCTTTTTCCAACAAAGGTCTTCGCATCAGGGCTGAGAGCATTATAAGCAGCCTTCACACTAGTGACTGAATTATAGTCACTTGAATTCATTGCATCAATTTGGTTCGCTACATTTGACGCTGCGATCATGTCATCTATGCTATAGGGCACGCAATAAATTCCTGTTTGCCCGCTAAGTTCTGCAACTCCGCTCGTGGTACTACTATCTTTTGTTAATTTTCCTACACCAAGTCCTATGAGAACATAATTTATACCTGATGATTTATCGATAGTAAGGGTCTTGTTTGCACTATTCCAAGTTACATATGAACTACTGGCTACTTCGTCATCAGTAAGGGAAAGGAGCACATTATGT
>CAZYOQ010000004.1:0-22268 GCA_964649145.1 uncultured Eggerthellaceae bacterium | reverse complement strand
TACATATGAACTACTGGCTACTTCGTCATCAGTAAGGGAAAGGAGCACATTATGTGAACCCGCACGACTGGTCACAAATTCTGCTACCTTAGTAGCTCCGCTTTCGCCACTCTTAAGTTTAAACATCTGCTCTATATTCAATTTCGATGAAGACTTATAAAACGCAAGACCGCTCACTGGGATAGCATTCGATAGCTTGTAAGACAATACATAGTCTCCATCTGCATTGGTAGTTACAGAAGTTTGATCCCAAACGTCAGACACAGAAGATTTACCACCATCTAGTGTGACTTCAAGATCATCAGCAACGGATTCAAAGAGTTTGTCCCAGTCGGCAAGCCCGGAATCGCCTTTAGGATCATCATGATTCGATGAAGGATATTTGTAGCCTATTGATGCATATAGTGCTTCTATAAGTGAATCGCTTGATTTTGTTGCCGCGCTCACAACATCGATGTCTTGTTTATCACCGTCACTCACAGCCTCCTTCCATGACATGAACTGACGCTGCATTAAAACCGCATATGCAGCCCCTGTGTAAACATCCCGATTCTTTTCACCTATTCCTGTAGGATCAGCGTTTAAATCTGTCGGCACAACTATATATGTCTCGCCCGTGCCACCTTCGCCATCCAGTGCTACATACTGATCAAATACAAAATAATCGCCAATCTTATAAGTGACTTTTGCAAGATTGTAATCTTCAAGTTTAAGACCGGTCATTTTAAATGACTGCTTATCACTGTCCCACTCCACATCAGTTGCCTGCCCATCATTATCATTAAGCGAAACGTTATACCCAACAACGTCGGTTGAAGTAACCTCATCACCATCATCTTCTGTGATTGTTTTTTCCTCGGTCTCTAAAGTGCCGCCATCAAGAACTTTGCAAAGCGTAATCGATTTGATGGTATATCCGCCGTATTGATCAGTGCCATCAAGCCCGACATAAATTGATGCACCGTTAGAGGCATCCTGAACAGCACCACCTAGTAGATTCACACCTTCCGGCAAATATCCTGTTATGTTCACTGATTTAGGCGTTATGGTTCCCCATTTGCCTCCAAAAGTCGTACCCTCAGATGTGAGGTCAACAGCAGTAAGAACATTGTCCTTCACAGTGAATGTAACGAGCGCGTCGTAGTGACCGTAATGAGCACCGTCACCTTTGATTGTAGTTTTCCATTGATAGACACCATCGGTCACTTCTGAGGGATCGGTCACCCAGTCGCCATCGGCCCACATAACGGTTTTGCCCTCAGAATCATTTGCTGTTGATGCAAGCGTCTTATCAGTACCTTGGTTGTTTCCGCCATCTTCTACTGTTTTTGCTTCTACTGTTTTTGCCGTGTCAGTTGTGTCGGCATAGGCGTCTTGAGAATTTGCTGGTGTCAACGCTGGCACCATCCCTACAGCAAGCGCCATAGATGTCAGCAGCGCAATAGCCCTGCTCGGCAATCTCTTTAACCCAATATCGAGCTTCCTCATAGCTCCCCTTTCCGTTAGTCTCTACCCGCATTTATCCCATACGGAGATCAGCGAAAACCAGAGAGCTCACGATGAAAAGTTAGCTACGGGTAACTTTGAAACGCTATAAAGTTACCATAAGTTAACTTTTTTTGTGAGTAAAATTTCTATATTTGGTTTTTAATGAAGTTGTCCCTTTTTTTTCAGCAGGGCTGGTACAGCCGGTCACAACAATTCGAAAGAAGCCCCGTTTGATAAAGTTATCTTGCCATCATCGTCTACCAGCAAACCTTCAAAACGATCATCGTTTTCTATCAAACTTAAAGCCTTATCGTGTCCAAGAAGAAACAGCATTGTGGCATATGCATCCGCATCAGTTGAAGATTCAGTTGATAGAGAAACGCTCACAAGGTCAGACTTAACGGGATATCCTGTACGTGGATCCAAAATGTGATAATAAAGCTCGTCATCTTGAATGAATTGCCGTTCGTAAAGCCCGCTTGTGACAACGGTTCCCCCGGACTTTGAGATCGTAGCGATCACCTCTTGATCCTCCCCATTAGGATCTTGAATTCCAACATTCCAGGAACTACCATCTACTTTCGACCCCAAGAGCGCAACATTTCCACCAAGGTTCAAACATGCGCTTTCCACACCGATTTCAGTCAAATACTCTTTCAGATCGTCTGAAATATAGCCTTTGGCAATACCGCCCAAGTCAAGCTTGGCATAAGGATCATCTAGCCAAACGGTCGTGCCATCAACATGGACTCCCTTGTAATCTACGTGTTTTATGGCTTCAGCTATCTCATCGTCGCTTGGACGCACTCCTTCTTTGAAATCCCAAAGCGATGATACCGAGCCGATTGTTATATCGAAGAGCCCGCCAGATGCCTCGCAATAGTCAAGCGCTTTCGTAATTATGTCAGCGGTTTCTTGTGATACCTCTACGGGTGCGCCATCAGCTTCATTTATCCTCCAGATGTCCGAACCCTCAACTGTTCTTGAAAATATCCCTTCAAAATACTGACAGCGCTCCATTGCTTGCTGCAATTGATCTTGCGTTCCATTAATAGACAAAGTAACAACGGTGTCGAACAAGAAATCCGTATCGCTGATATACTCGTTAACTTCCGCTTCCTCATCTATGTGTTCGCCTGTGCTGCTTGAACACGAATATAAAGGCGCCGTCAATAAAACGGCAAATGTTAAGACCGCTATCAAGCGCATCGCTTCAGTTTTTGCTATCTTATTCAATGTTGTCTCTTTCTATAACGTCTTTCTATTTCGTCTATACAATATCTGTTAGTCTGATTTCGAATTTCAAACCAAAGCGAACAAGCAAAGGTTCCACATGCCAAAAAATCACTATAAATCCTTATTCACTAAAGCAAATGTCATAGTTTTTATCCTTATCGCCCTTTTCGTCATAGCAACGTTTGCGATTTTCTTTGTAAATATCGTTCCCTCTGCTAATAGCGACAATTACCTCATTGCCGTCGTACATGACGCAGATGGGAAATCCTATGAGCTGGATTTAAACATGGACGACACGCTTACCGTGAAAACCGAGCTTGGAGAAAACACCATCGCTATCGAGAATGGCGAAGCTTATATGCTTGCTGCTGATTGCGAAGGACAAGATTGCATCCATCAAGGATCCATTTCATCTAGCGGGCAGCAAATAATATGTTTGCCACATAAACTTTGGGTGGAAATCGTAGCTAAAGGCGAAGAAAGCGCTGGAATGGACACTGGTGCAGTACCCAATAGCTCGAATCAAGATGAAAGCAATGGATTTGATACAATCAGCCGCTAATATCTAGTGCAGGCACCTCCTCAGTTCCTTGTGAATGGAAAGAATCCTCCTGGTGTTGGTCATCTTGCATGAAATCACACGTGCAAGCATCGGCATATAAAAATGACATTTGCGCCAGAGGTGTTATTAATGATGAGTAGTCCTTGCATTTATTTATCAATCCGCCTTTTGCGAATCTTTCGTTTTGTTTCACTGACTGTTTTTTCAATTCTTCGAAATCAGAAACAAGCACGGGTATGAATTTAAGGGACATATCCAATGCCAGTGAAAAAGCATCAACCCTAACTCCAAGGTGGCGAAGTGGCGATAAGATCTGAGTGATTGCTTTGCTTACTCGATCAAAAGAAACAACTTTCACAAACGAGATGCTTGTAATCATTATGCAGATAAGTCTTGCTATCATCACTGTCACCGAGTCGATTGCGCCCGAATAAATTGGGAATGCGCCGATATGCATAACGATTTCCCCGTTGTCGTTATATAGAACTTGCGCGATAGTCGTGATTATTAGGATGGTAGCGAGCGGAATTGCCGCAAAGATAGCTTCTTTTAAACCTATATGTGATGCAATCGCGAACGCTATGGAAATTAATAAGCATATACCAAGTGCATACAGGCTTCCCAAACATAAAACTATTACGATATAAGCAGTAAAGATCACGATCATGATTCTGGCATCAACATTTCGAAATACAGTTTCTCTAGATTTAGCCAGATAAGCGTTTTGACTGCCAACCCTACCCTTGCAAAGCTCTGAATGATGCATGGAAGAGAGACTTGAGTTTGAGTGGGATATTGGCACTTCTTGCAGTGTTGAGGTGAGTCGAGCAGCCATCCATCCTGTAAGCGTCCCGGTAAAACACGCTATAAGCAAAAGGGGCGGGAACGTGAACCATACATATGCTGTATCAAGCATGATCGTTGCAACGAACAGCTGCCCAACAATATGCAAAATAGAGCCTACTACTGACGTAAGAACAATAGACAATCCTGGTAATTTCACAAGAAGCGCCATAGTAGCGAATGCCAAAAAAGTTCCCCCGGCTGAATATGGGATCATGATAGGAGAACCAAATAAAAGACCTGAAACCAAAGTTTTGATAAGCGCGATAATAAATGCGCTTTTTATATCGAGGACTTTCAAGGCGATGAGGATAGGTATGTTGGCAAGACCGAGTTTTGCCCCTGGAATCGGAATAGGGAGCGGAATAAAAGTTTCTATATAGGATAGGACGAGGGCAAATGCTGCTAAAACTCCTGAACGAGCCCATCTTCTTGCTTCATCTTCAGTAATGGAAGAAATGTTAACCATGGTTAACATTATAGCAATAACAAACGCTATTCGGATACACTCAAGGAAATATCACATTCATGAGTAGTTTAACTACGCGATACCTATATACACCTTTACTGCGCCCATCACTCGTTGCATGGTGTCGTCGTCTAGCGAGCCTACGTGTTCCAATGAGCCATTATTGTTTCTTGAGATGAGATCGACAGAGCGCATGCCTTCAACTTGGACGTAGCCGTATACGGGATTTTCGTCATTGATGGAAATATGCAACGGAAAACCATTGTCGTTAGAGGTTATCGGCGCTACCAGAGTCAAGGCTGACAAGTAGTTCATGCGGAAAGGGCTGATCTAGAGGCTTTCGACAATAGGACCGTATGTGCCGTTTGGGTAGCGGGAGATCTTTCCCTGGCGCTGCATCTCGGAGAGCCATTGCATGAGCCAGACTGTGTTGTCTGCCCGCTTTCGACTTGAATCTACTAGCGCAAGGAGCATCTCGGAGGTGCAAGGCTGCGCGCAGATCGCGTCGTAAAGACGGTCTTCCAGGGATTTGCGCCCTCCTCGTTTGTGGGATTTGGGAATCTTTGGAGCCTCAAGCATCACTATTTCGAAAATGGATTTCAGCTGGTCGCGAAAGGTCTCCTCATCAACGATGGGTGTCGCCCCTTGGTAGATGAGTCTGTTTGCGCCGTGAGAATTCTTGGAAGTTATCGACCCAGGCACGACCAGCACTTCGCGATCTGCAAGTATCGCTTCATCGGCTGTGGAAAAAGTGCCCGAGGGAAGACCTGCTTCCACTATCAAGGTAGCCTTGGAAAGGGATGCGATCAGGCGGTTGCGCGCCCTGAATTGATGAGGAAGTGGAGGAGCTTGCCAATCATGTTCCGATACAACAGCCCCTCCCTTATCGATGACCTCCTGATATAACGGCGCATTTTCGACCGGATAAAGCTCATCGCACCCACCACCTAAGAAGACGACTGTCTTTCCCCTAGATTCCAGCGCCGCTCTATGCGCCGCAGAGTCGCACCCTCTTGCGCCTCCCGAGATTATTACGATGCCAGCCTCGCTTGCAATCTTCGCGAACTTGGTCGCACAAGTTATGCCATAAGGGGTGGCAAACCTCGCTCCCACTACCGCTAATCCTTCTTGAAGCGCGTTCAGGTTGCCGATTACATACAACTTCCCCGGTGGCTCTTTCAATCGCTCGAACGCACGCGGGAATTCCGCGTCCTCGCTCGTGAGAACATGACGCTTACCTTCCAGCCTTTTTTCCGCGCACACCCCAGATCAGCCCCCTATCATCTCGCTCATCCTGAACGCATGCGCTTCGGCGACATGTTCAGCAGCAATATTTATGCTTTCTTCCATATCTGCGATTGTGCGTGACACTGAGAGCATCGACTTGATTGCCCGACCGCTCATCTTGTCCATTTCTGCCATAGACATGGCAAATTTCCGGGCGGCATCATCCAAAGAATACGCATCGAGTAGGTCTTCTTTAGACGAATTCTCTTTAACCGCTACATCTTCTCTCGCTCCATTCTTCGCCCTTCTATGCATAGCAAAATTGCGGCATCGCAAAACACCTTCTTGTAAGGTTTTAGAAGACGTGCCTCTCCCACCCTCGAAAAACTCTGTCGAAGCGATTCGGTGAACGTCTAGCTGCATATCGAACCTGTCGATCAGAGGCCCTCCAATTCTTGACATGTAGCGTTTCACCATCGCATAAGTACAGCTACACTCCCTTTCCGGATCGCCATAATAGCCACACTGACAAGGGTTTGTAGCAGCCACAAGCATGAACCTAGAGGGAAGAGAGACCTTGCCGTTAGCACGCGTGATAGATATCATGCCGTTTTCTATGGGTTGACGAAGCCCCTGTAAAGTCGCAGGTCTAAATTCTGCAAGCTCGTCAAGAAACAAGACACCATTGTGTGCAAGCGATGCCTCTCCTGGGCTCACTGGCGTCCCTCCTCCAAGAAGCCCTGCAGATGTCGCAGAATGATGAGGATTTCGAAAAGGAGGCACACCAGATAAAATCGGCTCAATGTCCTCCCCGGCCACGGAATGCACCGCAGCCGTCTCTAGAGCTTCTTCTTGGTCAAGTGGAGGCATGATGGTAGGAATCCTGGAAGCAAGCATAGTTTTACCTGACCCTGGAGGTCCTATCATTAGCAGACCATGCCTGCCAGCTACCGCAACCTGTATAGCCCTTTTAGCGCACTCATGCCCATTAACCTCGGAATAGTCCAGCGATTTCTTTGTTCTGTTAGATGCGTTGCTATGAGTTTTTACTACTGCGGGCACAAGCGCATCATCAGTCTTTAGCCTGCTTAGGTTCTGCAAGCAATATTGCTTTATCGACATCATTGGAGCGCGATTGCGAGGAGCGCTTATGTAATCCATTCCAAGCTTTGAGGCACAGATGCAAAAAGCCAGATCTCCTGAGATACAACGAACGTTTCCATATAGGGAAAGTTCACCAACAATGAGTTTTCCCTCAACTATCGATGGGTCTATCTGTTTGGTCGCTATAAGAATTCCAAGAGCAATAGGCAAATCGAAGCCGGCTCCAACCTTCTTAATGCCTCCTGGAGCAAGGTTAACGACGATTTTGTCTCCAGGCATAGAAAACCCTGATGCCTTTATTGCAGACCTTACTCTTTCCCTTGCCTCCTGAATAGCGGTATCTGCCATACCTACGATAGACATTCCAGGAAGCCCACCACCAATGGATACCTCCACAGACACAGGAACTGCCTCAACCCCATTGATGGTTGCGCTAGTTATGCAGCATTGAGAATCCATCACACTATCACGAAAAGGCGTTAATCGTATGGCGGATCATCGCCCTTTCAGGGCCTACAACTACAATGGAAATGACGTCGAACCTAACAGGGATATCTGTTTCGTCGAATTCCGAAACATATGCAAGAGCAATCTTCTCGTAACGCTGCCGCTTTTCGGCTGTCACAGCTTCAGAAGGAAACCCTTTGCTTGTATCTTTTCTGGTTTTTACCTCGACAAACACAAGACAAGAGCCGTCCCTAGCGATTATGTCGGCTTCGCCCGCAAAACATTGCCAATTGCGCTCTAAGATGTCATACCCGCGCGCATAAAGGAAGCGCGCTGCAGCCTCTTCCCCTCTTCTACCTAAGGCCAAGTTTCTTTTTCCAAGCTTGGCTTTACCCTCTTTAGACTCGTTTCTGCATATGGTCTCAACAGCTGCCACTGACGCCTCCTTTATTGCTTGAGGCAATCCTAAGGCGGCCTTCAAATGTCGAAATTACACAAATGGCATGCCATGATAAACGCGTATGAAAAGCAATCAAATATAAGTCGCGATAAAGCTTAAGCAGGTATTTTTAAAATAAAAATTGTTTCAAAGACGGTAAATTTCAAGCAAAAGCGAAATGGGCGTAAAGCTCATATACGTCAAATAAGATTCCTAAAATCCCTGCTGCAAGACCTACACAAATCGCAAAAGAAGAAATTAAAAAAGCGTTTCCTGGATTATGCCTGCACAAAAGGATTTCCTGTGGATATTGCAAAGACCGTGGTCTTTGATGGCCTCTATATGAGCGGCCGTACCATACCCTTTATTTTCAGCGAATTTGTACTCAGGGTAGACCTTGTCAAAGTCACACATGAGCGCATCCCTTGCTACCTTGGCAAGAATCGAAGCCGCTGCAATTGATGCGCACTTCCCATCGCCTTTGACTACGTTTTTCTCTCTAGGATCTATATGAAGCGGGTTGCCATCTATAAGCACTCTATCCACAGACCCTAGCACCTTATCTATCGCATCTATGGCCTTTGAAAACGCCTCCCGTAAACTTGCGGCAATGCCGATCTCGTCAATTTTAGAAGCCTCGATAAATTCCACATCCCAGGCAAGCGCCACCGATTTGACGTCTTTAGCGATTTGTTCCCTTTTTCTCTCAGGAATCTTTTTCGAGTCATTTAGGCCAGGAATTTTAGGGGCTGCGGGAAGTACAACAGCTCCTACTGCTACAGGACCTGCTAAAGGTCCTCGACCTACCTCATCAAACCCTGCGCATACATCGTTTTCACATTTGCACAAAGAACGCTCAAACGAATAAAGTTCATTTAAGCGGGCGTCCTCGCGATTTTGTTTTTCAATCCTTCTTTGAGCCTGTTCAAGAATTGGCGCGATGCTTCGCCGTGTATCTCTTGCAAGAGACCTTCTAAGCGCATCAAGCTCCTTCGCGTCTGCACAAGATGCGAGCTTTTTGATCTCTGCAATACTGGCTTCCTTCATGAAAAGCCCCTTTAAAAAAAGCCCCTTTCGGGGCTTAGATTACTTGCGAGAAGCTTCTTTAATCTTTGCGGCCTTTCCAACCTTGTCACGCAGGTAGTAGAGCTTGGCGCGACGGACATGACCTTTGCGAGTGATCTCGATCTTCTCGATCTTAGGCGAATGCACGGGGAAAGTACGTTCAACGCCCACAGAGAAGCTGATTTTGCGAACGGTAAAAGTCTCGCGACTTCCCTTACCCTTACGGCTGATGACATCGCCTTGGAAGACCTGGATACGCTCACGATTACCCTCGGTGATGCGATAGTGAACCTTCACCGTGTCGCCTGGGCGAAAATCTGGCACATCTGCTTTCATGTTTTGATTCTCTATTGCGCGAATGATATCCATGATCTTAGTTCCTCATCTAAATAATCTTCTAAAAATTTCAGTGACGCCCATTAAGACGCGACCATCGATTATATATATTCTACCGAATCCGCGCAAGGCTAAATCATCAAGAATAAGGCGTAAGAAACGACTCCTCCAAGTGCGCTCCACAAAAGAGATCGGGTCTTTATGGCGATGAAAATGACGCAGGCAGAAGCAAGAAGAATGGCAGCTGCAGGCCATATCCCATCAAGAAACATACCAGGGTCAAGAATGTCATTTGCAACCAGTGCCGCAAATGCTGCAGGAGGTATCATCCCCAAGGCTGTGACAAGGCTTGATGGAAGAGAGCGACCCTTCAGCACAAATAGCGGTATAACCCTGCAAGCAAGAATGAAAGCAGAACATAAGACGAGTATGACTAAGTATTCAGTCCAGCTCATCTTCGCCTCCAAGTCGTTTCTTGCGAAGCGTCTCCCAGACAAAGGCAATAGCCACGCCGAAAATAGCTCCAATCAGAATCGCAGCTCCTCCAAGCCCAACAAGCTTGCAGACGTATACGCCACAAATCGCGCAAAGTGCCGCTATTACATTGGCCGAGGTAAGCTTTTGTGTAAAAAGAAGACATATGAAAATGGATGTCATGGCAAAAGCGGCAATGTGCAGCGGAATATCTACAAGATTTCCCAATACAACGCCTATAGCATTGGATATCGCCCACGATGAAAGCGATAGCAAATTCACAGAAAGCGCGCTTTTAACACTCCAGTTTCCTTCCCGAAACTTCGAGATGCAAACACCATAGCTCTCGTCGGTGACAGTGGCTGCATATATGAAAGAAAGCAGCTTGCTTGCGCTTTTGCACTCAGGCGCAAGGGATGCCGAATAGAGCATTTGCCTGGTGTTTACAAGAGAGACGCTAGCAACGATAGAGGCAATGGGAGCACCTGCCATATACATGTTCGGAATCATGAATTGCCCAGCGCCTGAATAAAAGACGATCGACAATAGAAATGCTTGAAAGGCATTAAAACCTATCGATTGGCACAGTATTCCACACGGAATGCCTATGGCCACATAACCGAGCATGATTGGAAAAGCAACCCGGAAGGGCTCTTTGAGAAACGCTAGGGCCGATTTCATCAATTAAAAGCCTTCAGTATTTCTGCTGGAGCAAATACTCCCTTTTCAGTGATTATTGCAGTGATAAGCGAGGCGGGTGTCACATCGAATGCAGGATTTATGACCTTTACTGCCTCTATCTCGTGCGGCAATACCTCAGAGACATCTCTCTGTTCGATAGGAATTTCGGCACCTGAGGTGATTTTCGCATCGATGGTGGACGTCGGGGCAGCCACATAAAAAGGCACGCCAAAATGTTTTGCTGCAATCGCAAGTCCCAGCGTGCCAATCTTGTTTGCAACATCACCATTGGCAGCAATTCTATCGGCTCCAACAATAACAGCGTCTATTTGCTCATTTGCCATCACGTAAGATGCCATGGAGTCACACATCAGTGTCACGGGCACCTTGGCGCGGGAAAGCTCCCAAGTGGTAAGCCTAGCGCCCTGGCCTACAGGCCTCGTTTCATCGGCATAGACCATTTCTATCTTGCCCTCTGCAGCAGCGCTATAAATTACGCCCAAAGCAGTTCCATAAAAGGCAGTGGCCAAACTTCCAGCATTACAGTGGGTGATCACGCGGGCATTTTGCGCTATGAGCTTTGATCCATTTCTACCGATCTCGCGATTAATACGCTCGTCATCTTGGATCATCTTTTGCACGTGGCAAAAAAGAGCATCTTCTATCTCGCTAGGGTCTTTCTTGGCAGACAAAAGTCCGTTCATCACTTCCACACATAAATCAACCGCCCAAGCAAGGTTTACGGCTGTAGGACGCACTGACTTAATCATATTGGCTGCATAGCTCATGCCAATCTCATAAAGCTCGGGGTCGAATGAGGCCTTGTCTATTATGAACACCCGGTCTAAATCGGAAGGAAGAGCACGTGTGTCTTCCGACTTGGAATACACATATTCAGCAGAGCGAAGCATCACAGCAGCCGCACCAGCAATCCCAACAGCAGGTGCGCCGCGAACTACAAGCTTCGCAATGCTGTCCATCAGCTCTCTCCAATCGGTAATCTCTATAAACTCAAGTTCCCAAGGAAGCTTTGTCTGGTCGAGTATGGTAACGATCGGAAAGCCCTCAGGAATGCAAGGATGACCCGAAGGTGCCCTTGTTATCGTAATCGAGCGCGGAAGGTTCTCTAGCTCTGGCTTCAAATTACACCTCCCTAAAAAATATCCTCTTAAAAAAGAAACAGGCGCATCGAATGATACGCCTGAATCGTTTTATGTGCAGCGAGAACTCTAAGCAGTCTGCTCGATTTGAGCCTGTGCAGCAGCAAGACGTGCAACAGGTACGCGATAAGGCGAGCATGATACATAGTTTAGACCAATCTTATTAAAGATATGGATGGACTCTGGGTCGCCGCCGTGTTCGCCGCAAACGCCGCAAACAAGGTCTGGGTTGCCTTCATGGCCAAGTTCGACGCCCATAGCAACTAGCTTGGCAACGCCAGCTTCGTCAACAGTCGCAAACGGGTTGTGAGGCAGCAGGTGGTCTGCCAAGTACTTCGGAACGAACTCGCCCTCGACGTCGTCGCGGCTGAAGCCAAACGTAGTCTGGGTGAGGTCGTTTGTGCCAAACGAGAAGAAGTCGGCTTTCGTAGCAATTTCGTCTGCGGTAACTGCAGCACGAGGAAGCTCTATCATGGTGCCAATTGGAATCTCAAGTTCAACTTCTGCCTCTTTAGAGACCTCAGCGATTACTTCTTCAGCAAGATCGCGAAGAACTGAGAGCTCTTTTACGGTAGAAACCAGAGGAATCATGATCTCTGGCATCGGGTTGAAGCCCTCTTTCTTAAGCTTTGCCATAGCATGTGCAATAGCACGGATCTGCATCCTCGGAAGAATTGGATAAACAATGCCCAGACGCACGCCTCGCATTCCAAGCATCGGGTTCTGCTCGGCGAAAGCATCAATCTTTTCAAGCAGGTCGCGTTTTTCAGCGATGACAGAAGAATCGGCGCCGTTCTCTTCTTCGCGAGCGATTTCAACCTCAAGCTCACGAGGGCTGTCAAGGAACTCATGCAGCGGAGGATCGAGCAGACGAATGATCATTGGCAGACCATCCATGGCTTTTAGCATCTCGTAGAAATCTCCTGATTGAGCCTCATAGAGCTGGGAAACGGCCTTCTCGCGGTTAAGTTCATCGTCGTTAAGGATGAATGATTGGATGATTTGCTTACGGTCGCCCAAGAACATGTGCTCGGTGCGGCAAAGACCGATGCCCTGTGCCCCGAAATCACGAGACAGCTTGGCATCTTCTGGATTGTCGGCATTGGCGCGAACACCAAGCTTGCGGAATTTATCGGCCCATTCAAGGATAGTGTCAAGGTCGCCAGTGATCTCTGGCATAACAAGGTCGACAGCGCCAAGTACTAATATACCGGTTGTGCCATCGATGGAGATCATGTCGCCCTCGCGAATAACGATATCGGTACCTGTGATCGAGGCCTCTTTCTTCTCGGCATCGATCTTTAATGCCTCAACGCCGCAAACACAAGGCGCGCCCATACCGCGAGCGATAACGGCAGCATGCGAGGTCTTACCACCGTGCGAGGTAAGAATGCCTTCGGCAGCGATCATGCCAGCAAGGTCGTCTGGGTTTGTCTCCCAACGAACAAGTACAACCTTCTTGCCATCCTCAACAGCCTTGACAGCATCAACAGCTGAGAAAACAGCTTCGCCAACAGCCGCGCCTGGGCTAGCATTTAGACCCTTGGCCGCAACGTCATATTCAGCGCTAGGGTCGAATTGAGGATGAAGTAGCTGGTCAAGCTGGTCTGGCTTCACGCGCATGACAGCCTCTTTTTCGTCGATGAGGCCTTCCTTGACCATCTCGATGGCGATATGAAGCGCAGCAGCTGCAGTACGCTTACCAACGCGAGTCTGAAGCATCCAAAGCTTACCCTGCTCAATTGTGAACTCGATGTCGCACATGTCGCGGAAGTGATTCTCAAGCGTAACGAAGATTTCCTCGAGTTGCTTACCAGCGTCTTCCAAACCTTCGACGTTCTTGAGATCGGCGATCGGAGAAGTGTTGCGAATTCCAGCAACAACGTCCTCGCCTTGTGCATTCACAAGATAGTCACCGTAGAATTCCTTGTCGCCGTTAGCGGGATTGCGAGTAAAGGCGACGCCTGTAGCAGAAGTGTTGCCCTTGTTGCCAAAAACCATCGATTGGACGTTTACAGCGGTGCCAAGGTCGTCTGCAATCTTTTCCTTTTTGCGATAAAGAACTGCACGTGGATTGTTCCAAGAGCCAAAAACGGCCTCGATTGCAAGCTGGAGCTGCGTCATTGGGTCTTGCGGGAACTGAGGCTTGCCGTCGATAACCAAAGAAGGATACTCTTCTGCACTGACATTCTCGGAGAAGATATCCTTAAAGATGGCTACGAGCTCTTGCAAGTCTTCAGCGTTAAGATCGGTATCGGATGCGACGCCGCGATTGGATTTCATCTCGTTGAGTGCGTCTTCAAAAAGATCGCCATCAAGTCCCATTACAACATTCGAGAACATCTGGATAAAGCGCCTGTAGCTGTCCCAAGCGAAGCGCGGGTTTTCTGTCTGAGCGATAAGACCGTTAATCGACTCATCATTTAGACCCAAGTTCAAAACCGTATCCATCATGCCAGGCATCGACATGGGAGCTCCCGAACGAACCGATACAAGAAGCGGGTCTTTAGCATCGCCGATCTTCTTACCCATTCGCTCTTCGAGGTCTTGTCTGTACTCAGCAATGGTATCTAGGGCGCCTTCTGGCCATACATTGCCTGCATTTGCATATTCCATGCAAGTCTGGCATGTTATGGTGAACCCTGGAGGAACCGGAAGGCCAATATTGGCCATTTCGGCAAGATTGGCTCCCTTGCCGCCTAGCACCGCCTTCATGTCAGTGTTGCCCTCAGTTACATTGTTGCCATTTGCGTCTTTGCCAAAGGCATATACACGCTTAACCTGGTCGGACACTTTCCTCTCCTGCCTTCCCTTTACATCATGATGAACTGATGCTTTATTCATCGCGATTCCCAATCGCGAACTTTATGTGGGTAGAAACAATAATAACTTGTATTTCCTCAATATTTAACAGAGCGGAAATAATTGCCTCATTTTGTGCTGAATGGAATCCAGCAGGCGTGAGGAAAGTTCTATGTGATCACTTAATTTACTTTTTCAATTTTTTATGCTGAATCAAGGAGAAGTCGGCAATATGGGCAAAAACTTCAGTGAATCTGTTCAAGAGCCTAAGCCTATTAGCACGAAGACCAAGATCTTCATCCATGATCATCGTGGATTCAAAGAAGGAATCGATTGGCACGCGCAAAGCAGCCAGATCTTCTAGCGCCTGGCCATATAAGCCTTTCTCAAGGCTTGCCTCTACCTTAGCTGAAACCTCGTCAATTGCACCTTTTAGATCCTGCTCAGCCGAAGTAAACAGGCTAGCATCAAGAGTCGTGCCCTCATCTGCGTCGCGTAAATTGTTAGCGCGCGCATAGGCTGTAGCTAAGTCCTCAAAAAGATCGGGAGATTTGCTCATCGCTTGAGTCAACGCACGAGTTCGATCTATCAGCACTATAGGCTCGACTATTCCTGCCGCGAGCACTGCATCTACCACATCATAAGAGTTGCCTTCGTCATGTAGCATCACTCTAGTACGAGTGATGAAGAAGTCGATCAGCTGAGCCATGACCTCTTCCTTGTCAAATGAAAGGCCATCTTCTTTATATATATCCAAGCTTTCAGACAGGCACTTCTCAAGCGAGATATCTAAACCTGACTGCATGATAGAAATAACACCCAAAGCACTGCGTCTAAGCGCAAACGGATCAGATGTGCCAGTTGGAAGCTGTCCTATAGCAAAAAGCCCGCAGATGGTGTCAATTTTGTCGGATGCTGCAACTACCTTTCCGACGATACCCCTTGGCACGTCATCTCCAGCGAAACGTGGCTTATAGTGGTCGGCAATAGCCTCTACAACAGCACTTTCCTCTCCTTGAGCCTTAGCGTAGTAAGACCCCATTATGCCCTGCACACTAGTAAATTCCACAACAGCATTGGTGACAAGGTCTGCCTTTGCAAGGTGCGAAGCCCTAGCTACAAGTTTCGCCTCGCTAGCCTCAAGGTGAGCCTCAGCGCAAACTTTGCCGCTAAGGAGTTCAGTGCGCTTGGTTTTCTCAAGCATGGTGCCTAACTTTTCTTGGAAGACAACTTCACCCAAACGATTGACATATTCATCAAGAGTGTGTTTTAGGTCTTCCTCGTAGAAAAACTTAGCGTCGAAAAGCCTAGCCGCAACTACACGCTCGTTGCCATCCACTATGGCATCTGCGCACTTAGGGTTGCCGTTAGAGACGATGATAAACTTGTTTGTGAGCTTTCCTTGCATATACAAGGGGAAATAGCGCTGATGCATAAGCATGGCGTCAACGATAATCTCTTCGGGAACCGCAAGGAAGAGTTCATCGAAGTGGCCGCAAAGCACTGTTGGATACTCGCAAAGATTGATGACCTCTGTAAGCGTCTTGGCCGGAAGCACGGCGTTGCAACCTGCATTAGCCTTTTCAACCGCAGCAACCCCTGCCTCAATAGATGACTTGCGTTCTTCTTGCGTTGGCACCACCTTGGCGCCTCGCAGAACCTCCTCGTAATCTGAAGCTGTTGGAATCTCATGCTTTCCAGGAGCAAGCGTGCGATGACCCAAGGTGAAGTTTGAAGAAGTGACGCCTGCATATTCCAGAGGTATCACCTCATCGTCTAGCATCGCGACAATCCAACGAACCGGGCGCGAGAAAAGTTCTCTGTAAGAGCCCCATTTCATGGATTTTGGCCAATAAATTGAATCAATCACCTTCCGCAAAAGCCCTGAAAGGATGCTTGCTGTCTTTTCAGCAGGGATGCTTTTTTCGGCAAAGACATATTCACTGCCACCTTCTTCGCGAAGCAGCAAATCCTCAACGGCCACGCCTTTACCGCGCGCAAAACCTATGGCAGCTTTCGTAGGTGCACCCGATTCATCAAAAGCGATTTTTCTGGAAGGCCCTTTGTAAACCTCGTTTACCGCCTTTGTCTCATTTTCTACCTCTAAAACAAGGCAGGCGATTCGCCTTGGGGTGGAAAACACCTTAACTGCTCCATAAGGGATTCGCCCATCGTCTAGCGCGCGTTTGATTATCTCAGGGAATTTGTCGGTAGCTGCAGCTAGGTCAAATGCAGGGATCTCTTCGGTACCTATCTCGAAGAGCAAAGTATTTGAGTTAGTCATTGCAAGCCCCCTTCCCCTCATCTTGGCCATCTGCGTCAAGATCAATTCCAACGACGCGCTTCATATATTCGGCACAACATGCTTTTGCTATTGTGCGAACGCGCAAGATGTAGCCCATGCGCTCTGTTGCAGAAATAACGCCACGAGCATCAAGTAAGTTAAAGGCATGCGAACACTTAAGCACATAGTCATATGCAGGAAGCGGAAGACCTGCCTTGAGCGTGCGATTGCACTCGGCCTCGTAGCGGTCGAACTCAGCGAAAAGGAAGTCGGTATCTGCAACTTCGAAATTGTATTCGGAAAATTCGCGTTCGTTTTCCAGGAAAACATCGCCGTATGTAAACACAAGCCCGTCTTCGCCTCGGCTCCATACGATGTCATAAACGCTATTAACGCCCTGTACATACATAACCAAACGCTCAAGCCCGTATGTTATTTCAGCAGGGGTCGGGTAACATTCAAAACCACCTACCTGCTGAAAGTAAGTGAACTGAGTACATTCCATACCGTCAATCCAAACTTCCCAGCCAAGACCCCATGCTCCAAGGGTAGGAGATTCCCAATCGTCCTCAACAAAGCGAACGTCATGCGCTTCTACATCAATGCCAATCGCGCGAAGACTATCAAGGTAAAGTTCTTGGACATTGTCAGGCGAAGGCTTCAAGATAACCTGGTATTGATAATAATGTTGGAGACGATTAGGGTTTTCTCCGTAACGCCCATCGGTTGGACGGCGAGACGGTTGAACATATGCCGTGCGCCAAGCATCAGGCCCTAAAGAACGCAAAGTGGTAGCAGTGTGGAAGGTTCCAGCGCCAACCTCATTGTCGTACGGCTGCAAAATAACGCATCCTTGGGCTGCCCAATATGCCTCAAGACGCATGATGACGTCTTGGAATGTAGGCACATCCACGTTCTGGCTTTTAGCCATATCTTCTTTCATCGTTCTCCTATCGCACGAACAAAGCGTGGTATACACACTTGATGGTGAGCGTATATTCTAAAGCTAAATCGTAGAAATCCTATCAAGCGGCCAATAAATTAATGCGGCATGGCCGGTTATGGAAGAAATTGGAATAGAGCCGAAGTAGCGCGAATCACTGGAATTCGTGCGGTTGTCACCCATAACCCACACCTCTCCTTCGGGAACAGTGTAGGGATAAGATATCTCTTCAGAACCATACGCGCTGTCAAGTGGATATGAAGGTTCACCAGACGTATAAGATTCATCCAGGCGCTGACCATCAACGTAGACATAGCCATCTTGAAGGCTGACCGTCTGTCCTTCAGTCGCAATAACACGCTTGATGAGGGTGCGTGAGGGAATCTCAGGGTCTTCGAATGTGATTATCTCCCCGGCTTGAGGGTCTCGCAAGTAATAGGAGACCTTCTCGGAAAAGACCATGTCGCCCTTCAAAATGGTATCTTCCATAGATTCAGAAGGTATCTGATAGGACTGAAAGACAAACGTGCGCAGCAGCCATGCAAAAACAAAGATAGCCACTACCATGATGACTAAAGAGACTATAGAGTGAAGAATCCCACGCTTCTTTGCTTGGTCATCATCGGGCATGAAAGCCACCTTTCATAAATGTAAGTCGAAAAACCATAACTTGAGCCTGCAAGCGGTTTGGTTTCAATAATTCGTAAATGATAACGAATCGACCGGCTTTAATCGTCGCTCAATAGTGATAAAAGCACATCAATATCATCTAAATCAAGTATTTCATCGTCTAGAGCCTTCAAAACCAGGTCGGGACGAGAAATCAGGGTGCGCTTCAACGATTCACTTCTGCGCCATTTTGCAACATTTGCATGATGGCCGCTTAAAAGAACGTCGGGCACATGCATACCGCGGAAATCGGATGGGCGTGTGTACTGCGGAAATTCTAGCATGCCATCTGCAAAGGATTCCTCCTTGGCCCCAGATTCTGCGCCAAGCACACCTGGCAGTTTGCGCACTACAGAATCTATCACAACCATAGAGGCCAGTTCGCCGCTTGTAAGTACATAATCGCCTATAGAGATGATATCGTCGGAAAGTTCATATATGCGCTCATCAAGACCCTCGTAATGTCCGCAAATGAAAACCAGGTGTATTTCGCTGGCAAGTTCTTTGGCAAAAGCGTCATCGAAGACGCGACCGTGCGGAGCCATGCATATTATACGGGCAGTGGAATTGTTCTGTGGAAGCGAGCCTTCTTCCAGCTTAAATACATCTTCCAAAGCCTCATAGACAGGCTCGCATTTCATCACAAGACCCGCGCCTCCGCCGTAAGGCTCATCATCGGTCGTGCGATGCCTGTCATGTGTCCAAGCGCGCAAATCCCAAGCGTTGAACTCAAGTATGCCCTTCTCTTGTGCACGCTTCATCATCGACTCGCCCATAACCGAGTCAAACATATTTGGAAATGTTGAAAAGGTATCTATTCTCATAAATCGAAGATGCCACGAGCCAGCGCAAGAGTCAAATGCTTAGCGTCCTCATCCACATCGACCACTAAATCGTCTGCCAAAGGAATCATGTGGGAAGTTTCAGTGTCGCCTTCACTGTCAAGAGCGACATCTCCAAGTAAGTTTCCAGCGAAAGACCACGAACTAATTATCCGCCCGCTTGCCCGAGAAGTCTTATCATAAAACGTCCAATCGCGAAAAACGTCTTCCGCTGCAGAATAAGCAAAGCTATCGCTTGATGAGACTTTGGCCTTATCAATCAGACAATGCATACCTACAAGCTTCTCTGCTACATCAAGAGAATCCACTTCACGAAAGCGTACAAGTGCTTTCCCTCCGCCTTCATAAGCTACAGATTCTACATGCGCGCTTCGTAAAAGATCTGTTTTTGGAGGGACAAGAAATACCTCGTCTCCCTCCTCTAATAACGCAGGCAGGCCGCCCCTATAAGCTAGAGACAGCCTGCCGTCAAGGTGACTGGTTGATTCTATACTTGCTACGTCTAAATAAGATACCAAGTTCGCCTTAGTCGCTGACGATTTCGACATCGACGTCAAGCTCTTTGCGAGTAGCAGCGGCGCGAGTCACAGTGCGAATAGCCTTGATAACCCGCCCCTGACGCCCGATAAGTTTGCCTACATCCTCGTCGGCGCAGGTAATCTCGATAAGAACGGACTTGCCTTCCTCAGACATCGTGACCTCAAGTTCGTCCGGTTCGTCCACTAGAGGGGATGCGATGCCCTCTACCAGTTCTCTTAGTGCTTCAGCTGAAGCCATGTTCTAAGCTTCCGCCTTGGACTGCTTATAAAGACGCTCGACAGTGTCAGACATCTGAGCACCCTTGGAAATCCACTCCTGGATCTTCTCGTCATCGAAAGTGATCACTTGGGGCTTAGAGACTGGATTATAGCGGCCCACCTCATCGATAAACTTGCCATCACGCGGGCAACGAGAGTCACACACGACGATTCTATAGTAAGGGCGCTTCTTCGCGCCGTGACGTGCAAGACGGATCTTAACCATTCGCCTATACTCCTTTTTCATTCTCAATTAAACAGCAACGCTAAATAATAGGGTTTATCGGCTTATATTGCAAGTATTTTGATAAAAGAGGAAATGCAAAGGATGCAAAAAGGAGCCCATATTCGCTACCCTAACCTTTAGCGCGAGCCTTTAAAACCCGACCAACGATAATCGCCGCTAGCGCAAGAAGTGCCGAGATACCTATCCAAATAGCGCCAATTCCAACCCAGAAACCTTGAGGCAACATACATATCAAAAGCGAATCGGCTGAAAACGTCCAGCTTCCTTCTGCAAAAAATAGGCTATGAAAGACAAAGAACAGGCTATTGAAAGAAATAAGTGCAAATAAAAATAGAGCAGCAATAAGCAACAAAGCGACAGCACCGCTTAAGACAAGGGATCTAGAGACAGCGTCAATCCCGAAACGTCTATAGGCTATAAAGATAAAAAAGACAGACAAAAAAACAATGATAAGAATTACATAAGAGCATTTTTCAGCTACGTTGTATACGTCATCAAGGTGATTGACTTCCTCTTGTGTGATGCTGTATTTATCAGAAGCGCACAAAAGCTCGTCTTGAGAATATTTCGCATATCGAGTATTTGCCTCCTGGTTCATCTCGGAAATAGTTTCCATGTATTTCTCGAGATCATGCGTGATAAATGAGTAGTCCTGCGTAGCAAGCGCCCCTTCAAGGAGCTGGTCTTTGGTGAAAGGCGAGGCAGAATCGTCTATTGCTACAGAAGCAACAAGCTTCGTGGGCGCAGGAGAGCCTGAGACCATCGCAAAGCCTATGCCGATATACGAGAAAACTAGCAAAACGATAGTCAAGACACTTATCAGGCTCTCTTTTCCCCTATCTGCCATATCCTCAATTTTCCGACAAAAGGCCAATCGCGAAGGCTAGGTAGCGCTAGTCCAAACCGATTCCGCAATCAGGATCGAAGTCTACCCAGATGGTTGCCGCAGTCATACCGCTATTTGGCTTGCTTATAACTGGGTAAGGTCCCAAGCGGCTAAAAACCCCCTGAAAGTGCCCATCATACAAATAAAGGCCGTTCAAGTTGTTGTACATCATCGGGTTCCACTTAACATCGCCATCTAAAACGCCATCAATGCCAAGATCAGGAGGTAAGGTCTTCGTTTTGAAAGGCTTGATGAAGCGCTGTACCAGAAATGGGTATCCCGCCGCATCGTTCGCAAATTCATCAATTAGCTCTTGCCAGCGCTCATCTGTCTGTTCGAGGCCAGCATAGACGTTGTCGGCGCCGTAATGGTCAGACGGCTTAATGATCCACTCGTCTTTGTTTTTGCGAATCTCATTTATGTCAACGCATTCATCGTTTAGGAAGTCAGTTTGAGGAATGGCCTGCTTCAGGAAAGCGACTTCATCAGCGTCTAGCATATCGATGGTCTCTTGCTTCATAAGCACCTCGAAGACCTGCTTGTCATGCACAATGTGCCCGACAAAACTTCCAATAAGTGCCACGCTTCCGGCCTCTACCGCGTTAATGAGGTTTTGTGAGCGATCCCAGAACTGAAGAACGTCATTTGTAACACAACGCCTCCAAATGGCGTCAATACGATTTCCCTGCGCATCCGTCAAAACCTTACCGTCGAATTGCAATTCTGTGACATCACGAACCAGACAGCGGTATCCGCGCTTCTCGAAAAGCTCTGAATAGATGTGGAATTCATCGACAACGCCGTTTTGCAGGTAATCGCAAATTGCAAAGGTAGGGTTTTCAACCTTGTTCTCGAAAGTTGAGTATATTTCGATGAACTTGTCCACCCAAGAATCGAACAAGTCGCACCCCTCAACTTTGTGATTCTCGGAAAACACCTTGAAGGCCTCAGAGTCTTTGATCGCGTTAGTGATCTCGCGGTTTTCGTTCATGCCCGCAGAACCGTCTCCGTTGAATTCGCAGAAACGAACGCTTAAGGTTTCCTCGTCTATGAAGGTATCGATACGCGCAAACGGCAGAAGTGCGTCATAGCGCCTAGGAATAAGAATCAATTTCTCCAGGCGCTCGTCAAAATCGAAAAGCCGCCTGTATTGCGGATCATCCAAATAACGTTGCATGACCTTGCAAAGTATGCCATGGGTCATCTCGGCGGCGGTCTTCATAGCCTCATACGTCTTTTGGTTGAAAAGCCTAGGCACGAAAGAAAA
>CAZYOQ010000003.1:93816-108492 GCA_964649145.1 uncultured Eggerthellaceae bacterium | reverse complement strand
ATAAGCAGCACAATGTGCGGAATTCCCATCATGAGGTCGATGAGCCAGGTTATCGCACCATCGACGCGCTTGCCGCAAAGAGCCGCCGCGCTTCCGAGAATCAGCGCGATTATCGATGAGAGCGTTGCTGCTATAAGACCAATGAAGATGCTCAAGGAAAGCCCGGCCAACGTGCGAGCCAGCATATCGCGACCCATCCAGTCTGTGCCGAAGGGGTGCTGAAACGATGGCGGCAGCGACTTCTGCGTGAAATCGGTATGCATGGCTTCTGTTTGCAGGAGTTGCCCGGAAACGGCTACAGCGATAAGAATTGCTGCTGCAACAATTCCCGTTATGAGAACAGCCTTCCTGTTCGCAACGCGCCTTAGTTTTGGCAGATGGAGGATGTTGATGCTCGCCTTTGCGGCAGCCGATGCCAACGTCTCTTCTTGCGTGACGGCGGAGTTCATGGCTGAGCCTTGGGTGTTAAGCATTGGCGGCCTCTCCCGATAGGTCGGCAAGAGAGCTTCCAGCCTTCCTTTCCTCGCGAATGCGCGGGTCGACTACGCCGTAAAGAATGTTGGCCACCAGGTTGCCCCCAAAAACGAGCGCGGCAGATACAAGCGCAATTCCAGCCAGCAGTGCCACATCCCCGCCGATCCCGGCCGTGACCGCAGCCTGCCCAAGACCGGGATAGCTAAAAACCTGCTCCACAAGAACCGACCCTCCGAAAATCTCGGCGATCTGGGCAAACTGGATAGTAATGGCGGGTATGACAAGGTTGCGAAGGCCGTGGCGCACAATAACAGACGCTTTGCTTTCGCCGCGCGCCAGCGCAAAACGAATGTAGGGGCTAGACATCACATCAATGGTCTTTTCACGAGTATGCAAAGCCACGTTAGCGATGCCAACGATCGAAAGCGTTACAGCGGGAAGCGTAATATGGCTCAGCGCGTCCATGAATGTAAGATCGGCAGCAGATTTGCCTATCGGTTGAGAAAAACCTATGGGAAACCACCCAAGCTGAACCGAGAAAATCACAAGCATCAAAAGCCCGACCCAAAAAGTTGGGCTTGCAGCCAGCACGAAACAATATGCTTTTACAATCCTGTCTAGAATTGAATCGCGGTGAGTACCCGCTAAAACGCCAAGCACTAGACCTAACAAGCCACTTACCACCCACGCTATCGACATCAACGCTAGTGAATTCAGCGACCTTTCTGCCAAGATTTGTGACACCGGCGCATTAAACCTAAGCGACGTGCCAAGATCGCCGTGCAACAGCGCCATGAACCAAGAAGCGTAACGCTCGTATATCGGGGTATCCTTGCCCCAATATGAGTGCAGCGCCGCAAGCTTTTCGTCAGACATGTTAGCAAGCGCCACCTGCCCGACGTTCGCCTGCACGGGGTCCACTGGAGACAGCCCTATAAGCGCAAACGTCACCATGCTTACAGCAAGCATCAGCAGCAGAAAGCGCAGAATCTGTCGTACTACATACCTTGTCATGTCGTTTTTTAGAAGGAAACAGGAGAGGGTCTCTCACTGCTCTCGCAACCAATAAGCGATTTTAGCGAAGCCGCTGCGGAACTCGCTTCGCTTCGCTCGCTCAAACAGTCCTCGCAAGACCGCTTCGCGAAAATCGCTTATCTGCTCGAGAATGTTCGAGACGCCTCTCCTGTCACCTTCTTTTATGCATCCCCTTTAACGCTTCTGAATCAAGGGTGTTATGCGGTCGAGGCGAGGTGACGCAAAAGCCAAAGCGCCCGAGAAATCCACTTTTGCGAAAATTAACTCGCAAAAGTTAGTTCGAGGGCGCGACGCGTCGAGCCGAGACCGCATAAAGCCCTTGGCTCAGAAACTATCATTCCCAATACCACTTATCTACATTATTGACGAGCGACCAACCGTGCCCGTGAGGGTGCGGCTTCTGTTCTGCAACAACAAGGCCTGCCCGCTTGAAGTAAAGGTGGTCGACATTGCAAAGCCAAACCCATGACGCTCCACCAAGCGGACCGTAGCCTGTTTCACCATCCCAAGCTGCTGCCTGCCAATCGGGGTAGGACTGGTCAACGCTTGTTGCGGCCAAAGCCTCATCCAGATGAGCATCAACGAACTCGTTTTCGTAAACCGCATAGTTTCCAGAAGAGGAAGAATAATGCAGATTATAAAGTTCGACAGGGCTGTTCGAGCCCCAACCCCAAAGCACTGGGTCGCTATATTGATGGGCATAAATTCCGCTTGGGTCTTTCGTCCAGCCAGAACCAACAGGAGTGACCTCAATACCAACTTCTTTCATCTGGTTTGCAAATTCGTTTGCAAGCGCCTGACGCACAGAATCGCTTGCGCTGTAGTAGCACTCGAAAGCCGCGCGTATTCCGTCTTTGGTGTAAATGCCGTCATCACCTAAAGACCAGCCGGCGTCTTCCAGCTCCTTCTTTGCAGCTTCAAGATCAAATTCAACTTCCATTTGAGGGTTGTACCACGGCATTCCGTCAGAGACACTGAAAGCCTTTGTTCCATAGCCATTAAGAACGTTTTCAATCATGACATCGCGATTAACGCCTAAATTAACCGCACGGCGAAGCTCTAAGTTGCAGGTCACATCATTGCCAGCAGGAAAATCTTCACCGCCGTCTTCCTTTGTGGCGCCCGCTTTGATGCACGGAAGCGAGATTCCACGCGAATCGACTGTCTTGCAGTTCAAAACCTCATAGCCTTCTACCTGAGCAGAATCAACTAGTGTTGCAGCGGTGTATGCGACATCCGCCTGTGCAGAATTCGCAGCAGCAAGAGAGGTGTCCTCTTCCATAAAAAGCACTACAACGCGATCCATCAAAGGCGCATCCCCGTAATAGTTAGGGTTAGCCTTAAAAATCACTTGCTGGCCACGATCCCATTGCTCAAGCATATAACGACCGCTTCCAATGGGGTTTTCGCCATAGGTCTTTTCATCATAGGCATGCTCAGGCACAATACCAACAACAGCAAGCGTGTAAAGCATCGCATTGAACGGCTTGTTTAGGTGAAGGACGCATTGAGTGTCCGTTGTCGCAACCGCCTCATCTACCATCGAAAGGTCAGCCTCTGCTGCCTCGTTTGCATTGATGCCGTTGATGGTAAAAGCAACATCGCTTGCAGTCAAAGGCTCGCCGTCGGTGAATTTGACATCATCTCGAATGTTGAATGTCCAGGTGAGGCCATCATCAGAGCATTCGTAAGAGGTAGCAAGGTCGTTTATGAAGTTAAGGTTGGTATCAGTGCTAATTAAGGTGGATTGAATCAAAGGCTCATGTACATGTTCGCCACAGCCCCACGAAAACAAGGGGTTAAACCCTGATTCTGGTTCAGACGACGTCGTCATCGTAACAATAACTTCATTCTTGTTTCCAGACACAGAACCTCCAACACTCGTTGAAGCCTGAGAGGCCGAACTTGAGTCTGTCGAACCGCCACATCCTATCAATGTTCCTCCGATTGCGGCACCGGCAGCAACCGCGGCAGCCCCTTTTACGAACGTTCTACGGTTGATCTTAGTTGGGCGCTTCATTCTCTTCCTTTCAATGTTACGTTTTTTGAAGTTGTAACATTATATATGAAGTTTGAGGTTACGCATCTGGAATTCGTAACATTTTTTAAGCTTAAAGCCATCCTCCTAAGAAAATTCTTGACAAGTGGCTTTACGCATATATACTTATGAACAGTTGTTCATATGTTCAGTGATTTAGAAGTTAGGTCTGAGATGAGAAAGTCCTTCAAAATAGAAAACCTTGAATGCGCAAATTGCGCCGCAAAAATGGAAAATGATATTAATAAGCTTGATGGCGTCAACAAGGCCACCATAAGCTTCATGTCTAGCAAGCTTCTTCTTGATGCAGAAGAAGCAAGGTTTAATGAAGTTCTTAAGAGCGCTTGTTCTATTTGCAAAAAATATGAATCTGATTGCACTATTCTCGTGTAATCTCACTTCTTACAAGCACCAATATGACACCAAGACTCAAGCGATTCAGAAACAGAATAATAGTCGCAATAGCGCTGTTTGTCGTATTCTACACAGCAGATCTGCTAGGTCTTTATGGTGCCTGGTTTGGAGAACCAGAAGCGGTCTACATTGAATTTGTCCTCTTCTTAATTCCCTTCGTAATTGCAGGCTATGACGTGGTAGCTAAGGCTGCCATAAACCTTTCACACGGCCATGGCCTTGATGAAAACTTCCTTATGACAATCGCTACAATCGGCGCGTTTTGCCTCGTCTTCTTCCCCGACACGCAACCTCATATGGCAGAAGGCGCTGCCGTCATGCTTTTCTACCAAGTAGGAGAACTATTCCAGAAATACGCTGTGGGAAAATCGCGTAAATCGATCTCTGAGATGATGGATATCGCGCCGGAGTTTGCAAATGTGATGCGCGATGGCAACCTTGAACAGGTAGACCCGTTTGAAGTTTTGCCCGGAGACGAGATTATAGTCAAGCCAGGTGAGCGCATCCCGCTTGACGGGATTGTTATAAGCGGTCATTCCCAAATTGATACAGCTGCACTCACAGGGGAGGCGGTTCCACGCACTGCTCAAGCCGAAGATGAAGTGCTATCTGGGTGCGTAAATCTAAACGGCACACTTACTATAAATGTGACGAAGCCTTATGAGGATTCAACCGTAAGCCGCATACTTGAACTTGTCGAGAATGCAGCCGACAAAAAAGCACGCACCGAAAACTTTATAACGCGTTTCGCACGCTATTACACGCCCATAGTAGTTTTGCTAGCCGTACTACTTAGCGTTGTTCCTCCCCTATTTGTTGGAGAATGGTCAAGCTGGATATTTAGAGGGCTTACCTTCCTTGTTGTTTCCTGCCCGTGTGCACTGGTAATTTCCGTTCCGCTTTCGTTCTTTGGAGGAATTGGCGGTGCTTCGAAGTTGGGAATACTTGTCAAGGGGTCAAACTACTTAGAGATGCTTTCTAAAGTGGACACCGTCGTGTTTGATAAAACGGGCACATTAACTAGCGGCACCTTCGAGGTAACCGAGGTCATTCCAGCTGACGGAGTGTTGCAAGATGTCGTGCTTAAAACAGCAGCCCTGGCCGAATCTTATTCCACACACCCAATTGCTAAATCTGTCGTGAAGGCTTTTCATGGCGAAGTGGATCTAGCACAGGCAGAAGACGTAGAAGAAATTGGCGGGCACGGAGTTAAAGCAAGTATTGACGGCAAAATGGTTTTAGTTGGCAACGACAAGCTTATGAACATGCACGACATTGCTTTTGAGGCGCATAATTTCGCAGGCACACAAATTCATGTTGCAATTGAGGGCAAATACTGCGGAACCATCATGATTGGTGACACTATCAAAGAAGATGCAGCCGACGCCATATTGGCACTGCATAAAGAAGGCGTTAGAGACGCAGTCATGCTCACGGGCGATTCAGAGTCAGTGGCATCTTTAGTTGCGAAAAAACTTGGACTTGATGCGTTTTTCGCACAACTTCTGCCTCAGAACAAGGTCGAAAAACTTGAAGAAATCATAAGCCAGCGCAAAAAAGGCGAAGGTGCTGTGGCATTCGTTGGCGACGGCATAAACGATGCACCAGCGCTTATGCGCGCCGATGTCGGAATCGCTATGGGCGCGATGGGAAGCGATGCTGCAATTGAGGCAGCTGACATTGTGCTTATGGACGACAAGCCAACTCGCATCGCACAGGCGCTGAAGCTTGCTAGAAGAACGCTTAGAATCGTTTGGCAAAACATCATTTTCGCGCTTGGAATTAAATTCGCCGTGCTAATTCTTGCAGCTTTAGGCATTGCCAATATGTGGATGGCAGTTTTTGCCGATGTAGGCGTTGCCTTTATCGCCATTCTTAACGCCATGCGCGCAATGAACGTGAGCAAAACCCAAATACGCTAGCCTGCTATTTCAGCCAGATTTTATTCGCTAACATGTCGTTTCTTTCACTAGCCTGCCGCTTCTTTCACTAGCCTGCCATTTAGACTCGACAATTTGCTTGGGAATCATAGGGTTCTTTGCCATTTCAGCCTACATTCTTATGGGATAATATTCGCTTCATATATGCGCTCATTCATCTAGTTTTTTTGCGGAGGGGCAAAATGGATAACGCTTCAAATGGGGGCGACGTAGACGTTCTTATCGTCGTTGATGTTCAAAACGATTTCACTACAGGCTCCCTTGGAAACGAGGTCGCAGCTTCAAAGGTGGACGCAATTGTAGATAAAGCCCGTTCGTTTAAGGGAATTATCCTGCTTACCAAAGATACGCACACGCCCGACTATCTTGACACCCAAGAAGGACATAAGCTCCCAATCAAACATTGCATCAAGGGTACCGAAGGCTTTAAGTTATCGGGAGGCCTTGGACAAGAGGCGAAGGATCACGGTTGGAAGATCTATGAGAAGCCTACCTTCGGCTCTCTCGATTTAGCCAGTGACCTTATAAAACTAAACGAAAAGACTCCAATTCGGTCTATCGAACTTATAGGCTTTTGCACCGATATTTGCGTGGTATCGAATGCACTACTTATAAAGGCTCATCTTCCCGAAGTACCAATAAAAGTAGATGCAGAGCTTTGTGCAGGCTCTACCCCCGAAAACCACGAGGCTGCACTGGCTACTATGCGCAGCTGCCAGATAAGCTGCTAGATATTTCCGCAAAAACACGCTCTGAGGCGGGGACATACTTCTCCAGCAACTGATTTGCCTCAAGATTGTAAGCCTTTGCATATTCGCTGTCGCTCATAAGCTTGGTGTTAACAAAAACGTTTAAGCTAGCAGCTCGAAGCGCCGCCTGGCACACACAAGCCGCGCACCCAGTATCGCTTATCGCAATTTGCGCTCCAACTTGCGCCAGATTCTCTATGACCTCTATTGCTCGGCCACACGCTTTCATAATTTCGATAGGAACCACACAGGCCTCTTGCAGACACTGTTGCATGACTTTGTCCTTGTGAGCCTTTTCCTCTTCGGTATTCGAAGCCATTCCATAGGCTTTCGATAGAGGCTCAAAGGCTCGAGCATCGGCCTCGACTAGGCCAAGTAAAGTCTCACGAAGCTCTTTTGTCTGAGCAATGATTTCATCAATCTTGGCCTCCACATCTTTATACTTTGGCTTTCCTGCAGTCAAAGATGCGCTCATCGAAGCCAAAGCCACACCAATAGCGCCAAGTAGCGCAGATGCCCCACCGCCACCAGGAGTTGGAGCTTTTGAGGCCAGAGTCTCTACGAATTCTACGCAGGTTAAATTCACGGAATTATCCACCATTTGCTCCTAGATCACTAGATATTCACCAAATAGTACCTTTAGCCTCTTGTGCCCAAAGGTACCGAATGCAATTAAGTCAGCTTCTTTAAATTCACGTTTTTCAATTATCTCCTTTAATATGCACCTATCGCTTTTAACGTGTAATATTTTCGATGTAGTTTTTAAATATCGAAACCAAGCTAAGTTACAAATTGCGAAAGATGCGCACTTGTTACTAAAGAAAGCTCGCAACGAACAAGTTAACAAAGACATGCAGGTTCCTGCGAAGGCACGTAAGTTGCAAGTTGACAAGCTAGCCACATGAAAGCACTAGCCAAAAATACGCTGTAAACCGAGAAATACAATCAGCTTTGCGAATTAAAGCCAATGGCTGAAAGGGCATAAATGGGAAGCTTCTCGCATTGGATATCGCTAATCCTAAGACGTTTCGGACGCAAGAACGTCTTAGGTGGCGACGAAAGGCCGCTTGAGACTGCCGTTATCCCTACAGTTACGATGATCGCTGAATGGGCAAGAAGCAGCCGCGATGACATTAGTCAAGTATGGGTATTTGGCAGCGCAATCGCTCACAATGGTTGGGACAGCTTGGGTGACGACCTCGACCTTCTGCTTGTTGTGGACGACAAAAAATGGACGCATGATACCAAGCGCGATCTTCCACGCGAGATTCCACTATCTGAACATTACATAAAACTGGACACGCGTGTCTGCAAACAAAGCGTTTACGAGGCGTGCGTATGCGAGATAAAAGGTTTCCCAAGAAGCGATTCCGATGAAATTATTTGCCCTGCTATAGTAAAGTACGCTATCAAGAACGGCGTTTGTGTTTGGAAGCGCAAAGAGTCGTAAAAACAAACTGCAAATTATACATAGCGAGGGTTGATGTTTCATATAGATGATGATGTGGTAAGAAGTCTGCTTTTGCACGGCAACTTCGGAATCGAACGCGAAACACTTCGCGTTGACGACCAGGGGTTTCTAGCACAAACCAAGCATCCAGCGCCCGGAGACGAACGCATCGTTCGGGATTTCAGCGAAAACCAGATAGAAATTAACACCTCTGTCTCACCTTCGGCAGAAGAAGCGCTTGAACAACTTGCCCGAGACAGCCGCAGGATCGAGTCGATATTGGCCAATATGGATCGCCCGGAATATCTTTGGCCGTTTTCTAACCCACCCTACATTCGTAGCGAAAAAGACATCCCTATCGCCCAGTTCGAAGGTGATGAAGCTTGGAAAACAGCGTATAGAAACTATCTTTCTGAATATTACGGAAGATACAAGATGGCATTTTCCGGCATTCACGTGAACTACTCTTTCGCAGACGAACTGCTTGACCGCGACTTCGAACTGTCTGGTAAGAAGGATTTCACGGAATACAAAAACAGCATATACCTTAGCCTTGCCGAAAAAGCTGTGACATATGGATGGATCTTGGTTGCAAGTACTGCCGCAAGCCCAATCCTAGACAGCTCCTTTGTCGAGAAAGGCAAGATTGGCGAAGATCTATTCTTGGGGCTGGGCTCGGTTCGTTGCAGCGAGCTTGGATACTGGAACACCTTCTCGCCAGACTTAGATTATTCAAACATAAGCGCTTATGCCGACAGCATTCAGTCTTATGTGGATGTCGAATGGATTTCCGCACCGTCTGAACTTTACTACCCCGTTCGCCTGAAGCCACCAGGACTTAACAGCCTAAGCGGCCTTCGCGAAAGAGGGGTAAGCCATATTGAGCTTCGCATGTACGATTTAAATCCGCTTGCAGATAATTGCATAGACATTCGCGATATAAAGTTTGCGCAATTGTTACTTGTTTGGCTAGCCTCTAGTGCGCCAACAGAATTTGGGTCGCGCCACCAGATTCAGGCAGTACAGAACTTCAAAAACGCTGCCCATTACGACCTTAAGACTGTAAAGATTCTGCTGCCCGATGGAAGCGTAAATACCGTGGCCGATGCGGCCATAATGGTAATTGGTCAGATGCGCGAGTTCTACAACAAGCTTGGGATTCAGGTATCTGATGTACTCGACTTCCAGAATGCCAAATTCACAGACGAACGCAACCGCTATGCTTATCGGGTTCGAAACCTTTGCGCAGGCGGCTTCGTTCGAAACGGAATGGAGCAAGCACGCAAGATGCAAAAAGAGGCACTGCGATAGATCGCGGCGGCGCGCGGCGAATCGGCAACGCAAGGTCTCGGCAAGCGCAATGTCTCGGCAACACAAGGTCGAAGCAAGCGCGGCGGAGAGCTACCTAATAAGCTATATACGCCTAAACCTACGACTTTAGGTCGCGCACAAAGAAAATAGCGCAAACAAACACGCCCACGCTCAAAAGCCCAGAAAATCCTAAGGCTAGCTGATAGCCAACACACGCACCGGTTTCCACAGCACCTAAAGATTGTGCTGATGTTATAAGCAGCATCATGATGGCCGTGCAAAGAGAAGCACTTGCCTGCCTTGTTGTTGTGAAAAACGCCGAGCCATCGACCATGTTCTGCATAGGAAGCTTATGCATACCCCAGGAATTTAGTGGACCTATAAGCGAGCTCACGCCAATTCCGCGAATCGACTGCAAAAGGGTTATAAGCCAAAGTGGCGCACTTTCGTCCAAAAACGCCATGGAAACAGAGCCTACCGCAAGAAGTATCGAAGCCACCACGGTCACGCGCCTAGCACCAATCTTGTCGCTCAATATTCCCGACAAAGGGTTAAACACAACCGCTAGGATGGTTGCCGGGAGGAATACTATTCCAGCGTCTACCGGGGTCAAGCCTGAAACTTTCGTTACAAACAAAGGTATGATAAGCGTTATTCCCATAAAGCTGCCAAACAACATGTTCTGAGCGACAAAGCTTGCGATATATGTTTTCGATTTGAAAATTCCCATGGTGATAAGCGGGTGTTCGATGCGGTTTTGACGAACCACAAACCAAACAATGCAAACGATGCCCACAGCAAGAGGAATCAAAACAAACAGGCTTGTAAATCCCATAGTCGATGCATTGGAAAATGCGAGGAGCAGCCCACCAAAACCGAGGGTAGACAGCAAAAACGATGCGAAATCGAGATGAGCGCTAGACATCTGGCGGGGCTGTTTGGAAACAAGCAGCACTGTCAATACGGTCAAAACCACGCAAAAGGCGATGTACATCCAAAAGAAGCTTCTCCATCCAAGGCTATCGACCAATGCGCCACCAATCAAAGGGCCAATGTTGGGCGCAAATCCCATTGCGATTCCAGCAATGCCCATCGCTGTCGCGTTTTGACCCTTAGGAAAGCGCGTCATAGCAATCGTCTGTATTAGAGGCAGCGTAATGCCCGCCCCTACCGCCTGAGGAATGCGCGATATTAGAAGAACTTCAAATGTTGGAGCAAACACACCTATTACTCCGCCACAAATAGATATCACAAGCGAAGTGATAGTAAGTGTTCTAATAGTAAAACGACGAGACAGATGCGCAACAAGGGGAACAGTAATACCTATTGAAAGCATATATATCGTGGTCAGCCATTGGCTCACGCTTTCCTGCGTGCCAAAGGTGTCTTGAACCCCACCAAGCATGGAATTCATAACAGTTTGCGTAAGATTTCCCAAAGCGCACGCCAATGTGACGATGGCAAAAATTATATATGTGCGTTTTCTATCATCTGCCATTTGCGTGTCTGTACTTAGCTTTTAAGCCTGACCCCTAAACAATAAACGCGGAACCTGCAGCAATAAGAGCAAGTATTATCCCAAGAACCGATTCTCCACCTAAAAGACCCGATGCGACCACCAGACCGCCTTCGTCTAGTCGTGCTTTTATCGCAGCCGCATCTTCATCGGCAAGCTTTGAAGTCTTACGCTTCACGATCATATCAAAAACGATCTTTACTAAAGCACCCAAAAAGCTAGTGAAGGACATATAGAACGGAAGATATATCCCCAAACCGAGCATCATTGAGGGGAAGCGGAAAAGGTAAAGCACAAAGCCCAAAGCAAGCCCTATAAAAAACGCTGAAGGAATAGGGATGCCCGAAACCATGGTTGCTACAACGCTTGCCTGCGCAGAGACGAAATCTTTGCCGACGCCGAAAGCATCTGGACCATATGCGTTGAAAAGTGCCCACATCGTTACAACTGCGACCACGCTTCCGATAACAGCTCCGATAGCCTGGCCTATCCATTGGGCGCGAAAGCTTGTACCCAAAACATAGCCCGCCTTGAAGTCGTTCATAACATCGCCGCAAAGCCCACATGCCACAGCCACCAAAGCTGCCACAAACAAAAGCCTCGTCTGCGGGATAGCGGGGGCAACTGCAGCAACCGCAAGAAGCACTATAAGCCCGAATATCTCCATCGGGTCGATTCCAGTTTGACCCACACTTTGAGCGCTCATAGCACACGCCACAAAAGCCAGTAAAACGATAACAAGCGAAGCGATAAATGGCAGATCGAGCACAATGCATGCCAACACAGCCACGCACGCCACGGTCAGTATGACGGCTGCAGCCTTCTTGTAGCTGTTAAGAGAAGCAGACAAATTCCTTGATGCTGTGCTAGTAAGGCCAAAAAGCCTTTCTTGTTCGTTTGCAGCAGACATCTTGTTAGACATCATTCTTGCGGCCTTTGGAACTATGTCGCGCATTATTACCGCGATTCCCGCGCCCATCATGCATCCCATCCCAAGACAAGAAACAATAGCCTTGGCAAATTCCGTGGTACATACTCCAAGAGCCGGGCACGCCACTATAATCCCGAAGTTAGCAATAAATGCCCCCGCAAACCAAACGCACACAGCGCCCGTTCCAACGAGAAAACCAACCGATAGCATCATCGGCGAGTTGTATATGCCAAAAGTCACTCCCGGGATCGCGATATTAGCAAACATGCTAGGAATAAGGTGGAGCCCATCGCGAATCAGAGTGTATATGCCCGCAAACCCCAGCGACGAGAACAAGAGTTTACCGGTTGATTTACCAGTATCTCCAGCTTTAAGGGTTTCCGCCGCAGCCTGTCCAATAGGAAATTCCAGTTTCGCGTCTTTCACAAAATGGTTGCGCAAGCACATCGAACAAACAAGACCTAGTGCAGAACCCGCAAACGCGATGAACGCGATTTGCGCCCATCCCATATCGTCTGCTAGGCCAAGCATCCAGGCAGCTGGAATTGTGAAAGCAAGACCGCCGGCAACCATAGCACCTGCAGACATGATGGTGTGTGTAACATTCGCCTCATTCAGCGTAGACTTGTTGCGACTGATAGCCTTTAGCGCGAACAGCGAGATTATGGCCGCGAAAATAATAGGCCAGGGCAACGCGCCCATCTTCAGCGCCACATAAACCGATGACGCTGTGATTATCGCACACCCGATAATGCCAATAAGTATGCCGCGTACAGTAAGCTGCCCTTTAATTGAACCCACGATTATTAATTACCCCTTAGTTGAATCTGTAGCCTGTAAATGATATGCGATTTGGAAATTTGTGGCATATAATTCCCCGAAGCGTTTTGGGGAATGGGGGGTATTTGAGCGGGAAAAGCAAGTAAAGGTTGTTTACTATTTAGTCGTCAATAGTAATGCTCTTAATCACAGGTTGTTCTTTGGCTTTGATGGTGCCGTTGTCGTCGGTGGGAGACGCAGAGTTACATATCTCGTCCACAAGATCCATACCGCTTGTCACATAGCCAAATACCGCATAATCGCCGTCAAGATCTGTAGAATCCTTCTGCACAATATAGAATTGAGAGCTTGCACTATCGGGGTCGCTTGAGCGCGCCATAGCAATAGCGCCGCGAGTGTTTTGTAATTCGTTGTCATAACCGTTACTAGTGAACTCGCCAACTATGGTTTCATCGCTTCCTCCAGTGCCATCGCCATTAGGGTCGCCACCTTGCATCATGAAATCTTTGATGATGCGATGAAAAGTTAGCCCATCGTAGAAGCCAGATTTTGCTAGATCCATAAAGTTTTGAACCGTTACAGGCGCAGAGTCGCCATCAAGTTCGACCTTAATAGGAGTGTCGTAGCCCTTGATCTTTATTGTTGCGTGGTGCGTACCAATACCGTCAGCAGCCTTCTTTAAAGAGGAGCTGCTTTCTTGTGTGGAAGAAGATTGGCTAGAAGACGTATTTCCAGATTGTGAGCACGCCGTCATTGTGAGCATGCTCGCGGCAAGCACGCCAGCTGCTATGACACAGCCTAGTTTTTTGAGTGTGAAAGATTTCATTTCTTTCCTTTCAACAATACCGCCTGTAATTCCACTGTAAATATTCGCGTTCAAGTTTAAACTTGGATCAAGCAAGATTCCATACCTTACACAAGACAATCACAAAGGCTCAAAATCCAAAAGGACGACTCATGCAGCAAGACCTACACACCCTTCTTCAAAAGGTTGCCTCAGGAGATATGTCTTTGAATGAGGCTGAAGCAATACTCAAAACTCCCCCTAACATAGATATTGGGATTGCAAACATAGATTTGCACCGGAAAGTACGCCAGGGAACATCCGAAACAATATTTGGAGAAGGCAAAACCGCCGATGAGATCATCAACATTGTCAATGCTATGAACAATGCTGGCCAAGGTGACGTTCTAATAACTAGACTTTCTGTAGAAAAGGCAAAGAAAGTGTCTTCGGCGCTCACGCTTGATTATCACGAAGATGCCCGTATAGGAATCGTAGGCTCTATGCCAAAACCTGACGGAATAGGCAAGATACTTGTTATTTGCGCAGGCACAAGCGATATCCCAGTAGCACAAGAGGCTGCACTTACCGCAGAAATGATGGGAAATGAGGTCGAGCGCGCTTTCGATGTAGGCGTTGCAGGAATTCATAGGCTTCTTGCACGAACCGATTCCATCCTTTCTGCCACAGCGATTATTGCCATAGCTGGCATGGAGGGAGCTCTTGCAAGCGTGGTTGCAGGAATTGCGAGCTGCCCTGTTATCGCGGTGCCCACAAGCGTAGGCTACGGGGCATCGTTTGGAGGCCTCGCAGCGCTACTTTCCATGTTGAATTCGTGCGCTGGAGGGGTAAGCGTTGTAAATATCGATAACGGTTTTGGCGCTGCAGTTGTGGCAAGCCGAATCAATCACACGAAAGCTAATGGAAAAGACGATGCCTAAAGAATTTGAAATCGACGCCAGCATCGAAGCTAACGGATGTGCAGAGCGTCTTTTGGGCGAGGACGACTTCGGGCACATAGATAGCCTTCTACTTGATTGCAAAAACGGCGCCCGAAAAGGTGGTTTGGTAGGCTCGCTTATTGGGATGCTTAACGAAGATGTGCGGCGCTCTTTTATTGGCGACTTTAACAATATTGGCCTTGACGGCATAAGCACAAAGGTCACTTTCAAAAATCTTAACGATAAGAGATGCACCTTGTTCGAACTTACTTCAAATGGCAGCGTCGAGGGCATTGCCAAACACCACGACTCA
>CAZYOQ010000003.1:0-93716 GCA_964649145.1 uncultured Eggerthellaceae bacterium | reverse complement strand
GTTCGAACTTACTTCAAATGGCAGCGTCGAGGGCATTGCCAAACACCACGACTCATTGGAGTGCGACGGTGCACACCACGACTTGCGAAAGAGTAACGGCGAGCACCACGACTCGCAGCAAAGCAGCACCGCGCATGACCACCATCATGGACGCTCACTTGCAGATGTCACACACATAATCGAAAATCTAAACCTTGACGAAAGTGCTGCAAACGACTCTATTGGAATCTACAAAATTTTGGCGCAAGCCGAGGCCAAAGCCCATGAAGCACTTCCTAAAACCGTGCATTTCCACGAGGTGGGCAACGACTTTGCTATTGCCTCAATTGTGGCCTTCAGCATCTTGGTCAACCTGATCAAACCTAAACGTATCGTCGCAACACCTATTACCACAGGTTTTGGCTTTGTTGATTGTGCTCATGGGCGCGTATCTATTCCCGCTCCTGCTACAGCTAAAATATTAAACGGAGTGCTGGAAAGCAAAGAAATTCAACCGATGCGACAATCCAGCGCGGCCAAAAACTTATATGAGATACCTAACTTCGCTGGGAATACCGAAGGTGAACTTGCAACCCCTACAGGTGTGGCAATAGTGTCTTATTTTGCGGAAGACTTCCCAAACGAGACTGCACAGCGTAGCTTTTTTACGAAAGGCGATTCTTTTGCACTTGGCTGGGGTATAGACAACGAAAAGTTCCAACCAATTGGCGCTTTTGCCATAATAGACAGATAAAAATGAGCCTCGCTGCAAAAAAGTATTTCCGCAAATAAGGAGCCAATAGATGAAAATTCTAGAACAAAAATATGCATTGGATTTTTTGCGAATGGCCAACGATGGATGGGCTGCAGGCTGGCATGAGGCAAACGGCGGAAACCTTTCTTACAGGCTAAAAACTTGCGAACGCAACCTTGTCAAAAGCCGCCAAAAGCATGGAAACTGGGAATACTTTGAAGATACTTATAAGGTACCTGAGCTAGCTGGTGACTTTTTTATGATAAGTGCCACAGGCTCGCATTTCAGAAGCTTTAGTTCTTCCCCGAAAAAATGCCTAGGAATCATTGAGATTAATTCCTCAGGCACGGCCTATCGTCATATATGGGGCTTCAAAGGAAACGGACGACCTACCTGCGAGCTTCCAACACACCTGATGATTCATGCGCTTAAAAAGGAGCAAACCGGCGGAAAATCACGTGTCGTCTATCACGCGCACCCATCAAACCTTATAGCGCTTTGCGCTACTTGTAAATGTTCTGGCAAACAGCTGACGCACAAGCTTTGGGGGTCTATAAGCGAGGCAGCTATCGTGTTTCCGGAAGGTATCGGGATGCTTTCCTGGATGGTGCCAGGTTCAATAGAGCTTGGTATTGCAAGTTGCAAAGAGATGACCACGCACAATGCCGTTGTTTGGTCTAATCACGGCCTTATTGTTTGCGGAGAGACCTTCGATCAGGCTTTCGGACTTGCACATACTATCGATAAAGCTGCAGGCATTGCCATCAAAACCCAAGAGCTAAGTGGCAATGGTAGTGACCCGGGCGCAAGCATGATCACGCCCGACGATTTAAAGCGCCTGTCAGATGCCTTCTCGCTTAACCTTGACTTGAGCTAGCTTTTTGCGTTGCCCTTATCACGCACAAAGGGTTTTCCACGCAGTGAGTCTTCTTTCACATAGATCGAATATCTCGTAAAGAAGTATCCCCATTATCGCCATACACACGATGCCTGCAAACATTTGCCTATACTCCAAAATCGACCATGAGTGCATGATGTAGTATCCAAGACCTGTTGATCCCGCCATAGATTCCGCAATAAAGAGGATAGCAATGGCCGAAGCCGTGGTCACGCGAAGGGCAGTGAACAAAGCCGGCAGTGTATTTGGAATAATGACGCTTGCAAGCACGCGTATTCTACTGGCACCAAAAGACAGCATCGCTTCCACAGATTCGCGAGGCACCGCCTTTGCCGCATCCCGCAAAGTTACAGCCATCTGGAAAAAGACCGCGATTGCGATAAGCGTGATCTTTGCTTCCCCACCAATACCAATAAGCACGAACAGGATTGGAAGAAGCACGATTTTTGGAAGAGGATACAAGATGTACATGACAGGGGTGAGCAGGCGATCGGCCCATGTAGATCGCCCCATGTAGATCCCAAGCGGAGCACCTAACAGCGTGCCAATGAGCATAGCTAGCAAGATGCGATATAGGCTCACCCCAAACTCTGGAGCAAGATCAAAAAGAGTATCAACAAGAACCGGAATTGTGTCGATAGGGCTTGGAAGCGCAGGTGAATCGAGCGCAATTGCGAGCACCCACCAAAGCGCGATAACAAATATGGTGCCCCATATGTATCCGTAGGCTCTAGACATCCCAAAAGAGTGCCTATTCGACCGTAAACATTCCTGTAGTTTGATCGTAGCTTATCGACTTAGAGATATAGCCTTTCGATTTCATCCACTCAAGCTGCGGCTCGACCAAATCTGCAGCAGGATATGCAAGCGCATCTGCTTCAAAGGCCATCGGATATGTCGAAATCGGATAAGTATCGGCAATCGCCTCATTCAAATTCGCATTTTCAGCCAATAGCTCGATATACGAGGAAGGGTTCGCATTAATTGCTTCGGCAGCCATATCCCAAGACTGTGCCACTTTGTTAACGGCGTCCATATTTTCGCTCGCGAACTCTTGTGTAGCTATCATCACAGACTGCGAGATATTGTCCCCTGTCGTATCTTCTGCAAGAATTTTCATCCCAGAAGCTTCGCCTAGACGCAATAGCGAACCTGGAAGCGCTGCAGCTGCCAAGTTGCCACTAACCATTAGCGAGTAGCGCTCAGGCAGGCTTGCCACCTCTTCGACTATCAACGTCGAAGAGTCTATGCCCTCCTGTTCGCATAGCATGTCAAAAACGTATTCAGGAACAGTATTTGCCGCAACGCCAACACCGGCGGCAGTGTCGGCATTCTTGTCCATGTATTCCTTAAGTTCTTTAAGTGTTGAATATGGCGCATCGGCCGATGCCATCACTCCGAACGCCCCTTGCGAAGCATCGGTTCCAAGAGTGATCCACTCCATAGTCACTGGAGTGCCCGATTCGCAAAGCTTTACAGCACGAGGAACGTCTACCATGGCCATGTCAATTTCACCAGCGGCAATAGCGGCCGACAAGGCTTGCGCTGAATCGAAGGTGGTTAGCTGCGCCTCGATTCCTACTTGCTCGAAATATCCGTCTTTTTCCGCCGCCCACATAGGTAGGAAGTCTTCCGTTGGCATTGTGCCAATTCTTACAGTAGAAAGGCTCGCATTGTCATCTGATGCCTTGTTTTCCTCAGACGAGCATCCAGAAAACGCAAACACTATGCAAAAAACCAGCGCAACAATACCGACTAGTCCGAAAGCTCCTCTAAAACGCTGCCCAAGCTTTCGATTTGCACACGCTTCTAACGAATTCACATTACTCATTTCATCCCCCATTTCTTTGTCTCCCTAGCATATTGTTAGCGAAGTGAATTACTTCTTATACTAATTAGATTTTAGGACTGCAATAGCTATTGCACAACTGCAGCAATTTCTTCGGTTGACTCCTCTATTTTCGCTTCAATTCGCTTCTTTTCTGAGCCCGTAGCAGGCGTTGGCTGATAGTTGTTATATGACGAGGTTGACGATATTGAACATGCGATGAAATCGACGTCATCATCTTCCTCTACAGTATCGCCATCAATCGTGAAGGTCTGCTGGAATATCATGCAATCCTTATCACTTGGATTCGAGTTTCCACCGAAACAGAAATTGCCTAGGCTGTAAACAATGTACCGGCCGTTGTATTTCTCGTAGCCTTGAATGACATGAGGATGCGACCCAACAACAAGGTCAGCCCCGGCATCGATTGCGGCATGCCCTAAAGTTATCTGAGTCTCATTGGGAACGGTATCACGTTCAATTCCCCAATGAAAGTAAACCAAGACCAGATCGGCCTTCTCTTTGGCCTTCTTGATGTTTTTTACCATGCTTTCTTCGATGCCCTCGTGTTCATCAAGCTCATATGTTCCAATCAGAGCAACTTTCACATCGTTTACATCCATATATGCAATTTTGTCGTAACCAAATGTCTCTATTCCTTCGGCGTCAAGAGCCTCACAAGTATCGTCATAACTTTGCTCGCCGTAATCTTGAGAGTGATTGTTTGCCATCGATGCCGCCTCTACGCTAGAGGTTGAAAAAACTTTTGCGTATTCAGGGTCTCCCTTGAAGGCGAATGTCTTGTCTTGGCGGTCGGTAGATTCTGTAAGCGTTCCTTCCATGTTCACAATCGACAAATCGTCGTTTGCAAAAATGTCTTTTACGTTAGCAAGAAAATACGAGGGATCTTGAGACTCAAACATTGCATTGAAGCTAGTTGAATAATCAAAGGCCGAATCGGTTCCTAAGGTGCAGTCTCCCGCAAAAGTGACAGTGATGCTCTTCGAGACATCTTCCTCAGATTCATCCGTAACTTCCATGTTTTCTATCGGAGTCGCTTCATTGGGGCTTGGTCGATTAATCATCAAAACAAAAATAATCAAAACTAACAAGAGCACCGCAAGGATGGCTAGCAATACGATTTGACTTGTCCCAATTCTTCTCTCACGAATATTAGCATGCGCGCCGTAGTACTTGTCTGAACCCCATCCATTTCCAAATGCCATTGCCGACCTTTCAACACTAACTTTGCAATAATCTAGATAAGAATAAAAATGATCTTGTCAGTTATGCATTTTATATTTAGGTGATGGTATTTTGAAGTTTAAGAAAACGTTGCTTGTGACATTGGCTCTATGCTCTTTGTATATGGCGTTTTTCTCGTTGGGGTGTCAGAAAACCAGCGAGGATGTGATATGCGATTCCATAATTGAGCGACTTGAGCCATATAAAACTGCCAATGAGACTGTAATCGCACGCTTGGAGAAAACAGCAACAGACGAAGGACTTACGGAGTTGGGGTTTGACGGCGAAGAATTTGCTTATGCCGTACTCGATGGCTTTGATTACGCTATTGAGGACGTAGACGTAGTCGACAAGGCTGCTAGCGCCCAAGTTACAATCAAGTCTAAAAGCTCCTCAGGGCTTCTTGAAAAACTGCAAGAAGCACAAAATAGCTTCGACCTTTTAAATGAGGAAGACTCCCTTGATGAAGACGAGAAGATCGAGCTCATTCACGAAATCATTCTTCAGGCCATACGCGACACCGAAAATGAAGACGAGACAATCGTCTTAAACTTCACGCTAGATAACACCGAGTGGGTATGCGACAACGCGACCGAAGAGCTAGGCAAACTCAACAGCATTATCTTTGCGGGATAGTTATTGAAAGCGTAAGCGCTATTTTGAACTTGCAGAAACCGACGGCCGCGAAATGTCGGTCGTGGCGGGATACTGTCGGCTACAAAATGCCGGTCACCACGGAATTCTGATTACTGAGGAACACCAGAGGCTACAAAATCCCTATCAGCTGCCAATAAGGAACCGAAGCTAGAAGCCCAATAATTGCTATGCAAAGGTAGATGAAGCAATATTTTGCCATGCTTGAGTGCTTTACCATCTTGCCATCGGTGGCGTAGAACGCCGACAAATAGACAACGTTTTGGTACTTGAAGAACCAAGGGCTAATGGTGGCATACACCACAACTCCAACAACCCACGGGCTTATGTTGAACGTAAGTGCTAGTGGCACCATGAATGCCATAAAGATATTCAGGAACGGAACCTCAGAAATAATGAGGAAGCGAAGCAGAATAGTTGCAATGGCTATTCCTAAAACAAAGGTGTAGGGATTTTGCGCTAAAACAGACATGGCTGGTTCGCATGCCGCAATTATCCAAGTGTCAATTCCAAGGTATGAAAAAACAGCTGCTAACCCGAAAACTATTCCCATAAAAATCAGATTGTCCCAGGCAATTCCACTGCGTAAATCTTTCTTGTCAAGCACCTTACAAACGCAAGTAGCCACAAGCGCGCAAATCGCGACTATATGAGAGGGTATGCCATGCAATGGCTCGGCAACCCAAAGCGCCACGCAGCATGCCATTATCACGGTCATCTGCTTTTCGGGTTTAGTAAGAGGTGTCTTTTCAAAAGTATTAGAGCTTGTGTGCTTTGAGGCCTTTGAGCTCGACTCCGAAGGGATCGGTGGGTCGGGATGATCGGGTTGGCCAGATTGGATGGGCTGATTGGATTGGTCGACTCCAGTAGACTCTCCGACTCCAGTAGGCTCGACGGCCACGCCAGCTACGCCGTCTTCAACAGGCGCAGCGGACGCGTCAGAGGCAGCCTGCTTTATTTGAGCATCCCCTCGCGGCTTATAGATATTCACGATGGCAATAAAGTTCAACACGAAAACTATGACAAACCATGGAAGCATGCCCACAAACCAGTGCACCATGTCAAACTGCGCCTGAACATCTGACGGAAGCGTCGCAACCATCGCATAGCCCACAATTGAAGCGCTTATAACAGCTGGCCCAATGTTTCGAATGCCCGTAAACATAGCAAGGAACAGACCATCTGCCTGTTTGCTTTTGCGCTCATAACCCATTGAATCGGATACAGACATCGAAAGCGGTGCAAGCATGACGCACTTCACCGAAAGAGACGGGATAAACGGGCCTATCACAGTGCCTGCAACCATAAACCCAAGTATCTGCGCACTATAAGTATTGGGGAATTTACGCAGTATTGCCTTTGCCATGCGCGCCATTAGCCCGCTCTTCTGCATCGCAAGACCCAAGCCAAATGCCGCAACCAAAAGCCACCAGGTACTCCCGGCAAAAGATGAGAGAACTGTTTCGGTTGGCACCTGACAGATGATAACGAATAGAGCCGCCATGATAAGCGCCACTAGATAGTCTGGAATGATGGCTGAAATCCACCAGATAATAGCCCATACAAGAATACCAATAGCCCAAGCTGCCTGAGAGCTAAGCCCAGTATTTGGAAGCACGAAAGCAAGAGCCACTCCGACCACTATGCCAAGGACGGATACCAGCACTTTTCGGATCATATTGTTTCCGATTGCCTTACTCATAAAATCTAATTCTAGTACGATTTTTACAAGACGTACGTCCAAACATCTCAGCAAAGAAATAAACATACAAGCATGTACTCAAGCACGCCTTCACATACACACCCAAACACATTCGCGCGTGCGCCCAAACGAAGTAGCAAAGACGCTAATATACTTTCCTGTAACTTATGAAAGGAAGGTTCATGGAGCTTTTAGCCCCAGCAGGCGGGTTTGACCAACTCCGCGCAGCTATAGATTTTGGCGCCGACGCGCTATATCTTGCCGCCGAGCGCTTCGGCATGCGCGCAAGAGCAGCAAATTTTGCTATGGAAGAGCTTCCCGTTGCTGTCCAGCTTGCACATGATGCCGGCGTTCGCGTCTATGTGACATGCAACGTAATGATCACTCAAGACGACCTTGCAGAACTTCCTTCATACTTAGAACAAGTAGACGACGCAGGAGCCGACGCCCTCATAATTGGTGACATTGGGGCGTTTTCCCTTGCGAAAAAATATGCTCCACGTTGCAGGCTGCATGTTAGCACGCAGGCCTCTGTCGCGAATTCCGAGGCAGCAAAAATGTGGTATGAACTTGGTGCTTCACGCATTGTATGCGCTCGCGAGATGACGCTTGCCCAAATTGCAGAAATGCACAAAGAAGTTCCGCGCGACCTTGAAATAGAAGCATTCGTCCACGGCGCACAATGCATGGCGCAATCAAGCAGATGTTTGATTAGTGCCTACCTCACAGGGAGGTCCGGCAACAAGGGAGAATGCACTCAACCATGTCGTTGGCACTACGTACTTGAAGAAGAAAAACGCCCTGGTGAATACTTTCCCATCGAAGAAGATGAGGGCACTTTCATCATGAACGCCAAAGATCTTTGCATGATCGAACATCTTGACAAATTAGAACAAGCCGGAGTGCATTCGATAAAGATAGAAGGCCGCAACAAAAAGGCTTTCTATGTGGCAAGTGTCGTTGGCGCATACAGGCAAGCGCTTGATTCAAAAGACAAAAGTGGCGCGGCTATTGCTTCTTTAAAGCAAGAACTTGCGGGAATATCGCACCGCCCATACAGCGAGGGTTTTTATTTTGGAGACCCTAAGCAAGCATGCGACTACGATGGCTACGAACAGGACACCCTGCATGTGGCTGATGTGGTTTCATGCAAGGTTCAAGACAAGCAGTACGTCCTTGAGCTTCGATGCCGCAATCGTTTTGCAGAAAGCGAAGTGCTTGAAGTGCTTTCCCCAAGAGTAAAAGGTAAAGTGACTGCCCCGGAAAATGAAGGCGAAGATCCTTCCGCACAAGAAAATGCAAGCAAACTTCGCGTAGCCGACCTTCATTGGATCGACGAAAACAGCCGGCCTGTAAAAGTTGATGTGGCCAACCGTGCGGTTGATACATACACAGTAGTCTCGAACCGACCCATACCTTCAGGCTCGTTTCTACGCAGACGCGAACACAAGCGAACAGCGCGGCACTTATAATCCCTTCGACGGTTTGCGCGCATGGCATCGGCTTGAAATGGGCGTATACTTTCACAAACTAAGAAACTATAAAAGGAGGATTTCATGGGCAGGGTCGCAGATCCGGTATTCTCCCCTGAAACATTAAGAGTTCCAGAGATTATGGCCGAAGTCCTCTCGAATAGCACAGAAACCAAAAACGAGCTTGAACTTATTGGGCAGCTTGACAAAAACCCAAAGACCGCAGCGATAATACTTGCCGGAGGAATGGGCGAGCGCTTCGGCCGAGACGGGGGTAAGCAGCTTGTCAAAATAGCTGGTAAACCTATTTTGACGTGGTCTGCAGAAGCCTTTGATGCAGTTGGTGATATCGGGCTTATCGTTATCGTGTGCCCAAAAGAGCGCCAAGACGAATACCTGAAACGCGCAATCGACCCATTCCCGTTCGTGACCCCGGTTAAGGTCGCCCCATCAGGAGACATCCGCCAGGAATCTGCCTATTTAGGGCTTGAAGCTGTACCTAACGATTTCGAATTCATCGTTGTTCACGATGGCGCTCGCCCACTTGTTTCACCTCAGCTCATACTGCACACTATCAATACCGTGAAGGGAAACATCGATGCCGATGGCGCCGTTGTGGCTCACCCAGCAATAGACACGCTTAAAGTCGTTGAAGACGGGGCAATAGTTGGAACCCCCGACCGCCATGTATTCTGGAACGCCCAAACGCCGCAAGTCTTCAGGTCAGGCATTTACAGGCGGGCTCATGCATCGGCCATGGCCGACGGCTTTGTAGGTACCGATGACTCATCTCTAATCGAACGCCTTGGAGGCAGAGTCTTAGTAGTGCAAGGAAAGCGCGACAATATCAAGCTCACGGTTCCTGAAGACTACACACTTCTCGCATCTGCCGTGCGAAAGATGTTCGAGGGTGAAAGCGATACCTTTTAATGGAATCACTTAACAAAAATCTTCGATGCGGGATAGGCATAGATGTTCACGCTTTTGCCCCGGCCGATGCAGGCCGTGAGCTGATCATTGGTGGAGTGAATATCCCGTATGAGCGCGGGCTTGACGGGCATTCGGATGCCGATGTGCTAGCACATGCAGTTGCTGACGCCATCTTAAGTGCGGCGCGCATAGGAGACATTGGCAAGCTCTTCCCCGATACCGACCCAGCCTATAAAAATGCAGATTCCATGATCCTGCTTGCGATAGCTAACCAGGCCGTACGCGAGGCTGGTTTTGATATTGTCGACGTCGATTCTGTCGTAGCGGCGCAAGCCCCGAAACTATCTCCTTATCGAGACCAAATGCGCCTCAATTTAGCAAATGCCTTGCAAATCGATATTGATAACGTAGGCGTAAAAGCCACCACTACCGAAAACCTTGGATTCGAGGGTCGTGGCGAGGGCATTTCAGCATATGCCACATGTCTGCTTATGAGAAAGGAATGACCTTGATTCGCCTCTACGACACAAAACAGCACAAGAAGGTCGACTTCAAGCCTTTACGCGATGGTGAGATCCGTATGTATGTATGCGGGCCTACCGTTTACAATCGCATACATATAGGCAACGCCCGCACCTTTATATCCTTCGACACTATTCGCCGATACCTAGAGTGGCGCGGGTTCAAAGTAAAGTTCGTGCAAAACGTAACCGATGTAGATGACAAGATCATAGCCCGCGCAAACGAAGAGGGTCGCACAGCCGAAGAAGTAGCCAAAGAATATACAGAAGCGTTCATTGCAGACATGCATGCCGCAGGCGTACAAGACCCAAGCATTCGCCCGAAAGCCACTGAAGAGATGGACGCGATGATCGCGCTTGTACAGACGCTCATCGACAAAGGTCATGCCTACGTAGAAGACGGCGATGTCTATTTCTCGGTTAGAAGCGACACCCATTATGGGTCTCTTTCTGGACGCAATATAGACGAGATGGAAGCTGGACATCGCGAACTTCGAGCCGAGGCCAACGGCGCGGCAGATGTGGCAGACCGCAAGCATGATCCACTAGATTTCGCGCTGTGGAAAGCCGCAAAACCAGGCGAACCTTCCTGGGAGTCGCCCTGGGGTCAGGGGCGCCCCGGCTGGCATATTGAATGTTCTGCCATGTCTGAAAAATACCTAGGCTTGCCATTCGATATTCATGGCGGTGGAGCCGATCTTGTATTCCCTCACCACGAAAACGAATGCGCACAATCGGAATGTGCCTGCGGCGGCACTTTCGCACGCTATTGGATACATTCTGGAATGCTTCAGATAAATTCCGAGAAGATGTCAAAATCGCTTGGCAACTTCCTGCTGCTTTACGAGGTGCTAGACCGAGTACGTCCTGAAGCGCTTCGTATGCTAATGCTTCAGACACATTATAGAAGCCCGCTGGATTTCTCGGAGGATCGCTTGGCGGAAGCTGAATCTGCGCTCACTCGCATCGAGAACTCCATCAAAAACGTAGATTGGCTATGTTCTAACGCAAGTGCAGAACTTCCCGACGCGATAGATAATGCTGCGTTAAAAGATAAGATTGCAGCAGCAAAAGGCGATTTCACCGATGCTATGGACGATGACTTCAATGCGCCTGCAGCACTTGGCGTTCTTTTCACACTTGTAGGCGATGTCAATTCGATGGTAGCTGACGCAACGCTTAGCACGCAAGATGCACATTCTGTGACGGCCGCACGCAACTTGATAGTAGAGCTGCTTGGGGTGCTGGGAATAGATATTACAGGCAAACAAGACGATGACGCATCAAGCGAATACCCCACAGAAGTCATAGCACTTGCCGCCGAAATTGCAGGCTTCGATGGAGCAGATGTAGCAAAGGCAGTTGAAGCCTTGCTAAATAAGCGCGCATCGGCTCGTGCAGAAAAAGACTGGACAACCGCCGATGCCGTACGCGATGGGTTAGCTGGCCTTGGGTTCGCCATCGAAGACACTCCTCAAGGAGCAAGGGTCACATATCAAAAATAAGAGGTCAAACGCAAAAGCGAGCCTTCTATTTAGTCGGTGAAAGCTGCGTCAAGCTTGCTTTTCTTTGCCGCCGAAGTTTTTTGAGACACCTCGGGCGCGATCGGTCATGTAGAAAAACACATATTGCTGCATCACCCCGGCATCTTCGCCATATTGGGTAAAGGGGTTAGTGCCCTGGCACTCTTCATCGATTGCGCGTGCGATCCAAACATCTATAGGCACTTGCGATGTTCGACCATAGCCAAAAAGGCAAACGCAATTCGCAACTTTGGCACCAACGCCACGAGCTGTTTGTAGGTGCTCGAAAAGTTCCACATCGGAAAGGCTAGCTAGAGCGCAAAGGTCTAATTCGCCAGATGCCACCTGCATGGCCGTTTCAAGCACATACGGTGCGCGGTAACCAAGCGAACATTCTCTAAGGTCAGCCTCACTTGCGCAAGCCAAGCTTTCAGGAGTCGGAAACGCGTGCAGGGCTCCAATCTCTTTTACCAAGCCACTCTTTTCTGCAAACGCAAAAAGCGGGGAATCTGTTGTCACTTCTATGGTCTTTCCGAAGGTTTCGCTGATTTTTTCAACAGCGCTAGCTATGGCCGGCATGTTCTTGCGCTGCGAAATGATGAAAGTTACCAGCATCTCCCAGGGGTCTTGAGAAAGTATTCGAAGGCCGCGCCCATAGTTCATGGCGCTGTCAACAAAGGCGTTCTTGCCCTCACAACGCCTTCGAATAGAAGAATAGACTCTACTTAAATCAAAGTAGCTGGTCCAAAAGTTTTCCCATTCGTCTTCTGTGCAAGATACCTCGAAAAGCCCTTCCCTAAGCTCTTTTATAAGCAAGACCTTATCGCAGGCAATAAACCTATAAACATCGCCATCCAGACGCTTCACGCGAAAACATTGACCCGAAATTCGAATCTTTTCAGGGTCGAAGTCGTCTTTTATCTCGATTCTTAATTGCATGACCTAAACTGGGCGTCTGGAGCCTTAGTCGACCTTTTGGTTGTTCTTCATTGCGTGTCTACTCTTAAACGTAACCGCAATGACGTAAATCCCCAAGATAAACGCGCAAACATAGCCAATAAACCCTATAAGCGGAACCTCGAAGATTGTGGGCTGCATATTGGTAGTGCAAAGAATCGACGACCCCAAGAAAAGCCCCATAGAGATCAAGGCAAGCGAAAGCCTCCCAACCGAGGCATAAACAGTTTCAAGCGCGCTTGACTCTACCTTCATGTTGGTTTGCACGCAAAGCTCGCCCCTATTCAGCATATCAAGGGTATTCGAAACACCCGCAGGTATCTTCACCATGGCTTCGGCAGACCTAATTGAGGCATTGAAAAGTTCGGCTCCTCTGTGAGCAATATGGTTCGGATCGAGGCTTTGTTCAACTACGTGTTTGCTAACAATTTCTATAAGGTTCGTATGCGGGGCAATATCGTCCAAGACACCCTCAATTGTGATTATCCCGCGCACAAGCATAGTCACCGCTGGCATCATAATCAGGTTCTGATTGCGAAGAATCTCGACCAGTTCTCCAAAAACATCACCCATGTTTATGTCGACAAGATCTGCCGAGCCGTACTTTTCTAGAAGCTGAGAGATGCTAGACAAAAGTTGGCCACGATCCACCTTCCCATGTTGCCGAGATATGCTAATAACGGCCTGTGTGAGCATGTATGGGTTATCGGAGGCGACAGCACGAAACATTTTTCCCACAAGATGTCTTTCGCTAGAAGTTAGCGTTCCCACCATCCCAAGGTCAATCCAAACGATTTCGTCGCCGCGCACGATAATGTTGCCTGGATGCGGGTCAGCATGGAAAAAGCCGCTATCAAGAACTTGCGAAATATAGCTTTGCACAAGCCGCATCGCAAGATCAGCTGGTTTGTGACCCTTTTCCTTCAAGGCTTCAACGTCGTCGATTGCTACTCCTTGAACATATTCCATCACAAGCACCGATTCATTAGAATAGCGCGGGTATGGCATTGGAGAAGAGACGCCCGACTCGTTTTCTATCTCGAGGTGAAAGCGAATAAGATTGTTAAGCTCGACCTCGAAATTGACCTCGTTTGCCGTTGTGCGTTCAAGCTCGTAAACAAGATTTTCAAAATTAAGAAGCACGACCTGGTGTTGGGAAGACAAAAACTCGGCCGTTGCCAAAAGACGTTTCATAAGTGCAATGTCTTGGTTCATCTCATCGACGATTCCAGGCCTGCGAACTTTGACTGCAACAACATCTCCGTTAAGCAGAACCGCGCGATGAACCTGAGCAATGGATGCAGACCCTAGAGGCTTTGGATCTATGGCCAAGAAAACCTTCTCCCACGAATACCCATATGCTTCGTTGATGCATTTTATGACCATATCGAAGGGCATCGGGGAAACATCTGCATGAAGCTGCTCGAAAGCTTCACAAAACTCTTCAGGAAGAATGTCTGAACGAGTTGAAGCCATTTGCCCAATCTTTACGTAAGTAGGGCCCAGCTCTTCAAGTAATTTCACTGCCTTTTCGGGCGTAAGACCTTTTGAAACCTTGTATTTGCGCACGATAGATACGATTTGGCGCATACGTTTTCTGGAGGCTTTGCCTCCCTTTGCCATACTCATCATTCGCATGAATTCTGCAAATGTAGCCATCTTCTTTGAGCTTTCTCAATCGTAGTCTTGGAGTGAAACTAGTTGCCCCTTGCGCTAGAAAAGTAAGCTTTAGGTTCGACAGTGCCTATTTCGAGGTCCGACAGTGCCTATTTCGGCCTTGTTTCATATGTGTATAAACCCTTCATATATAGCTGGCGATCCTGGTAGGCAAAAATAGTAGCCAGCACAAACATCACCGTGGAAGCAAGGCCAGTCGTTATAAACGAAAGAATAGCGCCCGCAATCCCCCATCCAAAAACCATGCCAAGCTTTTGAGGTTTATCGCAATTAACCATCATAATGATTGAGGCCACAAGACAAAACGCCTGCATAATAAAACCAATAAGAACAAATGCAATTCCCACACCCAACAAAGCGACAAGAACCTGGGAGTCTAGTGCGCCATCTGTTTCAAAGACTGAGTCGAAATCGTAATCGTAAGAGTATCCGTATAAAGACCCGTGGCCATTATGATTGCCAACGTGGTCGTAGACACTGCCACTTGAACCTCTTAGCGCATCGATGATTTGTTCGGGACTTTGAATACACGCTACAAGAATCACTCCCAGAATCACGATAAGCACCATCCAAATAGCGCTCAAGCAAATATTGGCAATACTTAAACCTTTTATAGTTTTCGACTTGTTATTTTGCACCGCAAGCCTCCCATTACATGATTTCGTCAAAATGGATTGTTAAAAATCTTATCAAAATACTTTAGATTCGCTAAACGATTTCCATTCGCACCATAGTTTGCATGACCAGCTTTGAAGATAAGGACATTCCAATTGACTCACATTAAAGCGAGAAGACGATTAATTTCTGAGGTGGGATCGCCCTTTGAAAGATCAATGCATGCAAGCTCGCCCCAAGTATCTTCAAAATTCGCTTTTGCAGCACTTATCAGCTCGGGGCGAACGACGATTATCGCATTGGGCTTTACCGTAGCGCCTTTAATAGCAGGGTCTTTAAGCAGCTTCATAGCAGACGTAAACCCCATTGCACAAGTAAGCTCAAGTGCGCCTAGTTCATCAACAATTAGAAGGTCGCGCTCCTGCAAACCTGACTCGCAAAGCTTATCAAAGTGGCTATTAATACGATCTATCGCCTCATCGAATATCTTCCATCCAAGACCCGCAGAATCTGATTGAGATGATTGAGATGATGGCTGCACGGACGGTTGCGAGCCTTGCGAAGATGGTTGAGATAGCTGCAGGGATGGCTGCGCGGACGGCTCCGAACACGGTTGCGAGCACGGCTGCGAGCCTTGCTTATCGTTTGGCATGTAACGATCTGCGAACCGAAAAACCTCGCCGCCTGGCAAAAGCATTGCATTGATACCCGTCTTGAAGAACCCACCTTTGCCGTCATCTACCCAAGTACCTGGGGTTAAAACGCCAACGCACCTTATTCCGCAAAGATCAGTTTTTTTAAGAAGGCTTTCAAGAAAGCGCGTCTTTCCTATCTGGCGTCCTCCCGTAAGAAGAATTAGCATGCTTTAACCTCGCAACCATCACTTTCGGAAACAAAACGGTATGGATAGAACATCGTTAGCGTGCGATACTTTTTAGCCTGCAATACTTTGTTATCCTGCGATACTTTTTAGGAAATTCACCTTTTTGACAACCGCCTTAGTAATAGTATCCACGCGTTGTTTAGGAATGTTCGGATCCTTCGAAAGTATAGCGTGAACTTCTTCGGGAAAATCATCTAGCCTACTTCGAACAGCTCATGAGCCGTAAATTCCCCACGCCAATTGGCCATACCAATCGGTGCCGCCTGCGCGTTCATAACCTCGCAAACACGAACGGCTTTATGGCTATCGAGGTCATAATTAAACGAGAGCACAGGCGTGTTCTTCTTCATCAAAATCTAGGATTCCTCTGCCATAGTACTAACTTTCCAAACGAAAGAAGAAGCCGAGAATTGATGCCCACAAAAAAAACAGTGCAGGCAGCTGGAGGGTTAGCTGCCTGCAAAAGAAGAGAAGAAGGGAGTGGCTTTTCAGTCAACTTCCATTAGCACTCGAACTGACGTTAGCTTTGCATTTCGGGACTCTGTAAAATGCTTATTTTCAAGCGCTGTGATTATTATACTCATATTTAAATTATTTACAACTGAGAATAATTAAAATTTTTTCACCCTCTCCGATGATTGTTTGCAGCAGTTAAATTACAATGCCGCGGCCTCCGACGCAGCAGGCTTATAAGTAAGAAACGCATCGATATCGCAAGGGGATAGACATATACCCTAAGAAGACGATAAGCCAATCAATTTGAATCAAAATCGCAGATTTCGATAAGATCTGCATCATTTCTCTTCAAGGCAAAGGATTAGACCACTTTCGTTTGAATCATTTTCCTCATTTTTCGCCATGACTACATCATTTTAGGTCCAAACAGCCCTCCGAAGTGGCGTCTACTACCCCTTTCGACCTCTCTCCGAGCACTGAATGATGTAGTTTCTTCTAAAAAATGCGATTTTGATTCAAATGTTTTTGTAGGCGCAAGCTTAGGAGGGATCCTCCTCTGGTCGCTTCGCGACACCTTGACTCTCGTGGCTAGCGGTGTGCGCTTTCAGCTTACACCGCTAGTCGAACCCAGAATAAATAGGGTATCTAGGGTTCTCATCGCGCACTCACAACACAGAAGGGATGGAAGTTTTGCAAACTTCCATCCCTTCTGTGGCGGAGGAGTAGGGATTCGAACCCTAGATACCCTTTTGGGGTATACTCACTTAGCAGGCGAGCACCTTCGGCCTCTCGGTCACTCCTCCGCGTGCCTGTCAATATTACCCGAGCCGAAATAAAAGTTCAATGCGACAATTCGCTATAGAAAAAAATTGTCACCCATACCTTTGGATCCAGGCTCTAGGATCCAAAAGGTTCATTTCAAAGCAAATAGCTCTCATTATTTGTGCCTTAGCATTACTAGCCTCTTTGGTAATAGCTGCTTTTCCAAATTCGGCTTTCGCAAATTTTGAAAACCTTTCCATCGAAGGCACAGCCCAGGTAAAAACAGATGCTTCCCTTCATGTAGCAGAACAACGTGCATACAGCTTTGACGAGTCGTATTCTGCACTTAAGTGGAATATATCTGGAGCAGACATTGAAAGCTCTATAAATGTCTCTTCGATAAGAGCCCTTAAAGCAAATAATGAGGGAAAATCCACAGGAAATTGGCGCACATTTAAGGAAGTTTCGTTCAACTCCTCTTGGAGGGATCTCCTTAATTCCACCGGCGGCAAAACCGAAGAAATGGAGGCTTTCTTTGACTCGTCTTCTGCTTCCTCAAACGCCGAAAACTATTGCGTAAAGCCTAAAAAACACACATATTCGTTCGACTCAACAAATAATTGCGTTTTTATTTTTCCCAAAGCAATTGATGAAAACACTGTTTATGAATGCAGCTACACAATCAGTAATGCTGTTCGTGTCTATGACGACGTGGCTGAACTTTATTGGACTTACAGCCAACCGAGCGGAGAAGAATCAGCCAAAAATGTGCACATGCAAATACAGCTGCCCGTCCCTGAGAATGCCGAAGTACTTCCCAACAAAAACGTGTATGCATGGGGACATGGCCCTAATGGAAGTGTCGAAATACGTGAAGATGGCGTAATTGATATCAAAGTTTCCGAGGTCAAAGCAGGGCAGTACTCGATGGTTCACATCGTTTTTCCGAAAAACTGGCTTCATAACGTGAAGGAAAATTCAAGTTCATACAAAACAGGTACAAGGCTTGGATATGCGCTTGCCGAAGAAGAAAACTGGAGCGATACCGCCTCGGCATATGAGGTCAATTCCTACTTCCTTGCTATTATAGTTTGCGCAATTAGCCTTATTGCCTTGATATTATCGATTGTTCTCTACCTTATCTTCGGTCGTGAAAAAAAGGCGTGTAACGGGTATTTTGAAGCAGATAAAGAACTTCTATACAAGCAGAAACCCGCCTTGTGTGGAAGGCTTCTAAGATGGAACCATCATTGCGCAGATGACCTCGCGTATGTTTTACAGAAACTTATTGATATAGGCGTAGTTCAGGTAATCGAGTCGCCCGATCTTGAAAAAATTCGATTCAAATTGTCGCCCTCATCCAAATCGAAGGAACTAGATGAGATCGAGCAAGGGGCGCTTTACCTCATCTTTGAAACAATTGCCGAAGGATACGAGTCAATATCAATTCGAGATATCAAGAATTTCTGCACGAAAAACCCTGGTCTAGCAGTAGATGCTATGAGTAAATGGCAAAATCTTGTCTCAAAAGAAGTAGATGAAACTAATCTCTTCGATAAGAAAAGCAAAAGCGTCTCGTACCTCACCTACGGAATTGCTGCTGTTATGGCATGCATTGGAATTTTGTCTATCGTACTAGGAATAATGATCTGGGCAGACATCGTGGCCTTCGCCGTAGCCTTGGCCTGCGTTGCAATAGCTTATTTCATGCCAAGGCGAACACAGGAAGGCGTGAATTTAGCCGCCGTATTGGAACAGCAGCAAATGAGTGAACCTCGAAAAAAACCTGTTTGGGAAGAGCCTTTCGCGAAAGCGTTTGGCGATGCATTGATGGCCTAGGAGCACTTAAGAATATGAACAAAACACCGGCCAATATCGTGCTTATCGGGATGCCTGGCGCAGGCAAATCAACCGTAGGCGTCGTTCTTGCGAAAATCATGAACAAAGCTTTTACCGACACGGACCTAGTCATCCAAAAAAAGTATGACGAAACCCTTCAAAACTTAATCGATACGTTTGGTGCAGAAGGCTTTATAAAGCTTGAAAACGAAGTTCTGCGCGAGCTTGAGGCGCACGACAGCATAATCGCCACGGGCGGGTCTGCAGTGTATTCAGAAGAAGGCATGCGTCACTTGCGCGATATAGGGCGAATTGTATATCTCAAAGGCAGCGTAGAAGAAATAGAATCGCGAATCGAAGATTTCGATGAGCGCGGAATTGTTATGCGTGAAAGTTCTGGGGGCGGCCTTGAGGGGCTAATGCGTGAAAGAGAACCTTTGTATGAACTTTATTCAGACATTGTTGTCGATATCGATGGGAAAACCGTAACAGAAACAGCCCGATGCATAATCGCAAATCTAGAGAGCTAGTAATGAAGAAGCTCATTTCGCAATTCATGAAGTTTGGGATAGTGGGCGGCATCGCCTTCATCATCGATTACGGCTTGATGGTCGCACTAACCGAACTGTTCTCCATCAATTACTTAATTAGCGCCACGATATCGTTTACGGTATCGGTCATCTTTAACTATTTCGCATCGATGCGATATGTCTTTCAGCACAAAGAGGAGATGTCAAGGCGGCGCGAGTTTGTCATATTCGTTGTACTTTCCGTAATAGGGCTAATAATAAACAACCTTTTGATGTGGCTTGGTACAGGACTTCTTGGAATCACTTATCTTTTGACAAAGATATTCGCGACGGTAGTTGTAACCGTATACAATTTCGTAACCCGCAAGATATTCTTGGATGCGGGAAATTCTGATGAACCCTCGCCATCATGATTAACACTCAATAACTTGCGGGGAATTAAATTCATGAAGCCAGCGGCGCAATCAGGGCATTTTTTGTTTAGCTAAACGCTAGGAGTAGTAATGGCCAGAGAGTCTCTAACTTCAAAAATTAAACGAGCGCACGATATAGAAAAGCGCATGTATGAGTATTACGGACCTGGGAAATCGTCTCTTGATTACACCACACCTTTTCAGCTTACCGTTGCCACCGTGCTTTCTGCTCAATGTACCGATGCCGCCGTAAACAAGGCCACACCCGCGCTTTTCAAGAAGTTCGGCAATGCCGAAAAAATGGCACAAGCAAGCGTGTCTGAAATAGAAGATATGATCAGGTCGCTTGGCTTTTATCACTCGAAAGCCAAAAACCTAGTTGCACTCGCGCAAGAATGCATGGCAAGTTTTGGAGGAGACGTGCCCGCCGACATAGACGCCCTTCAGACTTTACCCGGAGTTGGACGCAAGACAGCAAACTGTGTCATGTGTGAGGCGTTCAAGCAACCACAAGGCATAGCTGTTGACACGCACGTATACCGTATAGCCCACAGACTAAAGCTTACAGGTCCTTCTGTAGATACTCCAGACAAGACCGAGGCAGTTTTGCTTAAGGTTTTCCCGCGCGAGGAATGGGGCTATATCAATCATCAGTGGGTACATTTCGGACGTGAGTTCTGCCGTGCCAGACGTCCGTTATGTGGTGAATGCATCATCGGCGACCTTTGCCCTACTAGAGGCAAATGGGAATAAAGCGCGAATACAGGGCGCTTAAGTTAATACGATATTAAAAGCTAAGCTATAATCGTCTATTCTAGAGGCGTGAACCAAAACAAACTAATCTCAGGGACTCGTATGAATACTGATAAAACTGAAGAGACCAAACGAGAAGAAATCAAAGCTCACTTCGAAGCAAAATCAGGCAAGAAAGGTGTCGGGCCTTTTTTTGACGCTATTAGCGGCACACTTGAGGAATGGTTTGAGCTTAATGCCTATTACAAAGGCGCTTTGATGGAAATCAAGACGAAATTCGATGTCTTAAACGAACAGTTTGCAGTTCGCTACGACTACAACCCCATCGAAAGCATCAAGACCAGACTAAAGAAGCCTGAAAGCATTTATGGGAAGTTGGTAAAGCAAAACAACCCGCTAGAACTTGCATCGATCGAGAAGTACATCAACGACATGGCTGGTATTCGTGTTGTCTGCTCATTTCGAAACGACATTTATCTTTTGGCAGATTGCCTTAAAAACCAGGATGACATTGTAGTTCTTGAAGAAAAGGACTACATCAAGAACCCCAAACCAAGTGGGTACAGAAGCCTCCATCTAATAGTGCAAATTCCAATCTTTCTGCAAACTGGAAAGCGACCTATGAAGGTTGAAGTGCAGCTAAGAACAATCGCAATGGATTTCTGGGCAAGCCTTGAACATAAAATTCGCTATAAAAAGGAAATCCCTGAAGGGGTACTTGCCCAACTTAGCAACGATTTGAAAAACACAGCCGAAGTAGCAAACCTTCTGGACGAGCAAATGCAATCGATCCGCGACGACATGAGAAAATCGCTGGAATAAGCGCTTACGCCATGTCGCGCTCGCCCCATAGTGCATTCGTATAGGCTCCGTGTTTTAAAGATACCGCTCTAGACCTCGTTCATGCTGCCTCGACGGTAGCCCTTCTCATCAATCTCGACTTTTGAGTAGCCAAGACCTTCAATTTCGCAAATGATTTTATGCTGAAGCGCTTCATCACCATTCAGCTTTTCTAGATCGTCGCGTCCAAGCTCTATGCGTGCAAGTGGCGAGGAGCCTTGCCCATGTGTTCGAACCCTTATTTGCTTGAATCCAAGGTCTGAGATGATTCGTTCAGCTGCCTCGACCATGTTCAGACGATCTTGACTTATCTCCTCACCGAAAACGAAGCGTGTGGCCAAGCATGGAGATGACGGCCTATCCCAGTTCGGAATTCCAAGTTCACAAGCTAAATCTCGAATATCTTGTTTTGAAAGGCTAGCATCTAAAAGTGGACTTGCAACCCCAAGCTCTTGAACCGCCTTTCTACCAGGGCGATAATCTCCTAAGTCATCCAGATTCGATCCTTCATATACAGCATCGATTCCTTCACGTTTTGCAATAGCGACTATGCGCTCAAAGATATTCTTCTTGCACACGTAACACCGATTTGGCGGGTTCTTGCGCAAGTCATCAATCGCAAGTACATCAACATCCACAACTACATAAGCCGCCTCAATTGAAACCAAGTAGTCAATCGCCTCATCAATTTCTTCCTTGGTGAAAAACTGGCTTCTCACAAGAACTGCAAGGACGTTTTCTTTACCCAGCGTTTGAATAGCCGCAGTCAACAAAAAAGTAGAATCAATTCCGCCTGAAAACGCAACAACGACTTTTCTGTCTCTGTTTAAACGAGCCTGAAGATCGTAATATTTCTTATGTAGATTAGTCATCAAGCTATACCTAGGTAAGCAAGAAGCTATTTTCTAGCATTTGCCAAATTAAAGTTTTACCCTCACCTTTGAAGCTACAGAAGCTACAGAACATACCTTGACTTTGTTAATGGTTTTGTAGGCATACACGTAGACTTTCACCTTCTTGCCTCTATATTTGCTTGTGACCGTGATAGTTTTTGACTTGGACGATTTACCTGGCACATAGCTGGTCTTAATGGTTTTTGAGCCATACTTAATTACAATCTTATACCCGGTCACATTAGCAGCTTTACCCTTAGTATTAGACCACCTAACGTTAACTTTACCTTTGGCGGTTGAACTGGCCTTAACATTTGTGACTTTGGCAGGAACAATGTTAAAAGTTTTAGAAACGCTTCCTGTATAGTTGCCCTTACCTGTAATGATTACAGTTGCTTTACCCGTTTTCTTATTGTTCTTGTAGTTAAGAACATAATCGATATTTTTCTTTAATGTTATGCCTCCCACCTTAACGGTCGGGTTAGGAGTCAGGCTTTTACCAGTGTAGGTTTGAGCTTTAATGGCTACCTTAGCCTTAGATATATTTGCAGCAGATATCTTGAAAGTCTTGCTGATTCTACCCGTGTAGTTACCCTTGCCGGTTATAGTTGCTGTAGCAGTACCAGCGCTCGTATTGTTTTCGTATGAGACCACATAGTCGGTGTCAACTTTAAGGGCAACCCCACCAAGAGACACGCTCACGCTAGGCTCTACGACACTGCCGGTGAATGCCTGGTCGGCAATCGATGAAACGTTCGCATCCTCGATCGAGCGAGCAGTAATCGCAAAAGTTGCTGTAACGCTACCTGTGTAATTGCCAATACCAGTGATGGTCACGGTTGCGGTACCGGTGTTCGTATTGTCTTTGTAGGACACGGTGTAGTCCGATCCGATCGTTAGCATCATGCTCCCATCCTTTACCGTGACCTCGGGGGTGAAAGCCGATCCAGTATATTCTTTACTCTTATATGAAAGAGCCACCACTGTATCCAAGGAGAATCGCTTGGCCGCGATAGCAAACTCTGTTTTTACGCTACCGGTATAGTTGCCCATGCCAGTAATGGTAATAGTGGCTGTGCCAGCATTCGTGTTATTCGCATATTCGAAGCCGTAGTCAATGCCACTGGTCAAAAGAATTCCGCCCAGCGCCACCGTCACAGCCGGCTCTAGGGCAGTGCCCGTATAAGTTTGATTGGGAATAGATGAGATCGTAACTGAACTCATGGGGCAAGCGTTGATAGTAAACGTTCTTGCCAATGTACCAGTATAGTTGCCTAAGCCTATGATGATGACCTTAGCAGTACCGACATTAATATTGTTCTCGTATGAAACCGTGTAGTCTATGTCGCTAGCCAGAGTTGTTCCGCCGTTCTTAACCGTAACCTCGGGTGTGAGAGCCAATCCGGTATAGGTCTGGGAGACAATCGAGGAACCCACCATGGAATCCTCTAGTATCTTGGCCGTAATCTTAAACGTTACAGTTTTGGTGCCTGTGTAATTGCCCTTGCCGGTTATGGTTACCGTGGCGGTACCAGCGTTGATATTGTTAGCGTACGAAACCACATAGTCGCTACCTGCTTCAAGAGCAACTCCGCTCAGAGCCACACTCACGCTAGGTTGCACGGCGTTGCCGGTATAGGTTTGATCATTAATGGCAGCAATTACAGCATCCTCCAGGGGCGTCTTACTGATTAGTTCCAGAATGTCATCTGAGTACAAACTAGCCATAGCAAGATCGTATACATACGTAATTGAAGTGCTAGCGTTTGAACCAACAGTGAAGGTATAGCCCTGTGGCGAACTTGAAGTGCAATTACTTGAAGATGCGGTCACCATAAATAAATCGCCATTTTGGCCAACACTATCCTCATCACTATTGGTGACGTCAACTAAGTAGTTGGTAGCATCTTGGATAACCACGTTCCACATATGACCACCCTCAACAGTGCCATCACTCATTGTTCCCCAAACGCTATAGCATTGCGTGTCGTCATTCCATGTTGTTAGGTCGCATAGATATTGGAATGCCTTTGAGTATCCTTCGCAGACAACATTAGTGCTGCTATCGTTGTCGAACACGTATATCAATTGCCAAGGATCACCATATGAAACCGAATCCGAGGCCGCATCGTAGTTGTATGAAGCTAAATTACAAATCTCTGTTTTGTACGATGTGAGCTTAGTGGAAGAGTTTTCGTTCTCGTGCTGGCTTACGATATTCTTCGCATTACTAACTGCTTTAGTGGTGGCAGATGTTTTCTCCGTGTTAGTAAGAAGTGTTCCTTGTGTCCCGCTTGAAGAGTAATCAGCCGAAACATACATTCCAATACTTAGTTGGGTAATACTGACGCTATAACCCGGTGAATACGTCATACTCCAGCTCATGCCCATGCCTGCAGTTTTATCAAACCAGTACATATCATAAGGACAATCAGCGCTTAGCACATTTATAAGTGAGCTAAGCGAAACTTCGCTATTAAACACTTCTTTAGCTGCCGACTTTATCTCGTCGACTGAAGCTCCTTGATCTAGTCCAAGCTCGACGTATGTCCAGCTCAACTTTGCACCATCAAGATCACTTGCAGTAAAAGTCCACTGGGTAGAACTTTGCATACCCGCTGCTACCTGTGCTATGTTGGCCTTGAGTTTCTCATAGATTGCATACTCTGTACTATTCAGAACAGCACTACCGCGGGAGCTAAATGCAGCAACGCTCGATTCCCCGTAGAATTCTCGTTCAACATATCCTGCAAATAGTTCATCGCTTTCAGGGAAATCATCCCCCGGGATATAGGTTATCTCGTTGTCTTCAAGAAAATAATTCTGTACATCTTTTGCATCGTCTGAGTCAGCAAAAGCATACGAAAATACAAGCGCTATCAAGACAAGCGACAAGAACACCATAAACATTAAGCGAAATAGTCTAGTTTGATTATGCCTCAGAGTGTTCATTGGGTCTCCTCAGACACGAAACGTTAATCTTATTTGCGAATAACTGTACTCAACATCAAGCAACTCGGTTAGTTCAGGCAACACAGTTAGTTTAGGCAACGCGGTTAATTGGATCTTTTCCATCAATCACCCTTTGTATGTTATCCCACACCCCTTTATACGCGCGGAAAAACATGCCTTCGGTGATGCCCCCAATATGAGGTGAAAGCACAAGCCGCTTTGAAGCATGCGCACTCAAGTTCAAAAGAGGGTTATCAGATTGAACGGGTTCTGGGCAGAGCACGTCAAGACCAGCTCCTCCTATTCGACCTTCCTCAAGAGCCCAGGCTAGAGCGTCTTGGTCGACCACTTCACCTCGAGCGGTATTGATAAGAATCGCATCGCTTTTCATCTTGGCCAGAAAATCCCTATTGACCATGCCTTTAGTTAGAGGTGTCACCGGAACATGGATGCTTACGATATCGCAATTGGATATAAGCTCGTCTTGTTCGGCGAAGGAAACGTTTAACGCCTCTTCTTCTGCAGCGCTTAAAGGGGATCGCTTGTTGTAGAAGATCGTGCAGCCCCAATTTGCAAGATGTTTGGCCGTAGCTTTGGCTATGGCTCCAAAACCAATAAGCCCTACTTTGCAATCGCCAAGCTCACGTATTCCCTCAACCATAAGGCGCTCTTTCATCTGAATCTGCCTGGCTGCTCGCACTTCGGCATCGCCAACGATCGCCTGGCGCAAACACGCGAGCATCAAGAAGATAGCCTGTTCAGCAACAGCGTTAGCATTCACGCCAGCATTATTGCAAACGATAACGTTTTTCTGGGAGGCGGCCTCGATGTCAATCGCGTTGAATGCAACTCCCTCAGAATGAACCATCTTCAAGTTTGGCATCCCATTTATCAGAGTTTCACTCACGGGAGAAATGGCGTCTGCCATTATAAAGTCAGCGTCTGAGGCTATCGATAAAATCTCGTCGTCAGAGGTTCCCCTTTCAACAGTGACAATATCGAAAGAATCAACAAGCGGATTATTAGGTGTGTATTTCTTCACGCGGTCTTCATTACCAATTACAAGCAGTTTCATAACAGCCCTCCTAGACTAGGCATATCGACTAGCCAATTTCACAAATCTTTCCTGTCGAGAAGTTATGCCCTCTCGGGGATATCTCCATCACGATAAGCATCAAGTAGAAGGTTCAAATCGGATACTTGCCTAGATAGCTCGATGCCTTTATCGGTGTTAGCAATAAGGGTGCGCGTATCAGAAGTTTCTACAACACGGCGCGTCGAATGGATGTCTAGCCCGCGCTCGATTGCAGCCTCCATCGACTCGAATGGCTCGTGTGCAGCCAAGACAAAGCCATAGGAGTTTGATATAAGCGTGTATCCAGCTATTCCTGTTGTTGGCTGATAGGCCTTTGAGAACCCTCCATCAATCATGAAAACCTTACCGCTGCAACGAATCGGAACCTCTCCATCTTTGACTTTGATGGGTACATGACCGCAAACAATGTGCGAGTTTTCGGGGTTCATCCCAAAGTCGCGGAAGACCGAATCAATAACCCTTTCTTCATCGATCAACTTATAGAAGGCGTTTTTCTCTTCTTTGCGAGCAACTTTGTCGGCAATCAGATAAAGCTCGAAAGTGGCCATCTTACTTTTCGCAAACAAGGGCGAACCTTGGCCAAGCCACATATACCAAAGTAGGTCTTTGCCCTTCTCTCGGCGCTTGGCGTCTTGTGAGGAAAAAGCTTCACGCACATATTCATTCAGCACATCATAAAGGGCACGCCCTTTGTATTTCTCGCCGAATATGTCCACTTCCATAAGCGAGCCATCTTCGTTTAGAGGCACACACGCGTGAAACATCAAATTATTGTTGTAGATCTTATAAAGGGACCCTATATTGAGCAAATAACGCATATGCCGCTGCAACTTCTCGCTTCCCAAAAATGCCTGTTCAAGTCGGCACATCACGCTCTCTTCTTCAGGAGTAAGGGCAAATGGGTCGCTAGGGTCAACTGTCGGGAAGACTTTGTCTGTAAGCTCGTATTCAACACCGTCCACAACCACAGTCCCGCGTTCGTAGTCGATCTTGTCAAGCAGCTTTCTATCTTCAAGCTGAAAGCTTGGATATTTGTCGATTAATGCTGCCTCGACCTTGAATTGGATTATGGCCATAGCCTTCTGTATGCGCACATTCATCAAGCGTTCGCGCTCGGTAAGGTTGGGAGATCCCTTCAAGTCGAATGCTACACATGGGTCGCTTTCGTATGTGCGTCTCGCGAATTCCGCCAAAGGAAGAAGGTTTATGCCGTAGCCATCTTCAAGAATAGCCAAATTGCCATAACGCGCACAATTTCGAACCACATGAGCGATGCACCCCCACTGCCCAAGAGACGCCCCCATCCAGACAACATCGTGGTTACCCCATACGATGTCGACGTCAGGATGAGCCTGGAGGGTGTCGATTATGGTATCGGGATGCGGGCCTCGATCATAGATGTCTCCTATGATATGCAGCTTATCTATTGAGAGGTGTTGTATAAGCAGACAAAGCTCTTCTATAAGATTTTGTGCCTGGCCTGTTTCGATCACGGCAGAGATGATGGAATTGTAGTAAGCATCATTGTCTTTACGGTCGCCGTTTTCGGTTATAAGCTCGGTGATTATATAGGCAAAATCCTTCGAGATTGCCTTGCGAACGCGAGATCGAGTGTATTTCTGGGAGACGTGCCTTGTAAGCAAAACCAAATGGAAAATAGCTTTGGCATACCACTTTTCAGGATCTTCCTCTTGATCGAGAATAAGTCTCATCTTCTCGTGAGGGTAATAAATAAGCGTTGCAAGCGACTTTTTTTCCTCATCACTTAGCGTGTCTTTGAACAGTTCGTCAATCTTGATGCGAATCGTGCCTGATGCATTGCGCAGAATATGCGAAAAGGCCTCGTATTCGCCATGCACATCCGAAATGAAATATTCAGTGCCCTTAGGCAGACTCATGATAGCCGTTAAATTAATAATCTCGGCAGCTGCAGAATTAGCTGTTGGAAACGAACGCGAAAGTAGGGAAAGGTAGTGTAGGTCTTGAGAATCCATAGCCATAACCCCTAGTGGTCGATTGCGAATTATCGCTTTATGATTTTAGCTTATTTCGTAAATCATAAGAGACCCCCGCTAAGTGCGCTAAATAACACGGTATACGGCCATAAAGCGCTTATAGGGACCTGCGCCTAGAAGCAATCCTTCGCATGAATGGCAGGCCTTTAAGAAGCTCGGAGGGTGTTGCCTGCCACGACCAATTGCCTTTTTTGGTGCCAGGCGTATTCATGCGGGCATCATTTCCAAGCCGAATCACATCTTGAAGCGGAAACATCACAACATCCGCCTTTGAATCAAGAACCTTGTAGCTAAGTTTCTTTGCCACATCACAGGCAAAAGCCACAGCTTGTTCGCTATTTGAATTGTCGCAATACCTCTCAAGCGCCCAACCCGCCAAAGTAGGCGTGTCATGCGTGGAAGTGTAAACAACTCGACCGTATCTTGGGCGCCAATACTGCAAAGGATCGCCGTCTGCAAACTCTAAAACATCCATTCCCGGAAATGCGGTTTGTGCAAGCAACTGCCTTACCTCAGGGGTCACAATACCTAAATCTTCTGCGATCACAGGAAGAGGGCCTAATTTATCGAAAGCTCGCCTAAAGAATTCAAGACCAGATCCTGGTACCCACTTCCCCTCTAAAGCCGAACTCCCACTTGGAATAGAGTAATACGCCGAAAAGCCTAAGAAGTGGTCGATGCGAACGAAGTCAAAAAGGGCAAACATCCGCCTCAACCTATCGATCCACCAGTCAAAGCCATGATCCCTTAGAGCATCCCAATTGTATGTAGGCATTCCCCAAAGCTGTCCATCTTCTGAAAAATCATCAGGAGGAACTCCGCCCTCATTTATGATATTGCCCTGCGTATCAATTGAGAAATAGTCCTGATGCGCCCAAACATCGGGCGAGTCGGCCGAGACATAGAAGGGCATATCCCCTATCAGGCTAATACCTAAGCTAGACGCGTATTCGTGAAGCTCGCGCCATTGCTTATCGAATATGAACTGCTTAGCACATTCTTCTTCGAAATCTTTAGCTATCGACTTATCGCCAAGCAAAGCTGGATCCCATTTACGGTAATTCTCAGGCCACGTCCACCACTCTGCACCAAAACGAGACTTTAAAGCAGTGTAGGCCGCATGTATCTCAAGCCATCCCTTATTATGCTCGTAGAATGCTTGATATTCGCAGTCTTTGAGGGCGGAACGAATATCGTCTTCCCGCAAGCTGCCCTCTATTAAATCAGTGTTGCCCGCAAAAGCTGAAAGCCCAGCGTAAGGAGAACCGTATTTGTCGGTGGGATTGACAGGCAAGGTCTGCCAGTACTTGATTCCCACTTTAGATAGCATGTCAACAAAATTCTTGGAAGGCTCACCTAAAGTACCGGGGCTTATGTTTACGCCATCAGAATTGGCGTTCGGCACAGAGGTTATATGGCACACAATCCCGCTTCCTCTAGGAAGCAGTTTCCCAAGACCAGGGGAAATCTGATAGATTCCAGCCTGAAGAGAGCCTATCTCGCCTATAAAGATGCCGTCTTCAAGAGTGGCATGGGAGTCATGCGACATATTCTCGGAATCCGTAGAGAATACAAGCCGAGGGAATCTAGTTGACCGCAAGCGTAAAGCAATAATGTCAGATGGCTCCAACGCAGAAGCCTCGTCTGCAAGATCAACTGCTACACGTATAGGTTTGTCGCTTCGGTTCACAACGCATAACATGCCCTCGAAATTGCCTGATTTTTGGGTAAATATTCTCGTGATACACAGCACGTCTTTCCTGAAAGGCGTAAATGTGACGCTTCCTTTGCGCAATGCAGGTGAAGCGCTTCTGAATTTTCCCAATGCCTGATAATAGGCCGTGAGGTCTTCCCCACAGTCGTTGCGAGAACCATCCCATGGGAAGGTCGCGCGGCAAAACGGGTCGCGCCCACCTTGCATCCCGCGTTCATCCCCATAATAAAGACACGGCATCCCGGGAAGCATATATGTGATCATGGCCAAGATACGCTGCAGTATGCTAGCATGCCAATCTGCTTGCCTATCAATTCTAGAGACTATCTCAACTTGTTCTGAGCGCGGGCAATCCCTAAATTCATAACCTGCTGCCAAAACGCTTCGAATGCGCTCAACATCGTGCGAAGAAAGCAGGTTCATTAGGCTTTCATACAGGGGCTTTGGGTAATTCGACTTTTGCAGGCGCAAAAATGTGGAAAGCTGTACTGCCGACCGCTTATTCAAAACAAAGTCTAGAAGCTGTCTTCTTAGCGGGTAGTTCATGACAGAGTCGAGTGAGCGTCCAAGTGCATAGGTGCGCCTTGTGCCATAGCTTGCCTTGGTTGTGGCGTCCTCCCAGACTTCTCCTATTATCGCCGCCTCTGGGTCTTTTGCCTTAACCGATTTCCGCACGAGCTCTAGCACGTCATCGGGAATCTCATCTGCCACATCAAGGCGAAAGCCTGCTGCACCCTGGTTTGACCACATAGACAAAACTCCGCCTGCGGACTTGCTGCCGGCTTTCTTGGCAGAGCCTGCATCGCTTATTGCATCGTTTTTCGAGTCGCCAATTGCGTCGCTTTGCACGTCACTTTTCACGCTGCTTATTTCAGAGGCCGCAGCACCCACATCACCTAAGATGAAGCGCTGCCAAGACTCATTGTGCTCGTCTATCTCAGGCAGCGACGGATCGTTCCACCAGCATCTATAAGCAGGAGAGTCGTCTGGTTTGAAATCGTACCAGTCTCTGTACGGGGAATCGGGGCTTTGGGCAGCGCCTAGGCAGTCATAAGAGCCATCCAAATTGAAATATTTACTGGATGAGCCCGTGTGAGACAGAACCGTGTCAAGCACCACGCGTATCCCCAGAATTCTGGCACGCGCACAAAGATAGAAGAAGTCGCTCCATGAACCTAAAAGTGGATCAACAACCTCGTAGTCGCCTGTATTATAGCGGTGATTCGACCTAGACTCGCAGATCGGGTTCAGATAAATAACATCGACACCAAGCGATTTAATGTAGTCAAGCTTTTCTGCAATACCTCGTAATGTAGCGCCGTAAAAATCGACAGGTTCGTAAGGCTCTACCCAAGAAGGAGGCTCGTTCCAGTCCTCATGCACCTTAATAGGCCAGCCTCGAGACTCATGTGCCTTGACGCCAGCGCTTTTTATACCTTCAGCATCACGCGCGAAGCGGTCTGGAAAAATCTGATACATGGTGGCGCCGTGCATCCATTCAGGCGTCGTAAAACCCGGCTCGTATACTGTAAGCTGAAAGGCGGATGTCGGATCCATCTCCTCGATCCACACTCCCGGAAGACAAGACGTGCCAGCTGTTGAAAGATCATCAGATCTCTTGAAATAGAGAATGTCGCTAAGCGCTGTGCAAACCCTAAATCTATAGAAGATAACCCTCGTGCAACCTCGTGTGTCTATGTATGCCTTAAACCCTTCGTCGCATTCAGTCATGGGAATCTGACGCCACATGAATTTAGGCGCCTTCCCACCTTCAGCATCGGACAGCGGAGGATCGTTTACAAACTCGAGATAGACACATGTGATATCTGGCCTTGAGCATTTCTCCACGCGAAGGGTAAGAGTAACCCTCTCGCCAATCGTAACCGCACCAACTGGGTCGCGGTCGCTCCTCCGGCAGGGGTCATGCGCCAAGGCATGCTGCATTTGGAGCAGATCGATCATGTTTATCTAGCCTTCCCGCTGAGTACTTTCGCTGTCGCCAAGGTTAAATGGGCTCAAATGCCATATCTTGTCGTTGTACTCGTTGATGGTGCGATCGGAACTAAAATACCCAGAACTTGCGGTATTAAGCACAGCCTTGCGATACCATTCCTGCTTGTTGGAATACAGCTCGATTGCCTCCCAGAACGCCTTGTCATAGGCATCGAAGTCGTAAAGAACGAAATAATTGTCGCCACAGTTTCCATCGTTTTCAACCAACGAGTAATAAATGTCCTCGAACTTAGACCCATCGCTTGTTGGAAGGCTTCCGTCAATCAGATGGGCAAGCGCACGCTTAAGCTTCGGGTTGTTTTCCATGACCTCGCGAGGGTGATAAGAATTGGCAATGCGCATGGCCTCAAGATCTTCAACACGAGCACCGAAGATGAACATGTTCTCTTTGCCAACCTGTTCAGACATCTCTATGTTGGCTCCATCCATAGTGCCAATTGTGAGCGCGCCATTAAGCATGAACTTCATGTTGCCTGTTCCTGATGCCTCCATGCCAGCTGTGGATATCTGTTCTGAAAGGTCGGTTGCAGGAATTAGATGCTGAGCTGTGCTCACATCATAGTTTGCAACGAAAACAACAGAGATGATATCGCGGGTGCGGTCGTCTTCGGCAATCATCTTAGAGACCGAATTGATAAGGTGAATTATCTCTTTGGCGCGATAATATCCAGGTGCCGCCTTTGCTGCAAAGGCAAACGTAGTTTTTCGCATATTCTGTATAGATCCGTCGACTATACCGTCATAGATGCTTAAGATATGTAGAACTTTCAACAACTGTCGCTTGTATTCGTGCAATCGTTTGGCCTGCACGTCCATGAAAGACTCGGGGTCGATTTGAATACCTTGTGTTCTCATAAGCCATTCGGCAAAAGAACGCTTATTAGCAGCCTTTACCTGGGCAAATTCCTCACGGAAAACCTCATCTTCAGAATATGGAGCAAGCTCGAGAAGCTTATGCCAATCCGACAAAAACCCATGGCCTATAGTGCGGTTGATAAGCGCGTTAAGACTTGGATTTGCAACTGCTAGCCAACGGCGCTGAGTGATTCCATTGGTAATTCCTAAGAACCTATCTGGAAATGCCGTATAGAAGTCGCGGAAGACACTTGTTTTTAACAGCTGTCCGTGAAGTTGTGAGACACCGTTCACATTTCCACTCATAAGCGCGCAGAGGTTTGCCATGTGAACCTGACCGTCGCTAATGATGGACATGTGCGCGATACGTTCTGAATCGCCTGGGAAGGTCTGCCAAATACGGTCGCGAAGGCGCGCGTCCATCGTCTCGATAATGCGATAAATTCTTGGAAGAAGGCGCTGCATAAGCCCTGCAGGCCATTTCTCCAAGGCCTCGGGCATTATAGTGTGGTTGGTGTAATTAAAGCAGCTCTCGGCCACTTCCACTGCCTCTTCCCAAGAAAAGCCCTCATTGTCGATGAGGATACGAACGAGTTCGGGAATTGCAAGTGCTGGATGCGTGTCGTTAATTTGAATGGCGATAGTGTCTGGAAGCGTGTGCAAGTCGCCGTTTCTGCGTTTATGGGAATCTATTACCTGCTGCATTGTCGCCGATACCAAGAAATAGTATTGACGAAGACGAAGTTCCTTGCCGTTGGAATGGCTGTCTTCAGGGTAGAGAACCTTTGAGATAGATTCAGCTAGGTCGCGTTCTGCAGCAGCGCTTGCATAGTCGCCACGATTGAAGCTTGCAAGGTCAAGCTGTTTGGGAGCTACAGCCGCCCAAAGCCTAAGCGTGCCTGTATAAGGGGAATGGTAGCCAAGTATAGGCATGTCATAAGGCTTGGCTATGACCGATTGATAGTCGCGATACTCAACAGAAAGGTTTCCGTCCGAGTTCCAGCGTTCGTCTACCGTACCTCCAAAGCGAACCTCAAACATGCGATCTGCTCGCTCGGTCTCCCAGACGTCCCCATTAAGCACCCAAGTGTCAGGAATTTCGACCTGTTTTCCATCCTGAATTTCTTGGCGGAAAAAGCCATGTTCATAGCGAATACCGTAACCCATAGCAGGAAGACCAAGAGTTGCAAGACTGTCGAGGAAGCATGCCGCAAGCCGCCCCAAGCCTCCGTTTCCAAGGGCCGGGTCGGCCTCGCATTCCTCAATCTCGTCTAGGCTGTAGCCCAATTCTTGAAGCGCAAGAGAATACGAGTCATATTCGCCAAGGTTGATCAAATTGTTCGTAAGCAAACGTCCGATTAAATATTCAGCAGAAAGGTAGATTAAGCATTTCGCACCAGAGCGCTGTGTGAGCGTTCTGCCTGTTATCCAAGAGTCCATCAAATCGTCGCGGACGCACAGCCCCACTGCTTCATATATTTGCTGTTTGGAAGCCTCATCAATAGGAAGCGCGAATTGCGTGCGTACTCTTTCGATTATGTGCTCTTTAACTTTAGCGGCCTCCTCTTCAAGAGTCAGGCCGCTCATTCTAAGCTCATCATCAGTTGTCATATTCGCCTCACATCATCGACCGGTAAAGTTCGGCGTATGAATGCGCGCACCGATCGAAACCAAAATCAATTTGCATAGCGTTTTCAATGAGTCGAGACATTATATCCTTATTCGGCCATACACTAAGCGCTCGTTTGCAAGCCTCCACAGCATCCCAAAAATCAAATCTAGCAAACGAGAAACCTACGCCTTCGCATGAGAATTGATTGTAAGGAGCAACGGTGTCTTTTAGACCTCCTGTCTCGTGGACAATTGGAAGAGACCCATATCGCATTGCTATCATTTGCGAAATTCCGCACGGCTCGAAAGCCGATGGCATGAAGAAGAAGTCTGATGCGGCATAGATTTGGTGAGAAAGCTGGCCATTGTAGCCAATAAAAGAGCAGATACGACCCTTATGGCGAGCCTCCAAATCACGAAGGCGCGCTTCAAGATCGCCATCGCCGGATCCTAACACGCAGAAGCGAACGCCTTGATCGACAAGAGAATCCATAACATCACAAGCAATGCCAATACCTTTTTGAGGCGTTAGGCGACTTACCATCGCGATAAGCGGGGCGTCTTTGTCAAATTCAAGCCCAAGGTCGCTCATGAGCGCTTTTTTGCACTTTAACTTACCAGCCATATTGTCAAGTGAATAATTGGCGGGAAGAGCTTTATCTGCTGCTGGGTTCCACTCATCGGTATCTATGCCATTAAGAATTCCTGAAAGCCTTCCTGTATCTGCTAGGTAACGAAGATCGTCTTGGAGACCTTCGCCAAATTGTGGCGTAGTTATTTGCCAAGCGTATGTGGGACTTACCGTATTGACGCGGTCGGCTGTGTCGATGCCCGCCTTCATCATGTTCCAACATCCAAGATCCCAGGCATAGCTGCGCTCGATATCGCCTATGATTCGAGCGTTAGTATCGTCGCCGAATGTACCTTGGAAAGCCAGGTTATGAATAGTCAGAAGCATCTTTTGAGGAGCCTGACCTAAGCTTTTTGCCTTCGCCTTCAGCTTGAAGGGAATAAGAGATGTATGCCAATCGTTGCAGTGAATAATTCCGGGGTTGAAATCGAGATTCGGGATAACATCACAAACTGCCTGCATAAAGAAGGTATATTGTTCGCCTTCAAAATTGCCACCCGCATAAATAGACCCACCGAAATAGTATTCGCTGTCGACGAAATAATAGATAACACCGTCTATTTCTAGCTTATCTATGCCAACAAACCTATCGCTCCATTGCTCACCTAGAAAATAACTGAACAGGTGCGTGGCCTTGCTTGCATACTTGTCCTTGATTTGCTTGTGGAAAGGCATGATGATGCGGGCATCCACACCAAGTTTTTTAAGGTACTTAGGCAAAGCACCGACAACATCTGCAAGCCCTCCTGTTTTCGCAAGTGGTGCACTTTCGGCTGCAACTATAAGAACACCCGGAAGATCAGAAAAATCGTCCAAAGTGCTTGGCGCTGTCTTATTGGTCTTCTTGGGCGCCTTGGTCGGCTTAGTTTCTTTCGCAGCTTCAACCTGCTTGGTTGTCCCAACCTGCTTAGTTTCTTTCGCAGCTTCGGCCTTCTTGGTTGACTTTACCTTTTCAGGAGCCTTAGCCTTATTAGCCGTCCTGTCTTTTTCATCTGCCTTAGCCTCTTCGTCCTTTGAAGGCATCTTGGATTCTGCAAGATCTGCGGATGTCTTCGCATCTTCTTCGGCAATGATAGTTTGTGCCTCTGAGAGGATGTTTCGTATGCGATCAACGTTTAAAGGCACATCAGTTTCGCCAGAATTCGACTCGAGTTTTGCAGCAGGCCTCTTTTTGACCTTCATAGAGGCCGTTCGACGGTGCGCTGCCATTATCGCGATCCCTCAACAACAACCCCTTTTCGCACAATGGCGGGATTATAAGGAACGGAAATGCATCTGGCACCGGGCTCGATCACGACATCTTTATCGATGATCATGTTGCGAAGCTTGGCACCGGCTCCTATACGTGAGTTCTGCATAATAATGCAATTCTCGATATCGGCGCCCTCATCTATTTGAACACCTCTGAAAATGATGCTTTTTGTGACTTTGCCTTTTACACTACACCCATTCCCGAAAAGGCTGTTCTCTGCCACACAACCCTTTTCAAAAAGCGTTGGCGGAGAATCGTGCGTTTTTGTGTAGATCGGATATTCCGGGTTAAACAGCTCGTAGCGAATATCGGGGTCAAGCATGTCGAAGTTAAGGTCGAAGTAAGTTTTCACAGAAGATACAGGATGAACATAGCCTTGGTGTTCCACTCCCACGACCTTATATACGCCAGAAGTCCCGGCAAGCAAGTCCATGTCGAAATTGTAAAGTCCTTCAGCACAAGTATCTTCCACAAGGCGCATGAGAAGGTCTTTATCCATGATGCAAGCACCAAGGTTTGCCACAATGTCTCCAGACCCTTCAGGACTTGCAGAAAGATCAACCACCTTATCCCCTTTAAGGTGGAAATAATGCGTAGAGCCCGTGTCGTCATGCATTACTGCGTCGTCTCTAGAATACAGAACAGTGATATCTGCTCCCGACTGAATATGCCTTTCCATCATAGCGTTGAAATCTTGCCTGTATACCTTGTCTGTGGCAATAAGAAGGCAATAGCGCCAACGTTGGTGATCAATAAAGTCACGCTTGCTGAAAAGCGCGTCGGGTAAACCGCGATACAGATCATCCCCAACTGCAAGATCATAAGGCGGCAAAATCATCAATCCGCCAGCCTTTTTGGAAAGATTCCACTCCTTACCAGAACCTATATGATCAATCAGCGACTTATAGTTGCGCTGCGTAATAAGACCTACAGACCTAACACCTGAATTGGTAAGGTTCGAAAGAATCACGTCTATCATGCGATATCTTCCCGCAAAGGGCAAAGCTGCGACCGATCTCAATTCCACGAGTTCTCGAAGTTGAGGGTCTCCCTGTTTTGCGTAAACAATGGCGAATGCGTTATTCATAAGAGGCCTCTTCCTCGCCATCTGCCATTTCAGCGTTGCTAAGTTCGGCGACCGTGGTGTCTACGACCACATCGGGCTCGATTGTCTCGCCAGGTTTTACCGTGGACCCCGACATAATCTTTGCGCCGCTACCTATCACACAAAGCTCGCCATCACCACCGATAGTGCATCCATCTCCCACGATCACATCTTCAGCGATCACAGCGCGCTTAACCTTACTTTGCTGCCCAATCTGCGTGTTTCTCATTACCACGCTGTCTTCAATCAAGGAACCGACATCGACTTGCACTCCCTGGAAAAGCACGCTGTGCGAGATGCTACCAGCAACATCGCATCCTTCAGGAACAAGACACCTGTCAAGGCTGCATTCGGCATCCAGATAAGCCGCGGGCATGAAAGGCGTCCGCGAATATATCGTCCAAGCCTTATCAGATAAATCAAGTGCTGGCTTAGGCTCGAGTAGATCCATGTTAGCTTCCCAGAGGCTTTCCACGGTGCCTACGTCTCGCCAGTAGCCCTCGAAGCGGTAAGCATACATTTTTTCTGCAGCATTGAGCATCTTAGGGATTATGTCTTTGCCGAAGTCGTGCGAGCTTGAAGAGTCTTTCGCATCAGCAATTAAGTAGCTGCGCACTTTACCCCAGCTGAAAACATAAACGCCCATCGATGCCAAATTACTTGGTGGAACCTCCGGTTTTTCAACGAAATCGGTAATCCGGTTTTCGTCATTAGCCGCAAGTATCCCAAAGCGGCTTGCCTCTTCTATAGGCACTGGCATAACCGCAATCGTTGCATCGGCCTTCTTGAACTTATGGAAGGCTATCATCTCGGCGTAATCCATCTTGTAGATATGGTCACCAGACAAGACAACTATGTATTCTGGCGAATAGCGATCGACGAAATTAATGTTTTGGTAGATAGCATCGGCTGTACCCGCATACCAGCTTCCAACATCTCCTACTCTCGTAAACGGGGAAAGCACATAAACTCCACCTGTGGGAGAGTCGAGGTCCCAAGGAGCCCCTGTGCCAATATAGCTGTTAAGCACGAAAGGCTCGTATTGCGTGAGCGTACCCACAACATCAATTCCGGAATTTGCGCAGTTAGACAGAGGGAAATCGATGATTCGGTACTTGCCGCCAAACGGAACTGCAGGTTTTGCCCTGTGTCGCGTGAGAACGCCTAGCCTGCTTCCTTGCCCTCCAGCCAAAATCATAGCAACGCTCTCTTCATGCTGATTCATCATCCACCCTCCTCTATCTTGCTTGTCAAACTTGAAGTAAACGGCAGACAACGGAGCAATATCTACCGAAGCATGATATGGATGCCCCTCAAAAGAGCCCCTAATCGCACGAATTGGGGCATCATTGAAATCACCCGAACCTCCATAGCGCTTATCGTTCGAATTGAACACCTCGGTAAGCGTTCCTCTATACGGAATTCCAACAGTCATTCCGCAAATAGGTTCAGGTGAGAAATTGAAACAGCAGATGATATCTGAGTCGTCGGCGTCACTGTACGCATCCGCCACTTCCGCCCCAGGCGTTGCGTGACGAATAAACGCAAGAGCATCTTGGTCGTGGTTGTTCTTGTTAGCCCAAGTGAAACCTTCTGGCGACATGTCGCTTTGCCACAATGCCGAATGCTTGAGGTAAAAAGCGTTTAAGTCGGCGGAGTACTTCTGCATGCTTGAATGAATAGGGTATTCGAGTAAATTCCACTGAAGCTCTCGCGTAAAATCCCATTCATCAAACTGGGCAAACTCAGAGCCCATGAAGGTAAGCTTCTTTCCAGGGTGCGCGAACTGGTATCCCATTAATGCACGAAGAGTGGCGAATTTCTGCTCGTAGTCGCCGAACATCTTGTTCACCATTGAACCCTTGCCGTAAACGACTTCATCATGCGAAAATTCAAGAATGAAGGCCTCACTATAGGCGTAGTCCATCGAGAATGTCATCTTATAGTGGTTGCCTGCACGGAAAAGCGAGTCAGTTTTCGCATAGTCAAGCGTATCGTGCATGAAACCCATGTTCCACTTGAAGGAAAAACCTAAACCTCCCGCATAAGGTGGGTAGGTAACCATCGGATAAGCGGTGGATTCCTCGGCGACCATCACGGTGCCAGGATATTGTGAGAGCACCGATTCGTTTAGTTTCTGAAGGAAGGCGACAGCCTCCAGATTTATGTTGCCGCCATCCTTGTTAGCGACCCAATCGTCACGGTCGTAATCAAGATAGAGCATCGAGCTAACCGCATCAACACGAAGCCCATCTATATGATATTTGTCGAAAAGAAACATTGCCGCAGAAACAAGAAAGCTAACTACTTGAGGCCTTCCGTAGTCAAAGACCAGCGTACCCCAACCATAGTGTTCGCCCTTTCTGGGGTCTGCATATTCGAAAAGCTCCTCGCCATCAAACTTTGCAAGTGCAAAAGCGTCTTTTGGAAAATGAGATGGGACCCAGTCCATAAGCACGCCGATGTTGTTTTGGTGCATCACATCAACAAAGTACATGAAGTCCTCAGGGGTTCCGTATCTCGATGTGATGGAGTAATAGCCTGTTGTCTGATATCCCCAAGATGCAGGAAATGGGTATTCCGTCAAAGGCATGGGCTCGATATGCGTGTAACCCATCTCCTTGCAGTATTCAACCATCTGCTTGGCAACAGTCCTGTAATTCGGAAGAGAATCTTGGCCATCGGGAAGCTTCCAAGAACCTAAATGGAACTCGTATATCGACACCGGCTCGCTATGAAGGTCACGCTGTTTGCGAGAGTCCATGTATTTGTCATCTTGCCACTTATAAGCAGATAGATCCCATACCTTAGAAGCAGTTGAGAGCCCATTTTCCGAATGGAATGCGAAAGGGTCAGCCTTGATGTTCTTGGTACCGTCTGAACCTGTGATGCAATATTTATACAAGCTGCCATTATGAAGGCCGTCGACTCTTTGCGCCCAAACACCTTTGTGGAAATTTTCCATTGGGTTTGCTGTGTCGTCCCAATCGTTAAAATCGCCAACGATGCTAACGGCTTTTGCATGCGGAGCCCACACGAGAAATATAAATGAGTCTTTCCCTTCGGACTCGGGAAGAGGGTGGCATCCGAAAACATTATATGCGCGCTGAGCATCGCCTCTATCGAACAGATAAAGATCAAAATCTGTTATGAATTTCGAAAGCTCACTCATTGTAATAACAGTATACATTCCAATTACTCGTCTTTTGTGCCTCAAAAGATCATTGCATATAAATTTTTACCAAGTTACGCTGGGAAGATTATGAAAGAGGCGTCCAGATTTGGACGCCTCTTCTCTCATGAAACTAAGCTAGACCCACGTTTCACTTTTTTCGCGCTGCTATTAGCGCCTTTACTCACTCCTTGCTTGCGTTACTAGCACCCTGCTCGCGTTACTAGCGCTTTGCTAAGACTTTTACAATCAAGCATTCCTGTTTTCTTGGGCACGTACCTTTTCTTCGGCACGTTCACCTCGAACATCAAGAGCCTTAGAGTCATGCTTTGCATTCGCAATAGAGATAATGCTGCCCGATAAGGCAAACAGCGCAATCGCATTAGGAATAACCATTAGCTGGTTAAACATATCGGCAAGCTCCCACACGAGATCGTTTGAAAGCAAAGAGCCCATGAAAATGAAAACCAAAGCGATGATGCTAAATGGCAGAATAGCCTTTTTGCCAAACAGATATTCGACATTGATCTTAGCGAAGAGGTTCCATGAAAGAATGGTAGAAAAGGCGAAGAACATGAGGCATATAGCCACAAACCAAGCACCAGGGCCGGCTCCGAAGAATTTCCCGAAAGCCAACTGAGCAATGTTGGTTTTCGTGATTTCGCTTGCAGTTAGGGCTGCATAGTCTCCTGTCGCAAGCGTGCCATCGCCTACATACATGACAGAAATCACAACAAGCGCTGTCATGGTAACGATAATGATGGTATCAATAAACACACCAATCATAGCGACAACACCCTGTTCGTGAGGTGATTTTACTTCTGCAAGCGCATGAGCGTGAGGAGTGGATCCCATGCCTGCCTCATTGGAGAACAAGCCTCGTTTAGCGCCTTGCGAAAGAGCAGCGATGATTCCGAATGTCGCACCACCGACAGTGGCCTGCGGGTTGAAGGCGCACTCAAATATAAGAGCAAAAGTAGCCGGAATATTTGCAGCATTCATAATGAGCACGACAAGAGACCCGACTATGTAAAGAATGGCCATGACAGGAACAATCTTTTCTGTAACCGAGGCCAGGCGAGAAACCCCACCAATAAAGACAATTCCCGCAAGAATTACCACGATAATGCCGATGACCCATGTTGGAATGCTGAAGGCGTTGTTCATAGTTTCAGCAATGGAGTTAGATTGCACCATGCAACCCATGAAACCGAGCGCCAAGATAATGGCAACTGCGAAAAATCCGGCCAAGAACTTTCCGCCGGCGCCCTTGAAAGCGGTAGTGATGTAATAGACAGGACCACCATGAACGGTGCCATCTTTATCTACCACGCGCGTCTTTTGAGCCATTACCGCCTCGGCATAATTTGTGGCCATACCCAAAAGCGCGATAACCCACATCCAAAAAATTGCTCCAGGGCCGCCAATGATGATCGCGCCGCATGCGCCAACAATGTTTCCCGTACCAACCTGCGCAGCGATAGCAGTAGCCAAGGCTTGAAACGAGGTCATCCCTCCGCCTTGTTTTCCGCCACGGAACGAAAAGTCGCCAAAAAGGCGCCTCCAACCTTCACCAAAGCCTCTGATTTGGATGAACTTGGTACGGATAGAGAACCACAGTCCCATGGCGACAAGAAGAATAATTAGGATGTAGTTCGACAGATAGCTGTTAATCGTAACAACTATGTCTAAGAGTAGCTGTTCCACGCTTCCTCCTTCTATATTTGTGAAAACAGTGGAGGACACGTGCGCTAAATTTAGCATTATGCCTCTGTCCGTTTGCCTGAGAGATTCAGCAGCCTTTGCCGCCTTGCACCTTCGGCACTCACTTAAGAGTTCTCCAGAGTTTTCTCGACCTCCGGTTGGCGTGGGCTTTCCGAAGGCGTCGTTGAAATATGCGCTAATCATTATTGCACTGCTTATATATGTATTCAACAGTTTTTATATAAAGAGCGACAAACGGACGCATCGCCAATCGTACATTGTGCGCCACCACTATATGAATCTTACAAAAACAAGCTGGTCACGGCGAAAACTCAGGGTTGATTCACGGCTCAGGGATTCCAGCCAAGATACAAACAATACTTACAGCATTAAGACTTATAATTAGCGCTATTTTAGAAAGGGCGCACTTGGAATTTTTATCCATATTGTTTTTAGCCGTAGGGCTTGCAATGGATGCTTTTGCTGTATCAATCTGCAAAGGCTTAAGCTCGCATGTACAAGGCACAAAGACAGCGCTTGTCTGTGGAATATGGTTTGGTGTCTTTCAATCACTGATGTCTTTGATCGGATTTCTTGTTGGCAGTTCATTTGCCGCCTATATCAGTGCAATAGACCATTGGATAGCCTTTATCTTGCTTGTGCTAATTGGCGCGAACATGATTCGAGAAGCACTAAAAGGAACCGAAGAGCTAGACAACTCGAGTCTTTCACCGAAAGCCATGTTTCCGCTTGCAGTAGCGACATCTATCGACGCACTGGCAGCGGGTGTCTCGCTTGCGATGACGGAAACGAGCAATATATGGATAAATATTCTGATAATTGGCGCTGTCACGTTCATTATTTCTGCGATTGGCGCGAAATTCGGAACCTTATTCGGACGTAGATTCCAAAAAAGGGCTCAAATAGCCGGAGGTGTAATACTTATCCTGCTTGGCGTGAAAACGCTGGTAGAACATCTATTTGGCTAGACAAGAAGACCGTCAAGATTCAAGTTTATTGCGCTGATTCGCTAAATAATGACAAGAATGCGCTACCCAGACGTTTGATCTAAAAAAACTTAGGCGAGATCTTCGCCTTGTAAGATTTCGTCGGCCTTTTTCGACAGGTCGGCAAGTTCACAAACCTGCTTGCTATCTAAACTCCCCAAGTAGGTGTCGAGATATTCACAAGCAGACTCAAACTGCTTTTGCGCTACCTTCTTACCTTTATTCGTAAGCTGCGCTATAACCTTGCGACGATTAACGGAGTCTTTGCCACAAGATACATAACCTTTTTCACGAAGTATCTTCACGTTCCTGGAAGTCTGTTCAGGAGTCACGCCCATGTGAAAGCTTAAGCTAGACATATTCATGGGGCCTCTTACGAAAAGCAGGCTAATGATGTTCGTCTGCATCTTTGTGAAATTGCTAGTTGCAGCAGGCTCGAATAAGGATTTTCGGGTAAGTTCGTAATAGCGCAATGCCGCTCTCATAATCTGTTCGGCGTCACTTTTTCTTACCACACCACACCCTCCTATGTTCATGTTGGTTTCGATATGCCTAAAAGCTATTTGTTTAGGCAATACCAGGCACTGGCACTTACACTTTTTTAGAGGTATTCATCGATTGTTTTTAATTTCGATGTGTATATTCTACGACAAATTAACGTTTCTACAGAACGTTTTTGAATTGTAGACAAAAGTTAATATTTTACCATATATATTTGTCAAAAGTCAAATATATACAGCACTGATTCAAGACAAGATTTGATCGCCTGAAAAGCGTAAGCAGGCTGATTTTATATGCGCATTAGCCCAGCTTATGGGCAAGTTTTTTGGCTGTTGCAATCCCATCAGCCATGGCATTTGCAACAATACTTGCACCCGTGCGAGCATCGCCAGCTACAAAGACATGAATAGTAGTATCGTTAGTATCTGCACCGAAGGCATCCAATACTTTCTTATCCGAGCCTAAAAAGCCTTTAGCGATTAGCACAAGCTGCGCAGGTATTGTTCGCTGAGTATCTTCGACAATATGGCGACCCCCGTCATAAGACAGGTCGCAAATTCTAACGCCTTCAACAGCCGCGTTGCCTTCAAATGCCAAAGTGTCAACAGACCAAATGCGCGGGTCTTCGCCAAAAAGCGCTTCCGCCTCGGCTTGACCATACCCTTGAGTCCAGCCAGACCTAGCTAGCGGCCACTCGTATTCTGGGTAGTCAGACGAAACAGGACGTGCTGCGCGAATCACCTGAGTCACACTACTAGCGCCTTGACGAAGCGCGCAGGCAACGCAGTCTATGCCTGTGTCTCCTCCGCCTATCACAACAACGTCTTTGCCATAAGCTGTAATGGAAGGCTTTCTATCTTCGATCATGGCGTCCGTCACTTCGCTTAAGTAATCAACTGCGAAATGCACCCCGTTCAAATCGCGCCCAGCAATAGGCATATCCCTTGGGATGCTTGCGCCACAAGCAATAAGTATGGCCTTAGAGCTTTCAAGGATTTCTTCTGCGATATCTGTAGCATCTATTCCACAATCAAAGACAATGCCGCTTTCCTTCATCAAATTGATGCGTCGACAAACCACATCTTTATCAAGCTTCATATTCGGAATACCGTACATTAGAAGACCACCTGGCAGCTTCGCGCGTTCAATAACACGCACTTGATAACCAAGTCGAGTAAGTTCCCAGGCAGCTGCAAGCCCCGCTGGACCAGAACCTATAACCGTGACAAGCGGAGAAGTACTTTGCGCCTTCGGCAAAGGGTCTACTCCTACCTGCCACATGTAATCAGACATAGCGCGTTCGTCGTCATGGATGGTGACAGAATTCTCATGAAGGCCTAGATTGCACGCATCCTCGCAAGGAGCAGGGCATACGCGTCCCGTGAATTCTGGAAACGGGTTGGTAAGAAGCAATCTGGATACAGCCTCATCCCACCTTCCTTTGCAAATAAGGTCGTTTGTTTCAGGGATAAGGTTTTGCAAAGGGCACCCGATAATTCTTCGAGAGCCGCTTATATGTATTCCGCTTTGGCAGAACGCCACCCCGCAATTCATACAGCGGGAAGCCTGTAGTTCTTGCTCTTCTTTAGGCAAGGTAGTTACTATCTCGTCCATATCGGATATGGACTCAAGCGCGTCGCGACGTCCATGTGCCCGACGATCTACTTCCAAAAACGCTCCAACGCGACCCATGCTAGCTTGCCTCCCTCATAGCCTCAAACGCTCGGTTAGCCGCTTGTTCGTGCGTGCTTCCCTCTCGTTCGAATCGCTCGGTCAAATCGAGCATGATCTTGTATTCAGTAGGAATGACCTTCTTAAAATGACAGATGATATCGTTAAACTTGTAGAGCATCATTATTCCTAGCGGGCTGTTTGTAGCCTTTACGTGCTGCATCAAAAGGTCTCGAATGGTTTTCACGTCGCAATCATCAACACTAAGTAACTCCACTAGTTCTGGGTTTAATCCATGATCCAACGTGTCCGATTCGTCATAAACATAGGCCACGCCTCCACTCATGCCAGCGGCGAAGTTCATACCCACATCTCCCAAAATTAGAACCGTGCCACCTGTCATGTATTCGCATCCGTTATCGCCAACGCCTTCAACCACAAGCTGAGCCCCAGAATTGCGGGCGGCAAAACGTTGCCCTGCAAGCCCGTTCACAAATCCTTTGCCACTAGTCGCGCCATAGAATGCAACGTTTCCTACAACCATGTTTTCTTCAGGACGATACGTAGCTTGCTTTGCAGGTGCTACAGAAACAATGCCACCTGAAAGCCCCTTTCCAAAGTAGTCGTTAGTGTCGCCTGTAATCGAAAGGGAAATTCCTTGTGGGAGAAATGCGCCAAAGCTCATTCCGCCAGAGCCGTTGCATTGAATGCTTATCGAATTGTCGGGCAGTCCGTCGGGATGAGCCTTAGTTACAGTCGAGCCCAAAAGGGTGCCAACACACCTATTCACATTTGAAATTTCGGCTTTAAAGCTTATCGGCTCAAGTGAACGGCGCGCCGATGATGTGTAGGGGATGAAAAGCGTCGCGTCAAGCACCTGCGATAGCGCATCGGGAGACGCAGCTTCTTCAAGGAAGTGAGGGCAACTCGCATAGCTGATAGCCCGACCAAACTCGACCTCGGGACGCTCAAGTATAGGAGAAAGGTCAAGCAGCCTTGCCTTCCAGCTTTCAACTTCTTTATCCTGCTTGAGACACTGCACTTGTCCTACCATCTCTTCAATGGTGCGAAAACCAAGCTCTGCCATAATCGAGCGCATCTGCTCTGCCACAAACATCATGAAATTCACTACGTATTCGGGCTTTCCACAGAAGTTGTTGCGAAGACGGCAATTTTGCGTGGCAATGCCTACAGGGCATGTGTCTTGCTGACAATCGCGCTGCATCAAGCATCCCATAGCAACAAGCGGCATTGTTGCGAAACCGAATTCTTCGGCTCCAAGCAAGCAAGCAATAACAGCGTCTCGCCCATCCATCAGCTTGCCGTCAGCCTCAAGCACAATGCGAGATCGAAGGCCATTGCGAAGAAGTGTCTGTTGGGTTTCAGACAAGCCCATTTCCAGAGGTAGACCTGCATGTTGAATGGAATCGCGCGGCGCTGCACCGGTGCCTCCATTGGCACCAGAAATGAGAATCTTGTGCGCGCCGCCTTTAGCAACGCCTGTAGCGATTGTGCCAACCCCAACCTCAGAGACCAATTTCACAGAAACGCGAGCGTCTGGGTTTGAGTTCTTAAGGTCAAATATCAGCTCGGCCAAGTCCTCGATTGAGTAAATATCGTGATGAGGTGGAGGCGAAATAAGCCCAATACCAGGGGTAGAACGGCGCGTACGAGCAATCCAAGGCCAAACCTTGCTGCCTGGAAGATGCCCACCTTCTCCTGGTTTGGCACCTTGAGCCATCTTGATTTGAAGTTCACTTGCGCTACAAAGGTAGCGGCTTGTAACTCCAAACCTGCCAGATGCGATTTGCTTGATGGCAGATCGCTTGGAATCTCCGTTTGGAAGTGTAACCTCACGAGCAGGGTCTTCCCCGCCCTCCCCTGAATTGGAACGGCCGCCCAAACGGTTCATCGCGATAGCAAGGCACTCGTGCGCTTCCTTCGAGATTGAGCCATAGCTCATGGCTCCTGTGTTGAAGCGCTTAACTATCTTTGATGCTGGCTCGACCTCGTCAAGTGCGACAGGCTTTCGGTCTGCTTGAAAGCTAAGCATGTCTCTAAGCACAATGGTTCGGCCTGGTACATGCACAGCCTTGCTGTATTGCTCAAAAAGCTCTGAATCGTTTTCGCGAACCGCTCGTTGAAGCAGGTTTATGACCTGCGGGGTAATCAAGTGTACTTCGCCTCGAGGGCGCCAAGAAGTTATACCAGAACTTGGAAGCTGGTCGGGAGATGGGGAGTGCTTTTGAGCCTGTGCCTGGCGATAACGATCGTCGCACTCGTGTTGTAAATCATTGATCGACATACCGCCAATACGGCTTACCGTGCCAGTGAAATGTTTGTCCACCAAGTCTTGAGAAAGGCCTATTGCCTCAAAAACCTGTGCTGCATGATAACCCTGGATAGTAGATATGCCCATCTTCGACATGATCGAAACAATGCCTGAAAGTATTGCCTTGTTGTATTTAGCTATGGCGTCATTTGCATCCTGCTTTAAAACCTTGCGATCACACAGCGAACGAATCGTGTCGTGTGCCATATAAGGGTAAATTCCCGATGCGGAATAACCCACCAAAATAGCAAAGTCATGCGGGGTGATAGCGTCTCCACACTCAACGATGATGTCTGCCTTAGTGCGAAGACCACAGCGCAGAAGGTGATTATGAACACCTGCAAGAGCAAGCAATGAAGGCATAGGAATCTCGCCTTCATTGACCCTATCGCTAATGGCTAGAATGTCCGTGCCGCAATTAACAGCCTCTTCCGCCTTCTCACACAAAGCGTTGAGTGCCTTGTCTAGGCTATCGGAGCCAGATTCAAGCGGGTATGAAGCCTGAAGAATAGTTGCCTTGAAGCCCCTGCGATCAATCGAGGTCAAAGCGTTAAACGCTTCCTCGTCAAGCAAAGGTGTGTTCAAGCGAACAAGTCTGCAATTTTGGCTAGCATCCTCAAGAAGGTTGCCGTGATTTCCAAGATATAGACAAGTTGAGGTCATGTAAGACTCGCGCAATGCATCGATTGGCGGGTTAGTTACCTGGGCGAACAACTGGTTAAAGTAGTTAAAGAAGCGTCTGGGGCGAGTGGAAAGACAGGCAAGCGGGGTATCTGCGCCCATAGACGCAAGAGGTGGCGCGCCATTTTTTGCCATCGGAATGATGGCTTCTTCGATATCGTCATAGTAAAAACCGTGAACCGCCTGCCTTCTGTGTAGCTCCATATCGCAGTCGTGCAGATCGCGAGGTTTGATTTTCACACCGTCAAGAAGCTCGTCAAGTGTGAGCGATTCCTTGTTTATCCATGTACGATACGGACGTTCGTTGGCAAGCGCGTCTTTGACCTCGTCATCGAAGAGCACACGACCGAATTTCGGGTCGACTAGCAACATGCGCCCAGGCCCTAAGCTACCCGCCATAAGTATTGTCGCGGGATCCACATCAAGAGAGCCTACCTCGCTTGAAAGAATCAGCCTATCGTCGGATGTCACATAATAGCGTGCTGGGCGAAGTCCATTTCTGTCAACCACGGCTCCCATTAGGTTGCCATCAGTAAATGCGATAGCTGCTGGCCCTTCCCATGCAGCCGTTAGCATGGAATCGTATTCGTCAAATGCACTTCGTTTATCCGTAAGATTGTCGTTTTTGTCCCAAGGCTCAGGAAGAAGCATAGAAATAACTCGCGGTAATGTGCGCCCATTCATCGTCAAAAACTCGATCATGTTATCGAGCATCGCCGAATCAGAGCCTTCACCATTAAAAACCGGGAGAACTTTATCAAGATCTTCACCCATAACCGGAGAGTACAGGTGCGGCTCGCGAGCCTTTATCCAGTTGATATTGCAGCGAAGAGTGTTTATCTCGCCGTTATGGACGATATAGCGATTAGGATGCGCGCGTTCCCAAGAAGGCGTTGTGTTGGTGGAATAGCGTGAATGGACAAGAGCGATTGATGTTTCGGTTGACGCGTCGTCCAAATCGCTGAAGAAACCGCGCATCTGCTTTGAAATGAGCATTCCCTTGTAGACGATTGTCTTCGAGCTCATCGAGCATATATAGAAGATCTTACCCTCTAGCCCTGGGTTGCAATTGGCCGCCTTTTCGATTTGCCGGCGACAAACGTAAAGACGCCTCTCGAAGTCCAGGCCTCTTTTGACTCCTTGCGGGCGACCCAAAAAACACTGGATGATCGTAGGCATACAATCGATAGCTGTGTCCCCCAAGCCATGGGAGTCGGTTGGAACATCGCGCCAGAACAGCAAAGGAATATCCTCCTTGGCGCAAATCTCTTCGAAAAGCCTCTTTCCTGTTTGGCACCCTTGTTCATCTTGAGGTGCGAAAATCATAGCCACGGCATAATCGCCTTCATCGGGAAGTATGCACCCGTATTTCTGCGATTCCTTACGAAAGAACCTGTGCGGAATCTGAATCAAGATGCCAGCGCCGTCGCCTGTATTGGGTTCAAGACCAACGCCTCCGCGATGTTCGAGATTCACAAGGATCGAGAGCGCATCATCGACCATTTGATGGGTGCGCACTCCTTTAAGGTTCGCGATAGCCCCAATTCCGCAGGCATCGTGTTCGAATTCGCTTCGATACATTCCTGTGTTTTTATCGTTTTTGCGCTGATGCAGCGTTGATGCGCCGTACATGCATAACCCTTCTCGCAAGTTTCATTCAAAGCGTAGTAGATGAATGTTAACGCCCAAAGGTTTCAGCTTTGTTTCCGAAAGACGTGCCCGAAATGCAGGCAAACTTGCCATTTAAGGCGCGATTAGGCAAGGCTTGAGTGGGTCAATAAACGATGCCAATACCGAAACTAAGGGCATAGCCTCATGTAAGCGCCAAGCGGTGCAAATGTGGCTGTGAATTTCGCATAAGACATTGTTATGCAAGGTCATTCCATGAAATAATGAGGCGTCATGAATTCGAATTCACATAAAAGCGATACGACTAAGCTTGAAAGCATTGCCGAGGTTCTTGTAGCTATGAGCGGCGGGGTGGATAGTTCTGCTGCTGCACTGCTTCTGCTAGATGAAGGATATGACTGCGTCGGGGTAACAATGAAGCTCATCGACGAGGACTTGCTTGGGCAAAGAATTGAATCTGGCTGTTGTTCGGTCGAGGACGTGGAAGACGCAAAGAGTGTTTGTAGAACGCTTGGAATCGAGCACTTTGTTTTCAACTTGAAGAAGAGCTTTGAAAAAAACGTGGTAAAGAAGTTCTGCAGCGCCTACATACATGGCCTTACCCCTAACCCCTGCATCGACTGCAACCGCTACCTTAAGTTTGAAGAACTTCAGCGAAGGCGCAAGGAGCTTGGAGCTGCCTATGTCGCTACCGGCCATTATGCGCGCAGGCGCTTCGATGCGAAATCGAAAACATGGCAGTTGCTTCGAGCGATCGACCCGAAAAAAGACCAAAGTTACGTCCTTTACCACCTTACCCAAGACAATCTAGAACACATGCTATTCCCTCTTGGGGATTTCACAAAAGAAGAAGTGCGTAAAATCACGCGAGAGAGAGGTTTCACTACCGCTGAAAAGCCAGAAAGTCAGGATATATGTTTCATTCCCGATGGGAATTATGCAGCGTTTATAAGCGACTATCTTGGAAGCGTTAACCTTGATAGCGATTCTTCAAATAACGATTCTCTTGACAGCACTTCCGCTCAGGCTCTTTATGAACCAGGAGATATCGTTGATGTTTTCGGAAAAAGGCTTGGCAGCCACAACGGTCTTGCGCACTACACCATCGGCCAGCGCAAAGGCATAGGCATAGCCCACAGCGAGCCGCTTTATGTGCTAGATAAAGACATTGGCATAAATCAACTGATTGTTGCCCCGAAAAGCGACCTTTATGATACCGAAGCCTACATAGACGATGTGAACATCATTTCAGGAAACATAGCTGCCCGCTCATTCCCCGCACAAGTAAAGGCCGGATACCGACAAAAACCCAGCAGCGCGCACGTCGAACTTGCAGGTGATACAAGCGCGAGAATCATCTTCGATGAGCCTCACATTCGTACTGCACCTGGTCAATCAATCGTTTTCTACGACGGGGAAGTTGTGATCGGCGGAGGTTGCGCTATTCGCTAATCATTCAAGCTGTTTTAGCGTCCGCGTTTGAAAGTTCGCCTACGGGATAGAAGCTATTAAAGCCTCTGCTGCCTTTGCGGCGTTTTCCAACGTAAGAGAAGTAAAATCCATCACAAAGTAACGTTGAAGTTCTGAAGAAGAGACGCAAGGTTTTGACGTATCTTTGCACCTGAGTACGAAGTCGGACAGACGGGATAGCTTCACTCCACGGCCTTTTGCGTTGTTAATAAATTCATCTATGGGAAAAGACCGAGGAGTTTCCAAAAGAAAATGCAGACCATTTTGGACTCCATGTAAACGAAAGAGATGCTCTCCTGAGCCCATAAGAGCATCCAGAAATGCTTCAAGTGTTCGCCGATAATAGGTACGCGTGCGGTTAACGTGGCGCTCATAGGAACCGGAATCGATGAACTTGGTCAGGGTCAATTGATCTAAAGCACCAACCGTATTGCTGTAGAAGCTGAACTTAGTCTGGTATTTTTCGACGAGGCGCCATGGCAAAACCGCATAACCAATCCTAAAGGCTAAGCCTAATGATTTAGTAAAAGTATTGAGATAGATAACCGACCCTGTGTCGTCAATGGACTGAAGCGAGGGGATAGGCTTTCCTTTTAGTCTAAACTCGCAATCATAATCATCCTCAATAATAAAACGATCGCTTTCGTGAGACGCCCAGTTTAAAATCTCATAACGCCTTGATACTGGCATGACAATTCCCGTTGGGTATTGGTGAGAAGGCATACAGTGAACAACTTTGATGTCGCTTGCCTTTAGATGTTCAGGGTTAAAGCCCGACTCATCAACCCAACAAGGCTTTACCTTCACCTGATTGGCTTTATAAATCAAAGCCAGTCGCTTGTAGCCGGGGTTCTCAAGCGCATATAAGCTGTTGCGGCCAAGCAACTGAATTATTAGCTGGTAGAGATTTTGCGCACCAGCCCCAATAATGATCTGTTCTGGAGACACATTCATTGCACGAAAACCTTTAAGATAGCCAGCAATGGCGGCTCGAAGAGACAAAGAGCCCTGATTATGCGATGCTAAGATTAGCGACTCTTCGGTGTTCTCTAATAGAGCTTTGCGCATAGTCTTTGCCCATTGGCTATAGGGAAACAATTGGGTGGCTGGACTACTTCCCGTGAAATCTGCTATCACAGGATAGCTGGTTCGCATTGCTTCGACTGTTTTACTTCGACAATTATTCCCTTCACTTTTAACCTGAACCTTGCAAAGGTTTGGTGCAATGCATCTATTTGCAAGGTCGCTACAGTCATTTGAGAATCCAATAGTGTTATTTACAGAGCTGATGCGATCATTTCTAGAAGCGCTAAACCTAGATGTGCCTAGGTTGTAAGGAAGGTCAAGCTTTGATACATAGTATCCGCTACGCTGACGGCTTCTTATGAACCCTTCGGCCATAAGTTGGCTATAAGACGCCTCTACAGTAATAACACTAATGCCTAAGTGCTGTGCCAAGCTGCGTTTTGAAGGAAGCTTCTCGTCTGGCTTTATCTGGCCTTTTTCAATATCGCTTCGGATGTGTATATAGAGCTGGTTTGCTAGCGTATCCCCTGAAGATCTCTCTAGATTATAGGTAAGCATAGCTGCCTTTTCTCACCCTTAAATTTCAAATAGGCTTGCAGAACTTCCCTTGTACATCAATTGACTTGAACCTAAAAACATTACGAACACTGCAAAACTGGTCTTATCTAAAAGTTCGTTTTTGATTATATACATAAGGTCACTTAAAACTTAGACTCTTCCACCAATCAAAACATGCAAGAAAAACAAAAACGTGCATGGCGAGCAAAAAGGCGCTATGCAAAAGGCAAAAGGAGTTCAAATGCCAACGAAAACACCAGCAAAAGGAAAGAAAGAGCAGCAAACATTAAACCGTCAATTGGCCATGATGCTAAAAGGCGGCGTGATTATGGATGTAACAAATCCCGAACAAGCACACATTGCAGAAGAGGCAGGGGCCTGCGCTGTGATGGCGCTTGAGCGCATACCTGCAGACATCCGAGCAGCTGGGGGTGTCTCCCGCATGAGCGATCCAAAACTAATCAAGGAAATACAAGCTGTGGTATCGATTCCTGTAATGGCCAAATGCCGCATTGGGCACTTCGTGGAAGCGCAAATCCTAGAAAACCTAGAAATAGACTATATAGATGAGTCGGAAGTGCTTTCTCCTGCAGATGACACCTACCACATTGATAAAAACCAATTCGCGGTGCCATTCGTTTGCGGGGCTAGAGATTTAGGCGAGGCATTGCGTCGCATCGCCGAAGGAGCATCAATGATCCGCACCAAAGGCGAACCGGGAACCGGAGATGTTATTCAGGCTGTTCGCCATATGCGTCTCATGAATAATGAGATTCGGCGTATAACCTCCCTTGGAAGAGACGAGCTTTATGAAGCCGCAAAGAACCTGCAAGTTCCCCTCGACCTGCTAAAAGAAGTCCATGATACGGGACGCCTTCCAGTAGTCAACTTTGCCGCCGGAGGCGTGGCAACGCCGGCCGATGCGGCGTTAATGATGCAGTTGGGCGCTGAAGGCGTCTTTGTTGGGTCGGGCATCTTCAAATCTGGTGACCCAGCTAAGCGCGCTCACGCCATCGTGGCAGCAGTCACCAACTATGATAACCCCGCCATCCTCGCCGAGATTTCCGAAGATCTTGGTGAAGCAATGGTAGGCATCAACGCAGATGAAATTGAAATCATCATGGAAGAGCGCGGACTGTGACATGAAGACCATAGCCGTTCTAGCCTTGCAAGGGGCGTTCGTCGAACACGAGCATCTACTCCAAGAATTTGGATACAAGATCTTGGAGCTTCGCAATGCCTTAGATTTGCAGAAAAGCTTCGATGGCTTAGTTTTACCAGGAGGAGAATCGACAGTCCAATCCAAGCTGCTTAGATCTTTAGGGATGTTCGCACCCATACACGAGGCTATCGATGATGGAATTGCTGTGCTTGGCACCTGTGCCGGCCTTATACTTATGGCTGATGCCATTGAAGGAACAGGTGATTTAGACAAGCGCAGCAAAGAGCTAGCAAAGATGCGCCTAAAGGTCGAAGGCTTTCAAACCTTACCTGTAAGCGTCAAGCGCAATGGATACGGAAGACAACTTGGAAGCTCTCATGCGACTGGATTGACACTTGATGGCCGCAAGATTCCTCTGACCTTCATTAGGGCTCCAAAAATCACTTCCACAGAGATTGGCGTTGAGACACTGGCCGAGTTTGAGGGCAGCCCTGTTGCTGTACGTTTCAAAAACCAGGTGGCTTGCACTTTTCACCCAGAGCTGGACACAGATTCATGGCTTTACCGCTATTGGTTGCGCCTCGTTTAATGGCTAACGTTAACGTACAGAAGCTAAGCCTTGGAAATTCCTAGCAGGTAGCGGCGTTTTTTCGAATATTCATAATGAGCATCTGAAGGCGGTTTTCGATATTAGCAAAGCTTACATCGGGGTCGTAATCTAGAGGCAGAATCTGCGCGTCGGGATAAAGCTCTTTTAATCGTTTTGAAAGGCCGCGGCCAACAACGTGATTAGGCAGGCATCCAAAGGGCTGCAGAATAATGAAAGCGCGGCAGCCATGTTTTGCATGGTGCAGAATTTCTGCAGGAATAAGCACCCCTTCCCCAGCATCAAAAGTATGATGGATGATCGGGTCGCTTGCTTGTACCAATTCAGGCATACGACAAGGCGGAGTATAAAGCGGGTGCTTATTGGCGATGCGGTCGGTTATATCGTGTGCGAATTCAAACAGGGTATCGGCTATCTTGTACCAAGCCTTTTGCTGTGGTGGGCGATCTACATGGTATTCGCGAATCTGTGAGTTTTGATAGAAGTATGTTTTACGAATGACATCTGTCATTCGCGCTTCAATGACCTCAAGCCCATTGCTTTCAAGATAGTCTTCGATATTGTGGTTGGCTCCTGGGTGGAAGTTCAAAAGATACTCGCCAACTATTAATACTCTTGGCCTGGGCTCACTTCGATCGTAAGACACTTGCTTCATGATAGAGATGGCCTTTTTAAAGCCCTTTGTTGCGCCCTTTACCCCTGCTCGTTCAATGCCGCCCACAACACACTCCAGAGCACAGTCGAATGCCTTTTTGGCGCTTCCTAGCTTCGTTTCATAAGGGCGAATTTTTCGCAGTAATTCCTCTAGCGCATCAATCATTGGCAGACCAACAGCGACACGAATAGCCGAAAGAATGTTCATCTTAAAGCCGGGATGAAGGTTATGAGCATCAACATCGTCGTTGGTGATGATAGGCACCTGTTCATAGCCGGCATCGTCAAGCGCTTTTCTAAGCAAGGCAGCGTAGTGCGTCAGACGGCAGTCTCCAATATATTTGCCAGTGCCAACGGCAACCTTATCGAGATCGTAATCGCCCGTTTCCAAAGCAGCAAGAGCTTCCCCAATAACAATTTGAGCGGGAAAGCAGATATCGTTATGAACGTATTTCTTGCCCAAATAAATGGCACGTTCGCCCCCAACAGGAAGCGATTCTGCCCGCACGCCTTGCTTAGAAAAGACCGAGGTCATCAAACGACAAAAAGCTCTAGAAGTATTGGGTATAAGCACAGTGCGCTGGCCTCTGTCGGCTTTGCTGTACTTTTGAGGATACGGGTCTTGAAGGGTTATATCGAAGGTTTGCGGTGCATTCGCTTTGCCAGCTTTGTCGCCTTCGTTTGTAGTGTTTCTTGCGCGACTGCGTTCCACGGTTTCGATGAATGATCTGGTGCGAATGCGCAACGGCCCTCGAATGTCGCTTTCATCTACTTTAAGTATTAGCGGCGTTTTAGGGCCAACCTCCTTCATTAAACGAATGATCTCATCTGAAAGATAGGCGTCGTGTCCGCAGCCAAAACTAACCACCTGCACGTATTCCAAATGCGGATTAGCCGCGGCCAAAACAGCCGCAGAAAGCATGCGTGCATGATAATTGTTAACGATATCGATAAGGCTGTTCTCAAGATTTACTTCCGAGATATCGGGAAGGGCATCGGCCGTTAAAACAGGTATGCCATGATCAGTGAAATAGCTAGGAAGCTCGTGGTTTACCAGCGAGTCGTTATGATACGGGCGCCCAGCAAGCACGATAGCGTAACGCCCCTCTGCTGTAGCCTGGTCTAAGATTTCAGCCCCACGCTGCTTTAACCTTTGTTGGAATGCATGTTGAGCCTGATCGGCCTGGTTGATTGCAGCGCGAACATCTTCCTCACTGATGCCAAACGTATCGCAGAAGTAGCCTGCCAATTGCTTGATGCGGTCTTTATCGGTAAACCAATGCATCAGCGGGTTATCAAAAGGAATGTTCCATCTACGCAAAGGATTGTCGGAGTTTTGAACCACCAAAGGGTAACCCTTAACCACGGCACACATCGATTGGCTCGTTGTTGCCACATTTTCTGAAGGCACAGTGGTTATGCTTGGCATAAAGATGCGATCGACGCCCTGGTTGTGTAAGTCGCGAAGATGCCCGTGTACAAGCTTAGCAGGAAAGCACACAGTGTCGGAGGTAACAGCGCAAAGACCATCCTCGTAAAGCGCACGCGTGCTGGGATGAGAAAGCTTGACACTAAACCCAAGTGCCTGGAACAGAGTTTTCCAAAAAGGCATGGTATCCCAGAAGGAAAGTACACGCGGAATACCTATCACTTCATCGCGAGGAGAGCCAAGTGGGGTGCAAGGCCAGTCTTGAAAAAGAAGCTTTTCTCGCTCGTCGTAGAGGTTAGGCACACTTTCCATGGCTTGTTTGGCTTTGCGCACCTGCTCTCGAACTTCGGCATCGTGCGGGTCGCCCACCACCTCCCCTCGAGGGCATCGGTTGCCCGTGACCCATGACGCGCCGTTTGAAAATGTAATGCGGGTGCGATTGCATCGATTGGCGCAAAAGGGGCAAATGACATTGGTCTGTTGTTGGTAAGTAAAGTTTTGCAAAGCCTCCCATCCGATAAATGAGGATTGAGGCGTAGGCGAGGCGAAAGACGAAGAAGAAAGCGAACTGTGCTCGTGCGCAACACTTGCACAAGCAGTACCCGACATTTTTACAGCGCGGCGCTGCTGCTGTTCTTTGGCAAGAAGCGCAACACCAATAGCCCCCATAAGGCCAGGGTAAGGTGCACGAGTTACAAGGTGGCCTATATATTGCTCGAAACAGCGCAGGACGGCATCGTTTAGAAAGGTTCCTCCTTGCACAACAATATGGTCGCCAAGGCTATCTAAATTCGACACACGAATGACCTTAGTGAAAACGTTTTCGATGATTGATCGACATAAACCTGCCATGATGTCATCTGGAGTTTTGCCGTTTTTCTGCTCGGTCACAATGCTGCTATTCATGAACACCGTACAGCGGCTTCCTAAATTGGCAGGACTTTTTGAACGGAAAGCCGCACCTGCGATGTCGTGAGTGGGGATATTTAGCGTTGAAGCGAAATTTTCCAAAAACGACCCACACCCACTTGAGCAGGCCTCGTTCACTACAACATTGGTAATTACTCCCTCGTCAAGCCACATAGCCTTCATGTCTTGGCCTCCAATATCAAGAATGAAGGTTGCATGTGGTTCATATTGCTGGGCAGCGTAAGCGTGCGCCACGGTTTCAACGGTATGATAGTCGGCGCCAAATGCTTGGTAGAACATAAGCTCGCCGTAGCCTGTGGTTCCGCAAGATAGTACTTCCAGCTCGCATCCTTGTTCTCGATACGCCTTAAACAAGTCGCATAAAGCCTCTCGCGCCACGTCGAGGGGTTCTCCTTCGTTAGGAGCATAAAACGAGTCGATCAGCTCTCCCTCTTCGTCTAATAAAGCAAATTTGGTAGTGGTTGATCCAGAGTCGATGCCTAGATGAACACGCAAGTGCTCCGGCAAGATATCAGACTGAAGAGCCGAAGAGTCGCAATTCATCTGGCTACTGATTCGCGATACAAGCCCTTTCGAGGTAGGCAGGGCGTGAAGGTTCAGGAACTCTTTTTGTTCGGCATCGCTATTAAACAGAGGCTCTAAAGCGGCAGAAGATGACCCCTCTAATGCATTTAGCGCTTCGTCAATAACTAAAATAGATTCGGTCTCCAAAACATTTAGGGCGCAAGCTACGTCAAGGGTAGCGGGCTCTTCGGAAAAGAGGCTATCAAGTGAAAGAGCAGCCCCTAAAGCCACTATAGTTTCGGGGTGGTCGGGAACGATAATGTCGCTGCCACTTAATTGAAGACGTTCGGCAAATACCTCGATAAGGCGAGGATTAAACGTTAAAGGCCCACCTTCAAATACCACGGGAGCTTTTATGTCTAACCCTTGCGCTAAACCACCAATAGTTTGTTTAGCTATAGCATGAAAAGACGAAAGAGCGATGTCTTCTCGCGAAACTCCCTGGTTAAGTAAGGGCTGGATGTCTGTTTTAGCGTATACACCGCAACGTCCAGAAACCGCATGAACTGCCTCGCCATGTGATGCTAAATCGTTAAAAAGCTCGATGGGCGTTTTTAGCAAAGCTGCTATCTCGTCGATGAATGCACCTGTGCCACCGGCGCAGCTTCCATTCATGCGCATGTCCGACACATTAAGCTGGTGCGTTTGAGAGTCTAGCTCAAAAAGAATCATCTTGGCATCTTGTCCGCCAAGTTCAATAGCAGTGCGTGCCGTGGAGTAATTCGAGCTTACGGCAAGGGCGTTGGCAACTACCTCTTGTACGTATGGAAGGCCAAGCGCATTGGCAATCGATGCGCCGCCCGATCCGCAGAAAACAGTGCGAGCAGAAACATGGCCAAAACACTCGTTAAATTCCCGCAAAAGCTTGGCCACACATTCTGCTTGACGAGCATGGTGGCGAAGGTATCTATGATGCATAAGGGTATGAGTCGCAGCATCCAAAACCGCGATTTTAGCGGTTGTCGATCCTACGTCAATTCCTACCAAAACCGAGGAAACGCTAGAGTTGTTTCCCTCCTGAAACAAAGTGATACATACGCCTCCTTTGAAGCTTAATATAATAACAATCGCCATCAAATTATCCAAGCGTAAGTTCCTTTTTTTAATTGCTCATCAAAAAAATGAGCCGATGCCCCAAATTTTTGCCTGCTTTTGTCACAGTGCAAAACTACTTAGACGCCCACATCAAAAACTAGTAGAGAAAAACAACCTAGTTTTCTGTTCAGAAAAAATGTGATTCGCTATTGACCCCGATGCGACATCAGGGTTTACACTTCCCAGAAACGAAAGGAGGAGCATGGCTGGACGAAAACTTGTAAAAAGACGCATCAAGGCTGGAGAGAGCGGATTAGATCAAAAGCAAGACCGCATAATTACAGCTCTTGAAGGTACCAAAATGCCAAGTGAAGACGTGCGGCTTACAGTTGGCGAAGTCGAAAAACTAACAGGCGTCACGGTAGCTACCCTTCGCCATTATGACAAGATAGGCTTATTGAGCCCTGAACGCACCGGAGAAGGCGTAGCAAACAACCGCAAGCTTTATAGCGCAGCCGACCTTGAGCAGCTTCAGGTGATAGTTACCCTGGTTGCATATGGGTTTTCGCTAGATGAAGTTAGACATGTGCTTGACGCAGATGAATCCGATGTACAAGAAATGCTTGCAGAAAAGCTTCTTGAATTTAAGCGTGTTGCCACGCGCCTGCACAACCTAGATTTATTCGTCAAATTTACAGCCATAACAGATTCGAACCTGATAGATGGCTTGATGTGCGGGCCTGCTATTTTGGAAGAGCTTGCCAACCTATCAAGATCTTGCAATCTCTATGAAATAGCTTGTAAGCATCTAGATGAGTTTGACGAAAACGCTCCTGAAAATACAGAGATACTAGAAACCTTTGATGCCGTTATTGATAAATATTCAAGTATTGATGCCGCGTCCGGATTTGCCGGGGTTAAAACGCCTCTGAAAATGTTTTGCCAACTGTGGGAAGTGATCGTTATCCCACTTGATCTAATCGGCTATCTAGGTTTTTGGGCAGTCTTTGAAGATCGAGACTTCTTAGCCTTCCGAGCAGAAGAGATCGGCGGGAAAGGCACTGCGGGCTTTATTGAGATGCACCTATTCTTCATGTATATCAAAAGTCTTATAAAAAACACAGACGGCCTTCTCGCAGAAATAGCACAGCTTTCCGATACAGACGTTCTTGCATCAGTTGAGAAGGCCAACGAATTTGTCGATCAAATAGCAATAGCAATGCTCGGAAAAGGTTCTCCTGATCTTTACCAACGCACAGATCTCGTAACGCTGGCCTCGTATACGCTTGTATTTATGATAGAAACAGTTTTTAACGAAGAGCTAAACACCTATCTCAGCCTCAGGAGAACCAAGGCTTTCAATCCAGAAGAACTCAGAAAAGTAGCGAAAATTTTAGACCTGTTAGGAGGCAATGATGGCAGACAACCGAATTGATATCAATATTGGCTGTGGTGAGATTCTCAAATACCTAGTGCTTGGGATCTTAGGGTTGGCATTTCTTGTCTGCCTGTTTGTCTTTATGATTTTTGCCCTATTGTTGGGAACCTAGAAAGTAAGCAGTGAGCGCACTTGTGTGTCTAGCGCGTCTGCGATACGAGAAAGGTCGTCGATGCCAACACCAACACGCCCAGTTTCAATTCGCCAGATGTGTGACTTGCTTGAGCCCACCATCATGGCAAGGCGCTCCTGCGAAAGCCCTTGCGCTTTTCGACGCTGTCTGATTGAGTTTCCAAGCTCGCATCTTTTCTGCTCAATATCCATGCTTAAAGGGTATGTGCACTGTAGAATTATGAGGCTTCATATATGAAGCCTCATACATGGGCAAGTAATAGCAAGCACCAAGAGCTAGACAATTCGAATTAGAGCCAATCCTATTAGGACTTCTTTATGTCTCTAGAAAATAAAACGAATCTGCATTCATGTATTATGTAATGGCTTCATTTATGGTGCCATTACATTCAATATGCTTCACGCATGAAGAAAGAAGGAAGGTCGATGAAGTTGACTAAAACATTGAAAAGCAAATTTAAGGTTGGCGCGATATGCGCTGTTTTAGGTTTGCTCGCGGGAATTATTGGAACTTTGTTCGTTTCTCATTTCAACCCGCCAGATGACAACAGCGGACCTACTCCTTCTGTGGTTTTCGAGAGGATAGTTGAGCAAAACGAGCTAGTATGTGCCTCACAACGATACAACATCACTGAAAAAGCAACTGATTCGGCTTCTTTCTTCGATATCTTCGATATCCCTTTCACTGAAAATAGTTTCTGGTATCGATATGTCGGCAACATCAAAGTAGCCGTGAATCTAGAAAACGCATCATACGACACAAATGGCAACACCATAAAGATTACTTTGGATCAGCCTTATATATCTTCAAACACACCAAACATGGAAGAATCTGGATGTTTAGAAGAACGCAACAACATATTCAATCCAATTCATGTAGAAGACATGACAGCCTTCGAGCAGAAATGTATCGAACAGAGCGAAGCTGAGGTTGTTAGTGGCGGAATTATGGACGATGCTAGACAGAATGCAGAACAGAACATTAGTGTCATGTTTAATGCGGCGCTCGGCAACTTCTATCAGCTAGAGTTTGATTGGCGAAGTGATAATTCACAGACCGAAAACCAAGAGGCCTAAATCATGTCCAACGGTGGAGGCTGCAGTTTCGTAATCAAAGTAGCCCTTGGGGTTTGCTTAGGTTTGCTGCTGTTTATATTTCTTATAGTGGCGCTTGGAACGTAATCTCGGCTCCATCGCCACTATACTATCTTCTTGACAGCCAGTTTCTGTCTTATCAGAGCCCTCATATGCAAAGGCTATATCTCGAACCACCATCGTGAATTTGTTCCCGCTCCTAATTATTTGCCTGCGGGAATCATGTCTTGTCAGTATACCCCCAGGGGGTATACAATAGCGGCACTGTTTTGCAAAAACAGACGTAGTGCAAAACGGGGAAACGCTAGCCATTTTTCTAGCACGAATGCCTAAAACCAAACTGTATGGCTTCCTTTCTCCCACTTCAAAGGAGCAATTATGGCAAAGAAGAAATGTGCTTGCCGCCAAAAGAACACGCCGCGCTCACTTGAGGTTCAGCGCAACGTACAAACGCGCCTGAATCGTGCAATCGGGCAGTTAAACGGTGTTAAAGACATGATTGAAGACAATCGTTATTGCGGCGATGTTCTCACACAACTTGCAGCTGCAGAAAAGGCAATTCGGCGCGTTTCCGAAATAGTACTTCGTGAGCATATGCGCACCTGTGTTGTGGAAGAAGTACAAGCAGGAAATACCGAGATCGTCGATGAGGTAGTTGATCTTGTCGGAAGGTTCTCCTGAATGATAAACAATCTCAAATAAGACACAACGTGGCCGAAGCTGGCAGATTCGATGCGCAAAAGAAGTATCAGGCAAGAAAAGGAAATATGATGGAACAAACTATACGACTAGCAATTGACGGCATGCACTGTGCCAATTGTGCCGCGAATATAGAAAAACATTACCGCGCCGTGCCAAGTGTTATTGACGTGTCGGTAAATCTCGCCAACAACACTGGCAAGGTAACGTTTAACCCAGAAGCCGCAACGATTGATGACATGCTTCATGTATTTGACGACATGTCATTTACCGCCGAGATCATCCCTGAAGACGCTCCTCTGGTAGACGAGAGAAGGCGTGCTAAAGAAGCAGCCCGTGCCAAACACGACATCCGGGTGTTCGCCACTTCGGCCATTCTTACCGTGATCATTGTTTGTATAGGCATGATTCCGGGGTGGCATATGACCGTCGGCGAATGGATACTTAGCCTCATAAACGGCGGAGGTGCAAAGGTCGCAGAAGATATGCTGGCTTCAAACCACGCAACCATGCATATACAGGCAATGTTTGCATCCAATATGCTTTTGTTGGTACTTACCATTCCAGTGCAGTTCGGCTGCGGCGCGCGATTCTATAAAGGTGCATGGGGGTCGCTTAAAAGCGGCAGCGCGAACATGGATGTACTTGTGGCACTAGGTACATCCATCGCATTTATATTCTCACTTTGGATCGCCTTCCTTCCTCTTATCACGAGCAACTGGTCTGATACAGAAGTTGCGCTGGCTATTAACGATGGCATGCCGTATTTCGAGACATGCGCGATGCTAATTACCTTCGTCTTATTAGGAAAAATCTTGGAGGCTCGTGCCAAGGGCGCAACCAACCAGGCAATTGAGGCTCTAATGAACCTAACCCCACCAAATGCGACCGTCATTCGCGGCGGAGAGGAGAAAGAAATTCCGCTAGCGCAAGTGATGACAAGCGATATCGTACTCGTACGCCCAGGCGAGAAAATGCCTGTTGATGGCATTATTGTTGAAGGTGCAACAGAAGTAGACGAATCAATGCTAACAGGCGAAGCGCTGCCTGTTGCCAAAGGCGTGGATGATGTTGTAACGGGCGGAACCCTTAACACCAACGGTTCCATTACGGTTCGCGCTATGAACGTCGGTGCCGATTCCACTTTAGCTCGTATCGTTCGCGCAGTAGAAGACGCTCAGGGCTCTAAAGCCCCTGTTCAGCGCATAGCCGACAAAATTGCCTCTATATTCGTTCCAGTAATTCTACTCATTGCACTTGTAACCTTCTGCGTGTGGTTCTTCTTTGTGCCGCCAGCCGAAGCAAACACGCTGCTTGTGCAATCGTTGATGCCCGCCATCGCGGTAATCTGCGTAGCCTGCCCATGTGCACTTGGCCTTGCTACCCCAACTGCATTGATGGTGGGCATGGGCAAAGGTGCCCAGCTTGGAGTTCTTATAAAAGATGGTGAAGTGCTTGAACGCATATGCAAGCTACAAGCCGCAGTCTTCGACAAAACGGGCACGCTCACACAAGGCAAACCGCAAGTAGTAAGCTGCAACTTGTCAGAAGAAAACCTTCGCTTAGCCGCATCGATTGAAGCCAAAAGCGAACACCCCCTTGCACGCGCCGTTGTTCAATATGCTGAAAAACAGGGAGCCTTGCAAAATGGGTTAGATCCAGTTGACGAATTTGAGGCTGTCCCGGGTATCGGTGTGAGGGGTGTAGTCAGTGGGCATGAAGTGTTCGTCGGAACCCAAACCCAAGCAGATAAGGGCGGAATTGATATTTGTGGCTCCGTGATAGAAGTTGACGAAATGAAAGTTGGCAGCATAAGTTTTCGCGATGAGCCCAGAGAAAACGCCAGAGATGTGTTGTATAAGTTAGCTGAAGATGATATCTCCTCTTACATGGTCACGGGCGATTCACGCGCAACAGCCCTTGAAGTGGCCGCAGAGCTAGGCATTCCTGAAACCCAAGTTTACGCAGGCATCAAACCCATCGAAAAAGCCAAGATCGTGACCAAAGTACGCGAGAAGACAAATGCCAAAGAGCAGAACAAAGCTACAAAAGACTCGCATGCAAACGCCGCAACCGCATTCATAGGAGACGGCATAAACGATGCCCCGGCTCTTGCAGCGGCAGATATCGGAGTTGCAATGGCGTCTGGAACCGATGTAGCGCTGGATGCGGGTTCTGTTGTTCTTATGCGAAACAACTTAGAAGACCTTGTCACTGCATTGCGGCTTTCTAAGGCCACGATGCGCAAGATAAAGCAGAACCTGTTTTGGGCACTTATTTATAACTGCATAATGATCCCTCTTGCCGCCGTTGGCATCTTGGCGCCCGCTCTTGCAGGGGCTGCCATGGCTCTTTCAAGCGTGAGCGTAGTAAGCAACTCGCTACTTTTGAAGCGCTTCAAATAAGAGGCGAAAAAGCTAAAAGGATCTGATTTCTCTGCACGCTCTAAATTCTTGGCATGCTTTATATTTTCTGAACACTTTATAATGTGATGCACTTTGAAATCATATGAACAGGTTCAGTTGAAAGAGGGTTCATGACAAATAGAGGCATCGTCATAGCCAACACCGGCAGTCCTGATGCCCCAAAGCCCGAAGCTGTTAAATCATATTTGGCCGATTTTCTAAGCGATCCTAGAATTAGACCAATGAACCCGCTTTTCTGGAACTTGATATTGAAGGCATTCATTCTTCCTAATAGATCCAAGAAATCCGCCGAGAAATATAAGCGCATCTGGACAAAAAACGGCTCGCCGCTAAACGTCAAAATGGAATCTCTTGCAAAAAAAGTACAAGAATCGCTTGAAGAAGAAAACGATAGCACGCTTGTACTTCACGCCATGAGCTATGGAAGCCCATCCCTTCGCGATGCCTTTTTGAAACTTGAAGAGCAAGGCTGCAAGCATTTAACTGTAGTTTCCTTATACCCGCAAAGCGCTTATTCCACCATGAAGGTGGTAGAGGACAAAACTTGCCAAACCCTAAAAGACCTTCAATGGAAGCCAGACCTTACTTTTATCCCTCACTACTCACAGCGCAAAGAATACAGAGACGCTATTGCAAAAAGCGTTGAAGACGTGGGTTTCGATGCCGAAAAAGACTTCCTTTTGATGGCATTTCATTCCATACCAATGAAAGATATTGACTCTGGCGACACTTATGCAAACCAGGTTTTTGAAAGTGCTACAGCCATCGCTGAAAAACTAAACGTACGTAAAGATTTGTGGGCAATTGGGTTTCAATGCCGTTTCGACAAAAGCCGCAAATGGCTAGGCCCTTCAACAAGAAAGATAGTTTCGAACCTCAAAAAACCTGAAGGCCGACTTTTTGTGGTTGCCCCGAATTTTTCGATTGATTGTCTTGAGACTCTCTACGACATAGAACTTACGCTGCGGCAAGAATGTTCCACTATCAATCCTGCACTACAAGACACCGAAATGATTTACGTGCCTTGCCTTAACGACTCCGACGCACACGTTCGCCTTATTAAAGCATTGGTTCAAAATAATACTTAGATGGCGCCATTGGGTGCCTTCTCAACTGCGTATTCAAAACCGCACTGACTCATTTTGAGAAGAGGCTAATTGATCCAATATCAAGAAGCTATTCCTGTCAATAAGCTATTCCTGGCGCCTCGTTATCGAGCAGAACGAATCTTTACGATTATGACAACACAGATGATAGCCGCAAGAAGAATACCTGCGCATGCAAGCCAAAACGTAATATCTAGCGCATCTTCGGCATTCGAAGAATTAAGCTGAATCGTTTCGCCATACTTAACAGGAATGGTTGAAGTGCTGCTAGCAACACTAGCGGCAAGCGGTGTTGAAGCTTTTGTGATGGTTCCAGTTTCTTGAGCATCGCCAAGAACCGCAGAGTCGCTCGTGCCTGCCGAGCTACCAGCAAGCGTCGAAGTAGCAGTTGCACCTTCTGAGGATTTCGAGTTCGTCGCAGATGAACCATTAGACATAGAGCCCATATTCGAGTTCCCGGAACCAGTGAGGTTCTGAGATCCTGATGTGCCTAAAAACCCTGAAGAACTCGCAGAACCGGATGCACCCGAAGAGCCCGAAGAGCCTTGAGAGCCACCTTTTGTGGAAGAGCCAGAAACGCTTCCAGCAACAACGCTCAAAGTTCCCTTTTTAACCGTGACATCATAGTTGCTGTTCTCAGTATATGAAGCGTACAAAGCATCCTTGTAAACACCTATATTGTTAGTGTTTACAGAAGAAGAGTACTCGATTTTTCCAAGGTCGTCTTCTTTTACCAACGAGCCTTTCGTTATCGAGCCTGTATAGGTCGGGTTCTGCTCGCCCATCGAAACCTTAGCATCGTCGACTGTAATAGTCACAGGGCGAGAAATTATCTTCAAAGTAACCCAGCTAGAGAAAACCTCTTGCTCATAAGTGTTTGTTACCTTAACGAGCACTTCTTTTGAAGCGTCAGAAACATTCGTTACAACAGGCGACTCATCCAGCCACTCATCGCTGTCTTTTAGCTGATATGTGACGACATAGCCTTGTGAAAGACCAGTGATAGTGATTCCATGTGACTGCCCATCGTAAACGCTTTCGCACTCAACTGTAATCTGCTCTTCGGCTTCGGCTTTTTCACAGTCCAAAAACAAAAGACTAGTCGGAAAAGCTAGGAGCGCCATCATGCATATCGCGAAAATGCTGCGAGTGAGCTTCTTAGGTATATGCAACCTTTTATGTTTAACGAGCATAAGTTTCCCTACCTTCAATTTATCCGTACACTCGCAGCTTAAGAACCTTGTGAGGAAGTGGAGCCAGAGGCGCTGCCACCTGTAGCACTGCCACCAGAGCCGCTTCCGCTTGGGGCGCTTCCACTAGGGACAGCGCCACCTGAAGAATTAGAACCGCCTTGGTTAAAGTCAGATCGCTGCCCAGAGTCGCGATCTCCTCCCGACCCTAAGTCTTCGCGACCCGTTGCGCCCATAGCTCCCATGCCACCCATGGTCATGGACTCATCGTCCTCATCTTCGCTTTCAGATTCGGTGGCATCTGATATAGCGGTGATAACAAGAATTAGGTCTCCCTCGCCAAGCTCGTCGCTTGTAACAGATATGGTCATGCCATTCGAAATACCTGCTGTTACGGGCACTTTCGTGCATTCTTCTAAGTTCAATTCATCGGAGGTAAACTCAAGAGCCAAAGAAGCACCGTCCGGTGCAAGATAGACGAAAGTCTCGTCGTCATCGTCGTAGCAAACCGCGCTTACCGGTACCGTTAGCCCTTCTGCGCTCTTATCGACAGTAATCTCGGCTGTCGCGTTCATTCCTGGGTATACACCTTCAATGTAGCCTACGGTAACAACAGCACTGAAAACAGTTGCCCCGCCATCCGTTGTCGCATCATAAGAAATTTCGGTAACGCTTCCCTCGTATTCATCTTTCACAGAATCAATATCGAACAGCACCGTCTGACCAATTGAAACGAGCCCGATATCTGATTCGTTAATGGAAATTTCCATGTCATAGCCGCTTTTTGCCATGACCTGTGCGACTTCACCATCCGCCGATACATCGTCGCCCTTCTTTACATAAAGCTCTGTTATGACGCCGTCGAATGGCGCAGTTATTTTTTCTGTATCGCCATCGTCATTAGTAAGAACAGCTATCACGTCACCAGAAGAAACAACCTCCCCTGAAGACTTCTTAACCTTCGTGACTTCGCAGTCTTCATCAGCGCTAAGCGTGCTTTGGGTGCGAGCTTCCAAATTGCCGCTTCCCGATATCGACCTAGAAACTGAGCCGTATGAAACCTGGTCTACACTATAGACCGTAGCGACATTTGTAGAGGTATCTTTCACTAAAAGGCGCGGCATCACAACAAAAGCCGCAAGAACAACAATAACAGCGATGCAAGCAACTAAGCCCAGCTTGTATTTCATGCTCCATTTCTTCTTCATCATGCCGTCCTTAGTGCATCGATTGGCTGCAAACGAGAAGCCTTTGCTGCCGGATAGCTACCAAACAAAACCCCTATGACCGCGCAGAATAATATGGCTCCAAGAGCTATCAAGAAATTCATGGAAACTGAAGAGGATGTAGCAATGTTGTAAATCTCGATAGCAAGCATCGACAAAACAAGCCCTATAACTCCACCCATAACCGACAAGATACATGACTCGCTTAAAAATTGAAGCAGTATATGCTTGCGTTTCGCGCCTATAGCCTTGCGTATGCCTATCTCGCGAGTTCTTTCAGTAACAGATACAAGCATGATATTCATAATGCCTATCCCGCCAACGATCAACGATATTGCAGCGATACCTGCAAGCAGAAGCGACATAGTGTTTGTTACGTCGTCCATCGTATCAAGCACCTCAGACTGATTGCTCACGGTATACGCATCTTCATCACGCGTCTGACGCAACAAAAACGAATTGACGGTGTTCATCGCAGGGGTAACCATCTCGTCGCTAGCTGCCGAAACATAGAAGCTGCTTACACCGGCCTCGCCTGTGATAACTGCAGCAGTAGCAAAGGGGATAAGTATCTTGCTGTCCTCAGACCCAAGCAGACTTGACCCCTGTTCTGCAAGCACGCCTACTACTGTATAGACGCCGCTTCCAATAACGATGGTTCCTCCCACTGCATCCCATGTTCCAAACATATCGGTAGCCACTTCTGTTCCAAGCACACATACAGAAGTGGTCGAATCGTTATCGGAAGGCACGATCTCCCTTCCCTTTTGCACGCTGATGCCTTGAACTTCGAAGTAGTCAGGTGTTATTCCAACTATCGAATAGGATCCAGCCTCGCCATCTTTTCGAACGGTTTGGCTTGTGGAAATGATGGGTGCCACAGCGCTAATGGATGGATACGAATCGATCTCTTCGACATCTTCTAGAGATATAGTCACATCCTCGTCGGTTACGGTTGCCAAAATCCTGTTTGCACCCATTTCAGAAATGCTATCGGTAATTCCCTTTGACGCACCTTGCGTGATAGAAACCAAAATAACAACAGCCATAACGCCGATTATGATTCCAAGCATGGTTAGAAACGAACGCATCTTGTTGTTGCCAATCGACTTCACCGCAAGTTGAAGTATCTTGCCTATCATGACCTGCTCCCATCTTCGCTGAGAACACCGTCATGCACATAAACTTTACGCTGCGCGTTATTGGCAACATCAGAGTCGTGGGTAATTAGAACTATTGTGTGACCTTGGCTCCAAAGCCCTTTAAGAATGCCCATAATTTCCCGGCCAGATGCAGAATCTAGATTTCCGGTTGGCTCGTCTGCCAAGATTATGGAAGGATCGCTTACAAGGGCTCTGGCAATGGCTACACGCTGTTGTTGGCCGCCAGATAGCTGTGAGGGTTTATGGTTCATTCGGTCGGCCAAGCCAACTTGTTCAAGCTTTTCTATAACACGCGCGCGCCTCTCTTCGGAAGAAACCTTGTGATAGAGAAGCGGGGTCTCGACATTTTCGTAAGCCGTCAAGTCTGATAACAAATTGAATTGCTGGAAAACAAAGCCGATCTTCGAGCCGCGAATCATGCTAAGTTCATCATCGGTGCAATCTTTGACGTATTCCCCATCTAGAATATAGTCGCCGCTATCGGGAACGTCTAAGCATCCGATAATGTTCATTAAAGTAGATTTCCCACTACCCGAAGGTCCTAGAATCGAGAGAAACTCGTGCGGCAAGACGTGTAAGTTCACATCTTTGAGCACGTGAAGCTCTTCCTCGCCTATTTGGTATGACTTATTTATATGCGAGAGCTTTATCATTGCGACGCACCTCTCGCGGTATCTCCCGAGTTTCCGCTTCCCTGAGGAGGTGTGCCGCCATCCGAAGACCCCCCTGCACCCATTGCGCCACCGCTGGGCATTTCGCCGTCCATCATGTCTCCGCGAGCAGATTTATCGAAGCCCATCCCGTCTTCGCCATCAAAGCCGCCTTTTGAATCGGATTCCTCTTCTGTGTTTTCTGTGGCCACGATAATCAAAGCACCCGCGACAAGCCCTTCACCGGTGACCGATATATACGAGTCGTCAGACATGTCGGTATCTACATAGACCTTCTCTAAAGACGATAGGTCAACCGCATCACTTTCAAGCGATTCACCGGCACTTGACCCATCTGGTGCTAGGTATACATATTTCTCGTCACCTGAGGTTTTTACGGCCGCAACCGGAACTATAAGGCCTTCCTCGCTTTCCTCTATTACGATTTGAGCCGTTGCAGTCATTCCCGGATACAGGCCTTCTTCGTAATCGATGGTCGCGCTGACCGGGAAGGTGGTAGTACCGTTGCTTGCAGTGCCGTTATACGATATCGAGGCAACTTTTCCTGTATAGCTTTCAGAAGATGCTTCTATGCTGAAGTCGACGTCCTGGTCTTTTTCCACAAGATCAATATCCGACTCGTCAACAGAAATATCCATGGTGAAGCCATCCGTGCCCATGACTTGTGCGATTTGCGCACCTTTGGTTACGGTATCTCCTTTGCTGATGGATAGTTCAGTGATCACACCATCGAAGGAGGCTTGAATCGTTTCTTTGTCACCATCATCGTCGGTTATGACGGCAATAACATCGTCTTCTTCAACGGTATCTCCTGCAGAGAACTTGACTTTCTTAACCTCGCCGTCGCTTGATGCCGTGAAGGTCTCCTGAGTGATTGCTTCTAAAGTCCCACTTCCAGAAACCGTTTTCGAGATCGTGCCCGAACTAACCTCTTCGACGCTATATGAAGCCTGCGCTTCATCGTTCTGACGCACGGGCGAGTTTGCCACTAGATGCGCAACTACCAGCACTATCAAAATAACAAGTACTATGCCAAGTATCAGACCGACTTTATGTCTGGCGACGAAACTGCGATTCTTGCGCAAGTCTTTCGATATTTCAGTTTCACTCATTGTGGAACCGAGCCTTTCTAAGCCTGTATAAGAATAGATTTTGCCTGCAAGCAGAGACTATAGGCAAACTGCCTTAAGCGGAACTAAAGGAAACTTCGTAGATACATTTATTTCATAAAGAACGCAAATTGACCTTAAATCCAATTACAGAAGAGCCAGACACGTAGGCAGAAATATCGCCATGATGTGCCTTAGCCAAGGCTTGGGCAATAGAAAGCCCCACACCAAAACTCCCGTTTGAGGTACGCGCCTTGTCTTCACGATAGAATCTTTCGAATATGCGATCTAAGTCGACGTTGCTCGCACCTTCATATGTGTTTTCAACAGATATAGTATGATTTTTTCCGTGAGTTGTTAGCGATACCTTTATAAGACCGCCTTCATCACAATACTTGACGGCATTATCCATCAGTATGCCCATGAGGTTATGAATAAGGCGCTCGTCGCCCAAAAACTTCGCGTCTGCGCATACCTTGGTCTTTAAAGTTTGGCTTTTCTTGGATGCCGAACTCTCGAATTCCGAAACACTGTCTAGGATCAAGTCCGACAAGCTGAATTCAGTGACGTCTAATGAGGTATTTTGCTCATCCATTCTCGCAAGTGAAACCAGTTGGTTTATCAAAGAACCCATACGCGATCCCTCTGCGCGAATGTCGTCAATCCACTCGCTTTTTCCAACCTCCGATTCAACAATATCCAAATCAGACATCATGATAGTGAGAGGCGTTTTAAGCTCATGGCTAGCATTTGTTACGAATTGCTTTTGACGGTCGTAGCTGTCTGCTATAGGCTTCACCACCCGCTTCGACACGATGAAAATCAAAACAAAAATCACAAGGAAGCTGATTATAAAAAGAATAAGTATTAGGTTTAGCTGACTGAATGTAGAGGATTTTTCGCGTTCTCCACTTACAAATACCGCAATCTTGCCGTTTTCATCAGAAGCCACACGATACCGAAAGTCGCCGATCCAGCCGGTATCATATTTGGATACAAACGCCTCCCTGGCATATTCAAGCGCCTGGCTTTCAGTAACAGAGGACACATGCTTAGTGTCTTGGTTGGAAAACTCGCCATCCCAACCCATCCAGACTACAAAATAGCGCGTTGAAAGCTGAGTGTCTCGACTAAAACCTCTATCACGCGGCCCTTCTTGACGAAAAGGCTCGCGCAAATTGCTGCCAGTGTCGCCTGTGTCGCCATTACTTGAATCGCTAGCCTCACCTAGATCGCCTAAGTTGCCCAAGTCGCCGAGCTCATCACCTGAATTGTCCAGCTCATCGACTGGATCGCCGAACTCGCCACCGTTTTCTGCGATAACAGAAGTGATGCTATCCAAAGACCCATCCATCTGAGAGATACTCATAAGAGCCACGCACGCAAACACGATGCCAAACACTGCGGCAACCGTGATAGACGTTACAAGAACGAATCTCTTTCGAAGTTCCTTAATCACTTCTTTCCTCTAGGGCGTATCCCACGCCACGAACGAACTTGATGTTAATCGCAGCTCCGATTGCATCTATCTTTTTTCGAAGGTTTGATACGTGAACCCAAATAACGCTAACGTTGACATCACTATCCCATCCCCAGATTTGTTCCATAAAGCGGTCAGAAGAAATAATGTTGCCAGGATGCTGCATAAGCATCTCCATGATCTGGAATTCCCTGCTACCAAGTGCTTGCTTTTTCCCCTCGTAAATAAGCTCGTATGTAGAAACATCCAACTCCACACCGTTGAACTTCAACGTATCGGGGGTGTAGTTTTCTTTTCGCCTAAGCATGGCTCGAACACGAGCCAAAAGTTCAGGGGTAGAGAAAGGTTTGGGAAGATAGTCATCGGCACCAGCATCAAGGCCTTCAACGCGTTGGGAAACCTCACTTCGAGCTGTAAGAAATAGTGCCGGGGTTTTGTCTCCCTTTTCCCTAAGTTCGCGAAGAAGTTCTATACCGTCACGCCCGGGCATCATAATATCCAGAACAAGGCCGTCGTAATCGCCAGATGACGCATACGTCAAGGCATCGTCTCCATTTGAGACGCCGTCGACAGAATAATTGTTCGTCTTGAAGATGTGCACGAGCGACTTTAACAAGCGCGGGTCATCTTCAGCAACCAACAAACGCATTTTTCACTTTCCTGAAACTGATGCTGCAACCCACCTCCCTTTACAACAAACACAAGGTTGCGTGAATTGCAGCTTATTATCGAATACAAACTTAGCTAAGGACGGTTCCATCGGACAGCGTAATCGAATGACCGTTGAAGTTGATAGTCCCCTTGTTGTCGATGCTGGTAATCTTACAATCGCCCGTCAGATTCCAAGTGCTACCTTCATCTATAGTCACAACAGCGTTGTTGTCTACCGCGTCTCCGCCTTGTTCATTGTCAATGATGTTTATGGTTCCTGTCAAAGTCGAGCCATTGCTAAGGTCAAGCTGCAAAGTTGAAATGCTATCAACCTCGATTGCGCCTTCCAGTGTTTGGCTGTCGGCTGTAAGCTCAAGCTGACCTCCATTTTTGCCTGCCGTGCCCCACCCGTTAGAAGCATCGTTTCCAGAAACAAGAAGTAGGCGGCCTTCGTCATCTTTATTAATTAGATTCGCGCCCTTTAGCGTCATCACACTATGGGTGTTCGTCACGTAAAACATGTCGCCATTGTTAGAGGTAAGCGTTCCGCCTTCCATGGAAAAAGTAGAGGTTCCCTGTTCAGCATCTCCCGACATCGATTGATAAATCATGACGTTATGCACGTTTATATTAGAGCTTGAACCTTCTGTATCGCTCATATTGCCTGTAACATCGCAATTTGAAAGAGCAATGGAGTTTTGGCCTTCGATTACAAGCGCCTCAGAGGAAGATGCAGAAAGTGTTGCATTAGATACAGAAATGTTTGCCGTGGAATAAACTGCTGGCGAATTGGTACCATTTGAGGTATAGGTTCCGCCTTCAACATTTACACTTCCACCTCCACGATCAGAGCGAATTGCCGCAGCGGAATTTCCAGATGTATTCACGGTTAAGTTGCTCGCGTTCATGGTCGCGCCACCTGTGGTTTGAATACCACCAGAGTTGTCGGCGGAAGTGTCGATCGTAGAGTCGGATATATTTACGACCGTGCCCTCGCCATAGCTAAAGACACCATTTCCATTTTGAGCGTTCGATTTGACATTTGCGCCAGTGATTGTAACTTGTGCACCATCGGTTGCGAGCAACGCCGCGTTCATTCCGTAAAAATCGCCATCTTCCACGTTAGAGCTTGAGCCTGCACTCTTATCTACACTGACACCACTAAGCGAAACGGTAGCACCATTGGTCAGACGAAGTGCGTTCTCGTCGTCGCCTGTTGAAGTGTAGGTTTCATCGGAATATTCGCCATCGGAATCTATCGTGTTCGCAGCAGAGCCCTGATTAACCTCTCCAGAATTGCCGGAACCACCCATTGCACCTCGCACATTTTCGATTGTCACGGTTTCTGCCTTGCCTTCGCTAGCAAGCGTGATGGTCAATATATCGCCAACTTGTATGTCAGAGTTGTCGTTGGTGAAAGTCGCGCTGCTAACATCGATACTTACGGTCTCGCCATTTTCAGTGAAGTTACCGCCGCGCATGCCGCCTTTCATATCAGACGGAGCTTCACCATTGCCAGGGCCTCCTTGGCCGTTTTCAGAAGATTCGCCATCAGAGCTGTTGGAATCTTCGCCTTCAGGCTTTTCGGGCGGGGTGCCACCTTGAGCGTTGCCGTCGGCGCTGTCAGAGTTGTTGCTGTTGGCGGCGCTGCTATCAGAGTCGCTGTCTGAGCTACTACTGTCTGAGCTGCTGTCGGCATTGTCAGAGCTGCCCTTGCCACCATCAGCGTTGTTATTATCACTATTGTCGCCTTCAGGCTTTTCTGGTGGGGTACCACCTTTAGCATCCCCATCAGAAGCATCAGAGCTGGACGCATCTGATGAGTTTGCATCGCCTTCTGGCATAGCTGGCGGCTCAGATTCTGAGTCGCCCCCGCGACCGCCAAAGTCGCCCTGATCGTTTTCCTCAAATTCGCCTAAGGCTAAAGTGATGTTTGTTCCATCTACTGCAGTCACTTTGCCAACTATGGTCTCTTGTGAAGAGTTGCATCCCACAAGACCGAATACCATCAAGCTAAAGGCAAGAACACCTGCCGCTAATCCTGCTTTCCTCATATTTCTCCTTGCTCGATATAAACTTACAGTGTGTTTTTATCACGCCTCGCTAAAGTGAGGCTTAAGGCAATCAAAGAAAGTATTCAGGCAGAGATTGATGGCTGCGTTTAGATCCAGTGGACGCGAGACATGTCAAATCTATTGGCGCTACGCGGCTCAAAGCTTTCCGCTGGATGCCCAATTGCCACAAGCGCAAATGGCGTCAAATTGCTGCCGCATTCGATAAGATTGGCAACCGCTTCCATTCTTTCAGACACAGGGTAGATACCAAGCCATACAGCGCCCAAACCTAGGGCGTCTGCCTCAAGAAGGATGTTTTCCACACATGCACTCATATCTTGAGTCGCACATTCGGCAAAACGCAAATCGCCGCTACGCTGGCACACAACCAAAGCCACATCTGCATTGGCTGCAGGTTTTGCATATGGGCTGCATTCAGAAAGGCGCTGCTTGACATCTGCGTCACGCGTCAAGAAGAATTCCCATGGCTGCTGATTTCCCGCAGAAGGGGCAGCCATTCCCGCCTTCATCAATTGCTCAATCTGCTCATCGGAAATTGGCTCATCTGTAAATTTACGAATGCTAGTACGCGAAAAAATTGGATCTGACATACTTGCCTCCTATAAACGTTTTTCAATTATTGCCAATATAATCGTCTTTTATTTGTGCGCAAAATTGAATCGGCCACCACCATTGGAAATGAGTCCCATCAATATACATGGCACCGTTTTTTCTAGTTTAGCTAGTATCGGAATAACCCTCATGTATAAGTATCAAATTTGATATATTATTGTATATATGATATATGCAGAAGACATAGCAGAACGCGTTCGGATGGGTCGCATGGAACGGGGACTCACTCAAGCGCAACTTGCCAAGGAAGCCGAGGTAAGCCGCCCTACCATCGCACGTATAGAGGCCGGGGGTGCTGGCAGTGTTTCTCTGAACACAATCCAAAGAGTGCTTAACGCCGCGAATTGGGATCTCTCTCTTAATCGAGGCGTGCCGCCTCGAGCTAGCCTAAACGACTTCGATATGGATGCCTATCTTGACTCCCTGTATGGGAGCGCCCGATGATTCGTAGCCGCCATTGCCATCTAGAGGTTTTCATTGCCGGAACACACGCTGGAGAGCTTCGTATTTCTCCTGAAGGTGCCCTTTCATTTGCATACGACCCCTCTTACGTTGGCCCAGACCTTTCCCTTATACTCCCCTTCTCAACTCAGGAATATTCAGGCAGAGAAGTGCACGCCTGGTTCGATAACCTCCTACCAGACAATTCGCAAGTGCGCCAGGGAATGGCAATTGAGTCGGGTACTAGCACTGGGCTGTTCCCACTTCTATCTTATTTCGGACTAGAGCTTCCAGGGGCTGTGCAAATAGTGGCACCCAACAACCTAGACGCATTGCTCACCCAAACAGAAGGGTATGTACAAATAAGTCCTGAGACTATAGGCGAGCGCCTAATTAATATTATTTCTGCCGAAAATGAAAACAGAGCTAGATCTTGGGCGCATAGCGAAGAGCGATGGTCGCTGGGCGGTATGCAAACAAAAATCGCCTTCAGAGAATTTGAAGGGCGCTGGTATGAATGCACGGGAAAAAGCGCCTCGAATGTCATAATCAAGCCAGGAGCTTGGGGGATGCCACGCCAAGCCTTAATAGAGTGCATCACGATGAATCTGGCTGAACGCTGCGGACTTCCCGCTGCTACAACTCAACTCATGTCGTTCGCCGACATGGACGCCCTTGTTGTACAGCGATACGATCGTTTCACGTCCCCCGAGTCAGGGCTGGTAAGTCGTATTCATCAGGAAGATTTCTGCCAAGCTACAGGCACGGTAGCAGAATGCAAATATGCAGCAGATGGAGGGCCTTCAGCTCTTGAGATTATGGCTCTTCTTGAGTCTGCGCAAGACAACAGCCGAAAACGCTTTGTGGACGCAATACTATTCAACTATCTAACAGCCTCAACGGATGCCCATGCCAAGAACTACTCGCTTCTACACCTACGCGACAGCGAGTTTGTCTTGGCTCCTCTATATGATCTCGCAAGTGCGGCTCCTTATCTAAAACGCGGAAAAACCTATCGGCTTGCCATGGCCATTGGAGGAGAAAATCGTCTTGGATGGTTGAGGCGATCGTCCCTAGAGAAATTCGCCAAGACTAACCATTGCGATATTGAAACCTTGCTTGATAGAACCGAAGAACTAGCCGAAACGATAAAGGATAACTTGGAAGACGTTATCAACGAGCAGCAACAGCAAGATGGCGTCGACGAGGTAGCAAGCACACTCATCCCTCGTATTACGGCGCTTTGCAACGCAGCACAGCGAAATATTCGTAGTGACGCAAGCCACTTCAAACCCATTGACATCACACGTTACGGTCACACGATTGAATAAAGCTTAGATAATGTATCCTGCATCATAAATTTGAAGTGTAAGAGGCGAAAGTAGCTTCAGATTCAGGCTTACAATACTGTCTCGGTGCACTTACGATTCTCGTCGTTCTTTTCGCTATCACTTAAAACAGGAGGCGCCTGCACGTTGTTGGTCTTCTTGGGAAGGAACGGCATGGTAATGGCCTTTCCCGGACAGGCCTCTATACAAGCACGACACTTCGTGCACTCGCTCCAGTTACTGCCAAGTTCAGGATGACGCGGATTGATACCTTGTTCGCAGACCTCGGAGCACACGCCGCAATGTAAGCCCTTTGACGTTTCTAAGCAAGCGCCGTCATCGATAGTAGGACGAAAGGTTCGATTAGCCTTGCCAATGAGACTCATGAAGGCCGAGAGTGGGCAGATCTTTGAGCACCACTTCTTGAACAACACTACTTCAACCACTAGTAGAACCGGCACGAGCACAACCGACCAGGTAACGTCTCCTCCCGAGAACAGCAGTATAATCAAAAAGATAACTGCAAACGCTAGTCCTATTGGGCATACGAGACAAAACGCTGGGAATCCAAAAATGGCCGCTGTTAAAAGCGAACCCCCCAAGATCACATGGCGCGAATCAATCTTGCCGCGCTTCTCGACACAAAAGGCACATGCCTCTCCCTCGCTGCAACCACCTTTAATAATCTTAAGTTCATCAGCAGTAAGAGGCTTATCCTCGGAATGAGGTTTCAAGATCTCAGAAGCAGCCTCAGTCAAAGTACTTTTTTCTGCTGTGCCCTTCTCGCCCTCTAGCGGTTTCTTGTGAAACAAGTTGCGTAGTTTAGACACAACAGGTATGGGACACACCCAAGCGCAAAAAGCACTGCCCAAAATCACAATGGCGATAACGGCCACTACGAGCGAGATTACAGCACGAGGCACAAGTATCTTCGAAGCAAGCATTGTGCCGAGGGCGCCCAACGGACACAGAACTGATATCGACTCCCAGCCGAAGGCCGACAGTGTGCCTACACCCGAGTGAACGACAAACCCAACGCTAATGACAACCGCTACGACAATCGGAATAGCAATTCTCAGAGCTTTCGTCTTCATAGCTACCCCCTATGCTTGCGTATCGGGAACGACGATGACAGCACGACTGGTAGAGCCAGCCGAGATAGAGGCATCGCGCTGGGACACACATACACTCTCACAGGCTCCGCAACCATTACATTTCTCCGAAATAATATGGGGAAAGTTGTTCTCGTCGAGTTCAATGGCCTCGAAAGGGCACGCATCAAAGCAAAATCGACATCCCATGAAACGATAGGCAAGGCACCAGTCCTCGATGATGGTAGCCTTACCCAAAATGGTATTTTCCTTATTCGCCCCCTCAGGTAGCGCCAGCGCCTCAGTGGGGCAGCATTCTACGCACAGAGGCACGCCATCGTTGTCCGCGGCACACCAATCACACCAGGCATCATTGAAGTTCATGATGGGCGTACGCATGTTCACGAGACCATCTTCGACGTGTGCTGGCGAGATAATGCCGTGAGGGCACACCTCAAAACACTTCTCGCAACGAATGCATGCAGAGATAAGGCGATTTTCATCTTGGCCGCCTGGCGGTCTAACAAGCTTTTTAGCTCCAACTAGCTTGACGCCGCCCAAAGCAGCCAGAACAGCGGTTCCCCCAACCCCCAGGCAGAGGTTCCGACGTGTAATAACAGGCTTTTTTTCAGTGGATTCCATGATCCGCCCCTCAGACATCGCTTTTTATGACACAAAGCAGTGTCGGCAGGTTCCCCAACCTGCTCGTCGCTCTTTTGCAAACGATGTCCGCTCAATATTTTGGGCGGCTTCCCCGCTGTCATAATAGTTTCAGTGAAAAGAGCTGTCAAGGCGCCATTCCCAAACGTCCTTGACGCAAAAGTCCCTTAGGCCGTATCATAATATTGGGGGAAACGCTTGGGGTAATCCCAGCAATTATCTGTATGGAGCAAGGTGCCTACACAAGGGCTTTTCTTTGTGTGCCATCAAACCAATAATTGTAAAAGGGAGCTGACCTATGACCCAAGACGATTTCTTCGATTTATCCCTAGAAGAGGAATCCAACTCCTTCAATCCCCTTTCCGACCTCAATATCGATGAAGACATCGATGCCCCTTTGGAAAGCGGCATTATGCGACCCGACCCCAAAGAGTTCCCCACAGCGGAGGCTTTAGCTCAATCCAGCGAACAGCTGGCTCAACAACCGGCTGCGATACGCATTGCCACCCTCTTTGACAATATGCAACCCTCACGCAAGCTGCTGTTGGACGTCATGGAGCGATGTCTTGACCCTCAGCCCAACGAAGACATGATAGCTTTCATTGACGACTACCAACAAAACATCAAGAGCATCTTCACGCCCAACCTCATTCTTCACCATCTGAATCGCGCCGGTGCCCTAGAACGTCAGACAGAAGACGGCGCCGATTACGAGGCTCTCGATCTAGAGCCTACCACTGTCGTCATCGATGGCATCGAATATCTGGAATCCTCCACCCCACCGAAGATCTACTGGCACACCACCGCCGATGGCGCCGCTGTCCTAGAAAAAAATCATCCAGCCGATCGTCTGAACGAGCTTATTGGAAATGAGCCACAGTATCGTGACATCTTTAAGACGGTTTTAGAACATGCCGACCGACCTGAAGGGGCTTCGGAGAAGGAACTTGGACTTCTACTGAACAACGAGCCTATATTGCAAAAGCCACGCATGTATGCTCAGCGCTTTCTCAGTAAACTAAACGATTGCGATGCGCTAGTGTGGCAAGATCACCGATGGCGCATCACCGACATCGGGCGGGCGGCTCTGGCCTCGCTGACAGCCGATGACTCCTCTCAATAGTCCCGTCTTTTCAATTCCGAACCCCATCTAAGGAGCTTTTATGTCTGATGCCAATATCACCAACCAAGATCAGGCGGTATTTTTCGACGAGCTGGCTGACCTCTGTGATCAACGCGCTGCTACCTACGAACTACTAAGCCGCCTGTACCGCAAAGAGGTGGACGAAAAACTGCTTGAGGGTCTGCGTGCCATGCGCTTTCCCGCCGCTACGGGCAACAAGGCCACCGATCAGGGGCACAGGCTTGTTTCCTCCTATCTGAGCCGCGTGTGGGATAACACACTTACCGAGCTAGCCGTAGACTATGTACGTGTGTTCATTGGCAACACTAATGAACTGGATGGCGCCGCCTTTCCTTTTGAATCTGCCTACACCTCGGAAAAGCGCCTGCTCATGCAGGAAGCTCGCGATGAAGTGCTCGCCATCTACCGTTCCTACGGACTAGATAAAGATGCCCACTGGCGTGAAGGAGAAGACCACGTTGCCCTAGAATTGGAATTCCTCGCGGTACTGTGCCGTCGCTGCGCCGAGGCTCTGCATCAAGGCAGCGAAGAGACGGCATCCAACCTCCTTGTCACACAGCGCAACTTTCTCACCGATCATATAGCATCGTGGACACCCATGCTTACTGCGGATATGCGCCATTTCGCAAAAACTGACTTTTATCTCGGCTTGGCCTACATGACTGACGGTTTCCTAGAGACAGAAATCGAGTTTCTCACAGACGTGCTTGCAGACGAGACCCCTAATCAAGACTAGCCTATAACGATGACTCCAGAGCTATATACATGCGCACATATCCTCCTTATTAGAGGTATCGAAAAGACAGGCAAAACCAAGCGACTCATTCAGCGCGTGGCTGAACTAGTTACACAAGGCGTCAATCCATCCGACATCATTGTATTCTCATCAACTCCCGAAGCAGCACGAGCCTTACAACGCAGGCTTACAAATGTCAATCGTGCCTTAGCAGAGGTTGAGGTAACGCTGCCCCGCGCATTCGCTTTAAGAGTTCTAGACACTCCCGACGCCCGCACATTCACAGGCCGTAACGCGCGCATGCTTGCACGCTACGAAGAGAGCTTTGTCATGGAAGACATGAGGACGACAGGCATACGCCCAGGACGTATCAACGATCTAATGCATTTCTTCTATCGCGGCTGGACTGAGCTGGCCGACCACGACGACCACTGGCTCATATTCGTAGAGGAGCAAGAAACCCATGATTACCTTAAGCGCATTCTGAATGCCTACCGGGCCTTTCTTGAGCCGGAAATAAGTAATACGGCTCTCACCTTCCTTGCTCAAAACAAACAGGCTAGAGCCTCTGTAGCCCAACGCCACGTGCTCGTAGACGACTACCAGTATCTAAGCCGTGCTTCGCAACATTTGGTGAACTTCATTGCCCGCGACACTATCACCATAACAGCCAATGAAGAAAGCACCAGCGAGGTATATGAGTCCTATCCCTATCCCGCAGGCATCAACGAAATAGTGAGAAACTGCAAGAATCTTATGGTTGAAGATCTAAAAAATTCTTCCCTGCCCGCCGGCGTTACCAAAGCTCTTAAGCGTTTAGAACGGTTAAGAGAACAAATGACCGTTGCTGACAAGAGTTGCGAATCTAGAGATGCCGATATTAAGTCATATGAAGTTGCAAAAACCGTCACACTTGCTGCCGATACCTCGAAACTTCCAAGCGAGGGTCTTTCAATTGAATCCCGCGACACACCTGCAGCCGAATGCGAACGCGTTGGGCAGTGGGTAGAGAAAGCTCTTGTCGAAGGTAGTCGGCCTTCCGATATCGCCATTGTTGTTCCCAATCGCACATGGGAGCGTAATATCGCCAAACGTTTGACATCCTCAGATATCCCCGTGCGCTCAAGCAGCGAATCAGAAAATATCGGCGGCGATGTACGCTATAACCATTTTAGCCATGCCGCTCAGATGGCAACTCTCATCACCTTGGCTGCTAATCCCTCAGATGCCGCCGCACTACGCGCGTGGTGCGGTTTCGGTGATTACCTTACATGCCGATCGCTATTCTCAGAGCTCATTGACTCCTGTCAAAGGCATGTTTCCCTCGCAAAACAATTGGCCAACATGCTAAAAGATGCTGACAGCGGCAAACTTTCCACTATCAATTTCACTTATAAGGGAGACGCCAAAAAAGCAAGCGAAAGGCTTTCCGCCTTAGAACAAGCTCTCGTCTCACTGCGAGGCTTGACCGGTACAGATTTCGTTCAGCGTGTAGCTGACACAGTGGTCGGTGAGCCGAACTCGGATATACCCACAGTCATCACCGGGCTTTTAGGCAAGCTTCCAAACGATGCCGACGCAGCCGCCGTAGCCGAAAGGCTCTGGAATAAGCTGCAATTCCCAACTCTTACTGACACCGATGGAGTCGCTCTCGTTACAACCAACCGTGCAGTAGGCCTTGAGGCAAGTCGGGTTGCTCTTTGCGCCTTAGTCAACGGCTTTGCTCCACCTCGCGCGATCTTCGACCGCACGAAAACCAGCCCCAAGAAGGCGCGCGCGCTGCTCACACGCTGCGCTATGTCCTATCGACCTGCCTTGTCCCTCGGACAGACAGAAGCGTTACTGCTCTCCTTTGATACGATACGCGCCACCGATGCTGAACGCCTAGGATTGTCCGTTAATCGCTTCTTCATTGCCGATGGAATACGTCAAGCGCGTGTTCCTCGAAGCCTACTCGTCGACTGCATAGAAGGTGAGATTATAACAGTAGAGTGAACATCTATAGGCAACCATCCAACCGCCTCTCACTAGCGCTTTCAGAAAGCCCTTTCAGGGATCGATCCGTCATCTGCATGGGGGTTGGGGAACAAATCGATCCCTGAGAAGGTTTTTTGGGAGAGTCAGCGGGGCTAGGGTAACCGAGCCCCGCTTCATATTTCGTTTAGGAACTAAAAGATAGGGAACACTGAAATGCCGGCCGTATAGAACACAGCACGCAGGAAAATTGCGCCGATAACGCCACATGCAGCAGCCACAACTCCCCATATCTTCCATTTACCTGTCTTTTTACCAAGAACAGCACTGACGATTGGAACAATGCAGCCCACGATAATCACGCCCAGAATCATCATCCAAGCACTGTCACCAGCGAACGCGTTCAGGCTGTCCGCATGAGCCATAATATCCTTCATGGGATGAGTGAGGTCATAGTAGTAACCCACGTCACTAACATTGGCCATATTGATGGTGATGGAAGCGATAATCGAAGTAACTGCATTCACGATGGATCCAATTAAGACCACCGGGCTCAAATCGGAAGCATCCTCGCCCATGAATCCACAAATGGCAGCCACAGTCGCCGGACCCATGATACACGCGGCGCCTAACAGCGACACCACCCACATCACGTTGTTCCAAGCCGGACGAGAGTCCATCATATAAGAGTGACCCATCACAATGATGAGGGCAACACTAACCACGATGGCAACAACTGCCAGCCACGCCGGCACCTTACCATTATTGCGGCGCATTATCACTAGGTAGATGATCGCAACCACGGCCAGTACCACAATGGCAATGAGCTCTTGAGTAATACCCGAGGTTATGTGCCCAAAGCCATTGAAGATGCGCTCCCAGTGCTGCAAGTGCAAAAATACCGCGATGCCCCCGATAACAAGCAGCACAGCCGACGCAATCCAGCATACAAACTGAACCTTTTCAGCTTTTTTTCGCAATGCCAGATAGGCTTGAGTGGAAAAGGTTCCAGCACACCACGCTATAAAGGTGGTGAACAGAATGAGGGACCATTGAAGTTCCATTATTCATCCCCCTTCCATTCACGACCGCGTAGGATGTAGACGAAGTTCGGATCATTATTGGCGTTGGGTAAGTGATGTACATTGGACTCATCAAAATCCTCACACAGCTCACCCACAGTGATGCGGTTGCCGGTGAACAGCTGGTCATAGGAAAAGTCCGCATTCTCGCGATCGGCCTGATAGGCGTTACGTGGAGCCTCGAAGCTCTCGATACCCTTGTCCAAATCCCCGAAGAATCGGGCACGACCACCGCACTGACTAACGCACTGGGGCAGACCGCCCTGAGCCGTCAGCTGTTCACAAAGGGTGCACTTTTCAATCACGCGCTCCTCATCGTTTAGATAGCGCACTCCGTAAGGGCAAGCCATGGCGCAGAACTGACAACCGATGCACTTCGACTTGTCAACCTGCACGGTGCCGTCCTCCATCTTCATCGAGGCGCCCGTGGGACACACTTCGACGCACTTGGGATGCTCACAATGCTGGCATTGCACGCACAAATAGTACATATCGACATCATTGGTATTCTGATAGTCTGCGCGCTTATAAGGGCCGATGCGTAAAATCTTGTTCCAATAGTTACCAATGGGAACGTTATTGATGGCCTTACAACCAACCATGCAGGCCATACAACCAACACAGCGGTTTAAATCCGTAACGATAGCATACCGAGTCATGGTTTACTCCTCCTTTCGAATATCATAGTCAGGCAACCATTCCTTCAGACGAGGGTCGGTGCAGTCATGAATAATCTCAGTACCGTCTTCTGTCGAACAAGGAATAGGATTGCCATAAGGGCTGTTTTCGGCTGTTGCTTTATAAATCTTGCAGCGAATGCCGCGCATATGAGTGGATGAGATGAACTTGTCAGCGCCCATGGGATCCCATAAACATTCGGCGTTCACCAAATCAAAACCATGTGTTGGAGCAGGCAGTTCAGGGAACCACCAACCGTGCTCGGCATTAGCCCAACCGGGAGCAATGCCCTCGTAGATATCGACACATTCACGGATTTTGGAGCAGTACTGCTTACCCAGATCGGAATGAGGCTCCACCTCGATCCATGCCCAGTCGCCCTGCTTGAGACCGAGATTTTCGGCATCCACCGGATTCAGTTCTAGGCGCGGCACGGGCCACAGCTCGCGACACCAAGGCAGTTGGCGATGCTCAGAGTGGAAGTACACCGGAATACGACGACCCGTGGTGAGGATAATCGGGTACTCCTCAGCGGACTGTTCGCTATCCCACTCACCGCCAGGGGCACAACGACTCGGTTCGTAATTCGGCATTATCTCTTTCATAACGTCGAACTTATCCGGTTCGAACTCATTTGCCTTATCAAGACAATAAGTCTCGAACATGATAGGCCAAAACTCCACCAAACCAGACGGTGTAGGGCAACCGAAATTGTTCACGGGCTTACCTGTCTTAGAATCTGCTGACCATGGGGAAGCTGTGCAAGCGTCCTTGCCCATACGCATCCAGCCGGTCTCGAAACGACGATACGTGCCCCAGCGGTTAGGCTCGAGCACCTTAGCATTGAACCATCCGTGTTCCTGGAAGTCATCAATGTAGTCTTGGGCATGCTGCCACTTGCATCCGGGGTACTTCGTATCGAAGCCGTCCACTTCGTTGTGAGCACGGAACCAGTCTTCCATGCGGTCATCAGAATCGTAGGCACCCGGAGCGTCACCGGCAATGTTGGTCCACGTGCCGTTGGGGTTACCCTGATTCTCGAAGGCCTCAAAAATAAGCCTGTTCACATCATAGTCAAACTTGGCGTCTGCTGGCGGGTCAACCGCACGGCAGGTCATACCAATGCCACCCGTGGCGCCCTGAGATACACGAATGTTGTTGATCTCGAGCCAGTGAGCCACCGGCAGGATGATGTCGGCCATCTCGGTAGAGGGATGATGGAACATATTCATGTCAACCCAGAAATCAAGAGTCTTCAAAGCATCCCACGCCATTAGCGCGTTGCCCTCGTTCATAAATGAACCAGCCTCGTTGATACCCACGCGAATGGGATAAGGGTCTCCAGTAAGGATGGCTTGATACATGCTAGTAACGTCACACCACTCGTTATATAAAGCAAGAGCCGGGTACTTATCAGCACCCACCATATTGGAATAAACCTCATACTGATCGGGCAGGTCTGTCATCTCGTACTTCGGCACAGTACCCTCATACATTGGCGGCAAAGAGCCTAAACCCGACAAAATGTGTTTCACAGCCGGAGGCATATTGGAACCCGGTGATGCCGTGGATTGCTCGTCAACTGGTGTACGAGTAAGTCCGCGATTGCCGGCAGGCCCGTCGAAATTGCCGGTGGTGTAGGAAAGATTCAGCACAGCACGCACAGTTTGAGAGCAGTTGCCTTCTTGGTCAGGCGAAAGATTCAGGTGAATGCCGCCATTGCCGTAGTTTTGACCTTCGGGACGAGTTGCCCAAGCTAGGCAGGCATCCTCGATAAGCTGTGGGTCAAGTTTCGTGATTTCTGAACACCACTCGGTGGTGCAGTCCTTCACTGAATCAACTAGATACGACCATACAGGGCGTACCTTATGAACAGATCCATCGGCCAAGGTGACCTTATGCGAACCGGTCATATCAAAATCAATGCCGGCCTCAACCAGCTCGTTGTAGGAAATAGGTGGCAAGTAACCTTCCTGTGAGGTACCCTCGTACATCACTTCCATCTCATCGCGAGAAGGAGCCACATGCTTGCAGCCTTCCCACTGAGTAGTGTCGGTATCCCAATACACTAAGCCACCCTTGCCATTGTTGGCTTTCTTGTTCCATGCCATGAAGCGGCGACAGCTGCCGTCCTTTTTAAGATCACTTTCCTTCAGAAGGCGGGTCTTCAGCTTTTCGCCAGTTAGATCAGGCGTGACCTGAATGTTGGTAGACAAGGTGTAATAGCGGCCACCGGTAGGTTCCATATCCTCAACAACTAGAATGGGGGCGTTAGTCCAGCGCTTAACGAACTCCCAATCGACCAGATCGTTTTCGATGATTATGTGCTGCCAGCACAGAGCTAACGCTCCGTCGGTGCCTGGTTCCAGGTTCAGCCAGTAGTCAGCCTCCTTTCCGGAACCAGTCAAACGCGGGTCAATACAGATATGAATGTCGGCCTCAGTCATTTTGTCGACAATGTTTCGGCAAGAATCATCGTAGTTTGAGTTTTCAGGAGCTGTGCCCCACTGCACGTACACGCGCGGTCCATCACGCAGAGCAAACCACGGAGCGCCATCAACAGAGGTCATCCAGCCCATCAGACGACGCGGCCCCTTACAGATAGACGAAGCCACTCGACCGTTAGGGCTGTCGAAAAGCCACTTGAAGAAGGCGTAAGGACCATACACCCACTGGCGTGAGGTGCCACACATGCCGAAGCAGGTCTGGCCACCGTATTGGTCGATAGCCTCGTTGAACTTTTCGCCAATGGTCTGCATGGCCTCATCCCAAGAAATGCGTACCCAGCCGGGATCTTCTCCCTTAGGGTTCGTGCGCTTCATGGGATGGTAGATACGCGCCGGGTGATAGCACGCCTGCAAAGAGGCCTGACCCTTACTGCAGTGATTACCGAGCGATTGAGATGACGACTGATCGCCTTCGGTTTTGATGACTCGACCATTCTGGACAGTCACCCAAACACCGCACTCCATTTTGCCGCATCCACGGCAGCAGGAGCGAATACGCTTGATTTCGGAAGCTTCGGCTTCGCTCGTCTCGTTATCCGCAAGTGCAGTACCTGTGGCAAGAGAGCCGGCTGTCGCAGCAGCCGCCGCACAGGCAGCGGAAAGCTTCGCGAACGATCGACGCGTCATAGACAGTTTGCTCATCTCTCCTCCTCTTCTCTTTCCTTGTATCCTTTGGGGATGCGAAAAGCTCCTTCGAAACGGCTCTCACCCTTACCGCTCAGATACAGCCTTCTTAGAGGCAACCCCCTAGATCTGCCAAGCCATAGAACTTGACTTTTACAACATAGCAGCAAGAGATTTAAAACACATCATGCGTTTGATGAGAAAGCGCACGAAACCCTATCATGCGTTTTATATTATTTTCTCGTTTTCCAAGGTAAAACAGGACATTTTTTCAACGCAGCTCAAGCGATACTTCAAGCACATCCTGCTAGAATCAAAGAGCGGTAAAACTTAAAATGGGGGGTAGGCAAGAAACGTCATGCAGGGCGGTCTTGCGCATATCGCGGAATACCAAAAGAGCAATAAGGTATCGCTTTACATGTTTTTCAACGCCCGCATGTGGGGCTTTGCATTTCTGCGCGCATGGACTTACATTATGTTCGTAGGGCTAAACGCCCCGAATTTTGCATTAACACAAACGCCTCTACCTGTTGCCGTATATCAGTGGTCTGCACTTTCCTTATGCCTCACGCTTTTCTTGGGCGCTATCGGTTATAAAAAAATGCGCGCCGTGCTCTTCAGCAAACACGTACGATGGTTCGCAACCTTGCTAACGCCAGCAGGCACATTCCTCGGCTTCCTTATCACAGCCCTTGAAGGCTCTACATTGCTTGTCACGCTATTCGGAGGTGTGTTCACAGGCGTGGGATCGGGTCTTCTATGTCTAGGTTACGGCGAAATATACAGCAAACAAACTCCAGACGAGGTGAGTGTGGAAGTTCCTCTGGCAGCTCTCATCGCGGGTATCGTGTACGCGCTTTCGGAGGCCATGTCTTCCTTAGCCAACGTGGCGCTAGTGTCATTATTGCCACTTGCCTCTGGCATTATTATGAGCCTACAAAGTCACACTTGGCATCCCCACCACACAGTCAAGGCTAGTACTACCGTACGCCCCTTTTTCGGCTTTTTCCTACGAGTAGGGCTTTGCACGTGCATCGTCGGGTTTGCAGATGGTGTAATTCGCCTGATCTTTATGGCCGTAGCTCACATAACGCCCGACGATTTTTACCACCCCGGCATGCTGTTCTCCAGCATTGTCATGGCTGTACTACTCATCGGCTTCCTGTTTATCTGGCATCAAAGCACCTTCCGAAGCTTCTACAAGTACATCACTTTCACCATCGCCGTCTCAATCGCGCTGACGCCGATGTTTTTAGCCGCGCCCACATGGGGCAGTTTACTCGCGCTAACCGGATACAACACCTTTAACGTACTCACCTGGATTCTGCTAGCCAATATATCCTACAACTTAAAACTACCCGCCACATTTACTTTCGGCCTAGGCTGGGGATTCCTTACTGTCGGCAACACCATGGGACAGGTTGCGGGAGACTTCATAGCACATACCGCAGCACTCTCACTAATTGATCTAAGTTTGGCAAGCGGTCTGACCATCTTGATGATTTTAGCCCTGTTCGTATTTGTGTTGAGAGACAACGATCTGGTGGACATCCAGAAGATTCCTCTTACTGTGAGCACAGACAATAAAAGCGAAAGTGGCACAAGCTCTAATGAAAACGGTGAGACTTCAGGTGTTGATAATCCACATCCCGATAGCTTCCAGAGCGCTTGTTTGAAAGTGGCGCGCAAAAAAGAACTCACTCCGCGAGAGACGGAAATCATGCTTTTGTTCGCTCGAGGGCGTTCATCTACCTACATCCAGAAAGAACTGTGTATCTCGAAAGGCACCGTGACAACCCACTTGCAGCATATCTACCGAAAAACAGACGTTCACTCCAAACAGGAGCTACTCGATCTCATCGAGCTGAACCTGCCCCCGTCTCGGTAACAGGTCAAAGCCTTTCCCGTAAGTTCCCTTCCAAATAGTTCGTTTATAGCTGTGAGAAAAATACCCTTTCCAAAAAAACGAGGCTAGAAACTTCTAACAAACTTGAACATAGCAACTGCGCACCTGACAGCCTCAACAAAGGCAAGCTATAACCCTATATCATCATCTCGTACTGTTCAGCGCTTTGCGTGCCCGGTGCTGCATTCTGTGCCTCAGCGATGAAGCGCGAAGGGCGCACACGTACCAATGGCTCACCGCTTGGGGCTATTTTGCGCACGACAGCATAACCTCGCGCCCGCGCCTCGCCTTCGGAAAGCGCTTGGAACATAGAAACGATCAACTGTTCTTTAGCACAAGCAACAGCTGCCGCAAACAAGGCTCTGTCGCGCGCCTCAAGAGCCTTTCGACGATTCTCAGACAGCTGCTCATCAAAAACTCTAGCGCAAGGACAAGCACCCTCTACTGTTCCGATAGTCACAAGAAGGCGTGGAGCTAACGCCAAGCAATGACGCGGTGAACCGATACGCACTGCATGAGGAGTTTCCTCAAAGACCTGCCAACGCGCGCGGGCATTCACCCGATCCAGTAGATCTTGAGGGGTCTCATGGCCTTCTATGTGCCCCACAAGACGCATAAACTCCTGGTCGTCTTTAGGATTGCAAGCCTTCACCAAAGAGAAACCTTTCAGCTGAGACGATGTGGCAGCAAAGCTTTTACCGCGAACGATCGCTTCGATCAGAAGCGCTGCGCCCTCAAAAGGTTCGCCCGACACCTCTAGAAGACCTTCAAGCGCATTTATATCTTCCAGACCCTGCCCAGCAGCCCATCTCGTAAATGAAAGCCAGGGCTTCGTTGACAGCCCCCGACGACCTAGAGCGCACCACACACGCCATGTCAGTAAATCATCCTTGTCGGCGGCTAATGCAAGACGAGCCCAAGCTTCCATGGTCGCCGTAGGCTTTCGCGGATCCCCCGAAAGCGGGTCATCATCAAGGGCGACCGTGCCTTCGATACGATAGTGATTAAGCTCATCTTGAAGTACTTCGGCTGTTGTCTTGTCAAACACCATTAGATAGATATCCTGAGGCAGCATCGATTCGTCAGCGGCCAAGAATCGATGTACTAGCCGCGCCGCACCTTCTACCTCCGCTTGCGCCGTAGGCCATTTGATGATTGCGACACTATCGTCATCGGGAGCAATGAGGCCTGCAGTCACCGCTGCGTCGTAATCTTCTGAATTCTCCTTCACAACGGCCTGTGCGAAAGCATCTATACGACGGCTTGGAGGCATGTTCCCCACACGAAGCGACGCGCCGTCCACACGAGAAGACACAGCAGCCCCCGAAGTATCATCGCTGTCGAACAATCGGCGATTATAGCGTCCCAAGCTATCTCTCAGAAGAATTTCTGCCCTGACCAGTTCGGGCGCGGCTTCTTGATCAAGTCGATCAGTTATGAGTTGAGAGCGTATCTTGGAAAACACTTCAGACCATGGCAAATCGGGGTATTTCGTGCACAGATCAGAAAAGATAAGCGTCCGTTCCAAGCTGGTTGCCATACGAGGAGGCGTCGTCGCGTCCTGTGTCATGACGCCTCCTAACGCTCGTAGATATCGGGGCAATCGAGAATATCTCGAAAGATAAACATCGCTTTCTTGGGGCTACTCATATCATACTTTGGCGGTCGCATCTCGTTGCGCTCTACTGTACCATCTAGCAAATCACGGGCAAAGATCTCGTCGTAGACTGTAAGTGCCTTGGTTGGGCAAATATCCTCGCAGCAGTGACAGAGCACGCAATCGCCAGGATAATGGTTGATGCCGATAGTACCATCCAAATCGTCGAACTTCCGAATAGCACCCGTAGGGCAAAAAGTGGCGCACATACGACAGGAATCACAGACATCCGGGTCGATAACCACGTGACCCCACAGGCGAGTCATCATGAGGCGATCTTCTGGCTCGCCCAGCTCGGCCAAATTATCTAGGATACGTTCGCGACGATCGGGCACGAAGTGAGGCAGCGTGCCATCGTCCATTACCTTCACGAAGCGGGGTTCTAGTTCTTCTTCCTCGCCCGTTGCCTTGAATATGGTCGCATCGGCAGCAAGGCTCGCTGCCAAGCGCGTCTCATCCTGAGCACGGAAGAAGAAATTACGACGAGACTCATCAAATCCCTTGTTCTGATCGCGCACGTAAGACGGAAGCTTATCGACAATGTCGACGGTCATAGAACAATTCCATGTGCTTAGAATTTCTCGCGAGGTGTCGCATACAGCTCGTGCTGTCTCTATACCCTGTACATGTTCACAATCGTCGCAGCCGCCTTCGACAAGCAACACCCTCGATACATCAGCAAGCGCCAAGGCCGTGATAAGGGATTCCTCCACGCGCCCAAGACACTCCACCGCAACAAGCTTTTCGGTATCAAGTTGACTCATAGCCGCCTCGACAATTCGCTTGCACGCGATAACGGCCACATTACTGTTGGCACTTGCAGCCTCAAGCACCGCTTTTTGCAACTGTGCATCATTAGGACGATGAGCCTCTAATGCGCATGTTGGACACACCGTGGCGCACGTACCGCACCCAACACACAAGTCGGCCTGCACATCTAATTCGTTATCACGAATGGAAATAGCACCTGACGTACAAGCGTCGGCACATCGTGAACATGTCGCTTGTCGATTGCGCACAACAACACAACGTTGTTTATGCACCGATATGTCGGCGCTTTGAATTTGATCGAAAAGTTCAAAAATATTGACAGGAGCCATGTCAGATTTCCTCTCGGACGCACGACCCCCAACCCCACGCGCAAGTATAGCTCCAGAAAAGGCTTCCGACAAATAACGCTATCAAAAGCGAACGCCTAACAAGCGCTCGCTTTCGATAGTCGAACCTTTCTTGCACTTGGCGCTGCTAGGCCACCTCGGCATAGTAACGGTCGATGGCATAGTGGGTTATGTTGGAGCGATTGATGATGCCAACC
>CAZYOQ010000002.1:107492-111451 GCA_964649145.1 uncultured Eggerthellaceae bacterium | reverse complement strand
GCAAAAACCACCGGTTGAAGGCGTAAAAAACTTTTGGTTGCAGGCGGCAATACGGGCGAACTGTGCGGATGGCTTCAGCGGCTATCAGTGCGTTTTATGTGCTTTACTATCACTTCTCGGAGTTGTTGAGGCGCTGCTGATGGTCGTTGATGGCGTCTAGCAGCTCGTCGCGAGAGTGCATGTAGGTCTTCTCGTAGATGTGGCGCACGTGCGCGCGAACGGTATGGTACGAAACCGTGAGTTCGTCGGCGATGCGCTGGTCGCTCCATCCCTTGATAATCGAGAAGAGGATCTCCGTCTCGCGCTTCGAGAGTCCGGCTTCCGTGGCAAACGCCGCCGCTGCATCCTTGAAGGTAGTGTGATGACCTTGCTCGCTCTTACTTATAGGTGAGGACGTGCGTGATGCGGCCGGAGGTTCGGAGGAAGGCGTGGCTGGAGGGTTTTCACAGGATGCAGCAGATGGCCCATTTGTTGCGGAGCGCGTAGCATCTACATCTTGAACCGTGCCTACAGCGTCATGATCAACATTCTGCATCGCGCCTACAGTGTCATGATCTACATCACGAACCGCGCCTACAGCATCATGATCTACATCCTGTACCGCGCTTTCACCATTGTGATTGGTACCTGTGGGCGCCGGCGACGACACTGGGGCATCGACGGCAACCAAGGATTGCGCAATTTGTGGGGAGAAGCTGAAAATTAAGTATGCTAGCACGACAAACGTGAGCGCCAGGATAAGGATCAACATCGCATCGTCATCGGTAATGAATGCGGCCGATAGCATCTGTGCACTCCATCCGAGCGCATTGGAAAACGCAATAATCACAAAGGCTGTTGCTAAGGTCTTGCTAACGGGAAGTTGGTAGCGCTTGATGTGAATAACGATGGAGTAGAGGGTAGTGAAGAAGTACAGGATGTAGCTGATATCTTCGATGATGCGCACAAAGAGGTTGTTCTGTCCGGTAAGCACCAAGATGAGGGCGGCGAAGCACAGGCCACAGCCGCTGGCGATGTAATACTCACGCAGGTGCCCGCGACGGTTCTTAACGATGAACATGATGGCAAGCATGACGATAGCCAGCGCAGCGACGATGGCGATGGAGATAGAGGCTCCCACGCTGTGCTGCTCGGCGGTATCCTGCGCCGTCAGGCAAAGCGATCGCACAAACGAGATGTAGAAGCAGAAGATGCCAAGCCCGATGAAGATGCGCCTCAGGCTTGGCCTACCGTCATCAGATGGTTTGGCTGCTCGCGCGTCTTTGAGCCGGTCATCTATCAGCGCACAAGCGATGGCGGGACTTACAATCCAGAAGGTGTTCCGCGATATACGCGGACGCGTGTAGCACAGGCGCTTGGATATGACTAGCAAAAGGGAAGCCAGCAGAGGCAGCATCGCGAACGCTGCGGCGCGCGCAACGCCGTCGAGGGCAAGCACCATGCTGTAAAAGACGAAGGACAGCACGAGGTCGGCATGGACGATGATGATGACCTTCAACTCGTCTCGGCACTGCGCTAGCTCGCGGATAGCCAAAAAAGTACACCAGGTAATGCCGGCTGTCTGTAAGATCAGCATAGTGTATTGCGCCCAGAGGTGTATGCCGCCTTGAAGCTCGGTCGTCAAGGGGATGGATGCTGCACAGCAAACAGTGCCGGCAATGAGGGCGAATGCTTGCGAGGAGGCTAGCGCGTCGGTGCACGGGGAGAAGCGCACAGCGCAGATCAAAATAATGCCGACGATACCGATGGCTAACGGCACGCCGTAGAGCAGATATCCCATATAACCGTCTGAGATTAGGGGATCGCAGATGCCAAAGCCAAAGAGCAGCCAGAAGAAGGCCATACAGGCAGAAAACGCACATCCCGAAAGCACGTCTGTCGCAGAAAACACCAGGCTATCGATACTGAAACACGCAGGCGAGCTTGTGTAACAGCGACGAGCCTCGTCGAGCTCTACGGTGGTGCGAGCATCTTTGCTCATATGATCCCCCATAATGCTGCCCTCGGCGCAAACCGAATCGGCGGCGATGACACTTATTCATCAATATGGGCGCTTTATGTCGCGCCCATGGATGTCATTTTATACGGAAAGGCGTCTTTAATGTAAGCTTTGTTTGCTGTGCCATCGGTGTCATTGCGTATGTGAAAATAAGGAAACTCTTTATTGAACAGTTTCCTCTTTGTCGATTGCGTTGATGTGATCTCGCCGCTTGTCATGACCGGTGTGGCGTGCTGTGGCGATGAAGGGGAAGTGTATGGCGTTGCCCGGACACGCCTGAGCACACTTCATGCAGCGAGTACATTCGCTAACGGGGACTAGCCCCAAATTGCTGTGCGGGTCGATGTGGTTTGGACAGGCAGTCGCGCAAGCGTGGCATTCCTCGCCTTTAGACAGGCGCAGGCATGAGCTTTCGTTGACGGTGGGTCTAAAAGTACGCGAGAAGCGCGACACCAGCGACATTAGCGCGGCGACAGGGCAGATTTTCGCGCAGAACTTTCGGCAAAGCGTCAGTTCTGCAATGATGATCAGCGGAAAGAGTAACAGCCCCCATGACGGCTCGTTAAACCCCACCAGCCTAATGAAGGCAACAACGGTCGCGCATGTAAGCCCAATGGGGCACACTAGGCAAAAGACTGGAAAGCCAAAGATGGCCGCTGACCCAAGTGTGCCTGCCAACACGATATGACGCGAGTCGAATTGCGCGAGGTCGCGCGTTTTCGCCTTGCCTATCGTTGGTTTCGCTTCGGATCCACTTAGCTTGCCTGCTTGCGCAGTATCTCCATCATCTGGATCACACCCTTCTGTGCAGGAGGATGATCCGCCGCATGCTGTGCAGGCGTGTCGGTATCGGTCGTAGGCTATTTTTCCGGCTTTTCCGCACGCGTCGTGGTCGGCCTGTTTGACCTTCTTGGTCTTCAGAAACTCCGAGATTGGAGGCACAGGGCATATCCATGAGCAGAAGGCTCGTCCAAGGAAAAAGACGATGATCAACATGGCAACCAATGCGATGATGAGTCTAGGAACAAACGCCCACGATCCGAAGATCGTCTCAAGTGCGCCCAAGGGGCAGATGGCAGCGATGGAGTCGAAGCCGATACTTGAATACGTACCGAGTGGTATGCCGGCTACAAGGCCGATAACCACGATGATGAAGACGATTAGGCGCACTGCAGTGCGGATCGTTGAAGGCTTCACTCTTGATTTTGATGGTTTTAGATTAGAGGTCATTATCGGCGCCTCGCTTCCACTGCTCTATGCTTACGATGTTGACCCCCCGTGAAGGTAAGCCGTCGTAGGTGCGATAGGCATTCGCGGGGCAAACGTACTCGCAGGCACCGCACCCCCAGCAGGCATCCTCGTTGACGTATACGCGACCTTCGTCGTCGGTCAGTAGCGCCGCGGCTGGGCAAGCGTCAATACATACGCGACCGCACGACGACGATATTCCGTAGGTCTCGCACTTGTCGATGTCGATAACAGCCATGCCAATCTTGTCGACAGCCGGATCAAACGCCCCAAGCGCGCCGGTGGGGCATGCCTCGATGCATCGGTATGTGCCGTCGCAGGTGTCGCAGTACCCCTTGCGAAATTCCATCGTGGGTGTTCGCAGCTGCACGAGGCTCTCTTCGATGCGCACAACTCCTATGACAGCGGTGGGGCAGACCTCTCGGCAGCGGTCGCACCGGATGCACATAGCGTAGAAATCAGCTGAAGTCCGCGCGCCAGGAGGGCATACTATCTGATCGTTGATCCTAGTAAGAAAACCGCATCCCCCTAAGGCAAATAATCCTGCGGCCACGCCTACGCCCAGTACTACATCGCGGCGGGTTATGCTGGCTTGTTTCGTATCCGTCTCTCTTTTGTCGGAATCACAGTTTGTAGCAAGACTATTCGTCGAGGTCATTGCGCAATTAGTCGTCGGTTCCTCCGTCGCATCCCGACGCTTCAAGCTCTCCAT
>CAZYOQ010000002.1:94888-107392 GCA_964649145.1 uncultured Eggerthellaceae bacterium | reverse complement strand
TTGCGCAATTAGTCGTCGGTTCCTCCGTCGCATCCCGACGCTTCAAGCTCTCCATCTAATGACCCTCCTTCTGCTGCTTCCTGATTCTCACTGACTCTCTCTGCGCACACCGCATCGCACTCGGTGCTATCCGCACTTTCGTCTTCAAGTCCTTCCTCGATGGCAGCACGTAGAGCGTCGACAGAATCAACTTCCTCGTCGAAAAAACCTTGAGTGATATTGAGCACGCCACGGTAGAAGCGTGTCTTGATGAACTTCAGCGAAAGATCGTGCAAACGCGTAAACCAGCGGCAGATGTGGTCGGTCAGAAATGCACGCTGTACACTCAAAAGGCGCAGTGCTTCGGCAATGTCGTCCTTTTCAAGCGCAGTGGCGCAACGGTGGCAAAGTATTGACATGAATTCGCACTCGAACGCCAGATGGTCGTCGGGGTAGTCGTAACCCTCGCGAAGTGCTACGCACTCGCTCTTGTAGAGGTTGAAGATCTCCTTGCGCGGCGCGGCATTCAGTGTTCCGCTGCGGTCCAAAAATAGCGACTCGTAGGGCTGTGCAACAAACCCCTTGTAGGCATGGGTTCCCAAAAACGCAGTAGAGAAGTCAACGGCCAACTCCTGACGGGTTCCTGTGTTGCGCTTACGCAGGTAACGGTAAATATCGTTAAAGCCATTGGCTATCAGCGTGTTTTCGTTGTCCATCAGAGCAGTGTAATCCTGGCTTGCCATCGCTTCGATTTGCTCGTCGGTTAATCGATCGAAATAGAGAGAGGCCAGAGTTTCATACATGCCCGCACGTGCTGTGATGGCATCAATTACGTCAGCTTTGGCTGTCATTTGCATCCTCCTTCTTTGTGTGAAAAAACACGCGATCTTGTGCAAGATTTGTATATATGAACCCTTTCCAGACGGTTTATCGGCGCGTGGGGTGGGTAATGTGCCGGCAAGCCGTCTGGAAAGGGATTCCGCCCCTCGAGGAAGGGGAGGGGCGGAATAGGAGCCTTAGTAATCGTCGGTGCAGATGATTGCGTTTTCTTGCTCGATATACCAAGCATTGAAGAACGGATCGCTAGCGTTCCACATGAGCACGCGCACTCCTACTGAGCCGATGAGTGCAAGCACTATGGCAAACACTGCAACATTGGTTCTCATTTTCTCGTTGACTTTGAGGAAGGCAGCGGTACATGCGATGATGCCAACGATGCCGCATATGCATATTGCAAAGGCGGTGGTTACGATGTCGCGACCCAGCACGTCGGCTCCGCAGAAGATCATGTAGGCAACGGTGGTGACGATGGAGATGGCCGTTGCGGCAATTATCCACGGCGCCAGCCCCTTTATCTCAGTGGCATCGGCCTTCTTGATCGAAGCAATGACGACGAAGATGAAACCACCCAGCGGCAGTGACGTTCCTAGGTATGCCAGAGGCAGCAGGTTGGTGTCCCAGTATTGGCGAGACTCTATGACATAGCCGTGCCCGCAGACGAAGGCCAAAACAAGGCCGCATATAATTGACAGGACAGCGAAGACCTTGCAAGCGATCTCTGGTGCCTCGCGTTTGATTAGGATGGCGTATACCGCGACGACCACGAAGCTCAGACCAAGCATAATCAGCTCGACCGAGACGCCTGAGAACGAGAATATGTTCGTAGCGGCGGCCATCATGTTCTGCGGAAGTGCGAGGTGGGCAACTGAGCAGCAACCGCCAATGACAAAGAGCGCCAGCGCCACTAGCGAGCCTATGAAGCGACCTTCCTTGACCTTGCCGAGCAGATGGCTTAAGCCCACGAATGCCGCCAGCGCGCCGCCTGCGCCCGCGATTGCGGAGAACAGAACCAAAGGCCACGCGACTTCGAAGTTAAGCGTATACATCACTTGACCTCCTTCCATTCGGCGTATTTCGGAGACAGAATGTAGTGACAGGTTGGATGAGTACTCTTGGGATCCGATATCGTGTGGATGCAGTCATCGTCGTAGCGTGCAAGTTCTTTGCTCACGTCGCTATCTGGGTCGTCAAGATCTCCGAAGAAGCGAGCTCCGCAGGGGCAGTTATGGACGCATACAGGCACATCGGATCCGTCTGCGGTTAGCTGCGAACATAAGGTACACTTCTGGGCGACTTTTGATTCCTTGTTCATAGAGCGTACACCGTAGGGGCATGCCATTATGCAGTACTCGCATCCAATACACTTATCGGCGTTGACCAGCACCACGTTGGTATCGGGGTCGCGATAGCTAGCGCCGGTAGGGCATACGTGCACACATTGGGGGTTCTCGCACTGCTGGCATTGCATGGGAAGCCAATACATTGACACGTAAGGGAAGTCGCCGTACGGTCCTACCGCGATGACGCGATTGTAGTATTCGCCCAGCTTTAGATCGTTTTCGTACTTGCAAACGGTGACGCAGCTGTCGCAGCCGGAACAGCGGTCCAGGTTGATTACTAGTGTTCTACGCATTTGGCAACACATCCTCACTAGTTTGGGTAAACAGGGTGGGATCGGGCATGAACGGCTCGAACTCCTCGGGCTCAACCCAAATGCGTTCCGGACGCTCTGATTTCTCTATCTTTACCTGGAAGGCGCGGTAGGTGGAACCGCCAAACATGCGGCTGCGCGCGGTGTCAAGTGTCAGGCGCGAGATGCAGCACTCCTCCCAGCCCGACGAGATGCTTTCCTGTGAGTCGTCGTAGCATTCGGGGTTCCAGAAACGTTCCTGAAAGACAGTTCCCGGTATGATGCCCTTGGTCACGTACGCACGCCCATGGGTGGAGCCGCGACGTGAAGTGATTTTTACCCAGTCGCCGTGTTTGATGCCGTAGGTCTTGGCATCCACAGGGTTGATTCGCAGGTCAGGGGCGGGCAGAAGTTCTCGGTTGAATGCGCAGTGACGCATGGTGCCGTGGTGCCAATAGTGGACGCGACCCGACGTAAATGTCAGCGGGTACTCCTTGTCAGTGAGGGCGTTCTCTTCGTTTTCTAGATACTGCGCAATTGCCGGGTAGTCATCGCAAGGGTCCATGTCGTAGGGGTAAATGTAGGGGAAGCCCGTGCGCGCCATCTTGATATGCGCAGAGCAGTACACCTCGGCCTTGCGGGACTCAGTGCCGAAGCCCGCGGGCAAGCCGTCGTCGACGATGGTCTCGTGCTGGTAGTAGTACCAGTACTCCTCAGGAGGCGTGACAAGCGGTGAATACTTGTCTTGGTTGTTGATCAGCTCATCCCACGACGGCGCGCCATAGATCTCAGCCCACTGCTGCTTCTTGTCGTCGTAGTTATCAAACATGCCCAGTACATACACGAAGTCGTGGCTAAGGATTTTGTCACGGCCGCCCAAAATCTCACACACCTTATTCACGACCAGAGTGTAGGCGTGCTCGGGATGCACGGTCTCACCTAGGTGAATGATGGAGCGGCGTAGCCACTGCGTATTCAGTTGGACTGTCAATGCGGTGCCGTTGTTGTACTCCAGCCATTCGACGGTGGGGAACAGCAGGTCTATGTACTCGATGGTCTCCGATGTAATCATGGGGTACTGCTGGATGCCGAAGTCGAGGTTCTTCATGGCTTCATGCCAGCCGATGGAGTTTCCGATCATGGCAAGCTTGTTACCGGATACCTCGTACAGCACGCGTGGACGGTATGGCTCGCCTGTCTGGACTGCTTCACGAACCATGCCTGGTCCTGTCTGCTCCCAGTACTGCGCGGCCTTGTGCTGGGTGACGCCTAGGCGATCCTTAATGGCCTGAGCCATTTGATCGCGGCGCTCTTCAGCATTCATCGTGGACTTGTCAACGATGTGCGAGTCAAGCTCCTTAAGCTGGTCGGCAAGGATCTTGTCGTTTTGTTTCTTGGTATAACCGATATGCCAGCTGAGTCCGTACCACCAGCGTTCTAGCTGATACGAGATGACCAGCAGCTGGAAGGGACCGACCGGTCGAGACGTTGGGATGGAGTCCTTTCCGCGGTTAGTCATGCATGCACCGGGTTGGTTGAGGTGACCCATCATAACGTCCAGCGCGATGATGCCAAGCGGCATCTCGGCGTTCATCTGCATCATGTCATGGGCAACTCCATGGGTAATGCCGGCATGTTCGGCACTTGCATACATCACGATGGCCTTCTCGATCAGGTCGGCGGGGCAGAACGTGACCTCGGCGGTGTGCTCGAGCGTCCACGGGTCGGCCTCTTCTCGGTAGATCTGGAAGGCAGTCTTTGCTTTGATGCCTAGTTGTGGAACTTTGTATTCGCCGAACAACTCAGGGTCGACCTCGGCGTCCTCGGGTGCGCTGAAGGGGAAGGGCTGAATTGAATCTGTTAGCTTGTCGTAGCACACATAGGCCGGCGTGTCATACACTTCGTTCGGATCGATGTTAGGGTTGATGTAGTCTGGCCACACGTCTTCGGCCTCGATTGGCAACCCTGTGTCAGGGTTGATGAGGAACGGCAGGTTTGTCCAGTACTTGCAGAAGTCCTCGTTGTACAGGTCGTTTTCGATGACGTAGCGTATCCATCCTAGAATCATTGCCGTGTCTGATCCTGCACGCACGGGCAGCCAGATATCGGCCTTAGCAGCGTCAGGCGACATGTTAGGGTCGATGACGATGGTCTTCACCCCTCGGTCGGATCTCGCATCAGCAATACCTCGACCCGATTCCGCCGTCTGTGACGTGGAGGGCTGAGCGCCCCAGATGACGAGTACCTCTTGCGTTGGGCAGTACTCGTTCCATGGCTCAAGGCAGGCGTGATCGGCTGGTGAGTTGTTCCACCCGCTGACGGTGAAGGCTGCTACACTTGAGCGGGGGCAGTAGCACTGGAGGGCTCCGGTGCACGCCTGAACGGCAGCACCGTAGATGTACTGGTTTGCCGTGGCGATCTCTGATGCGTACAGTCCGCCACCGCCAGACGCTCCCCACAGAGAGTACGGGCCGTATTTCTCATGTGCGAGTGCAATTTGCTGCGCGGCCAGCTCGATGGCTTCGTCCCACGAGATGGCCTCCCACTCGTTCGTGCCGTGTTCGCCCACGCGTTTGAGCGGATGCATGACGCGACGAGGACTGTAGCAGGTTTGCAGCTGCCCCAGACCCTTCAGGCACATGCCGCCCTTGTTAAGCGGCGCGTCGGGGTGTCCCTCCAGCTTTACCACCACGCCGTCCTCGACGTAGGCCTTGCAGGGGCACACCTGAATGCATCCATGGCATACAGTGGTGAACACCTGCCGGTTGGGGGGAGTTTCGGCGTAGGCGGCTTCCCGCTGCTCTAGCTTGCTCGTCAGAGGCAGGCCAAAGGTTGCCACGGCAGCCGTCAAAGCAGCGGCTTTGACGAACGTACGGCGTGACATACTTGTATCCGGCATAGCTTCCTTCCTTTCCTTTCTCTCTTTTATTTGAACTTCTGATAACCGCCGCTACATTGCGGCGGATGATCGCCAATGGGTGGCGCCCTAGACTTTCTTGAAGGGATTTGCTTTCAAGAACGCTGCTCCTTCAGGCGTGAGCTGCCATGCGTCGTTCCACACCAGAGCGCCTGCGCGTTCCAACTTGTCGACGAAAACGCTTGGTTGGATGGCGATGGTGGTATCGGAGTGCATCGTTCCCAGCGCCTTGAGGTCACGACCCTTGAACAGTTCGGTAATCTCGGTGATAGTGCGCGGCTCGCGGCAGAAATCAAGCACTTCAAGGTAGCTGTTGAAGCGGATGGGAATCTCGCCTAGCAGCTTACTGATAGTCTTATGGGGTTCGAGTTGTTCGATCACTTCCTCGCCGACAGGCGTAGTTTCAAGAGCGAATGACACGATGAGGTCGTCAACCTCATCTTCGGTTAAACCAACCTTGCGAAGCGGGGTGACGACCTCGCCTTCCTCGTCAAGCTCTAGTAAGTACAGACCCTGCGCGTCGATAAGGTAGCGGATGATGCGGTAGGGGTTCTGCGCAGCGTAACGGTACTCTGGGTAACCCATGATCTCTGTTTCCATGTCGTGCAAGTCACGGCGGACGGTGCAGCTTTTAAGTGTCTTACGCATGATTTCGCGGAAGCGCGGAGTGCGGGTGACGGTCGCCATTAGCTTGTCGACGGCTTCCTCGAAGGTTAGCGTATCGGTCGTATCGTCGACAGGGGTTTCGATGGCCTGCATGTCGGCGTCGCTATCCGCCTCGCCGTCGTAGGAAATGTGCTGCACAGGGGCGTTTGCGCCATTTGCTTTAGCTTCTTGTTCTTTAGCTACAAGGTCAGCACCGTCAATCAACTGGCCGTCTTCGGTGATGTAGTCGAAGTCAGCGTCGAACTCGGAGTGGTTTACTGCCTGCACGTCATCATCTGCGACGGCTGTCTTTAAACGGGCATCGTCGGCTGTAAAAGGCGTTTCTTGTATCCTTTGGGCGGCAATGGCGTCTTGCCGCAGCTCGCGCCAGAGCATGTCGAACTCGGCATCGGTCATGCGCTCAGCTTCCAGCTTGAGCTCCAGCTGCCGCTGACCCTCTTCCGCAGAAAGTATTGGAAGCTTTGAGCGCTTGGAGAACCCTGAGCTCTTGCCGCCGGCCGGCGCGGTATCGCCAAAACCGGGGATCTTAGGCATGGCTGAGGTGTCTGGCATGGCTGTAAAACCATCCGTGGCATCCATCTGCATTACCTCCTCTATTTTTGTGATTTGAACTAGTGAGTGCATCTGATCGCATGATAGGCAGACGCCCTCGAGGCCGCATCATTCGCGACGCGCTAAATTCACATACATAGTTTTCGCCTTGAGGAAATGCCGCATTCGGGCATAGTTCCAAACGAACTATTTTTTCATGGAAATACAGCGATACGCTGCAATAAATCGTACGTGTCGAACCTGTTTCACCCTCTGTCGTATTCATACAATGTCACCAAAACAAAGCGCATTGCACCCGCAGGAGTCGCGATATGCCATCTTGGCTGCGCAGACATCCGCATACGGAGCGCAGATGAAGACGAAGGGGGTCTGACGATGATTAAAACGCGGTTTACCATCAACGTCGAGACGGGCAGCATCGATGAGGGGGTCATTACGCCGCTTACGCTGGCGCAGGTATTCAAATGCGCTCCGGCGCGTCATACCGTTATAGAAAATGACGGCTTGCCGGCCAGTGTGGAGGAATGCGACGAGCATGATGATAAAAAAGCAGCGCTTGAAGCGTTCGATGAGGGCAATTATACAGTGCAGAACCTGACATCTGAAGGCGATGGATGCGATTCCGAACTCAAGGACGCCTTCGTTAATGGCATGGGCAAGATCTTGTCGCGGCAGGCCATAAATACCTATCGCGAGACGTTCGCCATGCGTAAGACCTTTGGCATAGCCCGCGAGGATCGAACTAACTTTGACGCCAGCAACCTTCCGCGCATCATTAGTGAGCCTGTTATGGAGTTAACAAAAGATGCGCTGGCTGAGCTAGGAAAGAAGCAACAGACGCCAAAGACTTTGCGCCAGCAGATAGAAAGTGTAGTGGACCAGTTTCCCCATCTGCTTCCTCTGTTAACGTTGCGTATCAGCATCCTGCATCGCCCCATGTGGGATCGCGATGACCCTGTGGCGCGGCAGAATTGGAAGAAGATTGTTCTCCCGCAGACAGTGTCCCGCATACGGGATCTGCAGCGTGATCTACTGCGTCTGGATTCTCCAGGCAGCCTAAGCGACGAGGTGCGCAGCCTTATGCGCTTCAGTCGGCTGCAGCTGCAGTTCGATAGGTATCTCATCACTGTCGCAAACAAGAGTGTCAACCGTTTTGGCGCGGTGGAGACTGTATTGCGCTCGTTCTATGACTACTTAAACGATGGTGTTTTCGAAGATGAAAGTGGTAGAACTCCGGTGCGAATTGATGCGCCTTATATAGACTATGATCGCCTGGCCGAGGAGATCCTCGCTTCGCGTGCCGCCCGTAAGGAGGCTGAACAACGCGCCTCTGAAGAACAGATTGTAAGTGAGGCTTTCGACAACGAGGCCTGCGGGAACAAGGATCAGGCGTGTGCGCCCGATGTCGAAAATGACACAGATGATCCTTCTACAGATGACTTTCTCTCAAAGGCGTCAGATAACGCCTGTACAGGCGATGCGGGCAAGCAAGATTGCGCAGATGATGCATGCGACATGGACGGTGCGCGTAAGGCGGATGAGGTGGATGACGCCGAGGAGTCCGACGACATTGAGGAGCCGGTGAGTCACACGAACGGCGTTGGAGCCATGCAGTTGGCTGAGCAGACCGTTGCTGCGGTACGAGCGGCGGAGTACACATATGCTCTATCTGAGTACGAAGCTGCGCAGGCTGAAGCCGCCGGTGCGCAAGATGGTGCTGTTGCATCTTCTGAAGCGGTGTCGTCTGTATGGGGCATCATCTACAGCGATGGAAGCATTGGCTACTTTGACACCGCAAGTGGTGAGTTTTGCGATAAGCCCGAGTCAAAGCCAGATACGCACGCTGAAAAAGAGCTTACGACAGGTGAAGATCAAGCTGCTACTCTGGCTGATCTTGCCGACAGCAAACCCGATGATGCGCACGAAGTCGTTCCCACAAACGCCTGTGTGGATGGTGCTATTGGAGATGACGTCATAGATATAGTAAACGGTGAGCAAGCTGAGGCGTACGCGCAACTAGGCGCACAGGAGACGTGCCATGCCTAACGCGCAGACCATCCTGGGATTGCTCGACCGTCTGCAAAGCGACTACATTCACGTAAATCAGTATCGCTGTGCGGTGGTGCGCAACCGCAACGCCACTTGCATGCGTTGCGCAGAGGCCTGCACCAGCGGCTGCATTTCCCTCCAGGATGGCGAGCTGGTCGTGTCGCCCGAAAAATGCATTGGCTGCGGTACCTGTGCGACGGTGTGTCCCACCTGCGCGCTTGAAGCTCACCATCCCGACGACGCCAAGCTGTTTGTATCGTGCACGAAGGCTATGGAGAAAAACGACGGACATGCGGTTATCGCATGCAGAAACTTCATGGCCGCTGCGCGCGGCTTGGTTGACGTAGAGAAGGTGGCGGAGGTTGCCTGTCTGGGACGCGTCGAAGAGAGCCTGCTCGTCATGCTTGCCACATTGGGGGCTACGCGCATCACGCTTGTGGCGACAGAGTGCGCGTCATGTCCGTTCAAGGCTGGCTGCGATACGGCCAAAGCGGTGTGTTCTACGGTATCTCGTTTGCTCGATACCTGGAACCATTCCATCGAGGTGTCCGTATCCGAGAAGTTCCCTCGGTCAGTGCGACTGGCTTCCGACAAGGGTTACGACCCAGACAGACGTGCATTTTTCCGCAGCGTCAAGAGCACCACGCGTGTGGTGTCGACCTCTACAGCGGCCTTTGCGGTAGACGAAGCGCTTGGTGTTGTTCCGCGAAGGGCAGAACCTGTGCGATATGTGCGTGTGCAAGCCGATAAGACCTTACCCCACTTTTTGCCCGCACGGCGCAGGCGCTTAGTTGAGGGTCTGAAGACACTAGGGTCTCCGCGCGACGAGATGATCGAGACGCGACTGTGGGGGCATGTGGTGATAGACCCCGACCGATGCAACTCGTGTTTGATGTGTGCGACGTTTTGTCCTACCGAGGCGATCAAGAAATACCGACAGCCCGACGGCACATTCGGCATCGAGCATTATCCCGGTCGGTGTGTGAAATGCCGGTGCTGCACTGATATCTGCAATCAAGATGCACTTACCTTGTGCGACGACGTGCAGGCGTCTGATGTGACCTCCGACCTATGCGAGCGATATCAGATGCGTCCTCTCGATTTTGAACCGGGCAATTTAAAGGAGCTTCATACCCATGTGGGAAAGCTGATAGGTGTTGAAGAGGTCTATGACCACTGAAGCGAAAATGAAAGGAGAAAGGTTCATGATGAAGAAGGTGGCGGCGCTTGTAGGTGCTGCGATGATGGGGCTTGTGCTGCTTGCGGGCTGCGGGGCAACCCAGGAACTTCCCGAGAAGGAGAACACGGCAACTGCAGACATGCCCGAGCCAGCGATCGATACCAACTGGGAGGAGAATGAGTCGATATATACAGCGCTAGAAGCCGATGCGCAGGCCGACGCAGACGCAACAACAGCAGATAAAGTGCGCGCCAAGGTTGACGACTATGTGGCGATCATCGAGGACAACGTTCCTGCGATGGAGAGCGCGGTAGAGAAAGGCAAGATCAATGACAAGGCTCTCTCTGCTGCTTCGGCTATCTGGTCTGCGGCACACACGCTAGAAGTGATCGGTGCGAAGGATGCCGAGGGCGAGGGCGTGGGTGAGTATATCTCTGACCTTGCGCATGATGCGAAAAACATTGTGCGCTGCCTGTACTATGGACAGAAGGCTAACCTCGATGTGGCGCAATCAGAAGTGACTGAGAACTACTTATGCATCAAGTCGTTTACAGACGAAGAATGGGCCACCTTCGAAGGCCTGTTCTAAAGTGAGAACGGCAGAGGAGTTAAGGGCGTATGGCTCCTACTCCTCTGCCAATGCCTAGAGCACCAGATGTTGGTGGCCGCTCATTTACTATAACCTTCGCTTTGCCTGCGCTAAGTTCTAAGATTTTGTCTTTTACATCGCCAGCAAAGTGTTCGCTTTTAAATAATCCTCCTGCTAAAACAACAGTAGGGGAGAGTTCGCTGAAAGCCAGATAGGCTAGATTTGTAAGCTTTTCGCAAGCCTCTGAAATTATTTCTTTGCAAACGCAACTTGTTCCGCTATATGCAGCCTGTATTACATCTTTTGCAAGAGACGCAAAACGCTTGGGATTGTGTTGTCCAATTGACCAAGTTACTAGAGCATCTATTTTTGCTGCTAAGGTAAAAACTTGCACCGCGTGACTACCTTCACAGGAAAGCTCATTTTTTGTACATGGCGCATCTTCAAATTTTTTAAAGATAAGATTCCAAGCTTGGTCAATCAGATGCGTGTCATCACTGATGCCCTCATTTATGTTATTAACACCAGCAAACGCATCACAAATACGTCCATCTTGCTCAAAAAAATGCTCTTCCTGCTCACAAATTTGCCCTACAAAACCTTCACTAGCTATAAACGATTTAACTCTGTCGCATGCATGCAGAACTTCTCGAAGATATTGCATGCCAATCCATGTCCCCGATCCTTCGTCGCTAGTGAAATATCCCCAACCGCCGAATCTGTGAAGCTTCCCTTCGCTAGATAGATTCAAAGCTACACTCCCAGTGCCCGAAATTAAAACAGAGCCTGCCTCCACACCATTCGCAAACAGTGGGAGCAGCGCATCAGAGCAAAGAACGATTTGAAAACCTAAATGTCCATCTATTAGCTTTGCAAAGGAAAGATCTCTGCATTCAGGCGCTTCTGTGCAAAAACCGGCTTTGATTAAAAGCTCCACCATTCTTTCATAGTCTTCTTTACTATCAAGCCCTGACAAAGCAAAAACGCCAGTCTGAATTTGAGGAATGTAGGCTTCTACAAAAGAAAAAAGCTTCTCCAAAGATTTCAAAACCTCAAGGCGTGAAGAAGATTTGCAGCTCAAAGGCCCTATAAGCGCCTGGTCAATAATTCGGCCGTCAAGTTCATAAATAGCTGCATCAGATGACGACCCTCCACCATCTATACCTAATATCAAATGCTTCTTGTTCATTGAAACCGCAGCCTTCTTCTAGTTCGCCTACCACAAAATCTTACTTCGAATAGCTAATCTGGGGTTTTTATAATCCGGGGTTTTTATATACACTTTAGCAAGAGAAGCTTTAGTATTATTACTTGGCATTAAGAAATAGGAATTCCAACAAGCAAAACAGTGGATATATTTAAGTATCTTCTACAGCACAAGTTAGCTCTTCTTCTGGTCATAGTTTTATTGTTTGGCGTGGCCGCGTGTAATCTCGCGCTCCCGGCTTTTACTTCCCAAATAGTAGATGTAGGAATTCAGCAATCTGGCGTTGAGCATGCAGCCTGCGAGGTCATGACTGAATCTACCCATGAAAAGATAGCAGTCACGCTAGATAGCAAAGAACTTACGCTTTTTGAGAATTCTTATGACCAAGACGAAGAACTATATAAGTTAAACGAATTTGGTAGCGACAATATCGATGAGCTTGACGCTATTATTTCTGCCCCTTTAATTGCTATTCACGAGGGCTCAACTGAAGGCGAAGCCACATCAAGTGATACCGCCTCATCAACTACATCCGGTGCATCAGTCGCAGCGACCGCATCAAATGATACGACCGCTCCAAGCGATACAGCCTCATCAAGCGAAGACTCCTTGCTAGATCAACGTGCGATATCGGCTGCTATATCTGAATATGAAGCTGCGGGATACGACCTATCTGCCCTTCGAATTTCATATCTTATTCGCGTAGGTTTAGCTATGATGGGTCTTTCTCTTCTCTCGATGCTCTTAGATATCCTAATAGCCTTTATAGCTTCTAGAACAGGATCAAGCATTTCTAAAGACTTAAGATCAAAGCTTTTTTCGCGCGTTGTCTCTTTCTCCGAGCAGGATATCGAAAAGTTTTCTGCCGCGTCTCTCATAACACGAGGTACGAACG
>CAZYOQ010000002.1:0-94788 GCA_964649145.1 uncultured Eggerthellaceae bacterium | reverse complement strand
GAGCAGGATATCGAAAAGTTTTCTGCCGCGTCTCTCATAACACGAGGTACGAACGATATCCAGCTTATTCAAAATGTCTCTATCATGCTTTTGCGAATGGTTCTATACGCTCCAATACTTGCCCTTGGCGGAATAATTATGGTGCTTATAACTTCGCCTCAGCTGGGCTGGATCGTAATTGTCGCCGTGCTGCTGGTTTTCATAATCGCAGGAACCCTTTTCCGTATAACTATTCCCAAGTTCACAATCATGCAAAAACTCATAGACCGCGTGAACTTGGTCTCGCGCGAGATACTTACAGGCATTCCTGTAATTAGGGCCTTCAATCGCCAGAAATTCGAGAGCGATCGCTTCGATGTGGCATCAAAGAACCTAATGTCGACACAGCTTTTCACAAATCGAGCAATGTCGTTCATGATGCCAACTATGACGTTAGTTATGAATCTTACTTCCGTTGCTATTGTTTGGTTTGGCGGCTTTGGGGTTGCAGATGGAAGCTTGCAAACAGGCGATCTTATAGCTTTCATAACCTATTCGATGCTTATCATCATGGGCTTTTTAATGCTTGCAATGATGGCAATCATGCTTCCGCGTGCAAATGTTGCAGCTATAAGGGTAAACGAGGTGCTGTCAACAGATCCTAGCATCCAAGATGCACCCGGCGCGTATGACCTAAAACAGGCAAGTGAAGATACATCTCAAGTTATGGGCGCCTCTGTCGAATTTGAAAATGTTTCGTTTAGCTATGACAAGGATGCATGCACGCAAGACGTTTTGAAGGATATAACGTTTAAGATAGATCCTGGCCAAACAGTTGCGATTGTGGGACCTACAGGTTCTGGTAAAACTACGATACTTAAGTTGATTGAGCGCTTCCTTGAGCCAACATCTGGCTGTATAAAAATAGACGGAATAGATGTTTTAAATATCCGGCAAGAAAGCCTTCGTCAGATGATAGGTTATGCGCCGCAAGACTCCTATCTTTTCTCGGGAACCATTGCTACAAACGTTGCCTATTGTGATGAAGAGATGGATGATGAGCGAATCGGCAACGCAATAGCTATAGCGCAGGCTAAAGACTTCATAGAATCTACGCCCGAAGGCCTTGACAGCCCAGTTGCGCAAGGCGGTTATAACTTGTCTGGAGGCCAGCGCCAGCGCGTCTCCATCGCTCGTGCTATTGCCTCAAGGTCGCGTCTATTGCTTTTCGACGATTCGTTTTCGGCCTTGGACTATAAGACCGATTCCAAACTTCGCTCAGAACTAAAGAAGGTGCTTGGCAGTACAACTTGCATAATAGTTGCCCAAAGAATATCTACGGTTATGGATGCAGATTCCATCATTGTCTTAGAAGATGGGCGACTTGTAGGTCTAGGCACACACGAACATCTTCTTCAAACTTGCGAACATTACAAACAAATCGCTCTATCTCAACTATCCGAAGAAGAGCTATATAAACAGGTTGGTGATCTAGCGTGAGATCGCCTAACACGAACACAAATACAAGCGCAAATAGGCGACCTCAAAGGCCACGCAGACACCCAGGTCCTCCAGGGCCTGGGCCTGCCTTGCGCCCTGAAGAGAAGGCTAAAGACTTTAAGGGCACAATGCGCAAAACGGTTTCTCTGATAGGGGAGTTCAAGTTTTACGTACTTTTCGTCCTGCTTTTCGCTGTAGGCTCAACCGTTTTCAGCATTATTGGCCCGAAAGTCCTATCTGAAGCCACTACCGCTCTATTCAACGGTGCTGTTGCACAAATCTCAGGTGAAGGCGCAATAGATTTCACCTTCATTGGAAACGTGCTTCTTCTAACGCTTTGCATATACCTGTTTTCTGCTGCTTGCAACTGGATTCAGTCTTGGCTTATGAGTTATGTCTCGCAAAAGATTTGCTACAACTTAAGGCGTGACATTTCAGACAAGATTGAGCGCCTGCCTTTCAGATACTTTGACGAGACGTCGACAGGCGATGTGCTGTCGCGTATTACTAACGATGTAGACACTCTTGGGCAAAGCCTAAATCAGGGTCTTACACAGGTAATTGTTTCCACTACAACAGTTATAGGTGTTGTAGTGATGATGCTTACTATCAACTGGGTGATGACACTGATCGCACTTTTGATGGTTCCTATATCTTTGATTCTTGTTTTCGTTGTTGTTAAACATTCGCAGAAATACTTCTTCGCACAGCAAAACCTTCTAGGAGAAATTAATGGCCAAGTCGAAGAGACGTTCTCTGGCCACGAGATTGTAAAGGCTTTTTCACAGGAAAACGAGGCTATTAAAGATTTCAAGAATACAAATGATCGCCTTTACCGCTCTGCTTGGAAGTCGCAATTCCTTTCTGGCCTAATGCAGCCAATTATGAATTTCATAGGCAACCTTGGATACGTTGCTGTTGCGATAGCTGGAAGCTTCTTTGCTATAGCAGGCGTCATAACAGTAGGAGACATCCAAGCGTTCATTCAATATGTGAAAAACTTTACCCAACCACTAACCCAGCTAGCCCAGGTTTCAAATGTTTTGCAGCAACTAGCCGCTGCGGCTGAACGCATCTTTGATTTCTTGGGCGAAGATGAACTTGAGCCCGAAGTGCAGTCCAAATTGCCAACAACTGCAAACATGGATGTCGACTTTAAAAACGTGAAGTTTTCCTACATTAAAGGAAAGCCTGTTATACGTGATTTTTCTGCGCACATTGAAGAGGGGCAAACCGTTGCGATAGTTGGTCCTACCGGGGCTGGCAAGACGACACTTGTGAAGCTGCTCATGCGTTTCTACGATGTTGATAGCGGCTCTATTTCTATTGGCGGCACAAATATTTGCGACCTAAGCAGAAGCGAAGTTAGATCGCTGTTTTCTATGGTTCTACAAGATACTTGGCTTTTTAGCGGAACTATTCGTGAAAACATTCGTTTTGGGCGACTTGATGCAAGAGACGAAGAGGTAGAACAGGCCTGCAAAGATGCCCTTGCACACAACTTTATAATGACGCTTCCTGGAGGCTACGACTTCGAAATTGACGAAGATGCAAGCAATATATCATCCGGGCAAAAGCAGCTTTTGACTATCGCTAGGGCAATACTTGCAAACAGGCGAATTTTGATTCTTGACGAGGCTACTTCCAACGTCGACACGATGACAGAATCTCGCATACAAACAGCTATGGATACCCTAATGGAAAATAAAACCTCTTTCATTATCGCGCACAGGCTTTCAACTATTAGAAACGCCGATACCATCCTTGTAATCAATGAGGGCGACATAGTTGAATCTGGCAATCATGAAGAGCTTATGAAGCTTGGCGGCTTTTATGCCGAGTTGTATAATTCGCAATTCCAAAACATTTGAGAGTTGGTATTTTGAGTATAGAAAAACGCAAGGAAAAGCATTTCGGTGACGGGGTAAATTGCGTTGCCAGTACTTGCAAATTCGATGATGAAACCTTTCTTCCTGAAGGTATAAATAGGCTTTGTAATAAGGCGATTTGCTCTGCTAGATTAATGCCTGCCGACGGCTCAAAACTTTGTAGCCCAAGTGCTTGCGACACTGACGACACTAGCGATGCTGGCAACACTGTCGACACTGGCGATACTGGCAAAAAAGTAAAAGTTGCTGCATTCGACTTTGACGGAACATGCCTTAATGCTTCCTCACCTAAAAAGCTTGTTGAAACCCTTTCAAAGATGAATTTGCTTTCTATCTACAAGATCTTCAGGATAGGATTATGGGGAATTGCCTATAAGCTAAACATTCCCGCCGACGAAAAAGCCGTTCGTGAACGTGTGTTTTCTGCATTTAAGGGCGTTTCTGTTCTAAAGGCAAACGGTTTTCTTTTCGAGACCTATCAAAACAAGATAGACAAGTATTTCAGACGCGATGCAGAAGCCGCTATGATTGCTCACCTTGAAGAGGGCCATGCGGTTGTTTTGATTTCAGCCTCATTTGAGCCAATTGTTGCTTCGGCTATGCTTGCACATCCTATTCCTATTGCTATTGCATCGCGCATGAAGGTTGATGAGCAGGGTAGGTATTCAGGCGAGCTTGATGGGCTAGCTACTGAAGGCTCTGACAAGGTAGTAATCCTAAATGAATTTTTGAATGAATACTATGGCGCAGGCAATTGGGAACTTGAATGGGCCTATAGCGACCATATTTCCGATGTGCCGCTTCTTGATAGCGCAAAATATCCTTGTGCTGTAACGCCTGATTCAAAACTTAAAAGATATGCTCAAATGAAGCATTGGCCTATTCTTGACTGGCAAGAATAGGGGCGTCGCAGCGTATTACAAGGCGAAATATGCAAAGGCTGGTCATGGCAGGTTTAAATCATGATCAAAATATGAGCGACGGGAACAAGCGTGGTTTTACACCTATAAATAGAGTAGAATCATTGCAATATTCATAAGGATTCGAAAGGGGGGAGAAAATGCCAGATCTCAACAAAGATGCCAATAGCATGTACGAAGACGACTCAAAAAGCGCCTCATTTGATTTCCTCGAAGGAGCAAAAAAGGCCAACGAATCTGGTAATTCGCTCCTCAGCATGTATTTATATCTTGCAGCATTTCAAAAATCATTTGATGCTTCCAACGTTCCAAGCGAATCTGCGATTATGGGGCTGAAGCAAGCATGGACAATCGCTTGCGAAAATAAGGAACGCTCACTTGCTGAATATATCTTTGAAACATTAGAGCCTTACTTAAATTCTGAAGAGGTTTCTGCTTGTGCTAAACAGCTGCAAGGCCTTACTTTTGACAAACTTGAAGAATTTGGCCTTTCCCGTGAAGACCTTGAAGATATGACCCAAGCTATCACCGACGAAATTCTTGCTGACGACGATGCTACAGCCGCCCTCGAAAATTTCATGCCAGGCATATTTCCAGAAAATGTTTCTGCTCGTATAACAACTCTTCCTGCTAAAAAGAACGATAAAGGCAAAAAAGAAGTAGAAACTCTTGATGCTTCGCCAATTGAAGAAGAGGATCAAGATCAAACGCATGATTTCTTCATGCTTGATGACGATGAACTAAATTATGAAAATATTGCAGGCTTTGAAAACACTATTGCTTTGATGCGCGATATGGGCATTGGGATGGATGGCGACGAACGTTTCCAACAGCTTGTTGGAATGTTGAACGCAAGGCACGGAGTTTCGTCTAAGCCAACACCTGACGCCTTGCTCTTTCGCTCACAGGCTCGCGAAGATGCTTTCCGCTTCATCAACGCTACCTTAGGAGAACTTTGCCTTCCAGCCATTCGCATGCGCATGGAAGAGAATTTCCAGGGAATTCCCGTTCTTTGCGTTAGTGCAAATGCAATGGATTTCCCGCAATCGAAGTCACTCAAGGATGTTTTTAATGATGGAGGGGTTTTAGTTCTTGAAGACCTCGACCTTTGGGAGCCGCCAGAGCCTATGGATGTCCCAGAAGACGGCAATCCATTTTTGCTTATTCACATGAGCAGGGGTGCTCGCGAGGCTATGAATTTGATCTCTTCGGCAGTTGCAAACCCTAAGGTGTTTGTTTTAGCTTCATCAGATACAAGTGGTTCTATCGATGAGTTCTTCATGAATGTGCTAAGCCCTATTACAGTCATCGATATCGACTACCCCAACGAGGAAGAGCGTAAGAGTATCTGGATGGACATCGCGAAAAACCATCCATCTTTTAGAAGCATAAACAAGCGCGACCTTGTTAATTATTCGGCAAATCTTGCTCGCGTTGATATTTATGCTGCAGCGCGCGAGGCTACTGAAGAAGCCTATAAGGTAGGGCTTATAACGAAGCGCTATAAGCCTATAACTCGCGAAAACATATTTGAGAAACTTGCCGCATACCAGCCGCTTGACTCTAAGGAATACAGTCAACTAGAAGAAGAGGTCATTAGTAACTTCAAGGTTGACCTTGACCATCTAGACGATTTGCTAGACGAGTAGTGGGCGCTTTAGCAGCCTGCTATTAGATGCTTTCGCAGGCCGGCTAACAAACGCTCATCCGTCTCATACGTTCATGAAAGTACAGGGTAGCTTCCAAGCACCTTAACTTCGCGGAGCTTTAGCCTCAAGCACGATAGCGCAGTTTGCGCATTGACTTGCGTATCAAGACCCTGGAATTCCATGAAGAACATATAGTCTCCAAGTTGTTGTTTAAGAGGTCTTGATTGAACCATGGTTAAGTTGATACCTGCGAAAGCAAACTCTGAAAGTATCATGTTCAATACGCCCGCATGGTCGCTATTTAGCCATAGCGCAATAGTAGTTTTGTAAAGATCACTGTTAAGCTGGCTAGCGCTTCCTTGTCGGCCAATAAGCGCGAATGCTGTCTGGTTTCCAAGGTTGTCACCTATATCTTCAGCCACCACTTTGCAGCCATGGATTTCTGCAGCAAGGCTGTTCGCAATACCTAGAATTTTTGGATCAGAGGCTGCAAGTTTGGCGCTTTCTGCTGTAGATGAAGTAATTATGGTGGCTTTGGTAGGGAAGTTCTCTGTAAGATAGCGCCTGCACTGAGCAATGCCTTGGGAATGTGAAGCAATCTTATCAATAGAGGCTCTATCTACAGACGGATTAGCAACAAGGCAATGATGGATGTCTATAACCGTTTCAGCCAAAATGACCGAACTCGAACGAAAGGCAAAATTATCAAGAGTAGCCGTAACAGGCCCTTCGATTGAGTTTTCTTTCCCGACAACGCCGTATTTTGCCCGGCCTCTATCGACTGCGTCGAATACTTCATCAAAGCTCGATAGATCTAGAAAAACAGGTTTGGCTATACCTAGTTTTTCCGCGAAGAATATAGCAGCCTGATGTGTATAAGTGCCCAAAGGGCCAAGGTAGGCAATTGTGTTTTCAACGTCAGTCATTCTTACCTCACTTTAATTTCGTAGAAGGAAATGATAGACCATTTTTGCAAGTCACCCTTTTAATAAGGATGTTTGTTACCCTGAACATTCCAAGTAACACTTTCCAACCATTTACGCCGTATAAGTTCTTTTTTGAAATCTCTGGGGCATAAAACTAAAGATTAAATGCAGAATGTTACTCGTTTGTGTAATCCAATGACACCAAAGAGGGGGTGTGCAAATGGAAGATCAGGCTACACTGACAGGAGCCATGGATATCCTCGAATCTCGCGGGGTAACGCGTAGAAGCTTTATGAAGCTGTGTGCAGGTGTTGCAGCAGCTGCTGGGCTTTCACAAGTGGCAATCCCAAGAATTGCCGAGGCTATCGAAAAGTCTGTGATTGGAGCTACTTCCGGCGACCTTTATCCGGTTATCTGGATCGAGGGAGCATCATGTACAGGATGTACGGAATCATTCGCGCAGATTGAGACTCCAGATGTTGGCACTGTAGTTCTGGACGTTATATCTCTGAACTACTCTGAAACTCTTTCTGCTGCTGCCGGACATTCTATGGAGCTTGCAAAAGAACAGACGATCGAGGCTGGAAACTACATTCTCATTTACGAGGGTGCAGTACTCGAAGGCTGGGACGGAAATGCCCTTCGTGCCTCAACCGTAAGTGGAGAAACTTCTACAACAGGCTGCGAGTCTTTGAAAGAGGCTGCCGCCAATGCCAACGCTGTTGTTGCGATTGGCTCTTGCGCCGTGAATGGTGGATGGTGTGCCGCACACCCGAATCCTTCAAATGCTTGTGGCGTTCAACAATTCCTTGAAAAAGAGGGAATCACTACAACAGTGGTGAACATTCCTGGCTGCCCAGTTAATCCTGAATGGGTAATGTCTGTGCTTGTTGATGTTTGCCTAATTGCCGATCCAACTCTTCTTGACCTCAACGGCTACAACATGCCTTCAGCGCTGTTCAGCCAAACAATTCACGATAATTGCGAGCGTCGTGGCCATTTCGAGAATGGTGAATTCGTCTACCAGTTTGGTTCTGAAGAGGAAAAGAAAGGCTATTGCCTTTATCCAATGGGTTGCCGCGGTCCTCAAACAAAGGCTCTTTGCGGAGTAACGATGTGGAACAACCGTCGTTCTTGGTGCGTGCAGGCTGGTTCTCCGTGCATCGGATGCTGCGAGGCCAACCCATTCAATCCAGGAGATAACTGGGTACAGGTAAATACACCTTTCTATAAGCGCTTCCGCGACCTTAGAATTGGTGGCCTGAACTTCCAGCCAGAACCAGTGGCGTGGGTTCTCACCGGAATTGTTGCTCTTGCGCTTGTGTGCCATGGCTTTGGCATGAAGGCCACAGGACGCATGGATGGTGGCGCCGACTTCGAGAAGATCCGCAAGTGGGATCAAAACCACCCTGACAATTCCATCGGTACATATGCTGATGCCGAGGCGGGCGGCCCTGTAATTTCCGAGAAACTTGTTGAGGAAAACGCACATCATGCTGTTCCTCAAGTTGACGAAGCTGAAGCCGAACAAGAAGAAGAGGGAGGTGAGGCTTAAATGACACGCTCTATCATCGATCCTATCACTCGTATCGAAGGTCATCTTCGTGTCGAGATGGAGGTTAACGACGGAGTTGTTACCGATGCTTGGGTCTCTGGTAACTGTTTCCGTGGCATGGAACTTGTAGTACAAGATCGCACTCCGCAAGATGCCGCACAAATAGTTCAGCGTATTTGCGGTGTTTGCCCTGTTTCTCACTCGCATGCCTCTACCATTGCGGCTGAAAAAGCATATGGCATTACCATTTCGAACAATGCGCGTATCATTAGAAACCTCATCGAGGGCGCACAGTTCCTACACTCGCACATCCTCTGGTTCTATAACCTGTGTGCGCTTGATTACGTAAATCCGCTAAATGCGCTTGATGCAAACATTGCAGATCTTTACGACGTAGCCGGCCAGTACTACACCACAAACGATGGAGAGGCCATTACCTCAACCAACACCGACTTCGTGGCACTGAAAGAACATCTTGCAAAGTTTGCTGCAAACGGCCAGCTTTCCATCTTCTCTGGCAACTGGACCGAGGCTGACAACGGAAAGGCATACAAGCTTTCTCCAGAACTCGACCTTGTATGCACGGCTCACTACCTTGAAGCTTTAAAGATGCAAGCACGTGCATCTGAGATTGCTGCTCTTATCGGCGGCAAGATGCCTCACGTTATGACTATCACTCCAGGTGGTACATCCTTCTACCCAACCGAGTCGAAGCTTGACGACTTGCTGTTCATGGCTAAAGAGATCAATCAGTGGGTCAAGACCACGATGATTCAAGACACTCTTGTTATCGCTCAGAATTACCCAGAAGTTGCTAACTTTGGTAAGGGCGTTGGGCGCTACATCGCATGGGGCGTTTTTGAAGGTTCTGGCTGGCCTTATGGTGGCGACTACATTGAGCAGATGGCTAATCGCTACCTACCGATGGGTATTCTTGACGAGAAGCTTAACGTTTCCGATGTTCAGGAAGACCTCATCACTGAATACGTTGGCCACTCTTGGTACAAGGGAGAAGATACATACACCTCTCCTTATTTTGTTACCGAGCCTGATTACACTGAGTACAACGTTGACGATCGCTACACTTGGGTTAAGTGTCCTGCTTATGATGGCAAGCCTATGGAAGCCGGTGGGCTTTCCCGTGTTCTTGCTGCATATCAGCGTGGAAACGACTTCGTTAAGGAACATGTAGACGACCTGCTCGTTAAGCTTGGCGCAAAGAAAGGCCAGGTTGAAGTTCTGCTTAACACGCTTGGACGTACAGCAGCACGTCAAATCGAGACCCTCTACATTTCAGAGCTAATGATTGAGTGGACCGAAGAGCTAATTTCTGCTATCGCAGAAGGCGATTCTGAATACTTCCGCGAGCCTGAGACCACCACAGGTTCGGGTACTGGCTTCTGGGAGGCTCCACGCGGTGCCCTCTATCACTCAGAGAAGGTCAGCGGAAACACCATCGAAGGCTATCAGATCATTATTCCTTCTACTTGGAACCTTGCTCCTGAAAATGCAAATGGCGAGCATGGACCTATGGAGTCTGCTTTGATTGGCGACCCTGTAGAAGATATCGAGATGCCTATCAATGCGCTTCGTACAGTCCACAGCTTCGACCCATGTACAGCATGTGCAGTACATATCACCGAGCCGAAGACGGGCAAGACATTCAAGACCGTCACCAGCCCTTGGGGGGTGAAGTAAGATGGCACATCTCGCACATTACAAAGAAGCACATCCACTTCCTTTCGTTATAACGCACTGGATCAATTTGGTGTGCATGATCTTGCTTATCATATCTGGGTTCATCATCCATTACCCATTTATCGCAGGTATTATGGGAATTTGCCGCGGCGTACACGTATTCTGTGGAATCATCTTGTTTCTGAACTGCATCTGCCGCATCATCATGTCATTCTTCGTGAAGTCTGCTCCAACTGGCGGCACCAGGAAGACTACGGCCGACTACAAGAGCTGGCTTCCGCAGAAGGACAACCGTCATCAGGGTGGCGCTTGGGTAAAGTATTACCTCTTCATGAAGAAGGATCACCCTCTTTCAGCAAAGCTCGGTGTTCCTCAGAAGCTTAGCTACCTGCTAATTCCTATTCTGATTATTCTCATGTTCTGGTCTGGTCTTTGCCTTTGGGCTCCAACGATGAACTGGCCTTTGATGGCATGGGCAACAGGAGTTGTTGGCGGTGCGATGTCTATGCGCATCATCCACTACTATGGTATGTTCGTATTCATTATCTTCATGTTTATCCATGTTTACCTGGCAAACGTCGAAGGAACAGCACCTACGAAGCTTATGTTCACCAGAAAAGAGCATGGCGGCCTTGTTTATGACCCTGAACTTCATAACATCGTCGGCGAGGATCCGTATCCTTCAGATGAAAAATAAAACCATAATTTAAGCTTGCTTGGTTTTAAGGGATCGAAGGTTTTCTTCGATCCCTTTTTTGATGTATATAGAAGTATTTAAGAAAGCATTTAGCTATCTGGAATACTAATTTCGATTTAGCGCTCTAGCATCTCTTCGAAAACACAAAGGAGATGCTTATGTCTTTTCAGGAATACTCAGATTCACTTCAATCAAAACTGCGCCTGGGTAATATGAATAAGAAGCTTGTGGTGGGAATTGCAATTTTGGCATTGATCGCAATTTGCCTATGTGTATACACGTTATTTCTAAATAGTGAGGCTTATTCAAATACGGATGACGAGATAGCGATTAGTAACGTTGATGAAAGTCAAGAGTCCAGCAACGAGGCAGGCGAGAGTGGAGGATCAGACAGTAATGAAAACGCTTCTGAAAGGATTTATGTACATGTAGCTGGGTGTGTAAAGAATCCAGGGGTTTATGAACTGGATGCTTCAAGTCGTGCCAATGAAGCCATTGAAGCTGCCGGAGGGTTCACAAAGACGGCTGACACAGAAGCCATTAATCTCGCAGAAAGTCTTAGTGACGGCCAGCAGATCATAGTTCCTAAAAAATCAAGCTCCTCCGCGGCCGAAACTTCGTCTACTAATTCCACAGCGAACAGCCAAACCTCTAGTTCAGCATCTCAGAGTTCCTCTGAGCTTGTAAACATAAATACTGCAACGTCTGAACAGTTGCAAACCTTAAGTGGGATAGGTGAGGCCAAAGCACAAAAAATCATCGAGTATAGAGAGCAAAACGGCCCATTTGAGTCTGTTGATAGTCTTACAAATGTTTCAGGAATAGGCGAGAAAACACTTGAATCTTTAAGACCTTATATTTGCATATAAGCATATGTTTTCTAGTAACGCCTCTAAGTATCTTTCATCTATTCTTGGGTTTTCTATAGATAGCAGCGATGATTATACCGCCAATAAAAACACTGCTTTCATACCCGGCATTCCACCGCTATTGATATATGCACTTATCTTATGGGCAACAAGTGCAGCAACTTATACATTTTGCGAGATTGTAAACATAAATATTGTGCGCTTAATACTGGTATTTGGTCTCGTTTTTGCAAGTATCTTTTGTATTGTTTTTCTTAGCTTACGAAAGAAATTTGTAGGCATTTTTCTATTTGCTGCAGTAGGTGTGGCTTTAGGGGCGAATTCTACATTTGCATTTGATGTAGCCTCTGAAAACTTACCAAGTAGTGGCACCTATGATCTTATTATTCAAGACGACGCAAAAGCCTCTACAAGAGGCTCTTATGCAAGCGCTACATGCATACTTCTTAATGGCAAAGAAGTTAAAGTCAAAGCATTTTTTAACGAAGAAACAAGCCTGCTTGCGCAAGCAAGAATTCGAGCAGTTTGCACTTTTTCTTATCCGAGTGAAGAATATTTACACTCCAACTATATGTCGAGCATTAACTTACAAGCAAATGTTTCGTCATATGAGATGGGAGAGGTTCCTTTTCCTATAAACCTTATTTACGATTTGCGAGAAAAATCTATAAGACTGCTTAACCAATATGGAGGCAGTCAGGCAGGCATCATGCAGGCTCTTCTTTGCGGTTATCGAAGTAGCATTCAAGCAGACTCTACTTATGATGCTTTCAAGCAAAGTGGAATTGCTCACCTTGTTGCGGTATCTGGTGCACACTTGGCTATAACCACAATGGCGCTAAGTTTAGTTTTGAAGTTCTTGAGAGTGCCCAAGCGTGTAAATGTTGTAATAACTATTCTTTTTCTTCTTGCTTACCTTGTGTTTTCAGGTATTCCCATTTCGGCGCTTCGGGCAGCAATAATGTGTGTATTGGCCCTTGTTGCCGATATTTCTAAAAGAAGGAATGCAACATTGAACTCCTTGGCTATCTGTATCATTGCGTTCATTTTCACAGATGCCTCAATTTCTGTTTCTATATCTTTGTTTCTCTCTGCTGCCTCAACACTAGGAATAGTTCTTTTCTCAAATTTATTTTGCGCTTGGGCGAAAAAGTCTAGTGCAGTTGTTCAAAACCTATTTGCTGGTCCTATGTCTATGACGATTTCAGCCAACTTGATGACAATGCCTTTTTCAGCTGCAATATTTAAGATCTTGCCAATTGTTGCACCAATATCTAATTTGTTAGTCACGCCATTTTTCACCATTGCATGCGTGAGCGGCCTAATTGCTCTTATAGTGTCAATGATATTCCAGGGAATAGCACCATTTGCTATAGGATGCGCGGGGCTTTGTGCTTCTCCTATAGGCATTATTGCTTCAAAATTATCTGCTCTTCCTTATTCTTGCATAGATGTAGAACTCAATGGTGTATTTGCGATTCTGCTTTCGGCTTTAATAGCTCTGTTGCTCGTAATGTTTAAGCCAATATTTAGGGGTAGGCATATAGCTATATTTTCATGTGCGCTTGCCTTATTTCTATTGGTTACTTCAATTAGACTTCCAAACTCATCAACGGAGCGAATAATCATGCTTGATGTTGGACAAGGAGATGCCTTCATAGTTCAAAGTGCGGGCAAAACGCTCTTGATTGATACTGGAAACGAGCGCTTAGAACTTGCTAGTTCGCTAAGTTATGCTGGCATTAATAAAATAGATGCTGTAAGCATAAGTCATTCAGATAGTGACCACTGTGACTCGCTCGAATCTATCACGTGCTTATCTAGTAATGCTAAGTTCATTTGCGCTAAAAGCCTAATTGATTGCACATGTTTAAAATGCAGTGAAGTAGAGTCGCAGGCTATAGAAATTTTCGGTATAGAAGACCTGCTTAGTGTTTCACCAGGAGATCATTTCAAAATAGGTAATTTTGACTTTGAAGTTTTATGGCCTAAGCGCTATACAGACGATGGCGGAAATGCCGATAGCCTATGCCTTTCAGCTTCTTTGGATATTAATGAAGACGGTTCTAGCGATTGGAAGGCAGTTTTTACAGGCGATGCGGAATCGGATGAGCTTGAAGAGATTCTAAATAATGAGGATATAGGTGATATTGATGTCTTAAAGGTAGGACACCACGGCTCTAATGACTCTGTAAGCGAATCTGTTTTAGAAAGGCTCAAACCAGAGTATGCCCTAATTAGTGTTGGGGAAGGTAATTCATATGGACATCCTACAAGCCAGACTCTAAAACTTTTAGAGGACAGCGACATACAGGTGCTAAGAAGTGATTTACAAGGCGTGGTAGAGCTTTCTTTCTCGCAAAACGGTGTAAGCGTTCAAACTCAGCGTTGAATTTACATGTACAATTCGCATATGGAAAAGAAGGACAAAAACGAATTACTTTGCGTTTATCTTATTAACGGTGAAGACCATCTTAAACGCGATCGCGCTATCTCTAGGATGAAGATGCGCCTAGAAAAAATAGGCGACCTTTCATTTAATTCAGATACTTTTGACGCTAGATCGGCTGAAGGACAATCAATTGTTGATGCTTGCTTGACCCTTCCATTTGCATCTGAAAAGCGACTTGTACTTGTAAATGATGCTGACAAGCTATCGAGAGAATCTCAGAATGCTATATCTGACTACCTGCAGAACCCAAATCCATCAAGTGTTTTGCTGCTTGTATCAGACAAGCTATCAAGGACTAGCAAGCTATATAAGACGGTTTCCCAGATTGACAAAAATGCTGTAATTGATTGCACGCCTGTGAAAGCACGAGACCTTGCAAACCATGTAAGACAGCTTGCTCCAGGCCATGGCATAACAATCACCCTAGATGCCGCGAATGCTTTGATAGAGCTTGTTGGAGAAGACACGCTTCGTCTTGATAGCGAGCTCGAGAAGCTAGCTCTTACTTTTTCTGGTCAGCCTGAGATCACTAAAGCTAATGTTTTAGAGGTAGTTGCTAGAACAAACGAGCCTAAACCTTGGCATTTTCTTGATGCTTTTTCCGACAGGGATATGAAAGCCGCGCTGGATATATTGCTAAAGATGAATTCCACTTCTTGTCATAGCTTGCTTAGACAATGCGTTTCAAGAATTCGCGAACTCATTTGTGCTAAAAGCATGATGAATTCTAACAACTTTTCCATAGCCGCCCTTGCAAAAGAACTTGATGTTCAGGACTGGCGAGTAAAGCGACACAGTCGTTACGCTTCAAAGTTTTCGATGGAAGAGCTAGAAGGCGCTTTATGTTCTTCGCTCGTTTGCGAAAAGGAAATGAAAAGCGGCGCCGATCCCGACGCCGCTTTCGAGTATTGGCTTATAGAGGTCTTGTCCAAACCTAGATAGCCCTAGCAGGCTTTTTAGGTTTTAGCCTCTTCCTATTCAGCGGGAGCTTCTTCAGCAGCTTCAGCCTCAGCAGCCTCTTTTGCGGCCTTAGCCTCAGCTTCGGCAGCCTCCTTTGCAGCCTTCTCCTTCTTTTTGATAGCAGCAGCTTCGTCCTTTTGCTGCTTGGAACGACGCTTATCCTTTTCTTTTTGAGCAGACTGCATAGCCTTCTTGCGCTCTGCCTTTGCAGCAGCCTTCTTAGAGCCGGTCTTTTCTTGCTTCTTGGGCTCGGGCTTTACATAGGCCTTGCGATCTTCATCGGTAACGATGGTGTTAGCAAGCTTCATGATTCCACTTTTGCGGTTAGCTGCCTGATTCTTTTTGATGACGCCTTTAGATACAGCCTTGTCCATTAGGCGACAAGCTGTGCAAGCAGCAGCGTAGGCAGCTTTGCCGTCGCCTTCAGCAACAGCGTCCTTAACGTGACGTGTGGCTGTCTTAAGCTCGCTTTTGATAGCGCGATTGCGCATGCGAGCCTTCTCATTAGTGATGATACGCTTCTTTTGTGATTTGATGTTAGCCATTAAGGCACATCTCCTTTCATGCTGAGCAGCACAAACTGACCCGTATACAGCAGACTGACAAATGAAAGGGAAGATAAGACAAGAGGCGAGTATGCAAATAGCATACGCATTAGACGACTCTGGATTTTCGCGTCTAACAGGCCTTTCGCCTTCAACGGTTGCTTCCCTTTATGCAGCCATGTCTGCGGATTCAATGACCGAGGCCATCTTGCGCTTCCCGTTGATTACAATGCGTTAGAATAGCACAACATGCGCCAAACACAGTCACATATCAGAAACTTCTCGATTATTGCTCACATCGATCATGGCAAATCTACTTTGTCAGATAGGATCTTGGAACTGACTGGTACAGTTGCAAAACGTGACATGCAAGATCAGTTACTTGATACGATGGACATAGAGCGCGAGCGCGGGATTACTATCAAAAGCCAAGCGGTAAGGGTGATGTATACAGCTGAAGATGGGGAGGTCTACCAGCTAAACTTGATCGACACCCCGGGTCATGTCGATTTCACTTACGAGGTAAGCAGATCCTTGGCTGCATGCGAAGGAGCAGTACTGGTAGTAGATGCAACGCAAGGAGTTGAGGCACAGACTGTTGCCAATGCTATGCTTGCTATGAATTCCAATCTTGAGATCATTCCGCTAATCAACAAGATTGACCTTCCAGCTGCAGAACCAGACCGCGTTCGAGCTGAAATTGAGGATTGTCTTGCAATACCTGCTGATGATGCAGTACTTGCAAGCGGCAAAACAGGCGAAGGCGTCCATGACCTTTTGGAGTCTATCGTCTACAACATTCCAGCCCCATCAGGTAACGCTGAAGGACCTTTACGCGCCCTTATTTTCGATAGTTATTTTGATTCCTACAGAGGCGTTGTTGCGCTAATCCGAGTGGTTGACGGGCGTATTTGCGCAGGAGATTCAATAAAGATGATGGCGACCGGCACCGAAACACTTGTCGAGGAACTGGGATCAAAAACACCTCTAGAAAATCCTATGGATAGCCTTGAGGTAGGAGAGGTGGGCTACCTTGTAACAGGCCTAAAAGATGTAAGCCAAGTTAAAGTTGGCGATACTATCACGACTTCTTATAGAGGCTCAAATGAACCGCTTCCTGGATACAGGGAAGCGAAACCTATGGTTTATACGGGTATGTTTCCCATAGATGGTGACCAATACGAGCCTCTCAAAGAGGCATTAGAGAAATTGAGCCTTAATGACCCAGCACTAGAGTGGGAGCCAGAAACCTCTCATGCTTTGGGTTTTGGGTTTCGTGTTGGGTTCTTAGGACTTCTACACATGGAGGTAATTAAGGAAAGGCTAGAACGCGAGTTTAACCTGGATCTTATCGCTACAGCTCCAAGTGTTGAATATCACGTTTTTAAGAGAAACGGCGAGATGGTATCGCTTCATTCGCCGCAAGAGATGCCTGATGCTGGCGAAATAGACCATATGGAAGAGCCTTATCTGAGTGCAAAGATATTGATTCCGCCAGATTATGTAGGCGCTGTGATGGATTTAGCTGTAGCCCATCGAGGCACTTTTATAACCATGAACTATCTATCCCAAACAACGGTTGAGATGCTATGGGAGATCCCTCTCTCAGAGCTCATCCTAGATTTCTTTGATAAGCTCAAATCGAACACGAAGGGCTACGCTAGCCTAGACTATGAATTTATGGGTTACAAGCGATCAGACCTACAAAAGCTTGACATTTTGCTTTCAGGAAAGCCGGTAGACGCTCTTTCGTTCATCATTCATAAAGACAAGGCTTATGCACGCGGTCGCGTTTTGGTTGAAAAGCTAAAAGAGATTATCCCTCGACAGATGTTTGAGGTTCCAATACAGGCGGCCGTTGGAGGCAGAGTGCTTGCTAGGCAGACTGTCAAGGCTAAGCGCAAAGATGTTTTGGCTAAATGTTACGGCGGCGACATCACGCGAAAGCGAAAGCTCTTAGAGAAGCAAAAAGAGGGTAAAAAGCGCATGAAGGCATTGGGCAATGTTGAAGTTCCACAAGAAGCTTTCATGGCGATCCTGAAAGTAGATGAGTAACCATGTCTAAAAGTGATTACGACTGGTTAGAAGACCCTTTCAACGAGGAAAAGTCTAAGCAAGAGCTAGAAGAGGCGAGGAAGTCAAATAATCGCGGGCTTTTGCTTGTCCTTGTAGTTGCGATTGTTGTCATCTTCGTGATTGTATCCATACTTGGTTCTTGCAGTGCCTCCCTCTTTATGGGCTAATTGAGTTCAATAGAAATACTTTGGAAGGCATATTCGGCAAATACAAACTTATTTTGGCGCCAATGGCTGGAATAACCGATGTGGTTTTCCGCCAATTATGTATAGAAAAAGGCGCTGATCTTACATTCACCGAAATGGTCTCTGCTAAAGGGCTATCCTTTGCAAATGAAAAAACTAGGCATTTAGTAAAGCTTGCCCCATGTGAGAAGCGCGTGGCCGTTCAAATATTTGGGCACGAGCCAGACATTTTGGCCAAAGAAGCACAGTGGCTATCCGATGAACTAGGCGAAAAACTGGCTCTAATTGACGTGAATATGGGCTGTCCCGCTAGAAAGATAGTGAAAAAGGGCGATGGCTGTGCTCTTATGCTTAACCCTTCTTTAGCTGCAGATATTATCTCAAAGATGAAAGCAAGCACTAAGGTTGCAATTACTGCAAAGTTCAGACGGGGCTTCTATGAAGGTGAAGAGAACGCAGTTGACTTCGCCAAAAGACTTGAAGAAGCAGGCGCAGATGCTGTAACTGTGCATGGCCGATATGCAATGCAGATGTATCGCGGTGAATCCTCAAACGCCTGCATTGCGCGTGTGAAAGGGGCGCTCTCAATTCCTGTTGTTGGCAATGGAGATATCAAAAGCCAAGATGACGCAAAGCGCATGATTGCAGAAACTGCCTGTGATGCAATAATGCTAGCCCGAGCATCACTTGGAAACCCTTGGATATTTGAGGAGCTCAAAGCCGGGCTAGATACAAACTTTTCAGCGGGTAGCAAGAAGGATGTTTCTGTTCAAGACAGGCTTGCCATGATGGATCGTCATGCAAAGATGCTTGACGAGGCAAAAGATTTAAACATTAAGAAGATGAGAAAGCTAGCTTCGTATTACATCAAAGGTATTGATGGAGCAGCAAAGGCAAGAGAGGCGTTTTCGCATTGTTGCACTTATGACGATTTCAAAGACCTAATTGATATGATCTATAGCAGGCTTTGATCATGAATGACCCTTATAAGGCTCTATATATCCACATACCTTTCTGCAAGTCAAAATGCGCGTACTGTGACTTTTGTTCAAAGGCTACAAAATCTAGTGACCCTGAAATCGAAACTTACATAGAAGGACTTGTCGGTGAAATATTTAAAGCGGGTCGTGCAGGAGAGCTAAAAGATATTGAAACCGTCTATATAGGCGGAGGCACACCAACGTTTATAGGGACTAAGAACCTTACGTCTTTGCTTTATGCAATTGGACTTTCCATGAGCTTATCTGAGGTCGAATTCACGCTTGAAGCTAATCCAGATTCCTTTGACGATAGGCTCGCAAAAGATATTTTTGCTCTAGGCGTGAACAGAATATCTTTAGGGGTTCAATCATTTGATGATGAGCTTCTAAAATGCATTGGGCGCCCACATTCTTCTGAAGATGCAATTCGAGCAATTATTCATGCTAGGTCTAGGTTTGAGAATATAAGCATTGATTTGATGTGTGGTCTTCCAGGGCAAAACCTAGAAACTTTTTTGAGCAGTATCAATAAAGCACTTGAGCTTGAAATTCCGCACATCAGCATTTATCCGCTTAGCGTTGAGGATGGAACCAAAATGCGCTCGATGCTTGATGAGGGGAAAGTAAAGCTTAGCAGTTCCGATGTGGTTGCAGACATGATGGAAGCTGCGGACGCACTGCTTGAAAGTAACGGGTATGAACATTACGAAGTTTCCAATTTTGCGAAGCCGGGTTTTCAAAGTAAGCACAACTTATCCTATTGGCAAGGAAAGCCTTACCTTGGAATCGGAAGATCAGCTGTAAGCATGGTTCAAGATGAAGGTGGCAGGCGTCGAATCAAAGATGGGGAAGTAGTAGACACACTAACATGTAAACAAGCAATTGTTGAAGACATAATGCTAGCTATGAGATGTATTTCTGGTGTTTCAGTATCCAGTATTGAAAAGCTTGACGAAGAAACTTTTCAAGGCATTAATAGCAAGTTTGAAGCACTAATGTCCGCAGGACTCATTGAAATAGATGCTGAGCGATACGCGCCAACGCTTCGGGGCATGATGCTTGGAAATGAGATTTATGAGACTGTACTAGATTTCTTCTAAAGTCCTATAATCTTTTACTATTAGCACTCATCTTCACACACTGCTAAAATCTATTGCGAAAGGAGGGGTTTGATGTTATCCGACCGCAGACAACGTATTTTGCGAGCTTTGATAGAAGAATATGTCATGCACGCTATACCTGTTGGCTCTAGAACGCTTACGGAAAACTATAAGCTAGGCGTAAGCCCAGCTACAGTTCGAAACGAGCTTTCTGCTCTGGAAGAGGCGGGATACATCACTCAGCCCCATACCTCCGCTGGCAGAATTCCAACAGATGCAGGCTACCGTGAATTTGTGGATGAATTGCTAGTGGAAGACGCTAAACGAGAAAATGCTATCCATGATGAGATGGCGGCTCGTCTTCGTCATCATGCCGACGCGCTTGATAATCTTATTCGAAATGTGTCTGAAGAGCTAAGCCGTATGACGGAATGCCTTTCGATCATTGGCTACATGGACGACGATGATTCAAAAGATGCAGAAACGCAAACTTTCGCACATAAAGAGAGGTTAGGCCTTGCTTCTTTAATGCGAAAGCCTGAATTCCAAAAATCTGCAACGCTCTTGCCTCTTATGGAGATTCTTGAAGACGATTCGGTCTATATAAAGGCTCTTTCAGAAGCATCTTCTACAAGTGATGGATTCTCTGTGAAAATTGGCACTGAAAACAAGGATTCTAACCTTGCTGGAGTATCTGTTATCTCTGGAATTTATAGCTGCGGGCCTGCTACAGGAGTTGTAGCAATTATCGGCCCTAGAAGAATGGATTACGGAAACGTCATATCTGCTGTGCGAGCTGCACAAGATATCCTAAATATGAGTTAAGAAAGAGTTTTTATGCCTACCACTCAAAAAGACCTATATGAGATATTAGGTGTTTCTAAGGACGCCTCTGAAGCTGAAATTAAGAAGGCGTTCCGCCATCGCGCACGTGAGCTTCACCCAGATGTAAACAAGTCAGAAAATGCTGAAGAACAATTCAAAGAATTAAATGAAGCATATGACGTCTTGTCAGACGCTAATAAACGCGCCCAATACGACCGCTTTGGAACTATTCCAGGCGCTGCGGGTTCTGCCGGATCAGGATATGTAGATTTCGAGGATATATTTGGCGGTTTCGGTGGAATGGGGGATATCTTTTCTGCCTTCTTTGGAGGTTCTAATGGCAGAGGCGGCTCACGTGTGTCTCGCGAGGGTCGCGATATGGGCATAGGAATCGAAATCACTCTCGAAGAAGCTGCAAGCGGAATTAAGCGCGAAATTGTCTACGACAGGCTTGCTCCATGTCCTGATTGTGATGGAACGGGAATTGGCGAAGGTGGTCATAAGGAAATATGCCCCGAATGTCAAGGAACAGGTCATGTAGTCTCGGTTCAGCGCACTTTCCTGGGCGACATGCAATCTTCTTCGCCCTGTAAGAAATGCAACGGCACAGGCAAGATTATTGAAGGCGAATGTGAAGAATGCGAAGGCCAAGGACGAGTGCCGGATAGGCAACGTGTTTCAGTCGAGATTCCTCCAGGAATTCGAGACGGCCAGCAACTTAGAGTATCTGGCTATGGCGAGGCTGGAATTCAGGGCGCAAGTTCTGGTGATTTAATTGTTACCGTAAGAATTGCTCAGCACGATCTTTTTGAGGTTGACGGTCAAAACTTACATGCTTCGCTAAAGATCAATATGATTCAAGCTGCTCTTGGCACCAATCTCAAGATTGCCGGAATCATGGAAGACGAAATTATTAATGTCAATGTTGCTGGTGGCTCTCAAGGTGGAGACGTTATCAAAGTAAAAGGCTTTGGGCTTCCGAAACTTCGTAGATCTACACGTGGCGATCTTTTCATACATTTAAATGTTGAAATTCCGAAGAAGTTATCGAGGCGTGAGAAGCAAAAGCTTGAAGAGCTCGCGAAAATGATGAATGTGAGCCTAAACGGCGAAAAAACAAGCTTTGAAAAGCTTAAAGATATTCGATAATCCACCTTTCAGGAACTGCATTTAATGTCTTATCACAGGTTCTTCCTCGACGATCAAATCCTGTCAAAATACGATGACGCGATCTTTGATGTTCGTCTTTCTGATGACGATTTGAAGCATATGAAAGCTGCGCGCATCATTGCAGGTGAAACGGTAGCTATTATCGATGCTTCTTCAGATTACTTCCAATGTGAGGTAATCGAACTCAAAAGACATGGCTTTACGGCTAGGATATCGTCTTCTAAAAGGTATAAGCGTCCTGCATTTTCTATTGATTTATTTCAGGGAATCCCTAAAGCAGGCAAGCTTGAGAAGATCGTGCGACACGCAACAGAAATTGGCGCAAATGCGTTTTATCCAGTTGCGTTTGAGCGCTGTGTGGCTAAGTACGAAAAGAAGAATTCCGCCGCAAAAATCGAACGGCTGCAAAAAATTGCCAAAAGCGCTGCAGTTCAGGCTGGACGAGATATTATCCCTAAGGTAAGCTGCCCTATCACTTTTTTGCGAGCAATTGAACTGCTCTGCTCCTACGACGCGACAATACTATTTTGGGAAGAAGCTTCAAATTCAGCTTCTTTGAGAGATGTTTTGGCAGATATGAAAATAGCTATATCAAACGGCCAAGTTTCATCCTTGGCTATAGTCGTAGGGCCTGAAGGTGGTATTTCTGATTCAGAGGTTGAAGCAATATTGAACTCAGTTCCTAAATCACACATTTCTACACTAGGGCCTAACATATTAAGAACAGAGACAGCAGGTATAGTTGGTTGCGCATTGGTATCATATGAGCTTGGCGGAATGGGCGGGTCGTTAATTAGTGAACAATACTCATTAGGAGATTGATCTTGAAGACCTTCAATGTCATTAATCTTGGCTGCAAGGTCAATAAGGCTGAATCAGATTTTGTGGAATCTAAGCTTCTTGAATATGGAATGCGCGAATCTGAATATAATTGCGACCTTGTAATTCTTAACACTTGTACTGTAACGGCTGTAGCTGAAAAAAAGACAAGGAAGGCCGTTCGACGCGCTTTAAATGACAATCCTTCATCTAAGGTGATCGTCACAGGATGTGCTGCAGCCCAAAATCAATCACTTTATGAAGGTATCTCAGATCGCGTGAAAGTAGTTCAGAAATGGGATCTTTCCAAGTATCTTTCCACTTTAGAGCCATGCAGCTTTGCAGAAAAGACGCAAACAAATAAGCAGGCAAATAATATTAGCGATTACTGTAGAGCAAATGTAAAGGTTCAAGATGGCTGCATAAACAATTGCACGTACTGTATCGTTTGCAAAGTTCGAGGTCCAGAGATAAGCGTTGACCCGCTACAGGTTCTTAGTCGTGTTAAAGAACTGGCAGGCTCTAGAATAGCTGAAATAATGCTTTCAGGAATTAACCTTGGTCGCTATAAGTACGATGATATGGATCTTGGCGATTTATGCGCCTATTTAATTGAGAAAGAAAAACGATGTAGGTTCAGGCTTTCTTCTATCGAACCGAATAATCTTACAGAAAAGGTGATTAAAGTTGTTGCATCATCTAATGGAAGTATATGCAGACATTTTCACTTACCTTTGCAGTCAGGTTGCGACAATATCTTGCAAGCTATGGGGAGGAAATACAGCGCTTCAGATTATATGGAAGTAGTTGAAAGCATCAGGCGCTCTATGCCTTTAGTCTCAATATCTACAGATGTGATTTGCGGCTTTCCGGGCGAAAGTGAACAGGATTTCCTAGACTCACTTGATTTTTGCGAAAGAGTCGGTTTTTCAAAAATGCACGTATTTCCATATTCTAGGCGGGAAGGTACTTTGGCGGCTGAAATGACTAGCCAAATAGATGCTAGTGAGAAGAATAGGCGTGCAAAAGTCATGAGGCAATTAGCTTTAAAGCTTAGACAAGAAGACCTTGCCAAGAGAGCCGGAAGTGTGGAGCTTGCAGTCGTAGAAGATGATGAGTGGTGCATGACGGAAAGCTACCACAGAATTAGAGCACCAAAAGAAAGTACCCCTGGCACCTTTATAGAACTCAAGCTTTAAGACCTCCCATATAACGGCAAAGGTATAAGCGGTGATAAAATCTTTGGCACAAAGATAAAGGAAGACAATGGCAAGTATTTCTGTGAAAATACCCGAAGACGTTCACCCGGCTTCTATTACTGGGCAGGCAGACGAGCATCTTCGGAAAATAGAAGAGGCATTTGAAGTTCATATTTCCATTTCTGATAAGTCCTTTGACATATCAGGTGATAAATTGCCTACAGAAAGCGCTTCTATTGTTATAGATGAACTTGTAAGAAAAGCTCAGGCAGGCGAGGCCGCATCCAAAACAGATCTTCAGCACATGATCGATCTTGCACGATCTGCTGAATTTTCCCTGAAAGAGCTCTCCGATGATGTGATTTTGACCCACAGGGGCAAAGCTTGCAGACCTAAGACTTCCGGTCAGAAGAAATACATAGACGCAATACGAAACAACACTATAACTTTTGCGATAGGGCCTGCAGGAAGCGGCAAAACATATCTAGCTATGGCTATGGCTATTGCGTCTTTAAACAGCGGCGATGTTGCCCGTATAGTCCTAAGCCGTCCGATAATCGAGGCAGGGGAGAGCTTAGGCTTTTTACCTGGCACTCTAAATGAGAAGGTAGACCCTTACATCAGACCTTTATATGATGCGCTTTTCGACATGATGGATGTAGACCACGCTAACAAGCTAATGGAGTCTGGCACGCTTGAGATCGCACCTTTGGCGTTCATGAGGGGACGGACTCTAAATGGCAGCTTTGTGATCTTAGACGAAGCCCAAAATGCCACTTCAGAGCAGATGAAGATGTTTCTTACAAGGCTTGGTTACGGCTCGAAGATGGTCATCACGGGCGACTTGACTCAATCAGACTTACCTTCAAGGGCGTCAGGCCTCAAAGAAGCATTACGCATTTTAAAAGGTATAGATGATATCTCGATTCAAAACCTTGGGGTATCAGATGTAGTGAGGAATTCTCTAGTACTTTCTATCATCAACGCCTACGACAAGGAAAACTCGAAATGAATGTGATTGTCAGTAAGGATTACGACCCATACGACATAGATATCGCCAAGATTGAGGCTTTATGCAATTTCGCTCTAACAGAATCTGGCGCCCCGCTTGGAAGCGAAGTTTCCGTATCGTTTATTGATAATGACGAAATGGCATCGCTAAATGAACGTTATCGCTCAAAGGTAGGTTCTACTGACGTTTTATCCTTTGAGTGCGATAATCTTGACGACGGCTTTCCGAAAGATGAAGCTAGTCAATGTGTCATCCTTGGAGATATAGTCATAGCACCCGATGTAGCCAAGAGTCACTCTGTCGAATATGGCAACTCGTTTATCGAAGAAATCGAATTGTTGTGTGTTCATGGCATATTGCATCTGCAAGGATATGACCATATAGAAGATGACGAAGCTAAGCAGATGGAAGATCTACAAAAGAGCATACTAAATAAGTGGAGTGTCAAGGAGGTTTCTAGTGCAGAATAGAGGCCAGTCAACTAGAGAAAAGGAGAGATTCGTCCGCCATTCAGGCGACAAGGATTCTTTTTCCATGACTGAAGCATTTTCTTGCGCTTTTAACGGAATAGGGCATGCTTTTAATACTCAGCGCAATTTCAAGGTTCACACCGTTTTCGCCATTGCTGCCATCATCCTTGGGCTCATCTTGCAAATTCCCCAATCAAGCTGGCTCGCAGTAATAATTTGCATAATAGTCGTTTTCTCATTAGAGGTTTTAAACACCTCAATAGAATCGATTGTAGATATGACATCTCCTCAATGGCACCTGCTTGCAATGCATGCTAAGGATTGTTCTGCTGGCGCTGTTCTGGTTGCAGCTATTGGCTCTTTGGTGGTTGCATGTATTGTTTATATCCCTGCTTTTCTGGCCTTGATTTCGTAGACCTTTGATCACTTCCATGGATTTAGACGAATATTTCTCGAAAACCAGTGATTCATATATCGAATCTGTTCCAGATAATTTCAAATCGGGCTTTGTCTCTCTTCTAGGCAGGCCAAATGCTGGGAAATCGACACTTACAAATACGCTTGCTGGCCAGAAGGTTGCAATTACTTCCAGCACTTCTCAAACAACCAGAACGCGCATTCAGGCTATTGTAAACGGCGAAGATTTTCAGCTTGTAATTGTTGACACGCCAGGTATTCACAAGCCTCATGACGTTTTGGGAGAACAACTTAACGAAACTGCACTTAGTGCGCTAGACGATGTAGATATAGCTTGTATGGTCATTGACGCTAGCCAACCTATAGGGCGTGGTGACGAATGGGTCGCAGCTCACATTGCAAAGTCGAAGGCAAAAAAGGTCTGTGTCCTATCAAAGAGCGACATTGCTACAAAAGCTCAAATTGCATCCCAACATCTAGCAGCAGATGAACTTATGAAATGGGACTCCATGATTTGCCTTTCCGCCAAAAAAGGCTACAACATTGATGCTTTCATTGAAGAATGCGTCTGCCTCTTGCCTCAAGGCCCTAGATGGTTTCCAAGCAATATGACATCTGATCAAACCGAGGAGATGCTTGTTGCAGAATTTATTCGCGAGAAGGTGCTTAAGAGCTATCAAGATGAGATTCCGCATTCTGTAGGTGTTTCTATTGATAAATTCGAGTATTCAAATAAGAAGCACATCTACCTTATTGAGGCCACCGTTCTAACTGAACGCGAAAGTCAAAAGGCTATCCTGATAGGAAAAGGCGGAAGTGCTATAAAAAATGTCGGTACTCTTGCAAGAAAAGAATTAGAAACCCTTTTAGGGTCTAAGGTCTACCTAGGTTTGTCCGTTAAAGTCAAACGCGGCTGGAGGTCGGACGACTCTCAGTTAAGACGTTTTGGCTACATGGAGTAAATAGTGGCTAACGCTTATACATCTGCAGGGCTTAAAGCTTTCCTTATAACTTTTTTGTGCATAGTAGGTGTGGCCTTCATAGTAGGCGGCATAAGCTATTCGGCTGGTATGTGGGGCGGAACTAATATTCCGGATGTTATTGGCTTATCACAAAAAGAAGCAGTATCTGTTTTAGGAGAGCTAGGGTTTTCTTGTGAGATTAGCGAAGAGGCTTCTGATGAAGAAGAAGGCAGCGTAGTAAATACGGATCCAGCAGTTGGAACCCGAGTCGAGACCACAAACCCCATCACCTTGTTTGTAGCTACACCCAGAAAAGTGACCGACGTGTGCGGAATGTCTATTGAAGAGGCCAAAGCTGCTCTTTCGGATTTGGGCTTTACAAATATCGAAACTGTAGAAAAGATATCTGATGATGAAACAGGGAAGGTTTTGTCACAAGACCCAGAAGCAGGATCTAGTGCCAAAGGCTATGACCTTATATCTCTTACCGTTGCGTCGCCTCATACTATTCCCGATGTAAGCGATATGTCTGAGGCAGATGCAAAAAGCAAAATGGAAGACGCAGGATATAAGTATTACGTTACGCAAGAATATAGTGACGAAATTCAAGAAGGGCACGTAATTAGCACAGTGCCAAAATCTGGGGAGGTATATGCTGCATCCGAGACGGTCGAGATCATTGTCGCAAAAAGCCGCTCAAACGAATTGGTCGAAATCACTGAAAAATACCTGAAGTCATTGTCGAGAGTTACTATCAATGGGAAAACATATGAGATCTCAAAAGTAGACAGCGTTAGATTCGATCACGACTCTACTTGCAAGTTCACCATTAGTGTCAGGCAATATGAATCGCATTCATGGTTTGGCAGCGAGGAAGAATTAAGATATGGAAACTACGAGCAAATTGAAGGCAGTGTATCTATAAACGATAATAACGAGATCGAATCAACCGACCCGGACATGACTTCTGTCTAAACATTATGTCAAAACCCGCAGAATATAAAACCGAAGCTATAGTTTTGAAATGGGTCAAACTTCGGGAAAGTGACTGCATCATCAAAATGGTCGATAGCTCAGGTGCCCTTCTTGAAGGTGTTGCTAGAGGGGTTCGTAAGCCGAAGAATTCCTCATCGTCAAAACTTGAACAGCTAAACTGCGTTGAAGTATTCATGGCAAAAGGCAAAGGCCTTGATGTAATTAAGGATTGTAGGCTTATACAGCGCTACGAGCGTCTAAGAGAAGACCCAAGCAAGTTCTCATGTGCATCGTGTTTAAGTGAGCTTTTGTGTAAAAGCCTCCAAAAAGATGTAGACGTTGCCAAGATTTATGACATGACTCGTGCCTTTCTGGAGCGCATATCTAACTTGAGTGGTTTTGCGCTACAGACATTGACCGCAGCGGCTCTTTTAAAGGCATCTTCATACCTTGGTTTCATGCCTTCGTTTCACACATGCGTCAATTGCGGAATACCCGTGAAAGACTTTTCTTCTTGTTCATTTAATTTCAGCGAGGGTGGAGTATTGTGTGCTAAGTGTAAAACATTTGCCGCTAGAGATTATCTAAGCGTCCAAACCATAGAATATGCATATGACCTGCTTTACTTAAGGTTCGAAGAAATAGCTTCATTGAACATTGAAGATAAGCAAGCACCTGATCTTCTTCGATTTGCCCAGACCTGGATCAAAGTCCAAACAGGTATAAACTTAAGGTCTTTGCCACTTGCAATAGAGCTTTGCACCTGTTGAATTAATATATGAATTGTCATATAATTTGAAAACTTGTGCGTAGCAAGTCGATCTCTTCTTGGCTGGCATGTTCACCAGCTTGCCTGCTCAGATGCGATTGAGGAAAGACATTATGGTGAAAGGAAAGAAATGGCTGACAAACTAAGCATTACCAAGGAAAAAACAAACGAGCTGATTAAGCAATACGGCAAGAGCGAAACTGATTCTGGAAGTGCTGAAGTGCAGGTAGCAATACTTACTGAAAGGATTCGCAACCTCACTGAACATCTAAAAGTTCACAAGAAGGACAATCACACTCGTCTAGGTCTGATGAAGCTAATTGGTAAGCGTCGAGGTCTTCTGAAGTACATTAAGAACAAGGATATTAACGAATACCGTGACCTGATCAAGAAACTCGGTATCCGCGACAACATTTAGTCAGGCAAAGACCCGCAGAAAAGAAGCGGGTCTTTTTTTGGAATAGGGTTAAACCCTGAAGTAGGAGCTTTAGACAATGGGGTCTAGAGCATGGCAGGAGGAAAAATGGCCAAAACAGTATTAGAGTTCGACTTATACGGAAAGAACTATCGTCTAGAAACAGGTGAGCTAGCTAAGCAAGCAACGGGAGCCGTGCTTTGCACTTGTGGCGACACAAGCGTTTTAGTTACTGCTGTAGTTTCCAAAGAAGAAAAAGATTACGACTTCTTCCCGCTAACAGTCGACTTTATTGAAAAGATGTATGCAGTGGGAAGGATCCCAGGCGGCTATCTTAAGCGTGAGACCAAGCCGTCAGACCACGGCACACTGACTGCTCGAATGGTAGACCGCCCAATTCGCCCTGGTTTTCCTGATGGTTACAAAAATGAGGTTCATATTGTCTGCACGACCCTTGTAGTTGACGACGAAAACACTCCAGACACGATATGTGTAGGCGGCGCTTCTGCGGCCTTGATGGTAGGTGGTGCCCCATTTGATGGACCTGCCGCTTGTGTGCGTATTGGCAGAAACGCAGAAACCGGCGAGTTCATTGTTAATCCTACTGTAAGTGAGCAAGAAAACTCCGACTTGGAACTTACAGTTGCTGGGACTGCAGACTATATTTCTATGGTTGAGGCAGGTGCTGATAGCATTTCAGAAGAGGATATGCTTTCTGCTATGACATTTGCACAAGAGGCAATTGGAGAGTTCTGCAAGAAGCAGCAGGAATTTGTTGATATGACCTCGCCTGTGCCCATGGAATATAGCATCCATGTTCCAGACCAGAGCGTTATAGATCGCATTAGTGCCCATTACGACCAGATGGCATCAGCTCTTAAAGATGCCGACAAACTAAGCCGCATTGAAAAGGTTGAAGCTCTTAAGAAGGAAATTCGCGAGAATGACTTCACAGAAGAAGAGCAGCTTGACTGGGCATCTGATATCTCTGCTGAACTAAAGGCTCTTGAAAAGCGCGCAATGCGAAGGATGATTATCGAAACTGGTGAGCGCGTTGATGGAAGGCGAGCCAATGAGGTAAGGCCGCTTCATATTGTTCCTGGGTATCTTCCTCGAGTGCACGGTTCAGGACTTTTCCAACGCGGACAGACTCAGGCGCTTTCTATCGCAACTCTTGGCATGCTAAATGATTGGCAGCGCCTTGACACTATTTGGCCTGAAGAGGGAAAGCGCTACATGCACCAATATAACTTCCCGCCTTATTGCACAGGTGAAACAGGAAGAATTGGCGCCCCTAAGCGCCGCGAGATAGGACACGGCAATCTTGCCGAAAAGGCACTGCTTCCGGTGATTCCTTCTGAAGATGACTTCCCATATTCCATCAGGGTTGTATCTGAGGTCTTGGAGTCTAACGGTTCTTCTTCGATGGCTTCCACTTGTGGGTCTACTCTAGCTTTGATGGATGCAGGCGTGCCCATTAAGGCTCCTGTATCGGGTGTTGCCATGGGACTTATCAAGGAAGACGATGATGTTGTTATCTTGACTGACATCCAAGGATTAGAGGATTTCCTAGGCGATATGGATTTTAAGGTCTGCGGTACATCTGAGGGCATAACAGCCCTACAAATGGATAACAAGGCTAAAGGTCTTTCGGTTGATATCCTAGCCAAGGCACTTGCACAGGCAAAAGAGGGAAGAAAGTTCATTCTTGATGCAATGCTTGCACAAATTTCTGAGCCTCGTGCGACACTTAAGGATACTGCCCCGCGCATCGAAACAATTCATGTGCCCACAGACAAGATTCGCGAAGTTATTGGCACAGGCGGTAAGGTCATTCGCGGCATACAAGATGAAACCGGAGCCGAAATCGAGATACAGGAAGATGGAACCGTTCATATTGCAGCCACAGAAGGTTCTGCCGGCGAAGCTGCAAAAAAGATGATTTTAGACATCGTTAAAGAACCTGAAGTCGGCGAAGTTTATGAAGGCGAAGTTGTTGGCATCAAAGATTTCGGAGCATTCATTAGGCTTACCCCAAGCAAAGACGGACTTTTGCATATTTCTAAGATTGCAAATGGCCATGTTAACTCGGTAGAAGACGTGCTCTCGATGGGAGAGATCGTTAAGGTAAAGATTCAAGATATCGATCCTAAAAACGGCAAAATCTCGCTTGACCGCCTTGACAAGCCAAACGCCCCCGCAAGTTCAAGTTCTCACAGAGACTTTGACGATAGGAGCGCTAAGCACTCTCGTACTCCAAGAAGATCGCATAAGGCTTAAAAGGAGCGCTTAAAAGTGATCAAAGTAGCAGTATGTGGATATTTGGGTCGTATGGGCCACACTGTTGTTGATGCCGTTGCGGCTGCTGAGGATATGCAATGCGTATGTGGAATTGACCTCAATGCGCCCACTGCAGAAGGAGAAATACCCCAAGCAAACAGTGAGGTTACAAATAGCAATACGGCCTTTCCTGTTTTCAATTCCTTAGAAAAGGCTTTAGACGAATGTGAAATCGACGTAATGGTCGATTTCACTCAGCCAAGTTCTGTGGAAGGCAATATTTCAAAGGCAATTTCTAGAGGTGTTAATTGTGTTGTTGGTACAACAGGGCTGTCTAACAAAAAGCTAGAAGAGCTAAGCAAGCTTGCAAGAAATGATGCTTGTTTGTTCTATGCTCCTAATTTCACTACGGGCGCGGTGTTGATGATGCAGTTTGCAAAAGCTGCGGCTCCGTATTTCCCAGAATCTGAGGTAATAGAGTTTCATCATGCTAAGAAAAAAGATGCGCCTTCAGGCACAGCTGTAAATACTGCAAAGATGATCGCTTCTGCAAGAGGGTCAAACATTACCAAGGCTCCGGGTGCGGAAACAGAACTTCCGGGGATGGAAGGTGCTAGGGGTGCGAATGTCGATGGTGTGTTCGTGCATTCCGTCAGAAGCATGGGATACGTCGCAAGCCAGGAAGTAGTTTTTGGGTCTTTTGGGCAAACACTTACTATCAGACATGACTCATGGGATCGTCACTCCTACATGCCAGGAGTCTTGCTAGGAATACGATCGGTAGAAGAGAAGTCGGGGCTTATCATTGGGCTTGAGAACTTTATGTAAATACACGCCTATGTTGTAAAATCTAGATATTAGAAAAATTGTTTTTTCTAAAGATAGCTGCCAACTTATAATCGCACTAAAAAAGGAGCAAATATGGCAGAGCATGAACCGCGTTTTGGCCGCTTAATCACAGCGATGGTCACACCGTTTGATGAATCCCTTGAACTCGACTTAAACCGAACCGAGGAATTCGTTGACAGGTTAATCGAGGGTGGAAATGATGCACTCGTTGTTAATGGTACAACTGGTGAATCGCCTACTGTGTTCTATCCGCAAAAAATCGAGCTTTTCCGTACCGTTGTAAAAGCTGCTAATGGAAGAGTCCCAATTATTGCCAATGTCGGCGACAATTGCACAGCAGACACTATCGATTTTGCTAAAGAGGTTTCAAAGCTTGGGGTTGACGGTATTATGTGCGTTGTCCCTTACTACAACAAGCCTCCTCAAAGTGGCCTATATGCTCACTTCTCAAGCATAGCGAAATCGGTCGACCTTCCTATTGTTCTTTACAACATCCCGGGTAGATGCGTTATTAATATGGAAGCCGAGACCACGCTTTCTCTTGCAAACGACTACGAAAACATCGTGGCTGTAAAAGAGGCTTCAGGCAAGATGGATCAAATTGAGAAAATCATCAATGAAGCGCCTTGTGGTTTCGAGGTTCTTTCAGGAGACGACTCAGCCACGCTTGAGATTATGAAACTTGGGGGAGTAGGAGTTATTTCCACTATTGGAAACGTAGCTCCTAAACGCATGAAAGAAATTGTCGAGCTTTGTGCTAAAGGAGATTGGCAAGCAGCCGAGGAGGCCAATTCAAAGCTGCTTCCGCTAATGAATGGCCTTTTCGAGACATCAAACCCGATTCTAGTTAAAGAAGCTCTAAAACTCGTTGGATTTCCCGTTGGGGGAGTTCGCCTTCCTCTTGTAGATGCGACCAATGCGCAATCAGAAAGGCTCGCTTCAATCATGCGTGATACACACGTACTTTAGAGATTAGGATTCTTTATAAATGTCAAATAATAATGGCCAAAAGAAGGTCGTAAATACAAAGAGTTCACATAGTAGCTCTAATAATAGAAACGAAGGTTCGAACACAAGCAAGAAAAATAAGAAGAAAAAGTCTACAAGCTACTACAAGCATGTAGACTATGAGAGCAAGCGCCCTCATTTAACACGTGAACAAGATGCCCGCACTAAAGATAAAGGACACATAAACAAACAAGATCGAAGATTTAGCGCTTCAAACAAAAACCCTGATTCGCGGCTAGAAATAGTCCCATTGGGCGGCTTGGATGCCATCGGGAAGAACATGACCGCATTCACATGCGGAAATGACATGATCGTAGATGATGCTGGGTTAATGTTTCCAGATGACGACCATCCAGGAATCGATCTTATACTTCCTGATTACACCTATGTGCTTGAAAACGCCCATAAGCTTCGCGGAATCATTATCACTCACGGCCACGAGGACCACACAGGTGCGCTTCCTTATCTTATGAAAGACTTAGATGAGCAAGTGCCAATTTATGCCTCGAAGCTAACTTTAGGTCTTATTGAAGGTAAGTTTGCAGAACATAAGATCAAAAATGCAAAGCTTGTAGAAGTGAAATCTGGTGAGACCATCAAGCTAGGTTGCATGAAGGTGACTTTCTTCTCGGTGAACCATTCCATACCTGGCGCTTTAGGCGCTTTTATAGAATCTCCTGCTGGAAATGTCCTTCATACAGGCGACTTTAAGTTAGACCAGACCCCTATAGATGGCGTTACAACCGATTTCGCTTCCCTTGCCAAGTTTGGCGAAATTGGTGTTGATTTGATGATGAGTGACTCGACCAATGCCACTATTCCCAACTTCACGCCTTCTGAGGCTGTAGTAGGTGACACCTTGCGTCGAATAATCTCCCAAGCAAAAGGTCGCGTAATCATAGCCTCTTTCGCTAGCCATATACACAGGATGCAGCAAATTTGCGATGCCGCGGTTGAGGCTGGACGTAAAGTAGTCGTTACTGGAAGGTCAATGATCCAAAATACAGATATCGCAAGAAAACTTGGTTATCTTGACATATCAGATGAAAACCTGATTGATGCATACGAGCTTTCAGGTACACCTCCAGAAAATGTTGTGATCATGTGTACAGGCTCTCAAGGAGAGCCCCTTTCTGCATTGGCGAGAATTGCAAATGGAGAACACAAGACAATAGATATTGAACCAGGCGATACAGTGATAATCTCTGCTACGCCTGTTCCTGGTAACGAGAAAGCCGTAACTAGAGTCATCAACTTGCTTGCGAAGATAGGCGTTGATGTCTATGACAAATCTAGAGCTCAAGTTCACGTCTCGGGGCATGCTGGTGCTGAAGAGCTGAAGCTGGTTTTAACAATAGTGAAACCTAAGGCTTTCTTGCCAGTTCACGGCGAGATGAGCCATCTTCGTGCTCACGCTAAACTTGCTCAAGACACTGGCGTTCCAAAAGAAAATGTATTCATTCTTGAAAACGGCGACTCACTTGTCTTGTCGAATAAAGGTATTAAGCAGGGTAAAAGCTATCAAAGTGGCATTATTTATGTTGATGGTTTGTCTGTGGGAGACACCTCTCAAGATGTTTTAGACGAACGCTCTAGCCTTGGAAATCAAGGTTTTGCAAGCGTTGCTTTTGCCATTAACCTTAAAGCACATCAGCTAACAAGCAAGATAGCTCTAGAGATGCATGGGATAACTGGAGGCGATGATCAATATCTAAATGAAAATGTAACATCGGCTATTAGCAACACCATATCTAATGCGCTTCGTAAGAATGATGTGACCGTACGCGAAATTCGACGTGACGTTAGAAATACAGTCTCGTCCATTCTTTGGGAAAAGACTAAACAAAAACCTATGATAATCGTCAATTTGCTGGAAGTTTAATAGCTATATTTATATGACAGCCAAGAAAGACATTAGTAAAAAGAAAGAGGCTGTAAAACAGTCCAAGAAGGCCACGCCTACACCCAAAAATCCCCCACAAAGAAGAAGATCTCCCGAAGAGATAGCATCCAACTCTTCCGAGATACTAGATAGCAGCACCAAGCGTGATATTGCAGGCATTTGCTATATCGTTTTGGGAATCGTGCTGATGATTTTTGTATGCATGCCACAAGAAGGAGCATTTTTCAGTGCAGCTGCATCAGCCGGTCTTCATTTAACGCTTGGCGTTGGGTGTTATATCCTTCCCATTTTGCTTGTTATCTTTGGAGTCGCATATATCTTCAAAACTACACTTGGCCATTCTACGATTCGCCTAGCAATAGGACTGGCCTTAATCTATGTGGCACTCCTTGGTTTTTTTGCATTGTTTGCCCCAATAGAGCGTCTTGGACAAGAGGATTTAAGTGCTCTTTTCTCAAGTGATATTCTCGCAAATTATGGTGGCTACATTGGCTCTGCAATCACCTGGGCAGGCATCTTTTCAGTGGGAAGAATAGTTACAGGCATTTTGCTTGCAGCTATTGCGGTTATAGGGCTTGTGATAATAGGTTTTTCTATTTCGCGAAAAATTGAAGAAGCCAAAGTTAGAAAACAAGCTTCAGAGCCCTTAAGCCCTAATAGACAACGCCAGCAAACTTCAGGATTTGCTCGCGTTCGTATGGCTGGCAATAGTGAAGTTGACGTTAATAATATCTATGAGCAAATGAAGGGCGTTGATACTTCTCATAATTTTGACCCCAACCAAACTATGGTATTCGGGGCTGGTGGAGTTGATAAGGACGCTAAGTACAACAACGATTACCCAGAGCTTGCACAGCCAGATTATTTGGATGGCTCATATTCGCAATTTGAAGGTGAGGGCTCTAGTAGCAAAAGACTAAATGCTGATGAGGTTTATGAAAACAGCACAAGGCGATTGATTCCCATACAGCATGCCGATTCCTTTTTTCAAGACGATGCATATGCTGAAGTCGAATTTGACTCATCTATTACTCAGTGCTTAAACGATGTAAATTCCAATTCGCTTGATCCTAATGAATTCTTTGATACGGATAAAACAGCTGATATTAATGACCTTCATTTATCAGAGATTGCTCAAGACGAAGAAGATAGTTCGCGTGGCAGAGGCAAAAATTCCGAAACCAAAAATCGCACAAATTGCGATGTAAAACATAAATCTTCAAAGCCTCACTTTAAGCTTCCAAGTATGTCACTTTTACAAAAAGCCCCAAGAAGCAGGAAAAGGTCTTATACAGAGCTTAGCAATGTTGCCGCAACACTTCAGCAAACTTTGGCTGATTTCGGAGTGATGGTAGAGGTCGTTGATTGGATTGTAGGGCCTACAGTTACTCTGTTTGAGGTAAATCTTCCACCTGGTGTGCGTGTAAGCAGAGTAACAGCTCTAAATGATGATATTGCGCTTGCGCTAGCTTCTCCTGGAATCAGGATATTTGCACCCGTGCCTGGAACTAATTATGTTGGTATAGAGGTTCCTAATGTGAAGCGCGAGACTGTCTATCTATCTGACGTTTTAAAAACTGCAGGAGATGGACCTTTGAAGATCTCGATCGGCAAAGACGTCGAAGGACACTCAATAGTTCTAGACCTTGCCAAAATGCCCCATCTTCTTATTGGAGGCTCTACCGGCTCTGGCAAATCAGTTGCGATAAATGCGATGATAATGTCCATACTTATGAGAGCAACTCCAGACGAAGTTCGCTTCATCCTAATCGACCCTAAGCGCGTTGAATTCACCCCCTATAATGGCATTCCTCATCTTTTCGTTCCTGTAGTTACAGAACCTAAAGAGGCAGCTAGCGCACTTGCTTGGGGTGTTGCAGAAATGGAACGTCGCCTCAAGATTTTCAGCAACGCAGGAGCTAGAAACATTACCCAATATAACGATAAGGCACGCAAATTCAACGCTTCCTTGGATACGGACGCTTCTACTAATCCTGCGGATGTGTCTAGCGAAACCGAGATGGAGGTTATTCCTTACATCGTAATTGTTATTGATGAACTTGCCGACCTCATGATGAACGTTGGCAAAGATGTAGAAATTTCCATTAGCAGAATTGCTCAACTTGCACGCGCTGCAGGCATTCACTTGATTGTTGCCACACAGCGCCCCTCGACTAATGTTGTCACAGGGCTTATCAAGGCAAATATAACCAACAGGATAGCCTTTAATGTTGCATCAAGCATCGACTCTAGGGTAATTCTTGACACTACCGGTGCTGAAAACCTTATAGGACTAGGCGATCTACTTCTTTCAAGGCCAGAGCTCGCTAAACCTCAACGCATTCAGGCCTGCTATGTATCAGAAAGCGAAATCACATCGGTTGTAGACTTCATAAAAGCACAGGCTAGTCCCGAATATCACACCGAAATATTGAAAACAAATACCTATTCCATAGGAGATACAGACCCTCAAGGCGGGGTCTCTTCCAACCTTGACCCACTAATTTGGGATGCATCTGAGATTATCGTATCAAGCGGTATAGGCTCTACATCAAGCCTTCAACGAAAGCTTAAGGTTGGCTATGCTAGAGCTGGGCGTATAATGGATCAATTAGAAGAACTGGGGATTGTGGGCCCTTCTAATGGCTCTAAATCGAGAGAAGTTCTAGTAGACGAAAGTGAACTAGAACTTATCAAGAGCCTTGATGAAACAGAAAGCTAAGTCACTAGGACTTTATATAGATTGGATAATTCGATGTATGACGAACGGCCATACGGCGAAATATTGCGCAAAGAGCGTGAGCGTAATGGGTATGACCTCAACTCAATGTCGAGGCATCTTCATATAAGACCAGATATCTTAAAGGCAATCGAGGAATCTGACTTTGACAGAATGCCTGCTAAAGGATATTCCAAGAACATGGTCAGAGCCTATGCGCGTGCGCTTCACCTTGATGAACGCCAAATCACAGATATGTACTTAGACCAGGCCTACATGCATGATGTTGGGGAAGTAAGAAGACCAAGATCCAGAGAATCTGTGCGTTCTGCTAGACCAACTACAAGAAACTACTCTTCTAACACATCTAATAACGATTTCTCAGCCAGAAGAAATGGCCAAAGTAGTAGGTATTCCAACTCTAATTCGTATTCATACGGTGCATCAAACTCAAGGTCGACCAGGCGCTCGAATGTGTCAAGTAACCTGAATCGCAGTAGGTCTTATGGAAACAACCGTCGACAGTCAAATCAAGACAGAAGGCGAACGGCTTCGAATAATAATCCTGCGCGCAACCTTGGCATTGGGGCACAAACTTTTCTTCAATCAATTACAGGATCTAACAGAAGACAAGAAACAAAAGTAGGCAGATCTTTTGACACAATTGGTTCAAACCCCCCATATGCCAAAAACAATATTGGTAAAAGCAATGCTTTTGCTGGGCTGAACATCCCTCTTATTTTGTTGATACTTGCAGTACTTATCGTTCTTATTATCGTGATAGTCATTGTGACGAACGGAAGCAAACAGGCCGTACAAGAAGTCCCTGATATTCCGATTTCTGGGCTTACCGATACCTCAAACACTTCTTCTGATGCAGAATCTGGCGATTCTGGAGATGGATCCGTTGATGCATCGGCTGTTGCAGTTCCTGAGAGCGTTAAGGTTGTACTTGAAGTTAAAGACGGAAATGAAAGCTGGACAGAAGTTTATGAGAACGGCTCTTCATCGCCTAGTATTGCCGAAGTTTTGTCAGGCTCTTATAGCAAGACTTTTGATGTAAGCGATTCAATTACTATCAGGTCTGCCAATCCAGATGCTTTGAGTGTGACCGTTGACGGAGACGCTGTAGAGCTCGAGAGTGAAGGCGATGGCAATTATTCATACACTCTTGAATTTAGCGATTATCTAAAGCAGTGGAAAAAAGATAACAACATCGAAGATTCCTCTTCAAAATCCTCTGAATCGTCAAAATCTTCCAAGTCGAGCGAGTCATAATATTGCAGCTCTAATACAAAAGCATAAACTTCACTTTGATATTTACACATAAGCTTCAGCTATAAATGAAAGGAAGCAGATATGGCTAAAGAATCAAGCTTCGACATTGTTTCACAAGTAGATATGCAAGAAGTCGACAACGCTTACCAGCAATCCCGCAAGGAACTTTCTCAAAGATACGATTTGAAAGATAGTGATGCGCAAATAGATTTGGACAAACAAAAACACGAGATGACGATTATCGCACCATCTGATTTCGTCTGCGGGCAAGTCATGGATATCATTAACTCTAAGCTAATAAAGCGCAAGATCGATCTCAAGTCTATTAAATGGGAAAATCCTGAAAATGTATCGGGAGGCAAGGTCAAAAGGCGTGGCGATATTATAAGTGGCATCGAAAAGGACACTTTGTCTTTAATAAATAAAGACATCAAAACGCTGAAGCTTAAAGTCAAAACCCAAATTGAAGGTGACAAAATTCGCGTGAGCTCTGCATCGCGTGATACCTTGCAGGAGGTCATAGCACACCTCAAAGAAGAGGATTTTGGTATTCCTCTTCAATTTGTAAATTACAGATAGATTCGGGTCTACCTCGCTTTATCCCATGAAAAATAAAATTTCTGCAAAAGCACCTAAGGTTCACTTCATAACAATGGGTTGCGCTAAAAACGAGGTTGACACCCGCGAGATGAAAGACAAACTGCTTTCTGCAGGCATTATGTGCACGAAAGATTTGGATGCCTGCGATATTGTAGTGGTGAATACTTGCTCGTTTATTCAAGCTGCAATTGAGGAAAGTATTGATGCGATACTTGATGTCGTAAATGACGACCGCATAATTGCAGAAAATATCCCAGTTATTGTGGCAGGATGCATGCCTTCAAGATACGGGGAAGAACTATCTAAAGAAATTCACGAGGCTGCCGACTTCGTTCCTTGCTCCAAAGAAGACGACATCGTATCTATTGTTTGCGAATGTCTTCACATAGACCATGATTCTTTGACTACAAATGCCAATACTTCTGAAGCGACTCCCGAGGCTGGCTTCGGGGAGACTTTCGCATACGTAAAGATATCAGATGGGTGCGATAGATTTTGCTCTTATTGCACAATTCCCTATATACGCGGAAGGTACCATAGCTTTCCAGAGTCGCAAATAATAGATAATGTTAAGCGTCTCTTTTCTGCAGGCTTCAAAGAAATAGTTTTAATTGGGCAAGATACAGGACTGTGGGGAAGCGATCTTGATGGTGAGCTAGATCTTTCTGTGCTTTTAGACCACCTTGCTGATAAGTTTCCAGAACTTCTATTTCGCACTATGTACACACAGCCAGAAAACGTTACAGACCGCCTTCTTAAGACAATTTACGACCATGAAAATATTGCCTCTTATTTAGACATCCCATTTCAGCACTGCTCTTCAAGCCTTTTGAAAGCTATGAATAGAAATGGGTCAGCTAAAGAATTTTTGTATCTAATAGAGAAAGCCAGAGAAACTGTTCCAGGCATTGCCATTCGAACAACCTTGATGGTTGGTTTCCCTGGTGAAAGCGAAGAAGACTTCGATGAGCTTATAGAATTTGTTGAGGAAGCGAAACTCGAATATGTTGGCATATTCAGCTATTCTCAAGAAGAAGGAACAAAAGCTGCAAGCATGCCTGACCAAATCGACCAAGCTGAAAAAGATAGACGCTACTCAATTTTGAGAGATGTCTCGGATTCTATTAGTAATCTTGTTCTATCAAATAGAATAGGCAGCGTTCAAAAAGTTTTGGTAGAAGGCTTTGATGAAGATGGTCAGCTTTTCGGAAGAACTACCTTGCAAGCGCCTGAAGTTGATGGCATAACTTTTATTGATAGCGGCAAGGTTCACAATACCTATGATGCAAAAATAGTTGACACACTCTTTTACGATATGGAAGCTGAAGCTATATGAGCGCATCGGTTGGTAAGAAAACTAGCTCAGAAAAAATCTGGACGCCAGCCAACATAATCACGCTTTTAAGAATATGTTTAGTGCCAGTTTTCTTTCTTGCTCTTTTAACTCCATGGCCGCAGTGGTTTGGCGTTATCAACATTATTTCAAACCCTGTAAAGGCTGTGCTTGCTGCGCTGCTTTTTATAGTTATATCATGCACCGATTGGATTGATGGATACCTTGCAAGAAGTAGGGGAGAAGTCACCGATCTTGGAAAGTTCCTTGACCCTTTAGCAGACAAGATACTTGTTTCGGCCGCTTTGATAGCTCTAGTAGAACTACAAACAATTCCGGCATGGCCAGTGTTAATAATACTCACGCGCGAGTTCATAGTCTCGGGGCTACGAATGATCGCGGCATCCAAAGGCTTTGTGATTGCTGCAAGCTGGTATGGTAAGGCCAAAACTGTCTTTCAGATCATCGCTGTAGTAATGTTTCTTATCAAAGACTTTGTTATTTCACAATCTAGCGGCTCTGAACTCGAGAACCCTTTCTACATTGCCTCATGGCTCGTCATGATAGTGGCTTTGGTTCTAACTGTGATATCGATGCTGGACTACATCAACAAGGCTCGCCCGCTTTTATCGAATAAAGCTGAAACTTGTGCAAATGAAAGCAATGAGGCTCTTGTCCCTCAAATAGAAAATGATGAGCTAGAGGCCTTGGCTCATGAGCTTATTGATTTGCTGCAGAAGAACAATTTGCGTATATGCACTGCCGAAAGTCTAACAGGAGGCATGATCTCTAGCGCACTAACTTCTGTTTCTGGATCGTCAGCTGTCGTTAGAGGGGCGTTTGTTACATACGCGATCTCTTCAAAGCACGATATTTTGGGTGTTGATAAAAATTTACTTGACGAAGATGGCGCCGTTAACGATCAAGTTGCAAAAGAGATGGCTGAATATTCCGCTAGCAAACTTGGCTGCGATGTTTCTATATCTGCTACAGGTATCGCAGGTCCCAGCGGTGCCGAACCTGGAAAACCAGTAGGAACGGTTTTCATTGGGGTTTTTCATGATGGCTCAGCATATGTATTTGAGTGCCACTTTGAAGGTGACAGAGAATCGGTTAGACAGCAAACTGTGAGCTTTGCTTTAAAGAAAACACTAGATCTTTTAAATTCTTAAGCAAATGTATTTCGCGTGAATCTCGGTTTTAATTAATCATTTGCTAAGCCATTTAAGCCCTTAAATTTTTTTACTCTTAGACTTCTTTAAGACATGCTTAATATTTCTTTCAAAGAAATGCTTCATTATGCATCTTGTCGACATGCAAAATAGGCCTAGATTATTGACAAAAGAACAAATGTTCGTGTACTATTCAATAGTCTTAATACTACCAAGGAGCAGAAATGACCGATACAAGAGATGAACTACTGAAAAGTACTACAGATCAAATCCATAAGAAATTCGGTAAAGGCTCCATCATGAAGCTCGGTGAAAATGTTGCCGACCTAAGTGTTGAAGCCATTCCTACAGGCGCCCTTCCTCTTGATATAGCTCTTGGAATTGGTGGTGTTCCACGGGGCAGGATAGTAGAAATCTACGGACCAGAATCAAGCGGCAAAACAACATTGGCTTTGCAAATATTGGCTGAAGCACAAGCGATGGGGGGAATTGTTGCATTTATTGATGCTGAACATGCACTAGACCCTATTTACGCTGCTCGAATTGGTGTCGACATAGACGAGGTGCTTGTCTCTCAGCCAGATACAGGCGAACAGGCCTTAGAGATTTGCGACATGCTAGTTCGTTCTGGCGCAGTTGATTGTGTTGTAATCGACTCTGTAGCTGCTCTTGTACCAAAAGCAGAACTTGAAGGCGAAATGGGTGATACTTCTATAGGTCTCCAAGCGCGTTTGATGTCTCAAGCTCTTAGAAAGCTTGCAGGCTCGCTTTCTAAGTCGAAAACAACCTGCATTTTCATCAATCAGCTAAGAGAAAAAATTGGCGTTATGTTTGGTAACCCTGAAACCACCACAGGAGGCAGGGCTCTTAAATTCTTCTCCAGTGTAAGAATCGATATCAGACGCATCGAATCAATAAAGCAAGATGGGCAAGCTATTGGCAACCGAGTAAGGGCAAAGATAGTCAAAAACAAGGTAGCTCCTCCATTTAGACAAGCAGAATTTGATTTGATGTACGGGGAAGGCGTCTCCCGTGAAGGCTGCATAATAGATATGGCCGTAGACTGCGGCGTCGCAAAGAAAAGCGGCTCTTGGTACACCTACAATGAAGAACGTCTTGGCCAGGGTCGTGAGGCAGCAAAGAAAACATTGCGTGAAAACCCCGATATTCGAGACGAAATAGAAACAAAGGTAAGAGAATTCTATTGCCCAACCTCTAAAGAAATCATTAATGAAGAAGATGTAAATGCGGAAACTAAAGCGGATAGCGCAAATACGGAGGCATAGTTTTAGAAATGCAAGAATTTAGGGTCTAGCTTTACAAATAATAAGACTGCATAAGTACAGACGCATGGAATTTAGTATCTTCACATGATTAGCCAATGAAAAAGGATTTTTCAGACAAAAGCATAGACGAATGTAACGAAGCTGCTCTGAATAGGGTTTATAGAAGCCTTTCTGCAAAAGAACAGTCAAGCAAGAAACTCCGAAACAAGCTGGAGCTTGAAGGTTATCCTCCAAGCTCCATAGAATACGCACTCAACAAGGCAGCATCTGTTGGGGTGCTTGACGACGTAAGGTATTGCGACATGCTTGTTAGAAGCACTCTTTCCCAAGGTAAGGGAATGAATAAGTGCCTCGCTGAAATTGAGTCACTTGGAATTGATCCAATGAATCTTGAATCATATTCTGAATATGTCCAAAATGAAGATGCAAACGAACTTGACCGAGCTTTGGATTACCTTTCGAATCATCGCACTCACGCAAAGGATATTCGTGCCTCTGCTTTTAGAAAACTAGTCAGCAGAGGATATTCTCTAGATATAGCTTCAAAGGCTTCTAGAATTTACTGTCAATTCCTTTCCGACAGTTAGGCAATTAAGTTATGCTACTGGCATGCAAACTGGCTCTAGATTCTTCTATATCACTCTTGCACGATATACCTCATCTCAATATAGGTTATAATCAAGTAAATGAGCAATCGGTGCCTTATAGGTATTTGAATATATAAAAATAAATATATGATTGGCCTATCTGCATGCGCAGGTGCTCATGTTGGCTTTTGCCAACATTTTTTATTTCAAAAATTACTTTGAACTTAGAAAAAGGATTGATAGATATGGAAATCGCATTACCGATCATAGCTGCCATAGTAGGCATCATTATCGGAGTGATAGTGGCTTTAGTCATTTTCAAATCTCGAGCAAGAAATGCTAGAAACAATGCCGAAAAGATGGCAGAAAACGCTAAACGAGAAGCACAGGATCTAATTGATAAGGCTAAACAAAAAGCAGAATCATATACAAGAGAAGCCGAAATCGAAGCGAAATCACAGGCACTCAAATATAAACAACAGGTAGAAGAAGAAACAAAAGATAGACTGCATGAGGTCAGAGCGGCTGAAAGCAGACTAAATCAGCGCGAAGAATCCCTTGACAGACGGGTAGATTCCCTTGATAACAGAGAACATCAACTCACAAAAGTTCAAAGTCAGCTTGATAAGCGTGCAAATGACATTGGTAACGCTGAAGCAGATATTCAAATGAGGCTTGAGAAAATAGCTGGAATGACACCTCAACAGGCTAAAGAGGAACTACTCGATTCTATTCGCGACGAGGTAACGCACGACTCAGCCATAATAATCAGAGAATCTGAAGAGCGCACTAAAGCGGAGGCTGATAAAAAGGCTCGCATGATTTTGAGCCTAGCAATACAGCGTGTTGCAGCCGACCATTCGGCGGAAAACACGGTTTCTACCATACATATTCCTAATGACGATCTTAAAGGCCGAATTATCGGCAGGGAAGGGCGCAATATTCGTTCCTTCGAGCAACTTACAGGTACTAACCTTATCATTGACGATACGCCTGAATGTGTCACTATCTCTTGTTTTGACCCAGTTAGACGTGAAATAGGTCGCGTAACAATGGAAAACTTGATCTCTGATGGCAGAATTCATCCAGCCCGTATTGAAGAGATGTATGACAAGGCCTCAAAATACGTTAACGACCGTGTACAAAAGGCTGGCGAGGAAGCAGCTTTTGATACAGGCATACACGACCTTCATCCAGAAATCATAAAAACACTTGGACGCCTTCTTTATAGAACCTCTTACGGGCAAAATGTATTAAGCCATTCCTTAGAAGTTGCCCATCTGGCTGGTGTGATGGCCTCTGAACTTGGACTTGATCCAACGCCTGCGAAACGAGCAGGTCTTCTTCACGACCTAGGGAAAGCTGTCGACCATGAAATAGAAGGCAGCCATGCCGTAATCGGTGCCGACCTTGCTAAGCGCTTTGGCGAATCGGAAGATATCGTTCATGCTATCGAAGCTCACCATGAAGATGTAGAGCCCAATTCCGTGCTTGATGTTCTTATCCAGGCAGCAGATGCTGTTTCAGCAGCAAGACCTGGAGCCAGAAAAGAAACCTTAGACGCATACATTAAGCGTCTGACCAAGATGGAAGAAATCGCAAATGCTCATGATGGTGTTGAACGTACTTTTGCAATTCAAGCCGGCAGAGAAGTTCGTGTAATGGTCAAACCCGAGGTAGTAGACGACTCTGCTGCAGTTGTTCTAGCGCATGATATAGCCCACCAAATTGAAGATGAAATGCAGTACCCAGGCCAAGTCAAAGTAGTGGTAGTTCGCGAAAGTCGCGCCATCGACTATGCCAAATAATACCTCGAACAAAGATGATTCTTTATCGTCTTTCATTGAAGAGGTAACAGGGGAAGACTCTATAAGGATAGAGGAAGACTTTGGACAAGGCTTTGTTCGGCTTAGGTCGTCTGAAGCCGAACGCAGGCAGGCCGCGCAAGATATACGAAGCTCTGAAGATGCGATAATCGAGCTTCTTAGAAACTCCCGAGACGCTGGCGCAAAAAATATATATGTAGCTAGTGGCAAGACTAAAAACAAGCGCACTTTTATTGTTATTGATGATGGCTGTGGCATTCCTGAAAGTATGCGCGAATTAGTTTTTCAGCCACGTGTTACATCCAAGCTTGATTCTGCTCATATGGATACTTGGGGCTACCATGGTCGCGGTATGGCGCTCTACTCCATTGCTGAAAATTCAAAAGAACATAAGATAGTTTACTCGTCTTTTGGGAATGGAACTTCTATAAAAATACTTCTTGATGAAGCAAAAGTTTCTGAAAAACGCGATCAATCTACGTTTCCTACTTGCGAAATTAACGACGGTGTCTTCTTGATGCGAGGCCCTAAGAACATCCAACGTGTAGCTTGTGAGTTCTCTGTAGAAAATAGAAAAGAACTTAAGGTCTATCTTGGGTCCAACACAGAAATTGCCGCTACGCTTTTTTCAAATGGACTATCTCAAGTCTCTGAAAAGAAAAGAATCTTTATGAAAGACCATTGCCATAAAAACCCTGCCCTGATGCTAGCGTGCAGCACGGATCCTGATTCTTTTAGCGAAGCTGCTTATGAGCTTGGCCTTGATATATCAAGCCGTTCCGCTAGAAGAATTCTAGACAAAGAGATAGCCCCAATAGATGCACTTTTTGATCAGATTAAAACTTCCATTAGGCAAAACGATGAATTAGATAAATCCAAAAAAGCCAGCAAGGCAAAGCCTATTGCCTCTAAATTGGAGCAACGAAACAATCCACATATAAGCTCTCAAGACTTAAACGAATTTCAGAATTCCGTGCAGCATTCTTTCAGCGAGCTTGCAGACAAGTATTTCCTTAAAAATGCACAAGCTAAGATATCAATAAGAAAAGGAAAACTTAGACTTGATTTTGACCTTTTGGATGATAAGACTGAATAAAATTCATGCATAATAGACGAATTTTTGCGAAGAAATATTGGGATTAAGCAGCATAAAACAAGTACTTACTTATTAGCAAATTTGCCATAAACCAAGCATAAGGATAGAATTGCAAGACCGAATAAAGCAGATGCGCGCACTTTTCGCTCATCGAAGATTATAAATACAAGGAATGCGATACAAATGGACCAGAATTGCGAAATTGGCTGTTTAAAGGTCTCTTCCAAATCATCACCCGCATCTGTCGCTGGCGCTATAGCCGGTATGATTAAAGACGGTAAAACTGTCGACATTCAAGCTGTAGGTGCAGGAGCCGTAAACCAGGCAGTTAAGGCAATAGCAATATCTAGGGGCTTCCTTTCTCCTATTGATATCGAGATTTGCTGTATCCCTTCATTTGCCGATATAGTTATCGACGGCGAATACCGTACAGCTATCAGGTTTGCAGTTCTTCCTAGAAAAAGCCAGTTTACAGATAACTCGACCTCCGCATTAGACTAGAAAAAACTTTTCAATATGGGCTTGAATGGGCTCACATATAACGTACAAACTTTCGGCTGTCAGATGAATAAGCATGATTCTGAGCGCGTCTCGGGCTTACTTTCATCATGCGGTATGGTCCAAACAGACAAAATCGAAGATAGCGATCTTGTAGTTTTCCTTACTTGCGTGGTGCGAGAAAGCGCAGAAACAAGGCTTTTAGGCCATGTCAATGCTGTAAAAAGTATTGAGACTCACCCTTCATCTCCACTTCCATCTAGAATCGTTGCAGTTGGTGGTTGCATGGGTCAGCGTGATGGTGCTGAACTCAGAAAACGTGCTTCTAATATCGATATTGTTTTCGGCACTAATAACATTCAAGACCTTCCAGCTCTGATCAAGCAAACAATTGAAAACCATGACTTTGCAACTAAAACCCTTGAAAGTTCCGAAGTATTTTCAACCGACCTTCCCTCTAGAAGAGAATGTGAATTCCTCGCATGGCTCCCAATAATGACAGGCTGTGATAATTTCTGCACTTATTGCATTGTTCCTTATGTGCGAGGTAGGGAAAAATCCCGCCCGATGGAAGATATCGTCCTTGAGGCAAAAAATTATGTAGACCAAGGTGTTAAAGAGATAACCCTGCTTGGTCAAAATGTAAATTCATACGGCAGGGATCTCTATGGCTCCCCTAAATTCGCTGAAATATTGCATAGGGTCGCTGATGCTGGTATTACAAGAATTAGATTTGCCACAAGCCATCCAAAAGACCTTTCAGAAGATTTGATTCAATGCTTTAAGAACCTTCCTAATTTGATGCCCGCGCTTCATCTTCCAGTTCAGTCAGGTTCAGATGCAATTCTTGAAAAAATGAACAGGAAGTACACGAATGCCGCCTATAGAAAATTGATTGAGCGCCTAAGGGACGCTTGCCCCGAAATTGCTTTATCTACAGATGTAATCGTTGGCTTTCCTGGTGAAAGTGAGCAAGATTTCTTAGATACCCTGCATCTAATAGAAGACATTGACTACAACCAGGTCTTTACTTTTAAATATTCACCTCGATCTGGCACTCCTGCTGCAAATTACTCCAACTCTGTTCCAAAAGATGTGGTATCAAATAGGTTTGAAAGACTTTTCTACGCAGTAGAAAGAGGGGCGTTTGCTGCAAACCAATACGATCTTGGTAGGGTTCAGCCCATCCTTATAGAAGGCGTCTCGAAAAAAGATGCAAGTATGCTTACAGGTAGAAATCCCAGAAACTTGAATGTGCATGCGAAAATCCCTGATGGGGAAAATCCCGATAAATATAAAGGCCAGATAATCAACGTGAAAATCGAAGATGCAAAAACTTGGTATCTTCGCGGCAGTGTGGTCTAGTGCCATGCTTCTAGTAGTAGCTGGCCCAACCGCATCTGGAAAATCTGCACTTTCGATTGAGATAGCCAAACAAGTAAATGGCCAAATTGTAAGCGCTGATTCCATGCAAATATATAGAGGCATGGATATTGGTACTGCGAAAGTTCCAGAAACGCAGCGCGTTGTCAAACACTACGGAATAGACATTCTTAACCCTGATGAGACATATTCTGTGGCTTTATTCCAAGAATATGCAAGGTCGTGCTTTACAAAAATTAAAGATGATGGACATGTGCCCATTCTCTGTGGCGGGACTGGCTTCTATATAAGAGCAGCGATCGATGACTACAAATTCCCAAAAGGAGACCAGCTAAACAATGATGTTCGCCAATACTATCAAAAACAGTTAGAAGTACTTGGAAAGCAAGGTCTCTGGGAAGTTCTGAAGAGCAAAGACCCCGATAGTGCTGCCGTGATTCATCCCAACAATTCTAAACGAGTCGTTAGGGCATTAGAACTATACGAGGTAGGGGAGAGCTATGCAAGGCAAGTATCAAATCTAAAATCTATTAAACAGGCAATCCCCGCAATTATGATTTTGATAGAGGTAGACAAGGAAATACTTAATAAACGTATAAATGCAAGAGTAGATAAAATGCGAGATGAGGGCCTAGTAGATGAGGTAAAAAGGCTTCTGAACTTAGGCTTTAGAAAATCCTTAACATCTCCTGCAGCAATTGGTTACAAAGAAATTGTCTCAGCGCTTGATGGTGAAATATCCATGGATGAGGCTTTTGAGCAGATCAAAATGGCCACTAGAAGATACGCCAAGCGCCAACGATCGTGGTTTAGAGCCGATAAGCGTTATCACGCAATTAATGCAGATCATGGAAACACCAAGAAAATGCTAGACGATGCGTTAAAAATAATTGATACTTTCAAAGAAGCTAAATAGTAAAGATACTCGGAGGGATCATGCGCCTTGAATTCGCAAAACTGAATGGCCTTGGAAACGATTTCATTATGATCGACAATATGGATGGCAAGATAAGTCTTTCCCCTGAACAGGTAATAAGTCTTTGCGACAGGCATTTCGGCATCGGAGGCGATGGAGTTATCCTTGTTGAGGCTCCCAGAGAAGACGGTAGTGATGCTTTTATGAACTACATTAATTCCGACGGCACTCTGGCTCAAATGTGCGGAAACGGCGTTAGGTGTTTTGCCAAATTTTTGGTAGATCGAAACCTTGTTGATGATAGTGGCTCACTTGTTGCTGGAACCTTGGCAGGTCGAAGGCAGATAACTTATACAAGCGAAAACGGAAAGCTCCTAAATGCCAAGGTCAATATGGGAAAACCCATTTTGCAGCCAGCACTTGTCCCTACTGCTTTGAAGGCTAACGCGAAAAGCCCTGATGGCCAATGTTTTGTCTCAGATCAAGCAATCGAAAGCCCTTGGGGGACATTTTCATTTACGGTTGTTTCCATGGGTAATCCTCATGCTGTTTGTTTCTTAGATAACCTCGGCTCTATGCAAAAAGAAATCTTCAAAGGTGAAGAGAAGAACCTTGAAAGTTTGAATCTTGACTTGATTGGACCTTTCTTTGAAAAAAATGATGCATTCCCTGAAAAAGCCAATATAGAGTTCGCTTTCATATGCCCAGACTTCATAGAAATGAGGGTTTGGGAGCGAGGATGTGGCGAAACCCTTGCATGTGGGACAGGGGCGTGCGCTACTAGCGTAGCAGCTAGTCTTACTGGGCGTAAAGGCAAGTACAACAGCGTAAAGCTCTTAGGCGGCATACTCAACATTGATTGGGACGAGAGTGGTTATGTTTTTATGACAGGGCCAGCAGATGAATTCTTCACGGGATATGTGGATATAGATTAATGTCCAAAGCCTCTGAAATAGGGCATTATCCTGACGATTTAATCGTACAAGGTAGTATAAAACTTGAAGAAAAAGCTCTTGAGCGTGCACTTCTTGTTGGAATTGATACCCCTAATTCTGAATGGAACATGAACGAGTCGCTTGATGAGCTCGAAAGACTTGCTTACACTGCAGGCGCCGTAAGTGTTGGTAGAACCTCTCAGAAACTAGCTAAGCCAAATCCTTCCACATTTATAGGTAGCGGCAAAGTTGAAGAAATATCATCGCTTTGCGACGATCTTGACGTTGATATTGTTATTTTTGACGACGAGCTTAGCCCTACGCAACAATCCAATCTTGAAAGGTCTGTAAGGCGAGACATCAAGATAATTGACAGGACGGCTTTGATCCTTGATATTTTCGCAATGCACGCCAAGACAAAAGAAGGGCGCCTTCAGGTAAGGCTCGCCCAAAACCAGTATCTTTATCCTCGTCTTCGTGGTATGTGGGCACATCTTGCATCAAATAGAATGGGCGGCGGAGTAGGTTCTCGTTTCGGGGAAGGGGAGAGCCAACTTGAGGTTGATAGAAGAATGGTTCGTAAAAGGATTACGACCATCAAAAAAGAATTAGCTTCGCTTTCAAAGGTTCGCGCCCAACAACGAGAAGAGAGATATTCAAGCGGAATATTCAAACTTGCATTAGTTGGTTACACTAACGCCGGAAAATCAAGCACTTTAAATGCTATTTGTAATGCTGGTGTCTATAGCGATGATTTGCTTTTCGCAACTCTTGATTCCACTACAAGACGCCTAAACCTGCCCGAAGGCCGCGAAATTACGCTCACAGATACGGTTGGTTTCATACAAAAACTTCCCACAACCTTAGTTGAGGCATTTAAATCTACACTTGATGAGATTTCTGGGGCAGACTTGCTCCTTCATATAGTCGATGCTTCAAGCAAATCAAAATATTTACAGATGAGATCTGTGGATGAAGTTTTAGAGCAAATAGGCGCTTCAAGTAAACCGCGAATCATTATTTTTAATAAGTGCGACCTGCTTGATGAGGCTTCTCTTCGATCCTTGAAACACAGAAACCCAAATGCTGTCTTTCTTTCAGCCAAGACAAACCTTGGCATTAAAGAACTTATTTCCTCTATCTCAAGAGCAGCTACAAGCAAAGACATATCTCTTGACTTGCTTGTTCCTCATGATAGAGGCGATGTAGTCTCTCTTGCACATAGAAGATGCCGAATAATGAACAAAGAATTCCTCGAGGAAGGAACAAGGCTTTCAATCAGAGTTCCTGAAGGGCTGATTGGCAAATTCTCTGAATTCGAAATTGCTCAAGTTTCCAATGATGCAAGTCTTAAATAAATGCAGGTGGCATCTATTTAGACAAGATGCAGAATGTGCCGTACAGAAACCAAAATTCAAAAGGGGCATACATAAAACATGCCAGATAAGCTAAACCCTTCTAAAAACCGCAACTACCTTCCCGCAGATTGAACAATCGTCAACAATTATTGGATCCATAGAGGGGTTCTCGGGTTGTAGCCTAATGGCGTCGTCTTCCCTATAGAACCTTTTAACTGTGGCCCCATCATCTATTAAAGCAACAACAATATCGCCATTATCAGCAACGGGTTGTTCTTTAACAACTACGTAGTCGCCATCGTTAATTCCAGCTCCTATCATACTTTCCCCTCTTACAGAAAGCATAAAGGTGGGGCTGTCACCAACAATTTCTGTAGGAAGGGTAAGGGTCTCTTCGATGTTTTCTTCGGCAAGGATAGGAGTTCCAGCAGCAACATTACCCACAAGAGGAACATTCACGGCGTTGCGGAAAACAGTTCGCACAACATCGCTAGGATATTCGTTATCGTCTACGTTATAAGTCAAAGTTATAGACCTAGACTTCATTGGATCACGCCTGATATAGCCCTTTTCCTCAAGAGCTTTCAGGTGAACATGCACAGTAGAAGGGGAGGAAAGACCGAGATCGTGGCAAACTTCCCTAACCGTAGGTCCATAACCCTTTTCCCTAATATGTCTTTCGATATCATCCAAAACGACTTTTTGTTTCTTGGTAATATCTTTATTCATGGGATGCCCCTAATACTTTCGATAATGATGATTTTATTAAAGCACGAACATTTGTTTTATGCAATACGGTATTTTAAGTCAAAGTTTTAAAGAGCAGGGCAATAAAAGATTCATATACTGGGCACATCGGGTATTATTGATTAACCTAGATATAGGCATTGTTTAGTTAAAGTTCAAGCAGAGGTTTTATTCATGAAATGCCCGTCTTGCGGATATGTAGATTCCAAAGTAATAGATTCAAGGCCAGCTGATGATGGTATGGTCATCAGGCGCAGACGAGAATGCCTCAAATGCCAATATAGGTTCACGACTTACGAACGTCTTGAAGAACGTCCGTTAATTGTTATCAAGTCTGATGGATCGTCTGAGGCCTTTAATCGCGACAAGCTTCTAAGAGGCCTTCTTATAGCGTGTGCTAAACGGCCTGTGACTCACGAGCAGATGGATGCACTTATAAGCGATATAGAAACTGAATTGCACCAATCATACACAGGCGAGATAGGTTCAAAAAAGCTAGGCGAGATGGTTTTGAATCACTTAGCTCATATTGACGAGGTTGCCTATATTAGGTTTGCAAGTGTCTATAAAGATTTTCAAAGCCTTGAGGAGTTCTCAAAAGCTTTGAGCGAGGCTAAATAAGAGCGCTTATGCATATAAAGGTAAAGATGCTTGATCAACGGGCTCAAATGCCAACTTATGCCAAAGAAGGTGATGCTGGCGCCGATTTAAGAGCCACTGAAAGCCTCAAAATTCAGCCGGGAACTAGAGCTAGTGTTAGATGCGGGTTTTCGATAGAAATTCCAGAAGGGTATTGTGGGCTTGTTTTACCAAGAAGTGGACTAGCAGTAAAACATGGTATAACAGTCCTCAATTCACCAGGGTTAATTGACAGCGGCTACAGAGGCGAGATATGCGTAGTTCTGCTAAACACAGATAAAGATCAAGAATTTCAGATAGCCTCAGGCGACAGAATTGCTCAGCTAACAATAATTGAAGCACCTAAGGTTTGCTTTGAGCGCGCAGAAGAGTTAAACGAAACTGAGCGCGGAGACACAGGATTTGGCAGCAGCGGAATTAAATAGCAAAATAGTACTGAATTCTTTTTTATAAGATAAAACCTTGATAATACATGTTATGTAAAGTTGAGAAAAAACAGCGTATTTAGCTCTAGATTGCCTAAACCTTGCCTTGCTATTCAGCAAACGGGTGACGGATACGCATAGAGCCTTTTGAATGAATGAGCTTTAGCTCGGCAAAAGTAAGACCGCACGACTTCAACGCAAGCTCTAAGATTTCACGTTTCGCATTAAGCTCAGAAAGCACTAAAGAATCCTCCAGATAGATCTCACAAACTACTTCCCCGTCCAAAGAATTCGAATTGCCCTCAGATACGCTAACAGAACGTTTTAATTTCTTCGTGTAGTCTTTCCTTATATAGAAGGCGTTTGTTTTCGAAAGGATCAAATTCGCAGCATCTTGGTTCTTCCAAATATTAAGCACCGCGTTCTTATATTGCTGAATATTGAAAGCCGCTTGAGCAATCTTTCTATTGTCTATGCTCAAGTGATCTAAAAATTCATCAATGCAATTGGAAAGCTTTTTCATTACGCAACCTGAATACGAACAAATGTATTATGTAATATAATCTTAGCTATGAACGAAAACTATATCAAACTAACCCCTAAAATGGTCTTAGATCTAGCAGCCCCTCATACATGGGTTGCATCTATTTTCCCTCCTTTGTTAGCTATCTGTACCTCTGTAGCACAAGGATATGAACTATCGGCAAGTTTGGCGCTTGCTCTGCTTGCGATATCAGTTCTTCTTCAATCTGCCACTAACGCCATTAACGATTATTTTGACTTCATAAAAGGGGCAGATACAAAGGAAGATAATCTAGAAGCGTCTGACTCTGTGCTTGTTTATAACAACGTTAACCCGAAATCGGCCTTATATATCGCCATCACGTTTGTTGTAATTGCGCTGGCTCTAGGGGCATACTGTATCTATTCTTCTGGTCCGTTTTGCTTAATAATAGCTCTTATAGGAATCGCTGCTTCTTTCCTATATTCTGGCGGAAAACTTCCAATATCTTACCTGCCTATAGGCGAAGCTATCAGCGGCTTTGTTATGGGAGGCCTTATCACATATGCAAGTTATAACGTTTTAACGCATTCAATCTCCCCTTGGATTCTAGTCGTCGCCATTCCTTTGATTATTAATATCGCATTGGTAATGCTCACGAATAATACTTCTGATATTGAAAAGGATATTGAAGCGAACAGAAAAACACTACCTGTACTTCTGGGTCGCAAGAAATCTGTTGTCTTATATAAGGCTCTTATAACTTGTTCTTACGCAGCAATTTTTTTGATATGTCTTGCATGGTTTAGCCCATCGCTAATCATATTTCCATTTCTCTTTTTGGTGAGCTTGCCAATAAGTTCAAGACTGTTCAGCTCAAAGTTTGACTCGCAATCAAGAATCTTTTCAATGGGTCAAATCTGCGACTTCAATATGTGCGTTGGAACATTCTATTGCCTGATGGTACTTGCTTCAGGCATAGTCTTGAGTTTTTAGATGGTCTTATTAGCGCCTTTTGGGATGTTGAAACATCATCAGGCAAGTCTTAAGTATTATTTAGGTTTCGTCGAGGCGCTACTAGCAACAGTCAAAAGTAATTGAAGAAAGTCCCTTGTAATTCTGAGCGACATTAGCAAAGTCGAAATTATCTAACAGATCGCCTGGTCTTATTCCTTGGTCTTTAGCCTGCAGTCCAACAAGATAGGCGATATGGCCAATAACGCGTTCAGGAGAGCCATAAGATGCTTTCATGCTGTCATAAGTTGCTGACTTATCGCGTTTGGCAAGCCTTCTGCCATCATATGAACAAAGAAGCGGAAAATGAGCGTAAGTAGGAGCTTTAGCGCCAAGCAACTCATATAAATAAATCTGTTGAGGAGTAGTTGTCAATAAGTCGTATCCCCTACTTACAAAATTTATGCCTTCTTCAATATCGTCAATAACAGTAGCGAGATTATATGCGAAATCGCTATCAGAACGGCGGATAACGAAATCTCCGCAATCGCTGTCAAGCTCAAAAGATTGCTTGCCTTGAATCGCGTCATCGAAATCTATTCGCCGTGAATCCGTCATAAGGCGATACGCTGGACTCCGCCCAAGAGATGCAAGCTTAGATGCTTTCACCGCAATTTGATCGCTGCTTAAGTGGCGACACCTGCCGTCATATACACGGAACCCGTCAGATTCATGAGGAGCTGACTGAAACGATAAGTCTCGCCTAGTGCAAAAACACGGGTAAATAAGTTCCATATCTTTAAGCGTATCAAATGCCTTCGCATAGAGCTGCGTATTTCGACTTTGAAAATAAGGGCCTCTATCATATGTAAGGCCACACTCTTCAAGCATGTTTAGAAAAGAGTCAACGTATTTACTCTTTGATCTTGATGAATCAAGGTCGTCAATTCTTAATACCACTTCACCATTGTAGCTCTTCGCTATGAGCCAAGTAAGAAGGTATGAGAATAGGTTTCCAGCGTGAGAAATACCAGATGGAGAAGGCGCGAACCTCGCAACTATTTTATTTGCTGAAATAATGTCGTTTTTCGCACGCAATTTAGAAAAGTGGCTTTAAGCACTTGTATACAAACGACTTAGCGAAGGTCGTCAACATGCTTTGTCTTGCCCACAACTCTCTCAATTCCGCCGGGTTCCACAAGCTTGACGTTAACGCCAACAAGCAAAGTAGAATCAAGCATCTCTTTGGTTTTCTTCTCGATAGCAGCAATATCCTCGTAGGAATCAGAGAAAGCCTCTGGGCGAATTTCGGTTTGAACAGTAAGGCTATCAAGGCCTCCAACTGTTTCAACGACTATATGATAATGAGGCGTGACCTCGGCAACTTCCTTCAGTACGTCTTCAATCTGGCTTGGGAATACATTTGTGCCGCGAATTATAAGCATGTCGTCGCAGCGAGAACGAACCTTGTCCATGCGAGCCAAAGTACGACCACACTCGCATTTTTCCTTGGTTACACGGGTCAAATCGTGTGTTCTATACCTAAGTACAGGTATAGCCTGCTTATCAAGCGGGGTTAAAACAAGCTCGCCCATCTGACCTTCTGCAACCTCTTCGCCAGTTTCAGGGTCTACCACTTCCCAGAGGAAATGATCTTCAGCAATGTGTTGCTGAAATCTATGAGCCAAACATTCCCCAGATACCCCAGGCCCCATTACTTCTGTAAGGCCGTAATTGTCGGTGCAGACTATATGCATTCTTGATTCAATTTCTTCTTTAAGCGCAGGTGGGCAGGGTTCACCTCCGAAAAGCCCTACTCGAAGAGAAGAGGACTCCCAATCAAATCCCATCTCCTCTCCTACCTCGCAAATATGCATAGCATAAGAAGGAGTTGCGATAAGCACGGTTGTACCGTAATCATCGATCATCTGGATGTGACGCTTAGTGTTTCCGCTTCCTGCAGGAATCATCGCACAACCTAGGCGTTGCAAGCCATAGTGCAGGCCAAAGCCTCCTGTAAACATCCCATACCCGAAAGCCATTTGTGCTAAATCGCCTGGCAAAACTCCTGCCATTTGAACAAGGCGTGCAATACATTCGCTCCATACATCCATATCAGATGCCGTGTATCCTACAACGATGGGTTTTCCGGTAGTTCCGGATGAAGAGTGAAGTTCTACGATCTCATCCATAGGAGTGGCGAACAAACCAAATGGAAATGTTTCGCGAAGAGCCGACTTATCGGTAAAAGGAAGCTTCTTAATATCGGAAAGCTCCTGGATATCTTCTGGTAATACACCAATTTCATCCATTCGCTTTTTGTAGTAGTCAAGATTTTCGTAGGTATATTTAACTTGCTTCTTTAACTTTTCGAGCTGTATAGCCTCAATCTTCTCGCGACAAGCGCATTCAATTTCTGGAAGATAAATCGGAAGCTGGTCATAAGCTCCTGCCGAAGCACAAGCTAGAGCCTGTCCTTTTTTGCGTATATCGAAAGTCTGCATTATTCCTCCGAAAAAAAATGATTACTTAGAGCTCTCATAAATTCTGGCGATATCTGATTGAGTAATTGTTTCAATACCCGCTTTGAATAAAACCTTCTTCGCAAACTGGATATCCTCAACATTCACCACAATATAGGTTGATATCATCGAATAACTGTATTTAACATTGATGCCGTTTTCGCCCAAAACGTCAAAAACCTTGGCTAGTTCGCCGGGCTTGTCTTCAAGCCTGGTACAAATAACCTGTGTAATCGTATAGGCATTTCCCTTGGCTTGAAGTGACTTCTTGGCCGCTTCTATATCATCCACAATAAAGCGCGCAATGCCGTAGTCTCCTGTGTCAGATACTGAATAGCCTCTAACATTCACTCCAGCCTCATGGAAATTGGCAAGGATTCTTGACAGGTGTCCTGGTTTGCTTTCGGTGAAAACGCTTATTTGGGAAACACTCATGGATTCTCCTTATCAATTATCTGTATTAGACAAGGCATTTGCTCTGCCTGAATTGAACGCCTTGATATTTACATCGACTGTCTTTGGCGGAACATTGGCCTTTATGCACTTAACCCATGCTTCCTCGTCAAACGTGAGCATAGAAGATAAGGCGCCAAGCATGACTATGTTAGAAGCCTTAACGTTTCCTACTTCTTTTGCTATATTTTCTGCAGGAACTACGACGGCATCATATTTATCCATCAGCTCTTCAAGATTGCTTGGCATCTGCTTAGTACCAATAAGAACTGATTGCGGCTTAATATCTAGGTCGTTTACGACAAGAGGGTGTCCGACCTTTAAGTCAGCGACATTTCGCAGAGCCTCAAGCCTATCAAACGAGACTAAATAGTCACTTTCCCCTTCACCTGAAACCATAGAATGAACCTCATCGCCGAAAGTCACGACAGTTGTAACCGAGCCTCCGCGCTGTGCCATCCCGTGAATCTCTGAGACCTTTACATTAAAGCCGCTTTCCATTGCAACTTCAGCAAGAACATGAGCGGCAAGAATGGTTCCCTGACCTCCGACGCCGCATAATAAAACGCGTTTAACCATTTATACTCCCCTATCTTACTATGGCGTCAAAGCGGCAATACTGAGCACACTGGCCACACCCAATGCATGAACCGGTATCGATATATGAGAGCCCAGTTTCAAGATCCTTGCCTATTGATGGGCACCCAAGACTCAAACAGACGCCGCACCCTGTGCACTGCGAAATGTGATAGGGCTCGTTTCTAGTTCTGTCTAGCAAGATACAGGGATGCTTGAAAATAAGAACGGAAAGCTCTTCTATATTGGATGTCGCGCGCTTTAAAGCCTCACGTGTTGCCTTTACATCGTAAGGGTCTAAAGTTTCAACATCTCTTACTCCAATTGCCTCAACTAGCTTTTGAATGTCAAGTTCGTTTGAGGTTCTGCCTTGAATAGTGACGCCATTGAAGGGGTTTCCCTGTCTTCCTGTCATAGCAGTTGTTCTGTTATCAAGAATACAAATGGTTCCGCTTCCATTATTGTAAAAAGTTGAGATTAGTGAGGAAAGACCTGAGTGTGCAAATGTGGAATCGCCGATTATCCCAACAATTGGCCTGTGGTCTGTACCGCGCATAGCAAGTTCCATACCATGCGACATCGAAACCGAGGCACCCATGTCTATGCATGTATCTATACTTGCCAGAGGAGGTAGTGCGCCAAGGGTATAGCATCCGATGTCGCCAGTAACAATAGCTTTGAGCCTTGATAGTTCCTTAAACACTACCCTATGCGGGCAACCAGCGCATAAAGCGGGAGGACGAGCTGGTAGGTTTTCTGGAGCCTCATAAGCTTCGTTTAAGTCTTTTGAAAAAGCCTTCTTTATTAAAACAGGTGAAAGCTCGCCAGCTAAAGTCAAGGAACTTGGAGTTTTTGAAACCACAAAACCCAAAGCTTTGACATGTTCATATAAATAAGTAGAGGCCTCTTCAATAACATAAAGCTTTTCCACATTAGAATTAAGCTCAGAAATGAGTTGATCGGGTAATGGATAGCTTACGCCAAGCTTCAAAATAGACGCCTCTGGTAGAGCCTCACGAACATATTCATAGACTGCCCCAAAGCAAACAACGCCAAAATCTCCACCTTTTAGTTCCAAAGTATTTAATGGTGTTTCATTTGCCCATTTTTCAAGGCGTTGAATGCGTTCTAGCTGAGATACACGCTTAGGCTTAGCGTAAAGCGGCATCATGACCCATTTGCTAGGGTCTTTTTCGTATGCTTTTTGCTGGAAATCAAAAGCTGGCTTTTGTTCAACAGGGGTTTTTGTGTGCGAGACCCTAACTGTAGATCTCACAATAACGGGAACATCAAACTCCTCCGAAATGTCAAAGGCCGCTCGCATGAAATCATAAGCTTCTTGAGAATTAGATGGATCAAGGACGGGAATATGTGCACTTGCCCCGTAATAATGCGTGTCTTGCTCGTTTTGGGAAGAATGCATGCCTGGGTCATCTGCAGCAAATACTACCAAACCGCCATTAACACCGGTATAAGCTGCAGTGAAAAGCGGGTCTGCTGCAACGTTGACGCCAACATGCTTCATAGTAACAAAGCATCTAGCCCCGCCTGCAGATGCCCCTATAGCTACCTCCAAGGCAACTTTCTCGTTTGTACACCATTCGGCATATACTCCATCAAGCTTTGCGTAAGTCTCAAGGGCTTCTGTGGAAGGGGTTCCCGGATAGCCCACCCCGATAGTGGCACCAGCATCTTTGGCCCCGCAAGCTGAGGCCTCGTTACCAGAAAGGAGTTTCATTTGTTTACTGCCCTGCTTCCTTTTCCTCGTAAATAAAGTCATAGCGACCGATTTGCACATAATCGCCAGGGCGCAAGGCATGTTGGTCTACTGTCTTATTGTTAATCCAAACACCGTTAAACGAGTGCATATCCCTGATAATAAAGGCATCGGCATGACGGCGAATTTCTGCATGTTCGCGAGACACCGTCATATCGTTTAAGAAGATGTCACATCCCGGATTTCTACCAATAGTAGTGACGTCTTTTGTTATAGGATATTCAACTCCCACCTGTTGGCCTCTAACCATTCTCAAATACGAGTTAAGCGCATTTGGAACCTCAGTAGCAATCGGCGCAGATTGATTCTCAATTGGGTTGAACTGTTGGGTTGTTTCCGATAGCCTAAAGTTACACTTTGGGCAAACTCTCATCTCGGGATCAAGAGGAGTTAAGCACACTGGGCAAGTCTGGTTCATTTAATCTACCTTTCAAGAGTCCTTGCCAATATATTGTATTTCTTTTACGGTCTAAGCTTTCAACAATATGGGTTCTGTTTTGTTATAGACACAAGTTTCCACGCTAGTGCTAGCCCCACTTATAGAAGCAAATAAACGTTGAACAGAAATAAGCAAAGATTCAATGAAATTAGGTGCTTCAACGTTCTCGCAGGCAATCAAATCTTGAGATGTGATTAATTCATCGCCTTGATAATACTCGATGACGCCTACGACATCCCCCACCTTCACGTCTCCGCTAACATCTGCGGCGCGAACAATCTGGCTAATGTTTCCAAAAATAGCATTAACTTTCACTGTCTTATCAGGTTCATCTATAGTAGCCTTCACAGATTTGTCTAGCCAATCAAGATGAGGAAAAGAGGCAAGCACAGGAACATCTGTTGATGTAGCATCGTCTGCAGGACTTATATATGTATCGGTATTAACAAGTGGGAAATCGACAATGTTGCCATAGACCCATTCATAAACCGTCTTTGCATCCTCTAACTTTTGTTCATTAGAGGATGCACCTAAAACTACGACATAAAGGTAAATCTCATCACGCAGAACTGCTCCGGTAAAACACCCCCCTGCCTCTTGCGTGTAGCCAGTCTTGATTCCACAAGCCCCTTCATAAGTTCCAATCAATTCATCGGTTCCCTCAAGGTCAATGCTAATCTCTTCACCGTCACGGTTTACAACGATACTAGTATCGCCCAAAGCAACGATCTCTCTAAAAGTTTCGTTTTGCATGCCATAAACAGACATGGTCGAAACGTCACGTGCGCTGCTATGCAAAGCCTCACCTGCAAACTCATTGACATCAAGCCCGTGAGGGTTTGTGAAAAGAGTATTTGTCATGCCTAATTCTTGAGCCTTCTCATTCATCTTTGCAACGAAAGCAAGATATCCTGCCTTATCGCTATTGAGGTCTATTGCCTTACCTTCAGCGTCAAGTATCTCAGAGCCTTCTGACTTTGCCTTCGAGACCATATCCGCACCAATGTTTTCCGCGATAACAGTTGCAGCATCGTTTCCAGAAGGTATCATCAAGCCGATTAAAGCGTTTTTAAGTGTTAGCTTGTCTCCCTTTTTAAGTTGAGCTGTAGATTCTCCGATGGATGCAGCCCACTCACTTACGCTTAGCTCTTTTTCAAGGTCGGCGTTTTCCAATGCAATTATGCAAGTCATCACCTTAGTCACAGATGCTATCTGAGACTGTTCATCGGCATTTCTCTCGAAATAAACATTTCCCTCAGAGTCTTGAACATAGGCACTTTTCGCCGTGATTGAAGGCAAGCTGGAAGCTGTAAGCCCGCGCTGGGAAGCAGTGTAGCCTCCAACGATATCGGTATCGGTTTGCTTGGCGAAAGCAAAAGTCGAAGGACAAAAAGCAGCAAGTGCAATAGACAGAAATAAGCACAGAGCATAGTTTAAGAATTGGGAAGTGTGCTTGGACTTTATTGAGTATGCTATAAAACGATTGGTGTATCTAGACACTTAGGCTTCCTAATCTTCTAATCCCCAGATTCTTCTTCATCTTCTGATGCATCATCATCTGAAGATTCTGAAGTCTGTTCGTATTGTTCTTTTATAGCGTTCATGTCGCTACCCTCTCCATATGCTATTACCCTGTCGGTTGCAGCATATGATGAGGGGAAAGTATCTGTAGATAAAACAGAGCCATCAGCATCATAAGTTGTTCTAGTGACCGAAATTTTCATGCCATCAGAGCCACTTTGTTTGATGTAAGAGGCATTCTTGCCTAGATCCTTGTCGAGTTCATAAGTAGTCTCATACGATTCTCCTGTCTCCCAATCACCAGTTGTAGTCTCTACATACCTTTCAGGGTCTACTCCTATAAGCGAAACAGTAAGCGAATAGTCTGTGTATGAAGTAGAGACCAATATGTCAGAATCGGTATCGTTTTCCCATTTAAGATCCATGTCGGGATATGCTATAGCTGCGTCCCTACCAGCTGGATAATTTGATGAGTATAGTGAGTGATTGTGTCTTTCTTTTATGGGCAGCCCAGCCTCATAAACGGAATTGAAAACAGTTGTAGCAACTTGGCAGATACCGCCGCCAACGCCTGTGGTCATGGTGTTTCCGTCAACTACATTTGCTTCAAGATAGCCTTCGTCTGCATCGGCAGGACCTGCAACATCGTTGAAAGACCACATACCCCCGTTAGCCGCAGCAATTGATTTATCAAGTTTCGAAGCAGCTAAATGTATATTGCTGATTCGGTTTTGAGTAGATGAAGTATTCGCGTATTCAGTTGTATATGAGCAAAACGTAGTTAATATGCCGTGTGTTATGGCATCGTCTAGCGTGAACTCGTTAGCAGAAGAGGTAACCGTTAGCCAAATGATAGGGTTTTCAGGAGCTGAAGTTATACTGCCTTCATTGTTATATGTAGCAAATACCTGATCTTCTAATCTTGCCAATCCAGAATCAAGATCATACAAGTCGACCATTGAATCTGTGGAAACTGTAATATCATCTCCATCTTTATTGATTCTCACAGATGCGAATTTACCATCTTTCGCCTTATTTAGCGAAGCGGTTATGGAAGATGCAGCCAACGAGCTATCGAAATGGCAAGCGAGCCTCCATCCATCTTGCGTTTCTACCTTTTCAGTAGCTACCCAATCCATCAAAGTGCTTTTATTCACTTCCATTGAAGCACTATCACTTTGAATCTCAACGCTTTCAGGAATAAGGTTTTCTATGGCCTTTTTTGTCTTTTTAGCCATCTTTTTTGTAATGTCGTAAGATACCTTGTTCAAATTTGCGACATAAGTGACTTTAGGGCTATCATCGGTCAAGAAAAGTTCAGTCAATGAATTAGTAAACTCTTCATCGTCTAGTAATTTACCCTTACTTCCCTTATTTACATATACAGCGCCGTCATGGATTTCAATTGAGTAATCACTCACAGGATGCCCTAGGGCATTATTAATATCGCCTGTCAAGTCAGCAAGCAAGGCTTCATCGAAGCTTAGCCTAACCTGAGTTTTCACTTCCGTTGAAAGTAACCCAATCCGCTCAAAATAGCCTTTTTCGTCGCTTAAAACCTTTGCTTCTTTAGCTATCTCTTCGCAAGGTATACTTGCTCCCAGGCTCTCTGCAGTAGCCACCCAAAGTTTCTTGTTAGCCTGAGCTTCCGCAAAAGAGACTTGCTCTGCTTGCGCATCAGCCTCTAAAAGCTGCAAATCAAGGTTGGCATCGTCCCTGCTTTCCTCGTCCGCGAATATATATACGCTAGTCGCATCTAAGTTGGGCTTGTAATAATCACTTAATGCAGAGGCTGCCTGGTCTACAGTCATTCCAGAAACATCAATTTCGCCAATTTGCGTACCATTAACGTATTTTCCGGAATTGAGCGCGAATACGATGAGCATAGCCAAAAGAATTACTACTATGCCAAATAAGATAACGATCACATGTCTAAATTTTTCCCAAGCATATGATGCAAAGCTGTATAGGCGCGAGCCATCCTGAACTGCATGCGAATCATAGCTAGAATAACTCGAGCCTTGAGCGCTTCTAGTTTCATTGAGATGACGATTAGCGTATGTAGCAGAATTTCTTTCAGACTTTGAAGTAGCTCTACGTTGGTAGCTAGAATTGACACCTGAATTGGTGCCTGAACTTCGGCCAGAGCTGTTTTGAGAATTTCGGTGTGAGCTATGGTCTAAACCATAAACTGAACTGCGTCCAGAACTATAACCTAGACCATGATTGGATCTGCTAGCCGATGCGCTCTTAGAGCCTACCCGGTTAGAAGAGGACGTATTTTGGCGTGAGGCACTTCTATTACCAGAAGCTCTCTTGCCATCGCCTCTCATAAAGTCCTTTCGATAAATCTTGCATGCTTTTCCTTGAGTAGAACACTCGCCTTCCAGCAATAGTACACCGTCACTATAACCTGGAGAATGATGCCTAAATAAATAAGCCAAACCCACATAATATAAGGATCAGAGTTAAAGCCTGGAAGCCAAGCAATTTGGGTGATTCCAAGGCCAAGGGAAACGGGCACGTTTAGCATCATTCCAGCAAAACCGATGAAAAGAAACGTTGTTGCAAACTTACCAATGTATATGACTGGTACCCTAAGATCAAATCTTGTGATCAGAATGAACCCGCCAATAAGCATGAAAGCTTCTCGGGCAAATATATATACAGCAAACCAAATAGGAAGATTGTTAACTAGCACTACACCTATAACACCTGTAAGCATCAAAATGGTGTCTACTGCTGGGTCAAGCAATTTGCCAAGTTTAGACACCTGGTTTGTCCTTCTAGCAATTTGCCCATCAACGAAATCTGAGGATGCCGCAATAACAAAAATGACCAAGGCAGCTACTCTAAAACCCGAAACAAGCAAAGTAAGGTATATAGGAACAAGCAAAAGCCGAATAAACGAAATAACGTTTGGAACAGTTAGAATCCTGTCCAAAGTCTCAAATTGCTCATTTTTTTCAGTAGACAAAATCATGCTTCAAATTTACACCAAGAAATATTGCATGTAATAAGTTCAAATGCAATATTGTAAAAAAAGAAAGGCAAACATTCCATATTTACAAGATTACGAAATGTTTGCCAATAAAAGTATCAACCAAGATTATTCAGCAGTAACTGCCTCTTTCTTCGCCTTTTTCTCCTTTTCCGGAACATCTAAATTCTTAGAAAATTTTTCGCCTGTTACAGAAGTGTAATGTCCATCCATGGTAAGACAGTTTTTCGGACATGCTCTTACGCAGCTTCCGCATTGTATACACATAAATGGGTTGATTTCCCAAATGCGGTCTGCCTTATTAACTGTGATGCAATTGCAAGGGCAAGTCTTTTGGCACTTGGCGCATAAAATGCACTCATCAACATTATTTACGATGTGACCCTTTTGACCTGGATAGGGCTCTTTTTTTACAAATGGGTACATGAGCGTTTCCGGCTTTTTGAAAATCGAGCCAAAAGTCATGCCTGCTAGTTTGAAACTTCCCATATGTCCTACCTTTCGGTGCAGCTGATACACGGGTCAATGGTAAGAATTACCATGTTTACATCAGCAAGATCGCAACCTTTTAGAGCTACAGTCATACCTGCAAGGTTTTGCGAGGTTGGAGTTCTCATGCGCATACGCTCAAGATACTTGGAGCCGTTTCCGCGAGCATAGTAGTAGCACTCGCCTCTTGGCTGCTCCAAAACATTGGTAGCTTGTGCGCCATCGGCTGGAGAGCTTTTAACCTTTACAGAAATATCACCATCAGGAATTTTGGCGCTAAGTTCTTTGATAATGTCGATAGACTGCAAGACCTCAAGGGCACGAACCTTAACTCTTGCATAACAGTCACCCTGATTGTCAAGAATGGGCTGGAAGTCGCTGAGATCGCCGTAAGCGCCCTTACCGAAAGTTCTTACGTCATAATTTACGCCAGATGCACGGCCAAAAGGTCCAACCATACTAAGCGCAAGAGCATCTTCATGGCTAATAACACCAACACCTACTGTTCTATTCTTCACAGACATGTCGGTGAGCAGTGTGTTCATGATCTTTGTGTAGTCACCCTTGATGCCTTCCAGCACCTCATTGATCCATTTGAGCGTATCAGCGTCCATATCCCTGACAACGCCTCCAACTGAAACTACGGATAAGATAACGCGCCCACCAGTTGTCTTCTCGAAAATATCAAGCACACGCTCACGTAGACGCCAGCAGTGCATGAACATGGACTCGAAACCGAAAGCATCTGCTGCAAGGCCAAGCCAAAGAAGATGTGAGTGGATCCTTGAAAGCTCATGCCATATCACACGAAGGTATTCTGCCCTTTTAGGAACCTCCACTCCCATAAGGCTTTCAACTGTTTCAGCGTAGCCTAGAGAATGGCCCATCGCGCAAATGCCGCAAATACGCTCGGCCACATAGATAAACTGATTGTAATCTCTTGTTTCTACAAGCTTTTCCAAACCTCTGTGAACGAAGCCGATTTGCGGAATGCAATCAACAACAGTCTCGTCTTCAACGACCAAGTCGAGGTGAAGCGGTTCAGGAAGGACAGGATGTTGGGGGCCAAAAGGTATTACTGATGCTTTTCCCATAACTAGTTCTCCTCCCCTGTTTTAGATGAATCCCCTGTTTTAGCTTCAGCGGCGTCAGAGGCTTTAGCGGCTTTTGCGGACTTAGCCTTCATAGCAGCCCTAACCTTGGCAGCTTTTTCTGGATCCATTGACGCAAGCTTAGCCTCGAGTGCCTTTTCAGCATCAGCGCTATCGGTTGAAGACGAAGTAGTGGCGCCTTCGCCTTCTGCTTTTGCCTCTTTTGCTGCCTTAGCAGCTTTAGCCGCAGCGATCTTCTTCTGTTTTTCTCTCTCGGCCAATTGTTCAGGAGAAATTATCGTCATAGGTTTATCTGTAGCCAACTTGTAGAAGTTTCCATGAAAATCTATGGCGATTCCATCGAAGTTAATTCCGAACAAATCGCATATTTCGTTCTCACAAACAAAGGCCTCAAGGTATAGATCTGTTATTGAAGGGATGTGCGCATCTCGCGGAACATCTGAAACAACTAGGTTTTCGAGCATGCCGTCTTTCATAAACGAATAAATCACATCTGCGCTTTCGTCTTTGTTCACAGCAAGCATCTGAACGTAGCGCCATCCATCATCATGACGTCTTTGTGCCTCATCATGCACTCCATCAAGAAGAAGCGCTTTAAAATCAGTAGAGAATTGCATCTTCTATCGCTCCTTCTTGCTTAACTTCATCTGTTCAGCCTTCTTATCAAGCGCCGCTATACCTTCGACTATGGCATCAATGAGCGTTTCTGGCCTAACAGCACACCCAGGCGCATAAACATCTACAGGAATCGCTTGGTCAACGCCACCAATGACGTTATAACAATCCTTGAAGATTCCGCCTGAACATGCACAAATACCACATGCAACTACCACTTTAGGTTCAATCATCTGATCATAGATCTCTTTGACGACATCGATGTTTTGGGCGTTGATCGAACCCGTAACAAGAAAGATATCGGCATGCTTAGGATTACCTGTGTTGATAACGCCAAACCTTTCGCCATCAAACCCAGGGCACAAAGTAGCCAAAACCTCGATGTCGCATCCATTACAACTTGACCCGTCATAATGGATGACCCATGGAGACTTCGATGAATATCCCATAAACTTCAAGCCCCCTTAAATGAATGCCAGAACGGCCATGTTGATGCCACCAAATACTAGAGCAACGACCCATGCCGATTTGACCATAAACTGCCATTTCACACGTGCAAAATTATTATCGATAAGAATCTCAAGGAAGTAAGCCAAGATAGCGACTACAACTCCCAAAATCAAACTAAAAGGATTCCCCCAGACAAAGAAGACGCCTATCCATCCGAGGAAGAGCACGCTTTCACACCAATGCATAACCTCAACTAACGCTAAAGTCGAACCCGACATCTCGGTTGTCATACCACGAACAATCTCTTGGTGGGCATGGTGGCTCATCGATATATCGAAGGGTGACTTACGAAGCTTGATTGTAAGGATGAATAGAAGTCCGATGAATATCAACCAGATATTGCAAATAATTGGAACATCCAACGAGAAAACAGCAGATATGTCAAACGAGCCTATCAATCCATCTGAAGTTATAGCAGCGATTGCCATGTAAAACCCTACAGCAAATATTAGAACCATCGGCTCATAAGACATAACCTGTAAGGTCTCACGATTCGCACCAATCTCAGAATAAGGCGACCTAGTAGAATATGCCGCCATGATAAAGAAGAGGCTCGAAAGCGTGATAATAAAAACGCACATTAGAAGGTTTCCCCCAGTAAAGAAAATCCCTCCTGCAAGGCATGCAAAAACGAATGCACAAATGACATAAACGTCTTGCACCTTATTTACGCTCACCTTCTCCTTAGCAAGAAGCTTGCGAACATCATAGTAAGGCTGAAGGAGTGGCGGCCCTACTCTTCCCTGCATACGTGCAGAAAGCACTCTGTCAATTCCAGCAAGTAAACATCCGACGATCGGAGCTAGAATAGCGAAAGCTATTGTTCCGCCAAGAACAATCAAGATATCAATCAAGGTTTCCACGTTTCCTCCTCTCGCCTATACAAACGATATCCCGAGCAATCCAAGTACGATTGCCAAAAGGATAATCACGGAATTACAAATAACGCCTATAGGGCTTACAGTTTTCTCGCCAAACCAGCTATCCATATACCAGTTGCGAGCAGTAGCGACTGTTTGCCCAGACATCGAATTAGTGAAAGTACGTGTGTCATTATCGACATTAATGCCAGAAAGATAAACGTCCACTTGACGTTTCTTGGAGTGACCTATGCCCGCAAATAGCGCTATCGCAACAACAATTACACAAATACTTGCTATCCAAAGGTTGTCGGTTGCGATACCTTGGCCTGAAAATCCGAAGACATCGTAGATATACGGCTCGACCACTACAGAAGAAATCACTGGAAGCAAGATACAAGAAGCTACTAGCAAAACAGCCATCAATCCTGTAGAGAACCATTCGGATGCGTGCACTGAAAGTTCAATGTTTTGTGGCTTGCCTGCAATTCCTGCAAGCTTGCCAAGCCATTTGGCCCAAAACATGAAAGTAGCAGCTGAACCAAAAGCAAGAATCAATACAAGAGCGATTTGGTTCATTTCGACAAATGATACAAGCGTTGCCCACTTAGCGACAAGCATGCCAAAAGGTGCAATGAACATGCACATGATTCCAAGCATCATTAATCTAGCAAGCTTCGGCATGCGTTCGAAGAGAAGATCCATATCCTCGATATCACGAGACCCAATGTGATGTTCTGCTGTGCCAACACAAAGGAAAAGAAGTGATTTGGCAATGGCATGAAAGAGAATCAAGAAACATGCAGCCCAAACTGCCTCAGGTGTTCCAACACCTGCACAAGCAGTGATCAATCCAAGGTTTGCTATGGTCGAATAGGCAAGAACGCGTTTGGCGTTTGTTTGCGAGATAGCCATAAACGAACAGAGCATAAAAGTGATTGAACCAATAAGCATAACCATGATGGATGGCACAAAACTAACGAGCATACAAGGTGCAAGCTTGACCAGCAAAAAGACACCAGCCTTAACCATGGTAGAGGAATGCAAGAGCGCGCTTGTAGGCGTAGGCGCAACCATGGCTCCAAGAAGCCAAGACTGGAAAGGCATCTGAGCTGCCTTTGTGATTCCAGCGAAAGCAAGCAGCACAACTGGCAGACACGCAATAGCTGGTTGGTTGCAAGCAAACTCAATGAAATCTTGAAGTGACAAAGTATTGATATTTGCAATGCTTACCCAAAGCGCAAGTATAAAGCCAATACCTCCAGCAAGGTTCATTATGATCTGTCTAAAGGCATTGTTAATTGCTTCAGGAGTCTTGGTGTATCCAATTAAGAGGAACGAGCAAAGCGTCGTGACTTCCCAACCGGTAAACATCCACGACATATTGTTCGAAAATACGATAGCAAACATCGCAGAAAGAAAGACAAACATCAAGGCGAAAAACGTAGGACGCCTGTCTTTTGCACCCTCAGGCTCGTGAGCCTGAAAATCCTGCATATATCCAATGGCATAAATGCATATTCCAGAACCTATGATGCCAATAATCAAAGTCATTAGCAAAGAGAGGGAATCTACATAAAGACCGAGTTCAACTTCTACGCCTGGCGCGAAGGCGAAATCTACAACAAGGACTATGATGGCTTGAAGCACTGCTAAAAGGCCTGCGATAAAATTCTTATATTTGACCGCAAACGCAATCACGACGATTACACAAATACAACTTATCGCGGTGCAAGCGTAATCTGCCAGTGGAGATATCGCTTCAAAGTAAACAGGCCCTGACCCTAAGTACATCACGACCAAAGCGATAGATACACAAGCAACGATAGCCCCCGATGCAACCACTATGACGTTTCTAGCTGTGTTTTGACGAATAATCATCAAGGCACAAGCCGCCACTAGCGGAAATGCAATCAAGAACAAAAGCATTTCCATGCTTCCCCTTCCCTTTTGATTTCCATGGATAGTCGATACGAAAATTTGTAAAACGACACACTGACTTTAACAAAACTAGCTTTGAATTAGGCTCTCCAAAGGGCGTTTGAGGATATTCGCCCAAATGCTGGCGTGAACGGAAAAACCCTTAGATACAAGCGGTTGCAAAAGGTGGGTAAACGGAAAAGCACCTTAAAACCCTGTGGAAAATAAACTCTGGACAGGTTAATCTATGATTGACTAGGCCAGAAATGGTCGGGTGGACAGGATTTGAACCTGCGACCCCTTGACCCCCAGTCAAGTGCGCTACCATGCTGCGCCACCACCCGATGCAAATGTGCCTAATTAGGCTAGCACATATTAGCACAAACTTCGTCTAAGATAACGTCTGCCAGCCTTGTTTTAGGCATCTCTTCAAGCTCTTTGATTCCATCATTTTTTATTAACCAGGCCTTCGATTTATCCTTGCCAAAAGTTTTACCAACGCCAACTTCGTTTGCAACTATTAAGTCGGCGTTTTTTGAGCGAAGTTTCGCTTTCCCGTTCTCTAAAACATTATCTGTTTCTGCAGCAAAACCTACTATGTAGCGCCCTTCCTTTTTGCTTGCAAAAGTCCCTAGAATATCAATCGCACCCTGCATACGTATATTCGAGAGCGCATCATCGTCGACGCCTTTTTTCAGCTTATTATCAAATGTTTCTACAGGTTTAATATCGCAAACTGCAGCTGCAAATATAAGAATGTCGCTTTCACTAAATGCATTTTCAACAGCTTTATACATTTCCTCAGATGTCTCTACATCAACCACATTGACACCGAAGTCGGGCTTTAAATTTACAGGCCCTAAGACCAGCTTGACTTCTGCTCTCCTTCTCTTGGCAGCGTTTGCTAAAGATATACCCATCTTTCCTGACGACTCATTACTTATATACCTAACAGGGTCAATCCTTTCCCTAGTAGGGCCAGCTGTAATAAGTACTCTTTTACCCGACATATCCAAGTTTGCGACCTTGTCCCGCCCCAAACTGCAAGCGCCCTCGTTCATAATTTTGATTGCAGCCTGCGCTATCTCACTTGGCTCAGCCAAGCGGCCAGATCCCACTTCCCCACAAGCCAGATATCCACTATCAGGGTCAAGAATTTTTACGCCACGCCTGCGCAAAGTTGCAAGATTTTCCTGTATGGCACCAGACTCATACATATGAACATTCATCGCAGGGGCAAGCGCTAGCTTATCGTGTGCTGCAAGTGCGCATGTAGTAAGCAAGTCATCAGCAATGCCATATGTAATCTTCGACAATACATTTCCGGTACAAGGGGCAATCAAAAATAAATCACAATCCTCAGCAAGCCTTATGTGCACTATGGGGTCTTCTAAATCGTCAAAATTAGAGACCTTTGCAGGATGCCCGGATAAAGCGCTGAAAGTTTGTGGTCCCACAAATTTAGTGGCATGCTCAGTCATCACGACTTGCACATCAACGTCCATCTTTTGAAGCTGACGCAAAATCTCACAAGACTTATAAGCTGCGATACAACCGCTCACACCTAAGAGAACCTTCATATTTCGCGCCTTTCTGAAATGCTATCTAAAGCGTCCTTGAGATCTTTAGGTAAGTCATCGGCGAAAAACATTTTTTCACCTGTTATAGGATGTTCGAACCCTAGTTTACAAGAGTGTAAAAACTGCCTGTTTAAGCCAAGCTGTGCCTTAGCAGATTTAGGACCTTTGGAATTATAAATAGGATCCGCAACAATAGGATGCCCGATGTATTGCATATGTACGCGAATCTGATGCGTTCGCCCCGTAAAGAGCTTGCACTCGATCAAAGTATACCCATCGCTTAAACCGTCGCCCTCAAAGCGCTGCCTTACCTTGAAGGTAGTTATTGCATCCCTTGCAGAAGGCCCATCACCTACGGCCATCGATTTTCTATCCTTAGGATTTCTCATTATAGGACCGTCTACCAACCCGGTTTCAGGCGAAATGATCCCGTGCACTAGAGCAAGGTAGCGTCTATCTACCTCTCGCTTACCTATCGCTTCCATCAAAGCAAGACCAGCCTCGTTAGTCTTTGCTGCAAGCATAAGACCGCTGGTATCAGCATCAAGGCGGTGAACTATCCCATAGCGGTCGGCATCGCCCTGCACATCGCAAAGCCCGCCAATTCCATAGCGAAATATCAAAGCATTTACAAGTGTGTTGTCTCTGTATTCGTTGGCCGGATGACAAATAAGACCCGCCTGCTTGCTAAGCACAATTATGTCGTCGTCTTCAAAGCGAATGTCTAGTGGGATATCTTGGCCTATAAGCTCATTTGAATAGCTTGAGTCTTCTAGCTCGCAAACTACAACATCGCCACCTGCCAGAACATGCTTCTTTGTAGATATTTGCCCGTTTACAAGAACCGAGCCATCTTCTATTGCCTTTACGGCAGAAGACCTTGAAGGGTAGAAGCCACTCTGGGCGCAGAATACATCAAGTCTTAACCCAGCTAATTCTAAATCGCAAACACTTGAAACCCGTCTACTCATCTTTAGCCTTAGAGGTATTGCGTCTAGATTCAACAATAATCGAGACCACGAAGACAACAATGCCAACGGTCACGCCTATATCGGCAAAGTTAAATACCGGGAAATCAATGAATACAGGGCGGATAAAATCAACTACATATTGGTTAGTAAAACGATCAATCGCATTCCCAATGCCACCTGCTACTACAAGCGATAAGCCAGTTACTGTCCCAATAGATGCTGGAGGCTTCGCCAAAGCAAGATAGATGACAGCTAGCACGCAAACAAGAATTGAAAATATGCCTAAAAACATAGCGTTACCGCCAAATAATCCCCAGGCCGCACCGGTATTGTGAACCAGGGTGATATCGAAGATGCCAAGGAAAGGCCCTGCGATCAGTTCATTTGGTTGAAAAGACTTAACGCTAGCCTTGGTCGCCTGATCTATAAGGATCCAAACAACGACCAAGGCCGCCATTATAAGAAAGTCGCGGATTCTAATTCGTTTATTCGCCATCTAGCATCTGGTTTTTCAATACCTCGCCACAACGTTCGCACACATCGGGGTAATCGTGCATGACGCCTATCTCACGATAATTCCAGCAGCGCTGGCACCTAGCTAGATTAGATGGCGCAACACTTGCTTCTATTTCTTCCAGGCCATCATCTCTTTCAAGAACATCAACCTTGGACACGATGAAAAGATCGGCCAGTGCGCTAGAACCGACCTTTGTAAGAGCGACTGCTATGCTGGATGGAACTCTTAGCATGATATCGGCTTCTTGACTCTTGTTCACTTCCCCGCTATCACGCGCAGTCTCAAGCGCTTTGGTGACCTTCTCGCGTACGTCCATGACAATTTCAAAGGTTTCGAAAATTTGGTTTGCAAGTTCATCGTCAGGAAGAGCTGGCAAGAAATCTGAGCGTGCAGGCCAGCCTGCAAGCTGAACGCTAAATGGATGTTCAGGCTTAATGCGCATTCCTTCAGGGAAGTTCTCCCAAACTTCATCGCAAGTAAATGAAAGTATCGGAGCCAAAACCCTAACAAGCACCTCGATGATGTCTGCAAGAACGGTCTGCACAGCACGCCGTCTAGGAGAATTTGCGCCTTCCGAATACAGGCGATCTTTGGAAACATCCATATAAACCGCTGAAAGGTCATTCACGAAGTCATAAATTACGCGATAGACTCCGTTGAACTTGTAATCATCAAAAGCACCCTCGACTTCTTCAAGCATCCTATAGGTCTTAATCAACATATATTGGTCTATTGCCTCTAGCTGATTGAAATCTTTAATAGCATCTTTCTCGTAGTCGAAATCGTAGAGGTTACCAAGAAGGAATCGGAAAGTATTCCTTATCCTTCTATACGCATCGGATACCTGCTTCAAAATGTTCTTCGAGATACTCACGTCTTGCGAGTAATCGACACTTGAGACCCAAAGCCTTAAGACGTCAGCACCAAATTGTTTACAAACTTCATCAGGATCGATGCCATTACCAAGAGATTTTGACATCTTACGACCTTGCTCATCCACTGTAAAACCGCAGTGCATAACAGATTTATAAGGAGGAACCCCGTAAGCGCCAATTGATGTAAGCAAAGATGACTGGAACCAGCCTCTGTGCTGGTCAGAGCCTTCTAGATACATATCAGCAGGGAAATCAAGCCCTTCCGATTTCCTATGCTTAAGCACACTTGTGTGGGAAACCCCACTTTCCCACCAAACATCCAAGATATCCTTTTCAGGAGTGAAGTGCTGGCCTCCACATTTAGGGCATTTTGTGGTAGATGGAAGATAGCTTGAAGGGTCTGTCGTAAACCAGGCATCCGAACCCTTCTCATTGAAAAGCTCGATAACGGCGTCGAACGTTTCTTCATTTGCCACTATCTCGTTGCACTTTGCGCACTTAAATACAGGAATAGGTACGCCCCAAGAACGCTGCCTTGAAATGCACCAGTCGGGGCGGTCTGCCACCATGGCAGAGATTCTGTTCTTAGCCCATGAAGGAATCCATTGAACCTCGTTATCGATAGCCTTAAGCGCATCTTCTCGAAGCGAATTCTTATCCATGGACACAAACCATTGGTCAGTTGCGCGGAAGATGACAGGCTCGTGACAACGCCAGCAATGAGGATACGAGTGGTTGATATCCTCTTGAGCGATCAAGACACCCTGTTCATCTAGCCACTTTATAATCTCAGGATTTGCATCGTTTACATTTAGACCTGCAAACTGCCCAGCTTCATCAGTTAGAACGCCGTTGTCGTCTACAGGCATCAAAGACGGAAGGTCGAATTCAAGACCCACCAAGTAGTCGTCTTGACCATGACCTGGAGCCGTATGAACCGCACCTGTACCTGTATCAAGAGTCACATGGTCGCCATAGATAAGTATGCCCTTCAGATCTTTCCTAATCGGAGCAGTATATGTAAGGCCATAAAGTTGCTTTCCGGAAAGTGAAACAGGCTTTCCATTCTCATCTGAGAGAACAGAATAATTTGACCATGCAGCCTTCTCGGCAACCTGGTCTACAAGCTCTTCTGCCATGATCATATTCTTGCCTACAGCATTAACAATCACATATCTTGCATCAGGAGCCAAAGACACAGCGGTGTTTGCAGGCAAGGTCCAAGGGGTCGTTGTCCAAATAAGAACATAGGCTTCCTCTACCCCTTCAGCCTCGAAAACGCCCGGAACGCTATCAAGCTTGAAAGCAACAAAAATCGAAGGAGACATTTCGTCTCCATATTCGATTTCGGCCTCGGCCAAAGCAGTATGACAACGTGAGCACCAGTGTATAGGCTTACGCCCACGATAGATAGATCCCGAAAGGTACATGTCTTTGAAAAGCTCTATGTTCCCGGTTTCGTATCCGGGCGTATATGTAAGATAAGGGTGATCCCAATCGGCATTTACACCAAGTCGCTTAAAACCTTCGCGCTGGATGTCAACGTATTCACTAGCCCAGTCTCGGCAAAGTTCACGCAACTTTGGAAGCGGGGTTTCAGACATCTTCTTAGGACCTAAGGTTTTCTCGACCATATGCTCAATAGGTTGTCCGTGGCAATCCCAACCCGGGATGTAGGGCGTATAAAAACCACGCTGAGCATGACTCTTGTTTACGAAATCCTTTAAGATCTTGTTAAAAGCATGCCCGATATGGATAGGTCCGTTGGCATATGGAGGTCCATCATGAAGTACGAATGGTTTGCCTTGCTTATTCTTCTCTAAAACCTTCTTATAAAGGTCTTGCGCAAACCACTTCTCAAGGCGCTTAGGCTCGTTTTGAGCTAAGTTCCCCCTCATAGGGAAATCGGTCTGTGGAAGATTCATCGTGTTCTTATAATCGCTTGCCACTTTTCTAAACCGTAACCTTTCAAGTTTTTAATATATATCTCATTTGAGAGTAACTAATATTTACTTGGTAACCGTATAGTTTACACTCACCTAGCGAGGAACAATGGATTTCAAGATTTTAACGGACTCATGCTGCAATTTACCCGACAAAATGATCGAGGATATGGACATAGAAATTATTTCTATGACATTTATAGTTGACAATGTTCAACACAAGAGTTTCTTAAAAGGCGAAAAATCTGATCTCGCAAGGTTCTACAAGATGATGAGAGAAGGTAAGGTAATCACCACCTCACTTCCAAATTTGGAAGAGGTGCAAGCTCTTATTTGCGATCAGCTAGACCAAGGCTTAGATGTTCTCTATATCGGTTTTTCAAGCGGTCTTTCAAGCACTTTTGACTCGATCTCGTTATTAATGAATCGGCTTAAAGCCGAATATCCAAATAGAAAGCTTTATGCGGTTGATACATTAGCAGCATCTCTTGGAGAAGGACTTTTGGTCTATTACGCGTCAATGCTAAAAGATAAAGGATCTTCAATCGAAGAGGTACGCGACTGGTTGGAAGAGCATAAGCTTCACCTTGCTCACTGGTTCACGGTAGACGACCTAAATTATCTCTACAGGGGTGGACGACTTTCCAAAACAAGCGCTTGGGCTGGCAGCCTATTAAACATAAAGCCCATCCTGCACTTTGATGATAAAGGGCATATAGTTCCTGTAGAAAAAGTTCGTGGCCGCAAGAAATCTATTGAAGCTATTTTGCAACATTTGGATAATTCCGCGAATAAGCCTGTTTGCGACCAGCCAATATTCATTGTTCACGCAGATTGCTTACAAGATGCAAAATATCTGGCAGAACAGTTAAAGGAACGTTTTGGCGTTACAGAAACTGTGACCAATTGCATTGACCCTGTAATAGGTGCACACTCCGGCCCTGGTACACTTGCTTTGTTTTTCCTTGCAGATGAAAGATAACGCACCTAAGTGCAGGGTAGACAAGGACAAGCCGTCAGTTAAATGGCAAGTTAATTGAACTTAAAAATCTTTTGAGCGATTTGATATCCGCCAAGGCCTAACTTGCGCCCGAATTCTGTTGGCATATTAGTACCTAGGTTAATAATTTTGGCGCGTATCTTCTTATAAAGCGCTTGGTCTTTTGCCTGCAAATAAGTCCAAACATCTTTAAGCTTCTCATTATCTTCTGGGGTATTTTTCATCCTTAAAAACACCGAACATATGCACATCATCATAGCCAAATAATTTTCCATATATTTACGGAGTTTCTTTGGTTTAACCGACTCAAGATCAACTGAGTCTATCATGATCTTTGTGACCCGAATCTGCTGGTCGATCCTTTTCATCATCGTAGTTTCGTTAACGGACTGCCCTTCCCTGCCAATAAAGTAGTGGTACATGTCAACATCTAAGTAATAGATAGATTTGACATGTACAAGTGGCTCATAAACAAAGATGTTATCAACATAGAAGCAATGCTCAGGAAGGCTAAGCCCCATCTCTTTCAAAAGCTGAGTTTTGTATATGACCGAGTGCATAAGGATGTATCGCGACGGTGCAAAAGTGCCGGATTCTTCCCAAGTAAAACGCTGCCCGACAGGGAAAACATGCTTGTATCTCATAGTCGAGCTTTTGTCCTCGAAGACCTTGTCATAGACATAATTGGCAACAACCATATCTGTAGGGTCGCTTGAATCAAGCTGGCTTCGCAAATATGCCATAACCTCATGCATTGCTGCCTCATCAAGCCAGTCGTCAGAGTCAACAACTTTGAAATACAGCCCTTTTGAATGCTCAAGACCACAATTTACAGCCGAGCCGTGACCACCGTTTTCTTTATGTATAGCATGAACGATAGAAGGGTAGCGCCGCTCCCAAGCTTGTGCTTTTTTGAGGGTTTCATCGCTAGACCCGTCATCAACTATGAGAATCTCGATATCATCGCCGCATTTAAGCAAAGATTCTATGCACTTATCCATGTATTCGGCTGAATTGTAACAAGGGACAGTAAACGAAATAGTGGTCATAAGGTCTTCTTAATCGATTTTGTCTATGATCCGCTTAGACAAATCTAGGGCATTTTCGACAATCTTGTCCATGTTGTAATACTTGAATTCTGCAAGACGGCCAATAACATAGAAATTATCCATGCCTTCTGTAAGGGCTCTATATTTCATGTAGTGTTCTATGTTTTCCTCGCTAAGAATTGCATAGTAAGGAATTTGTGTGCTGGGGTCTTCATAGGCACACGAGTATTCCTTCATAATCGTCGTATTCTCAGCCTTCTGACCGGTAAGATACTTGAATTCTGTGATGCGAGTGTAATCCTCGGTTACGGTGTAATTGACTGTTCCGCAAGGCAGTTTATGCTCTTCGGGATAGGTTTCGTAAACAAAATTCAAGCTTCTGTAGGGAAGACGACCAAACCTTGCTAAAAATAATTCATCAAGTGGACCTGTATAGACAATAGGACCAGAAAATGCCTTACCTTGAATCCTTACAGCTTTTAGTTTTGCATCCTCTTGGGTTCCATCAAATTCGAGGTCAAAAACACAGGAGGCATCTGTGTTAAGACAAATTGTAATGTTTTCGTTAGAGAGCATCTCCTCAAAAAGAGAGGTGTAGCCTTGTGCAGGCATTCCTTGGTAGGTATCTTGGAAGTATCTATCGTCTTGAGATATAAAAACAGGAACGCGAGCCGTGACTGAAGGATCGACCTCATCTGGAGTTTGACCCCATTGCTTTTGTGTGTAGTAAAGAAATACATTCTTGTAGACGAAGTCAGCAATCTCTGAAAGCTCGGGGTCGTTGCTTTGACGAAGTTCATTGATAGTCACTTTACGCTCATCGCCATATTCATCAATCAGTTTCTGAATAAGTCCAGGCGCTCTATCTTTACCAAACGCTATTTCAAGCGATTTCTTGTTGAAAGGAACCGGCATATATGTGCCGTACCAGTCGGCCAAAACCCTATGTTGATATCCAATCCACCCGCAAAACGTGCGAAGATAATTAAAAACCTTAGAAGAATTGGTGTGGAAAATATGCGGACCATACCTATGCACAAGAATACCGTTTTCGTCATATTCGTCATACATATTGCCAGAAATTTGTGCGCGCTTTTCAAGAATCAAGACCTTCTTGCCTCGATAAGCAAGCCGCTCAGCAACCACAGAACCCGCAAACCCGCTTCCAACAACTACTGCATCAAAGTCGTCTATATCAATATCGTTTAGATTCAAATAATTTAGAGACATAGGTTTATCTCCTTTTCAAGGCACGTATTTACATACGCACAAAAGGGTTTAAGCAAGTAAATTAGTTTAGTTCGACTGCGCTTGCAGGCATGTGATTGCAACAACGCCAACGATGTCTTCTGCTGAACAACCGCGTGATAGGTCGTTTACAGGGGCGGCAAGACCTTGAGTAATTGGCCCGTAGGCTAAAGCCTTGCCAAGACGCTGAACAAGCTTATAACCAATATTTCCCGCATCAAGATCTGGGAAAATCAAAACGTTCGCACTACCAGCAACTTTGGAATCAGGGCATTTAGAAGAGGCAATATCGGCGCACAGTGCCGCATCAAGCTGAAGTTCACCATCCAAAGCAAGTTCTGGAGCAAGTTCATGGGCAATGGATGTGGCCTCAACAACCTTAGCAGCATCATCGTTTTTCGCCGAGCCATAGGTTGAATGAGAAAGCAAAGCCACTTTTGGCTCACTTCCTATAAGAGACTTCCATGATTTTGCAGAACTTACTGCAATGTTTGCAAGGCTCGTGGCGTCTGTTTGGACGTTTAATCCACAGTCAGCAAAAATGAAAGTACCATTTTGTCCATATTCGCAATCTGGAACAACCATTACAAAGAAAGAAGATACGAGCGCCGCGCTTGGGTCGGTTTTAAGAATTTGTAAAGACGGCCTCAAAACATCGGCTGTGGCATGGCAGGCACCAGCAACCATGCCATCTGCCTTGCCTGTTTTAACAAGCATGACGCCAAAATACAGAGGATCCTCAAGAAGCTTCTTTGCATCATCTAAACTTATGCCCTTGTGTTTTCGAATCTGGTATAGCTCTTCTGCAAGAGAATCGCAAAGTTCGCTTTCGTTAGGGTTAATTACTTCAAGAAGATCAAGATCAAGACCAGCTGATTCTATTGTTTGAGGTTCTCCTAAAACGATTATATTTGCGAAATCTTCTGAGATTATGGTCTTAGCCGCTTCAATTGTGCGCGCATCAGCTGTTTCTGGAAGGACAATGGTTTTCTTGTCGACTTTAGCGCGCTCTTTTACAGATTCGATAAATGAGGTCATTGATGGTACCTTTCTTAAAATGCAATGTCATCGAAATTCGTCTCTTGGACGATCTCGAATGTATCACGAGCAATCATGTATTCTTCATCTGTTGGAATAACTAGTATCTGAACAGCAGAATCATCAGTCGAAATTTCGCGCTCTCCGCCTCTTAACTTGTTTCTCTCGAAATCGAGTTCGATTCCCAAAGGTTGCAAACCTGCGAAAATCATTCTTCGCATCTTGTCGCAGTTCTCGCCGACTCCTGCCGTAAGAACGATAACGTCCACGCCCCCCATAACGGCAATGTATTGACCGATGTATTTCTTAACTGAATTCGAATACATATCATAGGCAAGCTGGGCACGCTCGTTTCCTTCTTCTGAAGCCTTGCGAAGGTCGCGCATATCATTTGAGATGCCAGAAATTCCTAAAAGGCCAGACCTCTTATTGAACATCTCATTGACTTCATCGCCAGTCATGTTCTCGTGTTCCATGATGAAAGACGAGATTGCAGGGTCGATAGAACCGCAGCGAGTTCCCATGATGAGCCCATCTAGCGGGGTGAGACCCATGGAGGTATCAACGGCGATACCATGGTCTATAGCAGACATCGAGCAACCGTTTCCAAGATGGCATGTGATGATTTTTAAATCTTCCAAAGGTTCATCTATAAACTCAGCGGCTCGCTCTGCAATATACCGATGGGAAGTTCCGTGAGCACCGTATTTGCGGATGCCGTACTTCTCGTAATACTCGTATGGGATTCCATACATATAAGCCTTTGGAGGAAGCGTCTGAAAATATGCAGAATCAAAGACAGCAACCATAGGCTTTTCACCCATATAAAGCCTGCAGGCCTCTATACCCATCAAAGCTGCTTTATTGTGCAAAGGAGCAAGTTCGGCCAACTCGTCAATTTTGGCGATGACATCGTCATCTATCAAAACCGAATGGTCGAAATATTTACCACCCTGCACGATTCTATGGCCAATTGCATCAATCTCATCAAGTGAGTCTACTGCAGCAGTAGGTCCTGATGTAAGCGCCTCGATAACAAGACGCATGGCCTCGTTGTGATCTTTCATGGGAGTCTCGATAACAACCTCGTTATCGTCGATGCCATGCTTGTGGAAGGCCTCATCAGACCCAACACGTTCACAAATGCCTTTAGCAAGAACAGAATGTGTCTCGATATTTATGAGCTGATACTTCAGAGATGAGGAACCAGCATTCAAGACGAGAATGTTCATACCCTACCCCTATACGCCTCATGTGGTTCGTTTATTCCAATTTGCATTCTAGGATCCTAAATTTTCAAATGTCTTGTTCTTAAGCTTATTTTCGATAACTGGTGCTCGCTTTGAGCTTTTGTGAGATAAAAAGCCCGCATAAAATATCTAGCTTCAGGCTAAAAGCTCTATTAGTTATACTTTTCTTACCAAGAACAATTCAGGAGGATGCAATGCATGACCCAGACTGCCTTTTCTGCAAAATAATTGATGGAGAAATACCTTCAACAAAGGTTTATGAAAACGACGACGTTTTCGCATTCGAAGATGTAAACCCCATGATGCCGGTTCACACACTAATCGTTCCAAAAGACCATTATGCCAATATAGCCTGCGATATTCCCGATGAAACTCTTGCAGCCCTTATGAAAGCTGTAAAGACTGTTGCAGAAATCAAAGGTGTCAAAGAAAGCGGCTTTAGAACGATCATGAACACAAATGACGACTCATGCCAAACAGTACACCACCTTCACATACACGTTCTTGGCGGCAAGCCCATGAATGACGGAAATCCCTCAAAAAAATAAAGCTTACACGTTTGCCATTATGCTTTGTTTAGCGTGGTGTCCTGAACCTCGTCGTCAGGGGCTTCTTCGAGTTCTCCCATAAGAACCTCTACCTGCTGTTCAGCAGATGCAAGGCGCTTTTGCAGCTCTGAAATTAGCTGGACACCTTCGGCGTATTTACTAAGGCTTTCCTCAAGCTCTAAAGAGCCAGATTCAAGTTGACGAACTGTCTCATCTAGTTTTGCCATGCCCTCGCGAAAGGACATTTCACCAAAATCAATTACTTGTGCCTTCTTATCAGTCATGAAATTCCTCCATTGCATACTCTTTGCCGTTAATGCTGTTTACGGTGCAATTTAGCGCGCCATCTTTCATCTGCACGGAAATCTTGTCGTTTGCTCTAAAAGCTTTGATGGTGTTGCAAATATTGCCATGGGCATCTCTTGTAATTGAATAGCCCCTGTTCAAGACCTCAAGGGGCGATAGCGCTTCAATACTTGCGCATCTAGCTGCAAGGCTTGCTTTAGATGAGTCGAAGATCTTGGAACCAATCATCAAAAGCTTGGAAACCATTAGTTTTTCATAATTTCTGTAAGGAGCACAGAAATTAGAAAGGGCGTTTTTCAAGGAAGTACGCGAATCAGAAATTCGCTGCTTTCGATTCGCTAAAGTTGAAGGAATGGCAGAAGTAAGGCGCATAAGAGCTTCGTCTAAGTAACGAGCTTCAGTTTCAATGATACGCATAGGCTCTGCAAAAATTGGTTTGCCAGATATAGCTTGAAGCGCCATAGAAGTCTTACTTAACCTCTCGGTAATTATATTTCGAATCTTGTCTTTTCTTCCATTAAGCACAGAAGCAAGTTCGAGACTAGAAGGGGCAACTGTTTCTGCCGCAGCAGTAGGAGTAGATGCTCGCCTGTCGGCAACCATATCTGCTATGCAGGTATCCGGCTCATGTCCAATTCCAGTAACAATTGGCACATCCATCGCGAATATGGCTCTGGCAAGCCCCTCATCGTTAAAAGGCATGAGGTTCTCATATGAACCACCTCCACGAACAAGAAGGATCACTTCTGCACCTGCATCTTCTACAACGTGTAGTGCTTTTGCAATTTCAGATGGAGCTTTAGCACCTTCAACTAAGGCACCTGCAAACAATACCTTGCCGCTAGGATATCTTCTCCTAAGCGTTCTTAACACGTCATAAACCGCAGCTCCGCTAGGAGATGAAACCAGGCCTATCCTTTCAGGATATAGTGGCACGGGCTTTTTCATGGCTGGGTTCATAAGGCCTTCGGCTTCAAGCTTTTTGGCTAAGTTGGCAACCTGGACACGAAGTTTTCCTTCACCTGCAAGTTCAATTGAAAAAACATCGAAGTTCATACGGCCTTTCGCTGCATAAAGGCTAAACCGTCCAGTAAGTTCAACTAAAGAGCCAATGGTGATTTGGGGGCAGTCTGGCCCTAAACGGTTTTTCCAAATCATACAAGGAAGAGACGATTTTTCGTCTTTGACAGTGAAATATATGGCCTTGTACTTGGGATTAGACGAGTATTCGCTGACTTCGCCAATAATCTTGACGGTAATATTTTCAAGCTGGCGTTTTGCAATTTGCAAAGCCTGAGACACGCTCAAGGCATTGAAGTCGCTATTTGTAGAACTTTCTTTATCCATTAGTCTCTTGATTGCGAAAGGAGCCAAAGTAATTGCAGAATGGATGTGAGAGCAGCCACAAGGTAGGTATAGGCGCATGCCCTAAGCACAGCAAACGACCCCCTTCGATCGCTTGCAGAAAGGCCTATATCGCCCATATAAGCCATCGCGCGACGAGACGCATTAAGCTCGACTGGCAAAGTCACAAGTTGAAACAAAACAACTAGCGCATACATGATTATCGCTGCCCAGACAAGGCCAGTAATTTGAAGGAATATTCCTATAAACAAAAGGAATATCCATGCATTTGATGCCGCATTCACGGCAGGGACGATAGCGCTTCTAACCTTCATAGGCGTATACCCACTAGCAAACTGGCAAGCATGCCCCACCTCGTGACAAGCTGTAGCAGTTGCTGTGATAGAGCGCCCATTGTATGCCTCAGGCGATAAGGTCACAGAATTCGACTTCGGATCGAAAAAATCCTGACCTTGGCCTCCCCTATTTATACTCACATTTGAAATATTGTAATAAGCAAGCATTTGTCTTGCGCATTCGGCACCCGTAAGACCGTTACCAATTGGGCGCCTCTGGTATTTCTTTAGCATATGGTTCACGTAGAACTGGCAAGCTATACCTAGTATTAAGGGAATAATTATGAAGATGAAATAAGTATCGTGCATATAGCCTCCTGTGCATCTAATATATCATACATTTGTACGCTAATTTTCATTTACAACAAGCTCGTTTTCGATAATGCTCAAGGATATTTTCCCGCAAAGAAGCTTCTTAAAATCATTACCTATAGCCTCTTTACGCCAGCCGCACATAAGACCTGATTCCTCAACATGGCCACGAGCCAGCAAAGTCATAGAAGAGTTAGAAGCTAAAACTGGCATAGCAATCCCACACTCGCGAGACTTAATGCGCAGAAGAGCCTGCATGAGATCAAGAACCGAATCGACATTTTCCTCGGTTTGAGGGTGGCATTCAGGCTTTGGCCAAGTAGATTCATCTCCAGACATTGCTTCCTTCATCAAGGACGCAATATGTCTGGCCTCCTTAACAGTAATGCTCTTCTTCACGCCTCGAACCATGAAAAGGTCGTCAACACTTTTTGCTTCCCGTCTGCAAGCCTCAACAATTTGTTCGTCTGTTAAAACGCGCTTTCTAGGGATGTTTCTACGCTGGGCCTCAACTTCGCGCCATGCGGTAACAGCCCTTGCAGCTGCCATTTGTTTGCGCGATAGTTGGTTTCCGCGCTTAAGGTGGTTGTATCTCTCATATGGATCAACGAGATAAGTATTTGGGTCAGTCAGTTTTGCAAATTCATCATCAAGCCATGTCAGACGTCCTTTTTCCTCAAGTATTTCGCGCATCTTTGCATACAATTGCGGGAGGAAAATGACGTCTTCTTTCGCGTATTTTATCTGCGAATCACTAAGAGGTCTGTGCGTCCAATCTGTAAATGAGTCACTTTTCTTAATATTCACATTAAGAAACGAGGAAAGTATAGAAGCAAGCCCTGCCTGATAGGATTGACCAAGTAAAGAGGCAGCTATCTGAACATCGAATATAGGTGTAGGCAATACTCCAAGTTCGTTATAAATGATCTCAAGGTCTTGTCCTGCTGCATGAAAAACCTTCATTATCGACTCATCAAGAAGAAGGGTTTTCAAAGGTTCAAGCGAATCTACCTCAAAAGGGTCGATTATCGCCACTTTGTCATCTGCTGCAAGTTGAACTAAGCAAAGGTTTGGATAATAGGTTTTCTCGCGGAGGAACTCTGTATCTATAGCAAGGACTTTGGCTGTTTTTGATTTTTCAACAAAGTCCTCAAGCGTTTTCTGCGAATCGATGTAATCTAGGGGCACTAGTGATTTCCTTTCATACTTGTTGATACAATCATACCAACGAAGGAGGAATTATGAAGTTGCTGGTTATCAATAATCTCCTTTCTGGCAAGGGAGACGGTGCCATATTCGACTTCCTCCGCAATTTCTCCAAAGATTCCGATGAAATAGTGCTTAGAACAAGCGACGGTACAACAGACATTGGCGTTTTCCTGCATGATGCTGACGACTTCGATGCAGTCGTTGTTTCTGGAGGCGATGGAACAATATCATCTTGTGCATATCTTCTTGCAGATACAGGCATTCCTATCCTGCCTTTTCCAGCAGGCACAGCAAATCTCATCTCGCAAAATTTGTTCATGCCTTCAGAGGTACACGCCCTGGCTCTCACTGCACGCGAAATGAAAACGATGGATTTCGACCTTGGCCAGTTAGAACTTCCAGATTCTACCCGAAGAGGCTTTAGTCTTATTGCGGGTGCAGGCTTTGATGCAAAAATAATGGAAGGGGCAGAGCCTATTAAAAAGTCTATCGGGCAGGTTGCCTACTTCGCTTCAGCTGTTGCAAATGCCACCCCACAATTTTCTAAAATCAAGCTTGTGATAGATGGCGAAAAAATTGAAACTAGCGGCGTTGGGGTGCTTATAGTCAACTTTGCTCGTATGCAATTTGACTTAAGCGTTGTACACAACAACGAGCCAAGAGATGGCAAGTTTGACATAGTAGTATTGAGCACAAAAGACGCTTTCGGGCTTCTACCTGCAGTTTTCGCGGCATTTCTTGACAGGGGCGGCGAATACGCAGGTCGCACGGATGCCTTCGAGCTTTTCTGCGGCTCTGAGGTCGAAATTTCCGCCGATCCTCCCCTACCAATACAATCTGATGGAGACCTCCTTTTGATGGATACCCCGTTCAAGGCAAAGGTATTACCAAAAGCTTCAAGGTATATAGTAACCGAGCAGTGCCTAAACGAATTCTCAACGCAGCAAGCACAATAAGCGCGGTATGCACATTTGGCTCATTTGATTCATTTGACGCATTTGGTGCATCGGAATTATCAGGCGCAGTACGCGCAATGCTTGCATTACGCGTATTCTGCAACCAATGAACCTGAGCAGCTAGATCCTGAACCTGCTGAACAGCTGTAACACACTGGGTGTGTCCTAATGCACCTAGCGCCAAGCTTTCCGCAAACAATATCTTGTACGCTAGCATCGCGCTCAGATTCACCATCTGGCACTTGGATGGGAAGCTTTAAAACATGGTTTACTTCACAGTCATAAAGCCTTCCATCAATATCAACGTTTACCTGGTCTCGACACATCATCCTCTGTACGGCTAATGCGTTGAAGTTATCGGCTAAAAGACGCATATAATCGTCAAACATATTGGCATCAAGAAGGTCTTGTCCAAAACGACCGAGTGGGTAGTTGTTGAAGGCGTATAGCTGGTTGAACTCTATACCTTCCCTGTTGGAAAGTTCAACCTTATAAAGATCTTCAAGTAGGTCTTGAGGCGGCGGTAAAAAAGGGCCAGATACGTTATAAACGAGGTCGATAGGAAGCTTCCCTACATCCTTTAGAGTATCGCCATACCCTCGATCGTTTAATTTCGCAACAGAGCGCACAACCTTTTCGAATACTCCCTTCCCCCTTTGAGCATCTGACGATTCGCTGTTGTAATAAGGAAGAGAAGCCACCACATGAGCCCCTACTTCAGCAAAAAGGTCAAGGTAATGGGCATATTCATCATCGTCTTCTAAAGTAAGATTAGATCTTACGATCACATAGCCCCCAGCCTCTTTAGCAAGACGAGCAGACTCTCTTAGAAACCACTCGAAATCAGGGTGGAGTTCTGGGGAACCACCAGTGATATCCATGATAGAAAACGCACCTGCACTAAAAGCGTCCAAGCAATCGTTCATAGTCTGGCGTGTCATGAACTCAGAATTATTGGGGCTGCATTGCAGATAGCAGTGTCTACATGCAAGGTTGCAGGCGTATGTAATATTTACCTGCATGGTCGTAAGCTTTTCTGGAGCAGTCAAGACGCTTGGGGCATTCACTCGAACATCAAACGCTTCAGTATTAATGCGATCAAGTGAATTTGCAAGAAAGTCAATGTCGATAGACTTCTTACCTCGCTTGCAATCTATGGCATCTTGAGCGCGCGAAAAGTCAAAGCCCCCACGGTGAATTCTTTTATCGCTAATCTCAAAATGCTTGCCGTAGCGAGATTGCGCAAGCATTTCTGCCATGTTCGAACTGATCGCATACTTTCGTCCCTTAATAAGACGAATCTCGTTTGTCAGGTCGAAATACCTTGGCATTTCAGGAATCGTGCCTAGGTATTTAGCGCTTTGCCCATAATTTTCATGGGCATCTTCAAGGTTAGAAGCTTTGATAGCTCTAACCGTACGAGATGTAAAACCACAAAATCCAAGTTTGGTTTCAAGAGCCAAGTCGCTTACATGAATATCGTCAATGGAAGTGAACAAAAAGCTTTTCCAACCGATATCAGCCATAATACGACGAAAGTCTTCTATGTATATGGCGCCACCTAGGCACTCACCGCGAAGCACAGGGTCATCTCTGAGTTCTTTTGGCATGCGCCTATCACAGAAAACATCAGAGAAATACAGCTCGCCACCCGTTTTGAGCACACGGTAAACCTCAGAAAGCACCTGCTGCTTGAAAGGGGTTAGGTTTATCACGCAATTAGAAACAACAAGGTCAATAGACTCATCTTCAATGCCAAGCGATTCAAGATCCTCGATGTATCCGTTTAAAAATTCTACATTGGACTTTTCAAAGCCAAAACGACTTGCCTGTTCATCTTGATAGCGCTTCGCCACCTCAAGCTGGGAAGGCGTCATGTCTACACCTATAACTTTGCCCGTAGGGCCTACTAGTTTTGAAAGGATATAAACATCACGCCCAACCCCGCAACCAAGATCAAGCACTCTACAGCCTTCTAAAGCGGGCGGAATAGGGCTCCCACATCCATAAAAGCGCTCAAGTATCTCATCAGAGATCTCAGGCATAACGTCAAGTACGTATTTAGGAGGACGGTCTTCCGTACAGCAACAAGCGTTTGTCTTCAGATCATCAGAGCCTGAAAGAATCTCGCCATAATACTGCCTTACCTGCTCATGGATAGAAAGATGCTCGCTTGGGATCTGGGAATCGTCAAGGCTTGGAACAAGGGATGCGTGAGCAGCTGTCTTATTGTCAGGCATTATCTACCTTCATCCGCCATTCCAAAGCATTCCGTGAAGAACACTTGAGCATCCAAATCATATTTCTCGCATACTTCATCTAGCGCATCATCAACGATCCTAGAAAGCGGCCTTGCCTCACATGTCGCCCTCGCGTTTATGATCATACGCATATTCTTGTGAGCACGAATAAACTGCTGCTCATATTCGATATCGTAATCGACTCCAATTAAAGAGGCCTTGTTATAATCACCATTTCCAGCAACGGCAAAGGTTTTAAGATGCGGAACATTTCGTTTGCGCTCGATGAGCCCAATGCGAATCTCTTCGATCATCTCTTCGACAACTTCATTCATGTCTATCTTTGCTGCACTGTTGGTCTTGATAAACAAACGGCGATTGTACCAGGTCATCTTTGCTTCTGCTTCTTCGAACTCGTGCTGGTTAGAGACCGAGAAGTTCTTAAGCGCGCTAGTGTTTTCAATGATGAAATCAACTACCGGCTCTATACCTGTCTTTTCGCGAGCAGAAATTCGCATTACGGGAATTTCTGGGACAGCTTCTTTTAAAAACGAAACCATGCGATCTTGGGTATCTTGGTCGATCGTGTCGCATTTATTTAATAAGACAAGGTCTGCCTCTTCAAGCTGCAATTGCAAAAGATAGACAAGTTCTTCAGGTAGATTAATATCTGCATGCTCTGGCATGAGCATACGAAGGCGTTCAGGGTCTACTATAACCATAAAAGGAGCAAGTATAAATTCGTTTGCATGTTCGTTAGCAAGCGTTCGATAAACGTGGTCAAGCGCACCTACGCCACAACCCGGAATATCACTCATAACGAATTGCGCCTTATCGCGGTCACGAAGGCGGCGAAGCTGGTCTACTACATTGTCCATCTGGTAGCAGATGCACCCGTTTGCTATCTCGGTAACAGAACAGCCACTGGCCTGCGTGATAGAGGTATCCACCAAATTAGCCCCAAGGTCGTTAGCAATGATAGCAGGCACAACGCCACGCTTTTGAAACTCATTTGCAAGAGCAATCATAGTAGTGGTCTTGCCGGCTCCTAAAAAGCCACTAACCACCATGAACTTCAAAGCTCCCGCAGGGGCTTGTGCCGCCTCATGTCCTGTGATGCTAGCCGCATCAGGTGAAATCGCATCTACACGAGAAGCTTTCGGCATCTGATTGATCATATTGTCTGACATCTATAACCTCTTAAATCGGTATAAAAACTTACACGAAGTCACAAGATAATTAGCAACAGCTAGCTTGAACCTCTATGTCGTCCTCATCTTTCACACCGGAAAAATCAGGCGCGGTTTTAATGATGTGGTCACCATGGATGTCTCCGTAGTGTACGTCACGATTACCGCTCACCTTGATAACCTTCTTATAGCGGCTATTGCCCAGACCAAGCACAGAAACATTGTCACAAACATGGCAAGTCTTATTTGCTGGGAATTTGATGTCTTTGTCAAAAAGGAAGAAATCGGGGTAATCGGCAAGCGAACCGTCGTATACAACCTCTTCACCGTAGTCCTCACAGTGGTCGCATGTGAGCTCTGAATTGATAAGTCGGCTTGTGATTGTCGCAAATGCGATGTCAGGGTAAATCGCCTGTTCTTCTTCCGTTAAAGGTGTCTTCCAGGTCATAACGTATCTTGGGTCATGAAAACCTGACTCTTGGGCTATACGACGGAAATCCTCAATGAACATAGCGCCACCAAGACGCATTGCAACGTTTTCTATTTTGTTTGACACATCTTGGGGAATTCTTCTATCAGTGAATACGTCCGTGAAGTACCATTCTCCCTCGGGCTTTAAGATACGCTTTACTTCTTCTACGTATTTACCCTTGTCAGGAGACATATTAAAAGTAACGTTCGAGATTACAACATCCACCGAATCATCTGGAATAAAAGATAGGTCTTCAGGAATGCCTGAAACTAGTTCGACATTTGATTGGTCATAACCAAACTGCTTTATTTCTTGCGCAAGATACTTTTCAGCCACAGCCTGTTTTTCAGCGTCGGGCTCGACACTTATAACCTTACCACTAGGGCCTACAAGCTGGGCAGCAAGATAGGTATCGCGACCAGTACCTGCGCATAGGTCAACCACCTTGCAACCTTCTAGTAGTGGAGGCATGGGGCTACCAAGCTCATGAAACTTGTTCTTTATTTCAGCCGAGATGTTGTAAAGAAGCTCGCGCGCTTCACCTGGTATAGTCCCTTCAGCATCACGGGTTCTAGCACTTGCTTGAGGGTCTTTGCCCTGCGCCTTTGATATTGAGGCATAATATGCAGGGATATCGCCACTTTCAACCTTGCGATAATGAGCCTTGTAATCCATCAGATTGCTCCTTTCAAGACAAACATAGGAGCAAGTGTACCACTTGACATTCTGCAATAATGGACTTGGTCTAATTGAAATATATAAATGGCTTCAATTAAATATGCGAAACAAGAAATGAAAGATGGTGCGCGCTAGAAGATTTGAACTTCTGACCCCCACCGTGTCAAGGTGATGCTCTCCCCCTGAGCTAAGCGCGCATTCAAAAGATGGTGTCGGAGGCGGGATTTGAACCCGCACACCCGATATTTGGGCACTAGCACCTCAAGCTAGCGTGTCTGCCGTTCCACCACTCCGACACATTGCCTGCACTATGAGCGCAGCGAAAGCTATGATAGCAGAAAAGAGGCTTGTTGCAAGGGCAATGTATTAATTTAAAGGTTCCTCGGAATTTCTCGAGTCTTCGCTTAGAGCTGTATCACAGGACTTGGACTCGTCTACATTTGAGGCTTCCAATTTGCCATTATTCACAAGTAAACCATGCTCGTATAAGAATTTATCTTTATTCGAGTTGTACCTCATTTGTATTAACTCAAGTACAACTGCAAATATCATAGCGAAGTAAAGCAAAAGCTTCTCTAGGCTCATATCCAAAAGCTCAATGCCTGTGGTAATTCCGAACGAATCAAGCAAAAGCATCACGCCAATTGCAGCAATAAAAACAAGAGCTAAAACCTTCATCTCGGCATTTTTGTTTATAAAGTCTGAAATATAGTCAATAAAGATCATCATGAGCACAATCGCAATAATTACGGCCATTATCATGATGATAAGATGCTGCGCAAGCCCGACTGCAGTGATAACAGAGTCAATCGAAAAGACAATATCCATAACCATGATGGTTCCAACTGCTCTCACAAGACCTAGCTGATATTTTGCTTTGTGATCCTTCGATAGCTCGGCCTTAATCTCTGTTAGGTTAAGCATATCTTTTAGTTCGACGATGCCTTTATAAAGAAGATATATACCTCCTGCAAGCATCACAAGGTCTCTTACGGAAAGTGCATGTTGGTATATGCCTATGTCGATAGTGAAAAGCGTGTAGTGCAAATGTACAAGCCAACTGGCAAAACACAAAAAAAGGCAGCGCATCACAAGCGCTCCTGCAAGTCCAAGCTTGCGTCCAATATGCTGTTTTTCAACAGGTAATCTATTAGTAGTAATCGAAATAAAGACTATATTGTCCACACCCAGAATAATTTCTAGGAAAGTCAGAGTAAGAAGACTAATCCAGGCTTCAGGAGTTGTGAAAATCGAAAAATCCATGAGCGAAACTGTAACACAATCATCAATGATTTCCTCAATGATATAATTCTTATGCCATTCGTTGAGGAGACGTAAATTGCAGAAGGATGAAATTAACGAGAATCCCGATTCACAGGGCAAGCTTTCGAATTCTTCTGAATCATTCGATAGAGTACATGTCCGTTCAAGAAACGAAAGGTCATCGCTTTCGCATCGCTCAGCTCATCCAAAACATTCTCAAAATCTCTCGCAAAATAGCAGTAGCGCAATCCCAATTGATGAACATGAACACTTGAAATTTGATGGAGAAGAAGACTTGTTTGCAAAGCCATCTGAGCCCAAAAGCAAGCCAAGTCCTAGGTCTCATACTCGTCAATATGGTCGCCGAAATCCGTTCAAAGTGAACCCTAACGTCTGTTACCTTAACGGACAATCGCTCTCAAGACCTTTGGACGTTCCGCGAGATATCTTAAGTAAACGCTGGATATTCGTAGCAATTGCAGCAGTTATTGCCTGTGTCATACTTTATTTCTACTTCGCGTTTGTTGTCAGCGCCCCGCAGCAACAAGAAAAAGAGCTCACACAGATTCTTACTCAAGACCTTTCCACAAATCCTCCAGATATCTTGGATATGCTCACGCTCACAGACAAGAAAATCAAAAAATCGCTTAAAAGCACAGCTAAAGAGGGCGGCTACACGATCATAGATATTACAAGCGAAAAAGCTAAAGACACAGATATGCACCTGGTAAAACTTCCTGTAGGTGTAAGCGAGGAAGAGGGAACGGCAGCTTATTCAGAAGGTCTTAAGAAATTGGATGTCATAAACTTGGCAAAGATACTTAACAGTGGATGGGATCTTGATGTTGATAGAAGCCAAGGCCTAAACATTAGCCTCCATTATGCCGATTTCAAGTCCAGCTCCCCTACCGAGGCTATTTACCAAGCTATTGCTACAGAAGGACTATCAAGAGGCACCACATCTGATTCAGGGGAAGACAACTACGGCAACTTCTATTCATCAGGCTCGATCATGATAAATAGCATCGATTATGCTTGGACGGTCTCCTCAACATACCTAAAAGACATTTATTCAGTTTCAGGAATTCCTGACAGCGCAACATATGTGGGCATCCGCATAATCAAGCAAGACTAATTAAAGATTTGGAGGCGACGCCCGGATTCGAACCGGGGGTAAAGGCTTTGCAGGCCTCTGCCTTACCACTTGGCCACGTCGCCATAAACGAAGCTGAAATCTTTAGCGAGTCGATATATTAACATATCAAAAGGTCTATATGCCTAAGCAAACGAAATTGAAATGATCGCTTTCTCAAGTTAACGAAGCTCATTTCCGCAAAATCA
>CAZYOQ010000001.1:98857-119928 GCA_964649145.1 uncultured Eggerthellaceae bacterium | reverse complement strand
TTTTATGTCCGTTAAGTCATTTGAGGTCGGATGACTTAACCGCCGTATGATAATATGTCAGCCTGAGAATATTGCAGCATGAGTATTAACATCGAGGGGTACATGAGCTACTTCAGGGGTTTTGTTGAGATGTCCTGTTTTACAAAAGATCAAAAGCTCCCAATCTAAACCTCGACTTTCATAAAGGTGTTTTAGTAGATGAGTCATATTTGCTACATCAGAAGCAAATTTGGGTTAGCGTTGCGCGTGGCTGCATGTATTTTACTTGCGGCTTGCGTGGCTTTTTCTTTTGCGGGTTGTCGTGATAGCGACGCTCTCAAGGAAATAATCTATGATCAAACGTCTGACTCTATAGATAAAGATAACCCAGATAAGATATATATCAACGATTCTTCTAGTGATGAGACCACTGACAAGTTGCCTGCTTTGGAAAATGACGAGAACGCCCCGGTTACTGATGAGAGGCAATCACTAGTTGTATATGGATCCTCTCCGAATACTAAGAACATTGAAACTAAACAATCTTTATACGATGCAACTCCTGAATTTTCGGGAATAGAGGCAAGCGGAACCGTAGCATTTTATTATGCGGAAGACGAAAACGCTTCCGACCACGAGGTTGCTCATGAAACTGAATATTCTCAAGATGATGAGGAGCTTGAATATTTCAATACGAGTAACACTGAGATAGATTCGCAAGCTCCTATGACAGGCTCGGAAGGCAGTGATGATTCTTCTAGCGAAGAAGGCGGAGACTCTGGTCATGACAACTTGACGTCTGAGGAATCTGATGACGGTGGCTCGGATGATGGAGATTATACTATCATCTACAACACCGCCGACCCTAATCAAAAACCTCCCAAGATTAGTAAGATTGCGGCTTCTGGTGCTTATGCGACCATAGTGGCCATGATTGGGGGAAAGGGAGCTCTCGCAGCGACAGACTATACGACCCTTCATAGTAAATTCAGCGACGTATTTGACTGTTCGGGAGTGAAAACAGGTTGGAAGTCCGATGGAGAAATGGATGTTGATGCCATTATTGAATCGGGCGCGGGAGCAGTTCTATTAAAAGCGAAGCCATCAAATTCTATCCAGAAGAAGCTAAAGAAAGCCAACGTGAATATAACGTTGATAGGTGACCTTTACACATCACAGGAGATAAAAGACACGGTAAAGACCGTTGGCGAGATGCTATCTGATAGCACCTCTATCCAATACAAAGGTAAGACCCAAGATCGAGCTTCTGACTATATTGAATTTCATGACAGAGTAGTCAAAGCGTCATGTGATGCGAATGGTGGTTTGGCTCAAGCTGGCAATTGTGGACAACTTCAAAAAAGCAGCGCGAAAGACAAGGCAAACAATTCTTTTTCTTCTGATTCGGCTACGTATACCGCATTGGTTGTCGAGTATGACAGCAGTGCAAAATATGTTGGAGAATCAAAGGCAGGATGGAAGATAACTCAACCTGGGCTTGCCTTCGGGAACGCCGGTTATAGTTCGAGCCCTGTCGCGTACTACATTCAGGCCGGAGGTCTAATTGATAACTCGTCATACGAGTTACGAAGAGAGACAGGCGGGGGATTAGCGCCTCTTTGGCAATTTTGGTCTTTTAAGTTCAAAAAAAGTGAATGGAGCGGAAGTTCTATTAATAAAGTGTCTTCTTCTGTAGAAGATGCGCTTAAGAAAGAAAACAAACTCCTGCTTGCTACTCAAGAAAACAGCCTTGAAGCATTGAATCTTGGCGATTCGTTTGGCACCGATACGTTCCCGAAGCTTATTGCTAAATCTGCAAGAATCAAGCAGGGCATCATTTCGAACAGTAAAGAATTGAAAAGCACTTTGCATCCATTCGGGTTTGTCTCAAGCGATGTGATATCGCATTTAGGGCCTACTATTGACATATATACATGTATAGGATTTTCGAAAGATCTAACAGGTTCAAATCCCCTCGGTAGTAGTATTCCCGAGGAAAGTATTGAGATTCAGCCTACAGGCCTTTTTTGTGATTGGACAACAGGCACTGTTGAGTCATTTTTAGAGTCTGCATGGGTCAACGATGTTGTGAAGGGTAATTCCGAAAAAGTCAGCTGGGAGAATGAGGTTCAGGAGTTCTATTCTGCTTTTTATGGCTACGATTTAACCTCTTCCGACTGGAATTATATTAAAGCTGGGGCTGAATAGAGTATGACAAAAATCGATTTAGGCAAGGGGGAGAAAAGCCTCGTTCCTGGACAGGATTCCACAAAGGATATCGAAAAAGAGGCAGGTGCTCTTTTTTCCGAGAAAAAACGCAAGAAAAAGGATGTTGCGGGTCCTGATTACGGCTATGACAGAATAAGGTTCCATAAATCTGAAGAGCTAAACGTCTATGCTCAAGAGCAAGATTCTCGTATGTCTATGGACAAGAGAGCCAAAACCTTGATCGTCCTGGGCGTGATAATGGTCGTAGCGTTTGTTTTGGTATGTATTTTGCCAACTAATATTTTCGGTATAACTGGTCGTAATGATCACACAATTGGAGGCCTTGCAAACGAGGTCGCCGAAGGGTTCGTTTCGTTCTTGTCTTTTTTCACCGGAACAGATTCTATGTATGGCTCGATAGTTTTTACAATTATTGTGGCATTGATATCTGGTGCAGCAATGGGGCTTTCAGGCGGTGTTCTTCAAGGAGTGCTTAAAAACGCGATTGCATCGCCCTCTACGCTTGGCATAATGTCTGGCGGAACTGTTGGGACGGTTCTTTATATAATCTTTATTCTTCCTAATAGCATAAGCACCGATTTTGCTGGGTCTATCACCGAATACATGGATTTGCTCGAACAGCTAGATCCTATGCAATATGTTTTTCAGATCTATGGATCGTTTTTGTGCTCGCTTGCAGGGTGCGCGCTTGTTGTCTTTATAGTTATGGCTATGGCACTTATAGCTGGCAAGGGGAAGGTTTCAAATGTTTCGTTGGTTGTAGCCGGCCAAGTGTTTTCAGCAACTATAGTTATTGTCGTTCAGTGGATAGAGAATTATTTTCAAGAGCATGGCGATGCGGCTACGGTTCAATACCTTCAAACCGCACAATCTACTACTTTTGAAGGAAGTTACACTCTTGTAAGTGTGCTCATATTTGCAATTCCTGTTCTTATTTGTATGGCGATCATCTTTATACTTTCAGGAAAAATAAGCTTGCTTGCCTTTAATGATGAAGAAGCACGTTCGATGGGCATATCAACCATGGGGTTGCGAAATGTTGTGGTTGCTCTTTGTACGATCTTGACGGCCTTTGTCGTATCTTTCGCTGGACCTGTATCTTTTGTGGGGTTCATCATTCCTCATATGGCTAGGCGCTTAATGGGACCCGACCTGCGGTATCTCTTGCCTGCAAGCGCGCTATTAGGAGGAACTTTTGTAGTAGTAGTCTATTACTTCACCGAGCTAGGAATACCGGGCATTGGCTCTGGAAGTACAGGGGTGTTTACTGGAATTATAGGTTGCATTTCATTCCTGGTTATCGCATTGAGGACAAGGAGGTCTTCTGGTGTCGACTGGCTCTAGGAATAAATGCATCCTTTGCGTGATAGTACTTGTTGTGCTAGCCTGCCTTTCTTTGTGTCTAAAGAATGCACAAGGCCTTATATTCTTTTCGCCTGGTGAAGTGATAAATGGTCTATTCGAGTACGTTCGGCTTTTGTTTGTGCAATTGATAGATCCTATACATTATGCAGATCAGCGCGCACAAGTTTTGGAAGCTTGTCCGACGTACGAATCTGTTGCCTTCAGAGCAGGGACTGTACTTACATATCTTGTTTGCGGGATTTTGCTCGCAGTGTCAGGGATGCTTTATCAAAACACTTTTCGCAATCCTATTGCAGCTCCATCGATGCTTGGCGTTTCAAATGGAATAAGCATCGCCATTTTGGTGTTAGTTCTTCAATATGGATGGGAAGCTCAGGGGATGCCAGGTCTTTACTACACTTATTCGCTTATAGGCGGCCTGTGCGTTCTTGCTTTGGTGATGCTTGGTGGAAAGTGGATGAGCGGAAAAGGACGCTTTAACACTGTCAACATGATATTGATGGGGACAGTGGTTTCTCAGCTGCTCAGCGTGGTCTTGAACTACGCGAGAACTAATCTTCTTTCGGAAGAGGATTGGGATGTTTTGTACATACTTCAACAGGGATTAAATATACAAGCCGGTTGGACTGTTATTACCCTTCTTATAGGCGCTACAATCTGCATTGTTCCAATCGTGATGTTCCGCTTCAAGATGAATCTCATATCTTTTTCCAATGAGGAGACACGTCTTTTGGGCGTGAACCCCAATGCGATAAAGATTTTAGCCCTCGCTTGTGGCTCGATCATGATACTGATAGCTCAAATCAATGTCGGCCAGGTTGCTATGGTGTCTTTGGTTATTCCATTTTTAGTACGTGCATTATTTGGCGCCGAGTTCAGAAAACAGCTTTTAGGGAACATCTTGATAGGCGCTATTGTTTTAGTGCTTTGCGGAGATTTGTCCTCGATGATCCTGATTGATGGCACAGCAGTTGGGTTAGTGCCTATTGTCACAATAGCAACACTTCCTATTTTTGTCTGGATTCTTGCTGTCAAACAGCGTAGTTGGGAATAGAATGCCTCGCAATTATCGCGTGCAAAAAAATTTGACTAGTCTGAAAACGACTCTCCAAAAACCTTTTTCCCATATGCGAAAAACAACAAGCGTCCAAAAAGAGGAAGCCAAAAGCAAATTTCGCATGCGGGTTAATAAAATTGTACTTGTAGTGCTGGCTTTCATTGTGTGCATCATTCCACCCTTGTTCATAAACAACGCCATAGGCTACATTCCGTTAATCTCGTTAATGTGCGTGATTGTCATATCGTTTGCATATCTTAAGATCTTAAAGAAGTCTTTCAGTTTCAGCGAGGAATCAATGACTTCCATTTGCGATAGGGGCTCATCTATAGATTTCGTTATAGAGATGTCTAACTCATCTCCATTGGTTTTTCCTCGAGTCGAGCTTTTCGTATATATAAGTGACTTGTTTGATAATGACGAGGTTGTCATCCCGTCTTCTTTGACACTTATGCCTTACGAAAAAAGAGATTTTCGTTTCGATGCTGTTTTTGATCATATAGGTACATATTCTGCTGGAATTCGTAAGGTTGTTATTTCTGATTTACTAGGTCTTTTCACTCATGCTATACAAAACGATTCAAGGCACCCTGTGGAAGTACTCCCAAGGGTGTTTGATGTAGAGAACTTAGCTATTTCTGAGGAAAACTCAAAGGATTCACTTGTGTCTTTAAGATCGGTTGCAAGCGACGATATGGACTATTCGGGAGTCAGAGAATATGTATGGGGCGATTCAATGAAATCGGTTCATTGGAAGCTTTCGTCCAGAATGCCCAATGGCGACTATCTGACGCGCTTGTTCGAGAGCTATAGCAATCCAGGGATAGATATTCTAATCGATACATCTTCCCCTGATTATGGCTCGGAAGGGCTGATGTCTGTATTTGATGGTGTTGTGGAATCTGCGTTGTCGCTTAATAAGTTTGCAATAAGGCGCGGTGTGGAGGCGGGCATCACTTTTATAGATCGCGACGGCGAAAGAAAAACTCTTAAGATCGAAGGATCTAAAGAGTTTAACAGCCTTATTACCCAGCTTCCCAAAATCAAGGTAACTAGCGAGGAAGCGTTTCTTGATCTACTCAGACGTGAGGCGGGAAGGCGAGACGGGAACGAGAATATTGCACTTTGTACGGCAAACATTACTGTTAAGGTCGTTGACGCCATGTTGGAGTTGCGTGCTAACAGAAGGACGCCGTTCTTATTTGCAGTTGTTCCCCCACAACTTGAAGATACCGACGTGAAGGACATGAGCACTCTTTTGAGAAGGCTTGATGTGGCGAAAATCTCTCATTTCATCATACATACAGCTCAAGAGCTTGAAGGGGGGAGCTTTTGATAGCCAAGATATACATTCAGCAAAGCATTTGGGATTGTCTGATTGAGCTGTGCATAGGTATGGCTTTGTCCTATTCGCTGCTGTCATGCTTTTACGTAGATCCGCAGATACAATACGGGCCGGTACCTGGAGCAATAGTAGCTATATGCATGATTAGTCTGTTTATGATCTCTATAAATAAACATATATTACGTATAGGTATTCCAATATATGCTGTTGCGCTCGTGATGTCATGGATATGTGCGGCGGCATTATCTGACGGCACAGCGTTTGCTGATGTAGAGACTAATGCGATGATATATGTGATGGTGTCAACGCTTTGCTCTACAGGGGTCTTCTTATTATGCAGGACTCACATAGGCTCGTCACTACTTTTCATAGCGGGAGTTGTGATTTTGGCTTTGATTCAATTCTTGTACGAACGCTACGACATCGGATGGTTGCTTGCATTTGTGGTCTCATCAATAGCAGTGATTATCTATAAAAACTTTTTGCTATCTGTCCGAAGTGCCGATTCGGTTAGAAGCGCGAATTTTCCAGCAGGTTTTTTTGTGGCCACTGTAGTATCCGTTGTATCTGTTGGTATTGGAGGAGCTGTATGGTTCGGGGTAATCGCTCCGTTATCTCCCGACGCGTTGCAGATTAAGCTTATAAGCGAGACAAGGTCATTGGAAATGGTGCTTGCAAAGGGCGTCTCAAGCGATTATTTAACGCCTGATACGTCTTTGACAAGCGACATGACGGGAGAAGAATCAAGGACGACTGATGACGTCAAGGAAGACCCTAACGGAACTCCCACACCTGCTAACGGTTCAGATACATCTGCTCAAGTAAGGAACCCCAATAATGCAGGGTCTTTCTTTGGAGAAAACATAGATAGCCCAGATGATTTATTCGACCTAGCTAATTATGATCTTAGAACCTATATATTGCTGGCGCTAGCTATTGCATTGGTTGTAGGCATTATTATGTACTTTGTTTTCAGGAGACAGAATCGTACATATAAGCTTATGTGGATGCGCAGTTTAGGGACATCACAAGAGGCGAAATCTTTGTACGCGACAATACTCGCCAAATTTAGCAAGTTGGGGATAAAGCCATCTCCTGGCCAGACGTTGAATGATTTTGCAATAGCCAACGAGGAACATCTGCACTATTTCAACGAGGCGTCGAACGAATCTTTTCATGATATAACTGAAATGTATGCTAGATCAATATACGGTGCTAAGCCTTTTTGTATGCATGATTTGTTCAAGATGGAGAGGTTTTATAGCTCGTTTTGGAAAGGAGCCTTCAAGCAGCTTGGGCCTGTAAGGTATTTCTTTAAGTCTTTCCGTCTTTAACCGTTAATTATGCTTAAATAAGGATATTTTGTCTTAAGAATGATACCAATATGAGTATAAAATGGAGAATGATTGCTTTTGTGGTTTAACGTTAGTCAATTTGGTTAGAAAGGAGACGTTATGAAAAGAAAACTACTAACCAAGATAGTTGCTTGTGGGCTATCAGCTGCATTGTGTGTTTCGATGTCCGGGGGTGCGGCATTTGCAGCAGGCGACACAGCTGGGAAAGGAACGAACTGGGAGGCGCCAACTCAAATTAAAACCAATACCGTTACAAAAGACGGAGTTCTTTATAAGGTGTTAACTACATGGGCTAACGCATGGTCTACATCTGGTCCTGATTATCTGGGCATATCTAATAGTGCATATTATGGTAATGGTCAAAATGGAAATGCCGATGCTCATACTCTGTCGGACGCAAAGAACAGTTCCCTTATTGGAATTTGGGCGTCAGTTGCAAACGAGTCGCCGAATGCCTATAACTGGAATACTTTCTATAATCTGTATGCAGCTGAGAATAACCTAACTCCATCAGATCTCACTGCAACCGATCAGTCCGAATGGGACTCTGAATCAGGTGTAAGAACCCCATTCAAATATCGCCCGGAGATAATTTGGTTTTGCAACAATTTGAATGCAGCTCAGACAGCTCAATACGTGGGATATATAAACGCTGGCAAATATTACAAGTCAGAAACCACAGACAACACTGATACAGCAACGGTTACAACTGATGAGTTTTCGGATGGTACATCGCAAGTGACCACGACAACAGGAAGTGGCAGAGATGCCGTGTCAACCACAGAGGATAAAGGCTCAGTTACCGATGGCTACGATATGACAAAACAAGAATATTATGTAGATGGTGATGAGTCGTATGCCCCGGAAACAATTCAGCCTAATAATTCAAACCCATATTCTTTTGTAGAGTCTGCTTATGAGCTTGCGGGTCTTGCTAAAAAAGTAATCGCTGCAACAGCTGATTACAAATCTACCCTAACTGAAGATAAAGTTAACTGGAAGAACATGAATAGCCTTCCACGTACGAATCGTTATACAGAATCTGTAGATGATTGCGCTTTGTATGTGGAGAAGCTGGCCAGAGGCTCAATGTATTATGCTCTATCCAAGATTAACTCGAGTGATGTAGCTCGTAAAACTGTCGCGTATGTTGCATATTATCCTGGATATACCGACAATAGAAATGGCATCAGCATTGATGACACCCATGCCGTCGTTGCTGTTTATGATTACACGGAAAATATTGGTTCGGGACCTATGGATGGCCGTGCAAGTTGGTCTCCTTTGACAGTGAACCAACTTACAGGCAGCACCGTTTATCAGGAACAAACTGGCGGTCAATCTGTCGCTGGCGATGACGTTACTAATAGAAATGCCGATACTACATATACGCTTTATACAGTAGATGCAGATGATCTTGCGAAATGCGATGTTATCTATTCTCCACAAAACAGCTCTTATACTGCTGATATGTGGAAATCGTTTATTGAGACCAATGCCTCAACTCAAGCGCTTAAGAGCAAGGCTTCGAGTATCACGTATGTGGCATCTTCGCCGTCTGTGACTAATGGGTCTAACTTCACTATGGATAAGCTTATTTACGGATGCTTCGCAATGGATTGCATTTATCCTGAGCTGTTCCCTAATATGATGAACTCGACTTATTGGTACGATAATGTTTATCATCTGACTGACGAGGCTTTAGGCACTGCTATGCAGTGGGCTTTCGGTAATGCGTCTTTGCCCGCTGACGTCAATTTGGTTGATCTTGGCAAAAATTATTCCAAAGCAGCGGCTGATGCTATTTATGAGGCAGGTTATCAGTACTATACTTCTGCTAAGGATAAAGATGCCACTCTGATAAGAGTCGCTGCTAATAAAGACCTGAATGGCAATACTAAACACACGACTTCAGGCACCGAATACGATAACTTCTACGGCAATTTCGCGCCGTCTGACTATTGGGTGAGCTTACATCAAAGCAGCAGCACAACCACGCCAAGCACAACCACGCCAACTGTCAAGACAGGCACGGTTACTACTCTCTCCGACAAATCTAAGGTGAAGGTGACATCTTCGAGTACCGTTACATATACCTCCGCCCCGAAGAAGTCCAGCGTGACCATTCCTGCCACCGTGAAGCTTGCCAATGGCAAGACCTACAAGGTTACTGCCATTGCGTCTAAGGCTTTCTACAAGAATACAAAGGTTACCAAGGTCACTATCGGAAAGAATATCAAGACGATTGGCTCCTCAGCGTTTAGCGGGTGCACCAAGCTTAAGACCGTGAAGTTGGGGGCTTCGGTCAAGACGATTTCGTCTAATGCGTTTAAGGGCTGTAAGAAGCTCACATCGATAACCATAACCTCTAAGGTCACTTCTATTGGCTCTTCAGCATTCAGCGGCTGCACCAGCCTCAAGACCGTGAAGTTGGGGGCTTCGGTCAAGACGATTTCGTCTAATGCGTTTAAGGGCTGTAAGAAACTTTCTTCGCTAACTATTAGCTCTAAGGTTACAAAGATTGGTTCTTCTGCCTTCAGCGGTTGCTCAAAACTTAAGACCCTCACTGTTAAGAGCAAAAAGCTTACCAAGAAGGGCGTTAAAAGCGCACTTAAGGGCTCTTCTATTAAGACCGTGAAGGTTCCTAAGGCTAAGAAGGCTGCCTATAAGAAGATCTTTACTAAGGCAAACTGCGGCAAGAAGGTTACCGTTAAATAGCTTTCATCAGCAATAGACTATGTCTCTGCTAATTGGCTGAGACATGCGGTGTAAAAACATATAGCCTTGAATATCAGAGGCAAAACCAGGTTCCCGGACGCAAGGTAGCGCCCGGGAATCTGGGGTTATATAGATAGAGGTGACAGGTGGGATTAATCTCCAGAAAAAAGGCGGCTTTGGTTTTTGCCTTAGCGCTTACTATTGCGATTATTTCACCTGTAGCTCTATTTAAGGATGCTCGCGCTACAGAAACTGGCATTTATTTTTCTTCAAATGGATGGCAGCTCGAATACAACATTAGTGAATCTATAACAATCAATGGCGTTATCACGCAAGGAGAAGGAGAACTTTTTATTCCTTCTACTATCAATGGGCAAAAAGTTACGAAGTTGGCTGACGGATGTTTTAAGAATCAAGAAGCCCTTGAAGAAATATCGTTACCAGAGACGCTTACTGATTTAGGAAGAAGCTGCTTTGAATCTTCTGGTATTTCTTCTATAAAGCTTCCAATGAGTATTCAATATATTCCTGCATATTGTTTCCGAAATTGTTCGGAATTGAAATCAGTCGACATTGAAGCAAGTGAACTTCAATACATAAGCCTTCATGCATTTAGTGGATGCAGCGAACTTGAAAGCCTTCAAATTCCTCCATTGACTAGCCATGTTCCTTATGAAGACCGAATTGCTGTTGATAAGGATTTCCCGCTTGGAAATTATTGCTTTATGAACTGCACGAATCTTAAAAGCATCGAATTTTTGGGAAGCGTCGCGCAAGATATCTCATATTTTTGTAAAGATACGTGTTTAGATGGGTGCGATAACCTTGAGTCATTGGTCTATCACACGAAAAAATCGACTATTCCAAGTGGAATGAGTTCTACGGACTCCGTGGCAAATACCTTCTACTTCTCATTAGATTTCTACAATTCCGAGCAGGATGCAAACAATAACACTAATAGATTAGGAAGTGTGACATATTCTTGGAATGTTAAGATGATAGACATTTTGAATAGAAAAGCGGATCCTGCAGAATCCTGGAAGGGGCTTTCTGAAATACCCGAGCCTCCAAATGGCAAAGTGTGGGGGATTATTGGACATGCCTTGGAATCCCCAGATTCGACATTGAATAACTCTTATAAAGTAGTCGCTTGCAACCCGGAGAACCTAAGTTATGGTTTTGTATGCTCTGCTGTTATTCAGGACTTCTTAAACAGTAGTACTAACACTATTTCTATGAATAGCCAGTCATACCCGGCTTACTATTTCGATGCGAGTGGAAATGCTATTGACCTTGACGAAATATGCGCATATGGGCCAACAGGTGTAAAGCTTGACTCTTCGTGCTATACGCTCGTTTATAAGAAGGGCACTTACGTTAACAAAAATTGGGAATGGAGCGAAGTTGACCCTCCGTTGAAAGAAGCTGGAACATATTATGTGGTTGCGCAAGGTGTTGGAGAATTCTCTAACACGAAAACAAGTAGTGTTACTTTTACCTTGGACTACTATTCTCCAACAAATAAATCATATAGTGGACAGTACTCAAGTTACCTTGGAACTATTGCAGCTGATAGTATGGCGCTATCTAATAATCAGAGCCTGTACAGCGTGATAGTTCCAGAGGATGATTGGAGGTATCAGTTGATAGGGGTCGGGCTTGCGGGAGTAGGTGACGCCAATGTTATCTACGATTGCAAGAATGGGTGGAACAAGGAAGCTGTGAGAGCGTTTTCACAGGCTAAGGCAACATCTGTTCAGATCGTTGGATCTACTAGCAAAGTGCCTGAATCTGAAAACCCCGAAGATGAGGCTTATCTTGTAGATATTCTTAATGAGCGCAATTTGAGATATGCGACACGATATTCTGATGACTCAACCATACAAGCCCTGGCACGTAGTGTGTACACCTCGATTCGAGATCAGCATGTAGACGGCAATGATGTTTGGGGAGCCGGCTGGGGAACGAGCGCCATAATTGTTCCCGAAACACAGGATGTAGACATTCTGCCCATTGCTCAGTTGGCCTATTGTCTTGATGCTCCTGTTTTTTTCGCCCAGTCGGATGGAACTCTTGATCCCAAGACATTAAAATATCTTATAAGTGATGGCTTCGAGAAGGTTTACATCGCAGGGAGCACTTCGCTCATTTCGACAAAAACAGAATCTCAAATAAAGTCATTGGCGTTTGTTGAGACTGAAAGAATTCTTTCAGGAAATTCAAGCTCCGGTGAGATTTGTGTTAACTTTGCTTCGATGATTGACAGTCTTCGCGGGGAGGCTCCTGAAGGCGTGGTTATTGCTAGTACCGAGCGCGACTCGAACGTGACATGTGCAGCTCAGCTTGCCGCTTTAACGGGAAGCAGTATGCTCACATGTTCAAGCGAGGCTGACTCAAAATTAATTCAGGCAAAAATTCAAGATTATATGTCAGCCAATGGTTTTTTGAGTATCTCTAATGTGTATTTCGTTGGTGACTTCTCGACTATAGACAGTAGCCTTGCCGACAGAATCTCAAGAATATGGAACTCTCCTATGTCTGTAAAATCCGCTATTGGTGATTCTCGTGAAGTTGGTAATCTTATTTATAAGTTTAATTCTAATGGCACAGCAAGCTTGTTGAGAGTTAGAAATAAAGCCATCACGAGTATATCTGTTGCTAGCGTAAGATATGAGGGAAAGTCGTACCCTATCACATCGGTTGTTTCAATTGATGGCCCGAACGTGGAGAAAGTGGTTTTAGGAAAAAATGTAAGTACTGTGTCTCGTGAGGCGTTCTCTAAGGCGACATCATTGAAATCGCTTACTGTGAAGGCCGCAACCTCCAAGATGCTGTCTGGGGGAGCCTTTACAAACGCTTCTTCTCTGACAACGCTAGCGTTGACATCTAATACGATTAAGGTCTTGCCTGTGTTGTCGTTTGCGGGTTGCTCAAACTTAAAGACGCTGACTTTGTCTACAAGCGCGCTTTCTTCTATAAAGTCCGGTGCATTCAGCGGATGCACGAATCTTAGCGGTGTAAAGATCACCTCATCAAAGCTGAAGACCCTTACTAGCGGTATGTTTGCGGGTTGCTCAAACTTAAAGACGCTGACTTTGTCTACAAGCGCGCTTTCTTCTATAAAGTCCGGTGCATTCAGCGGATGCACGAATCTTAGCCGTCTTAAAATTACATCGCCGAAGTTGAAAAAGCTTGTAAACAACTCGTTTAAAGGTGCCCCGAAATTAATCTCAATCAACTTAAATACATCGAATCTGAAAACGATTAACGCTAAAGCTTTTTCTGGATGTAAAAAGGTTAAAACTTTAACTATTAATTCGAGCAAAATCAAGACTGTCTCTAAAAAGGCGTTCAGCTACATTAATTCGAAGGCGAAGATAAAGGTTCCGAAGAAGAAGGTCAAGACGTACAAGAAGCTGTTTTTGAAACACGGATTGTCGTTAAAGGCCAAGGTGGTTAAATGCTAAAGAGTAAAAAGTCAAAAATCATTTTGGTGGTAGTTGCTGTTGTTGTTTTAATTGTAATAACCGTTATTTGGACGATACTTGCACCCAGTGGAACTGTGGCAGCAAAGTATGGTATTGGTAAGTACATATACGAGAAGGACGTTACAGAATATATTCAGACTTATCAGAGCCAAGAGGGGATGTTGAACTCTTCAGATGAAGAGTGGGCTGACTTTTTGAAAGAGAATGATCTGACTCCTGAAAGTCTTAGAAAGAAGACGATTGATCAACTACTTTACGATACGGCTATCCGTGATCAATGTATTAAACTAGGTATCACAGTCACCGAAGAGGAGATCGATGAGGCAACAAATGCCTTTAAGGAAGCCATGTCTTTTGGAGATGAAGATATATGGGAAAAGACGCTTGAAATGTACGGTCAGACAGACGAAGGATTCAGGTCTGTTTACGAACTTGAACTTCTAAAACAAAAGCTTATTGAACAAGAGGTGCAGAAGCAGGAACCTACAGAGGACGACGTAAGGGAATACATCGATGCAATAGCTGCGCAGGGGGTTACTTCAACAAAACACTCTTTTGCATTTAAATTGAGTGTTCCTGAAGACGTTAGTAGCTCCGATACGCTCAAACAGGTAAACAAAATCTTAAAAGAGTTCCTAGATGGAGACCAAAGTAAGGAATCGTTTGCTGCGTTGGTGCAGCTTTTTAGCGATAACGATGATTTGATACAGACACAAGGTGCAAATGGATGGGATCTAGATCAGTCTGGATACAGTGATGAATACATCGCGAAATTGAGCGAACTTGAACAGGGGGACACATCGAATGTATTTGTTGATGGTGATGACTACTGTTTCATTTTTGTCAGCGATGTTTACAAGTTCCCTCAAGTGGAACAATCGGACATAGACCTTGATAGTGTTCCGGAATCGTTGCTCGAATATTTTGAAGATGCTACCTCAGAGCTTCTCACTGATGATGAGGGCGAGCGTTATATTCAGCGACTTGTTGAGGCTTATGGGGTGACATACGAGCCAATGCCAGAAGACGTTCCGTATAACGTGGACATGAGTCTTGCGGAAGAGCCTTCCGAGACGGATATTTCTTCAGATGGCGCAACCTCAGCGAATGCAGGTTCTTCAAGCGCTGATTCTACAAATTCCAGCGCCTCAAGTAATGATTTAGGCGACTAAAGTGAGTAATATGGGATCGCTTAATGTAGGCGATAATGCTTTTTACCAAAGAAGATTAAGGCTCTTTAAAAGGGTCACCATTTATTTTTTACTAATATTGATGTTGGTAATTGCTTTTCCTATGTCTGGGATAGCATCTTCACCAACATGCAAAGCTTGCGAGAACGTGCATTTGGATGTGTCGGAGATGAATGTGGCAGACGATGTCACAGTTTATGTCTCGTCCTCTGATGATTATCTGGAAGCTCTCCAAAACTCTGTTGAAGATGAGGACTTTATTGTATACGGCTACAATTTGCAGATTCTTTCTCCTGATGGAGATGGCGTAGCTCACATTAATGATGGTTTTGGGAGTCTCAAAATATCGTTTGCAGTACCAAGCGAATATTCGCAGGCCAGAATTTACTATTTCGATTCATGGGGTTGCGAGAGCACCGGTTGGCTTTCAGCTGACGATGAGGGTATGATCGACTTGGATCTTTCCTCAATTCAAGAAGTTGGGCCATATGCCAACATGCTTCTTGCCGTAAGCGCCTCAGAGAGGGGTCTCGTCCTCAAAAGAAACTCTTCAATAGAGTCTCTAGGCTTATTTATGCAGGATTTCGATGAATCTGACTATTCAGAATCTGATTGGGATTGGATTGAGGTTTATCTCGCGTCTGGCGAGAAGGCCATTAGAATAGCCGCATCTGATGAGGCTATTGATGAGGCTTTGTCGCTTGCTAAAACAAATATATTGGCCGTGCCTAAAACTGAAAAGGCGTCTGCGTCTAGCGATGAAATCCAATCTGAAACTCCGTCTAATGAATCTAAGGATGAAGAAACAGACTTAAGCAAAACAGGTTCCCTGAAAGACAATTCAACCGATTCGGATAACAATAATGATTTAACAGATAAAACATTTCTTCCTATAGCGAGTTCAACGCAGGGAGGTTCAAATCTGAATAACGATAGTGACGACGATTCTGAGGATGGTTCATCACCTAACACGGGTGAATCAGAGCAGGATTCACTATCGCAAACAGCAGAAGATGAGCCAACTGATGACAACGAAGAAGAGTCTGTTGCCAGCGATTCGTCATCAGAAGATATGCAGGAGGCCGGCATGTTTGACTTTCTTACAGATTGGAGATTTCTAAGTGTTCTTCTGGGATTGCTCGTTGCGTTTATGATCGTCGAATGTGTGGTTTACCTGGTTCAGAAGCGTCGTTTCATGCTCCCATATCAATCTGTGCAGTCGCCTGTCAGTGCGAATGAGAGCGATATGTCAAATAAGTTATGTCCGGAATATACGAAGGGCATGCTAGAGATCTTGCTATCGCAATAAGGCGCTTGCTGTAGATTTAAGGCGCTTGCGACCTATACAAAGGCAATTGATGAAAAGCATTGACGCGTTTTTTTTATTCGGGTTTTTGTATATACTATTGCGAGACTATATAAATGTAAGAATAATGGTTAATATCTATTCCTTGTTCTTCACAATATGCTCTATCAGGGTTTTTAAGTGATTTTGTTGGGGGAAGAATGAAATTAGAGGTGCGCGATGCGCATGTTGGCTACAAGTCGGGCGAATCTATACAGCGCTATGTGAACTTCACCGTTGAAAACGGGGAAGTGTGCTGCGTTCTTGGACCTAATGGCTGCGGTAAATCGACGCTATTCAAGTCGGTGCTTGGACTTATTCCGCTGCAATCCGGAAAAGTCACGGTAGATGGTGACGACATCTCGAAATGGAGCCCATCTCGTCTGGCCGACACGATGGCATATGTCTCCCAAAGTCATACGCCTCCCTTCCCCTACCAGGTTAAAGATGTAGTTCTACTTGGGCGAGTCAACAAAGTGGGATACCTTGGCCAGCCAACTGAAAACGACTATCACATCGTAGAAAATGCCATGATGGACATGGGTGTTTATGACCTTCGCGACAAGGTTTACACAGATATTTCTGGCGGCGAGCTTCAGCTTGTGATGATTGCAAGAGCCCTTGCTCAACAGCCCAAGATCCTCGTTCTTGATGAGCCTACGGCTGCACTTGACTACGGAAACGTGGTTCGCGTTATCGACAAGGTTAGAAGCTTAGCCGAACGCGATTTGGCTGTGATCATGACAACCCATAGCCCCGACCACGCTTTCATGTGCAACTCGAATGTGGTTCTTCTTCAAAAAGAGTTCCCAATGCAGTTCGGCAAGGCGGTGGATGTCATCACCGAAAAGAACATGAAACAGGCTTATGGCGTGAATGTGAAGATCGTTGAGTTTGTGAACACTAAAGGCGAGATAACAAGGATGTGCGCCCCTGTATTTTAGCGTGGGCGAAAGGTTGAAAGAGGTTTCTAGATGCAAACGGAAATGCTGTCGCAGCAAAATGTTGATGTGGCTCAAGCAGCCATAAAGAAAATTGTGGACAACATTGAGACCGTCATCATTGGCAAACGCGAGCCTGTTGAATTGGTTGTGTTGTCGTTTATTGCAAAGGGTCATGTTCTTCTAGAAGATTTGCCTGGCACTGGCAAGACCACGCTGGTTTCTTCGCTGGCAAAGTCGGTTGATTGCAAGTTTAAACGTATTCAATTCACGCCAGATATTATGCCTTCTGACGTTTCGGGATTCTCGATATTCAATCAGAAAACTCGCGATTTTGAATTCCGCCCAGGCGGAGTTATGTCGAACCTCGTTCTTGCCGACGAAATCAACCGTGCGAGTGCGAAAACTCAGTCGGCGCTTCTTGAGGCCATGGAAGAGCGACAGGTAACCGTCGATTCGAAAACATATGCACTTGAAGAGCCATTTATGGTTCTTGCTACACAAAACCCTATAGAACAATTCGGGACGTATCCTCTACCTGAAGCTCAGGTAGACCGCTTCCTTATCAAACTTTCAATGGGGTATCCGGCGTTCGAACAAGAGGTTGAGGTTATTGAGCTTGGCAACACAGCCAAAAATGCTATAAAACCTGTTGTCTCAAGCGGCGATATCTTGGCTTTGCGACTGCTTGCCGAGAGGGTCTATGTCTCGAAGATGGTCACCCGCTACATTGTTGAGATTGTTACTGGCACGCGTAATAGCCCTGAAGTTAATGTGGGTTCTTCTCCTCGTGGTGGCATATCGTTGGCGGCTCTTTCAAGGGCATATGCACTCCTTCAAGGAAGAAGCTATGTTCTTCCTGATGATGTAAAGTATCTAGCTCCCTACGTTTTGTGCCACAGAATATCTCTTTCGCATGAGGCAAAAGTTCAAGGGCGTGACGAAAAGGACGTAATCAACTCGATAATATCTTCGATTGCGGTTCCATATGATGACAAAGACGATTCCTCGTCGTATGACGAACAAGCTCGCAAAACGAATCTCGCTGATGAAACATCGGATGAAGAGAAGCGCGAGCGTTCTGCTGCCTTGCAGGACGCGGTACGCGAATCCGAGACCGCACACCCTGTTGAATCTTCGCCTCAAGAGGAAAACGAATCACCTGAGTCTTCTGTAGAAAACGGGGAAGGCAGCGAGGTGGACAGTCAGGAAGATAGCCAGCCCGCGAATTCGCCTGACCCGGCAGAAGTGGATGTTCAGGCAGCATTTGATGAAGCATTGTCGGGTTCTTCAACCACATCTAGCGATAAGTAGTTTATGTGTTCGCAGATGAAAGAAGCTTCCAGGATTCATAGACGTGCCATTGGCACAACAAGGGGCGGCAAGGTTCTCTCTTACAACGAGCGTCTTTATGAGTTTATGCTTGACCAAGACGTAGTAGAGCTTAGAGCAGTTCAGGAATTGGATTGCGCTGGGTATATAAACTGGTTTTACTTAGAGCATCGAGACTGGTTCAAGAAGCTTGATTGCGAGGTCTTTACTCAAGCTCATTTGAAGGCTTTGTCTGAAAGCGACGACTTATACGGGGGGATGACCCCTGAGGAGCGCGTTCGTGCGGATGCTGCCCGAAATGATTCCATCCTTGCTGGCAAGATTGTCGATGCAGATCCAGCGCTTGTTCATGCTGTAGTTCATGCTATCGAAAGTAAAGGACTTTTGGCCTCTAATCAAACACATGAGGCTTCAAACCCTCTTGCACAGGCTAACCTTCCTAAAGGTATGGAGGCTCTAAGCCAGTTGGAGCGCGCCTATGGTGACGATCGTAAAATGACCTTCGCTGAAAAGCAGCTGATGAAGAGGATTCTCAAAAACGACGACAAGGAAAAGCGTCGCCGCGAAAAGCAAGTCGAAAAACTTGAGCAGAAGGCGGAAGGTGAGTCAGCAGATGCTGCGATGGATTCCGATAATGAGTCGGCTTCTAAAACCACTTCAGGCCAAGACGCAACGTCTACTTCTGCGCAGCCGCAGAAGCCAGCTGGTAGGTTCGGTTCGCTTGTAGAAAATATGCTTTCTAAATTCGACGATAGCGAAAAAACTGTAGGGGAGCTAAGCCGCTCCGATCCCATAAGAGACTCTGGAGACGGCCATGCAGGTCGTGCAGAAGGCGGGCGCATGTCGTCGAATATGAATTCCCGTCAGGGCTCTAGTTCGCAGATGGAAACTGTTCCTGGCATGAAAGAGGCAAAAGGATCTGGCGGCATTCTTGGGATTTTATCCTTGTTTAAAGGTAACCAAGGTGGAGGTAAGCAAAGCGGGTCTATGTCGCAAATGAGGTAAATAGGTTTATTCGAAAAGATATAAGTTTTAGGCAAGTGTGAGAGGGTTTTGAATTATGAGAGTGGCCTGTAAGAGGGAAGCTAACAAGGAAGGGAAGTAACGGTGCTGTTAACTATCATTATTCTAGTTATTGTCGTAGTGCTCTTTGTGCTGGGCGTGCGACTGGTTCGCCCATTTGAAAAGGGCGTTGTTGAAAGACTTGGCAAATACCGTAGAACGGCAAATCCTGGTTTTAACTGGATAATTCCCTTCATCGATCGCATGACGAAAGTGGATATGCGTGAAAACGTTGTTGATGTGCCTCCGATGGAAGTCATTACAAAGGACAACGTAGCCGTGACGGTTGACGCGGTTGTTTATTATCGCGCTACAGATGCCGTGAAGCTTATCTACAACGTGACTAACTTTTATCTGGCTACAACGAAGCTTGCCCAAACCAACCTTCGTAATGTTATCGGCGAACTTACCTTGGATGAATCTCTTACGAGTCGTGAGCTTATCAACACCGATATGCGCGACATTCTCTATTCCGCGACAGAGGAGTGGGGCGTGAGTATCGTGCGCGTCGAGCTGCAGCGAATTGATCCGCCCGCAGACGTTTCGCAGGCGATGCATCGCCAAATGAAGGCAGAGCGCGAGAGGCGTGCCGTGATTCTTGAGGCCGAAGGTGAACGCAGGGCTGCGATCGAGCGCGCGGAAGGTGTCAAGCAGTCATCCATCCTTGAGGCGGAAGGTAAGGCGACAGCTATTCGAGAGGTCGCTGGAGCTGAACGAGAGCAAGCTATCTTGCGTTCTGAAGGCGAAGCGCAAGCAATTAACAACGTCTTCAGCGCAATACATGAAGGCGAGCCAACAGAAGACCTCCTTACACTTCGTTATATAGACGCGCTAAAGGGCATAGCCGACGGAAATGCTACCAAGATCTTTATGCCGCTAGAGCTTGAGGGTCTTGCAAGTGCTGCAGGTGCTGTGGGCGAGCTGTTTAATGCAAGCAAGGTCACGCCACAGGTCAAACCCAGCGAGGGCGAGGTTCCGAAAATCCCAGAAACTCTGTAAGACGAAAAGACAGAGCCTATATGAAGCAGGAATTGCAGCTTTACACTGTGTTCATCGGTGCGCCTACGTGCGTCTACCATAACGCCATGGGAATGGACAGAGCACACTGCACATTTATCACCCCTAGCAACCTAGATGTGGCTTTGGGCACCATAGAGGATCTCATATCAGATGAGGTCAGAGCTTACGTGGACTTGCAAAATGCCTGGTTGGTGCGGTTGTTTTCAACTTGTTATTGCGAGTTTGTAGGCATTGATTTTGAGGCATTGTGTAAGCGTTTAAACGATGAGCTGGATATTTTTTGCTGGCACGACAAACGTTGCCGTATATGTGGAGAGCCTGGTAAGGGCGGCTCTGGGATGGGTGGCCCTAGTAGGGGTGGTCCTAGGGGACGCGGCTTTAGACAAGAAGAGCTACCCCAGAAAGTTCTTGACCTTATGGAGGAATTTGAAATCCTAGGACTTTCGGATGGGCCAATGGGGTCTAAGGGTTTTGGTGGGCCTTCAAAAGAGAGGCCTGGTTTTCAGATGCAAAATGGAGGACGCGAACCTATGCGTGGATCTGGAGAACCTGGAGGACCCAGACGACCAGGAGGACCAGGAGGCAAAGGCCGCTTCATGGAGAAATTCAGAGGCGGCGAAGAGGGTCTTGGCAGGAAACGGCCTC
>CAZYOQ010000001.1:0-98757 GCA_964649145.1 uncultured Eggerthellaceae bacterium | reverse complement strand
CGCTTCATGGAGAAATTCAGAGGCGGCGAAGAGGGTCTTGGCAGGAAACGGCCTCCTATGCACGAGGATGGTGACCAGTCTTTCTACATGCCACATGAGGATGGCGACCAGACATCTCATGTCTTCTGCGAGGGTAGTACCCAACCGTGCCTTGTATCCCATGAAGATAATGCTCAGGCTTGTCACTTATTTCACGAAGAGGAAGCTCGCGCACATGTTTAAGATTTGGCGTCGTATCACCCCCTTTGCAAGCGATAACGTTGGTGCGGCTTCTGCATTTGCAAACACGCGTGGGCTGATGATTTTCCATGACATGAACGGAAGCATTGCATGTGCAGAGCGCTTCTTGAAGCTTGATAACACCCCTTGCTTTTATTGCGCCAGCTTGCTTGATGTTCACGACAAGGATTACGTTGTTGCCGATGAGGAATTCTTCTTAAAGCAATATCTTGAGATAGTGGATGCTTGTAATCCCGACTTCGTTGTTTTGCTTGATGGGCCTGTGTCTTCGCTTATAGGGCTTGATATTTCAGCGCTTGCACAAGAGCTTGGGGAAAGAACCGGCCTTGTGGCGATTGCAATACGTTCGTCTCTCGATAAAGACTACTCTAACGGGCTTTCTTGTGCATACGATGCGATGCTCAAACTTTATGGTCGCGAGATGGAATCAATACGAAAATTGCGTGCAGGTGAAACTGAGCTGGTAGGGCAATTGTCTACGGTCGAAAATAGGCGACTTGGTCTTTTAGGTCTTGATCTTTACGACTATGCGGGAATACAGAATTGCCAAGCAATTCTGCCGTTTGCACATTGCGTATGGGGGTGCGCTCCTACTTTAGAGTCTCATAAAAAGATGGCTGAAGTCGATGACATTGTTGTTATGTCTACAGGTGCGATGAAAGCGGCTAAGAACTTGAAATCGAAACTGGGCGTTAACTTTATGACGCTAGATGAATGTGACGAAATTCGCAGGATAGTTCCTCATATTCGCGATATGCGCTGCCGCCTTTCTGATGTCTTGGACTATATCTTGCCTATGCCTGAGCCTGCGCACATGCCGATGTTCATGCCATGGCAACAGGAATCTAAGGCTCAAGAAACTCTTCATATTTTGATTGTGGGAGACCAAATAGTTGCCCATGCTGCAGCGAAGTCGGTGAATGAGGCTTTGGCTGAACGCAGGTCGCCAAATGCTTGGCCGCCTATATGTGAGTTTGATTACGCGCTTCCTTTTGGCTTGGATAAAGATATCGCCTTCGATACAGACTACCTTGTTAGTTCTGAGGACGAACTGATTGATGCGGTTTCTTGCCCGGAATACGATATCGTTATTGGACCTTCATGCTTGCAGAAGTTCGTGTCGCATTGCCAATACGTTGTTCTTGAAAACCTTGCTATGCGCTCGGAATAGAGTTTTAACGGGTTTTTCAATTTCGTTGGCGCCGCTGTTTTGATTTTCTTGGAGGGTTAATGCTTAGAATAGCTATCTACGGCAAGGGAGGAATCGGTAAATCTACTACTGTATCTAATATTGCCGCAGCGCTGTCGAAGAAGGGCTTTAGGGTTATGCAGATAGGATGCGACCCGAAAGCCGATTCGACATATATCCCAATGGGCGCAAAACGTATAGATAGCATTTTGGATATCATGCGCACAAAAGATGATCCCGAACTTGAAGATATTGTGCACGAAGGAGCCTTGGGCGTACTTTGCGCTGAGGCTGGCGGGCCTCTTCCTGGAACGGGTTGTGCAGGGCGCGGAGTAATTACAGCATTTGAAAAGCTTGACGAGCTTGAGGCATGGCAGTCCTATAGCCCCGATATCGTAATTTATGATGTTTTGGGAGATGTGGTCTGCGGAGGGTTTTCCCTGCCGATGCGTGGCGATTACTCTGATGTCGTATTTATCGTTACATCGGGAGAGATGATGTCGATGTATGCGGCGTCGAATATTGCCTCGGCTGTTTTGCGATATCAGAATCGCAATTACGCGCGCCTTGGTGGACTTATACTCAATCATAGAAACATCCAAAACGAAAATGCCCTTGTATCTGACCTTGCTCAAGAAATTGGAACTCCAATTGTGGGGGAAATTCCTAGGTCTTCCGCTGTACAAGAATGCGAGGAATTAGGAAAGAGCGTTATCGAAGGAAACCCTACAAGTGATGCAGCTATAGCTTATGAGGCGCTAGCTGATGCGGTGATCAAACGAAGCGAGGATCTCGCAGATAATTCCTAAGCGCAGGGGAATTTTATAGTTGCTGATAAAAGAGGCTCGCTAAGGGTGGTTGCATAGAAACGATCCCAAAAACCCAGGAGCAAAAGCCCAGCTTAAAGCGGTCGGCTGCGGAGGTTTGATTATCCTTGACAAGAAATGGATGGAATCTAGAATAGTAGTATTGAATTGCTACAAAAAAGACGAGCTTATACCGTACGCAAAAGTAGTCTCTTAGTAGAAGAGAGAGAAGAACAGAAAATCGCTGAAGAAGGTTTTAGGGTATGAATAAAATCAATTCACACGGTCATTGTCTTAAGGGATATCGAGCACCTCTATGTGTTATCGCATCGTTAGCGTTAGTTTCGGCAATGGTTCCCGTTGCTTCTGGGGCAATTTTTGATAATCAGGGTCAGGCTCTGGCCGATTCCTCCGTTTCAAATAGTTCTGCTTTAGCACCGATGTCAGATGCCGCTCCTTCATGCGTGCAAACTTGTATTTCTGGCTATCTTGACGGAACCATTAGCAAGGCCACTTTGAAAAGCTCACTTGAGGAATTGGCTGCAGATGGTCTTATAACCAATTCCCAATTAAATACATACCTGGCCTATTTGTCCGACGACGATATTGAGGCCTTGAAGTCATGTTGTGCTTCTTCTGAAGAAAATACTTCTAGTGGTTCTTCAGATGAGGAAGGCTCCTCTGAAGAAGGGGATTCCAACGACGAGGACAAGCAAGGCACGGATGATTCCTCGACGGATGATGAAAACGCTGATAATAATGGCGATGGGCAAGACAACTTGGATGGTGATGACTCACAAGACACTGAATCAAGTGATGGCGAAGAGGCTTCCTCAGGGGCTACAGAATCAGAGCCTACAGAAAGTGTTGATGAGAGCAAGTCTTCAGATTCCGATTCATCGGCTGCTACGAACGCCGGTACTTCTAAAAAAGATAAAACATCCAATGCAACTTCTTCATCTGCAAAGAAGAAGTCTTCAACAAAATCCTTGAAGCATCCATTGTCAGATTCCGCTAATAAAAACAACGATAAAAGTGATAAATCGGCTTCGACTTCTAGCAAGAGATCCGCGCAAACAGTCAAGGTAAGCCGCGCGACACACGATCTTACAACCGAACAGTTCATTGCTGTGATTGGAGAGCAGGCCAGGCAAATTGGGCAAGATAAGGGCATCTACGCCTCGGTTATGATCGCGCAGGCCATACTTGAAAGCGGTTCAGGCTCTTCGCTTCTATCAAGCGCACCGTTCTACAATCTTTTCGGAATCAAAGGTTCTTTCAACGATAACGGCGTTACGATGAAGACGAAAGAATATGACAGCAGCGGAAACGAATATACGACAAGTGCCACTTTCAGGGACTATTCTAGCTATACCGAATCGCTTAACGATTACGCGAATCTTCTTACGGAAGAAAGACTGGACGTGTATTACGGGGCTCTCAAGCAAAACGCCGAGACACCCTATGAGGCTGCTGAATACCTTCAGGGCAGATATGCCACAAGCACCTCTTATGCGGCATCTCTTACGGCATTGATTGACACTTACGATTTAACTAGATATGACGAGGCTCTTCCTTATGAACCAGATGAAGAATATCTGGTTGAGACAACCGATGCTGATGGAAACAAGGTCACAGAAAAGCGCACTATTGCCGATTTGCTAGCCATTGCGACAACGTATCTAGGAACAGATTATGTTTGGGGTGGAAATACACCTGAGGTCGGTTTTGATTGCTCGGGATTTGTACAGTATGCATACAGCACCGCTTTAGGCGTCAACTTGCCAAGAACAACATACGTTCAGTGCCAGGTTGGCGAGGAGGTACAACTCGATGATCTGCACCCAGGCGACCTGCTCTTCTTCGAAAGTGACGGCGACGTTCACCACGTTGGGATGTATCTAGGTAATGGCTTTTTCATTCATGCTCCTCAATCGGGCGATGTTGTCAAGGTAACGGCTTTGGAGGATTACGCTCCATCTTTCGCTATGCGAGTGATTTCCACCCATGAACGTGGAAAGAAATCCTCCGTCAATAAGAGTGAGGCCTTGGAAGATGCAGCCAACGATATCGTGAATGCCTTAGATTCTGTATCGTGGAACATGATGGCCTCGATCTCCGACAGCGTGGCAACAGTCATAGACAATGGCTAGGACGTGGCTTACAAGAATAGCCCTTGTTCTGTCTTGCATTTCTTTAGCTTGTTCTGCTTGTCTTGTGGGGTGCGGGGCACAAGATCGTCTTAGCGCCGATAGGCTCAAGGAGTCCCTTCAAACAACCCTTTCGGCCTTCAATGAATCGGACGACGCGATTGTGGAGGAGATCGCCTCTTCTGTAGATTCCAAATCGCTTGACTCATTGGGAATGTCTGCTGAAGACGTGGCCGGACAGGTGATGAGCGGGCTTGGCGTAGACGTGGGTGACGTGAAGGTAGAAGGCGATGTCGCTGTAGCTCAAGTCTATTTGAAATGCAAAAATATCTCTGAGATATCTGAGTCTATAAAAGATCTTGCTAAAAAATATTCCTCTAGCCCAAAGAATCTGAAGCAGTCTGTGGCTCAACTCACAAAAGAGGCCAACGACTTGATAGCCTCTGCCGAATCAGAGGAAATAGGTCCTATATACTTGGAATATTTCCGTGCAGACGAGGGATGGGTTTTGTCCGATGAATCACGGGAGCGCCTAGGTTCCGAGCTAGTGGGCGGGATGTCGCCGCAAGAGTAATTAGTTTTGTATCGTATGTGGCCTATTGCGGTTAATTTTGATTTCTTGCGACTTGCTGCAGTATATTTGGCACTTGTGCGTATATAGCTAAATGATTTGCCAGGGGGATTTGTGGGCGAAAATACTAAGAATCCATTCCGGGTCTTTTTTTTAGAATCTGACATAGATGATGTAGCAATTCGAGGTCGGCATGCCAGGGTGGAACCTTCTGCTGAAGCTGCACCACCTCAAAGTACTTCATACGCCGGTATGGACAAGTTCGTAAAGGTGTTTTTGATCTTTATAATTGCGGTGGCAATAATTGCTGTGCTTGTTAACATCTTTTTCGCATTTCCGGAAGGCTCTAATTATTTTGCGAACAATGTCACCTCTTCGTCTGAATCGGCGCAGTCAGGCGGCGACTCTTCGCAAACAGATACATTGACCGATGCTACACATCGTTATTCATATGTCATAAATGGACCTTATGGGCAATACTTAGATGCTCTTGAGACAATCTCAAGCGATTCTTATGGATTAGTCTCGCAAGTTACCATTAGCGTTCATACGGATGAGGGGCAAGAGGCTTTAGTGCTTAATTTCTTAGAAAGCCAGTTTTCCGAGCGTATCTTGGAATCGGCAAGCGGTGATGGCGTTGTTGAGGTTAGGCTGGACGCTTCGCAACTGGGCTTGACCGTCTCGGAATACGAGGCTGCTTTAGCTCAAAGCGTCACGGACTTTCAAATAATTGGTGAATAGACCTGCCTTCTGTGCTAAAACCTTTGCGGATGGCATTCTCAAACGCATCTTTATCAATATGGCAGGCCTCTTATCTCCTATAATAAATTCTTGCAATTTCTGGAGATGAGGTTATGCATGTCTGTTATAGACGAATTATCACAACTTGAATCTGAGACCTTGAAGTCGATATCTGAGGCCAATGATTCGAAGACTCTTGAGGAGATTCGAGTCGCAGTCATTGGCAAATCGGGTACGCTTACTGCCTACCTGCGTTCAATGGGGAAGGTTCCTAAAGAAGAGCGAGCCGAGGTCGGCAAGGCCGTGAATAAGGCTCGCAATGCGGTTGAGAGCGCATTGGAGGAGGCAAAAGCCAAGGTAGGAGCTAAGGAGCTTCTGGAATCTATTGATGCTGCCGCAGTCGACGTCACATTGCCGGGTCGCTCTCAGCAGATAGGAACTCGCCACCTCATTAACTCCATTACCGACGAGGTGTCAGACATATTCTTAGGTTTGGGCTATTCGGTTATAGGCGGCCCTGAGGTAGAAACCGACTATTACAATTTTGAGGCGCTGAACGCCCCGCCAGATCACCCCAGTCGATCGATGCAGGATACCTTCTATGTGTTAGACCGATCCGGTGATTTCGCGAATGTGCAGGGAGAGTCGGATGTGCTTCTTCGCACACAAACCTCTGGCACGCAGGTTCATGCAATGGAGGATCGCGAACTTCCCATATATGTGATATCTCCTGGCAAGGTATACAGGCGCGATGTTGCAGATCCTTCGCACCTGCCCCAGTTCCATCAGATAGAAGGGCTTGTGGTTGATAAGGGCATCACTTTTGGTGACCTTAAAGGCACGCTCGAATTTGTATGCAAGAAGATATTTGGGCCTGACCGCAAGACGCGCTTCCGTGCCCATTATTTCCCGTTCACCGAACCTTCTGCGGAGGCGGATGTAAGCTGCGGTATCTGTGGCGGCGAGGGCTGCCGTATGTGCAAGGGAACTGGCTGGCTTGAGATTCTAGGGTGCGGCATGGTTGACCCGAACGTGCTTGAGATGAGCGGCATCGACCCGGAAGTTTATTCGGGTTTTGCCTTTGGCATGGGTGTCGAGAGGCTTGCATGTCTCAAATACGATGTGCCCGACCTTCGTATGTTGCTTGAGGGCGATATGCGTTTCTTGAGGCAGTTCTAAGACCTACGTTTTAAGGCTTACGCACAATTGTCATAAAGGTTACTTCGCTATAGAGGAAGAGAAATGAGACTATCGCTTAAATGGCTTGATGAATATGTAAAGGTTCCAGCATCGCTGCAAGAATTCTGTGACAAGTTGGATCTTACAGGAACAGGCGTTGAAGGCGTCGAAAAGCTCGGGGACAACTTCGACAAAATAGTCACAGCGAAAGTTGTGTCTAAGTCGGCGCACCCCGACTCTGATCATATGTGGGTTTGTATGGTTGATGTGGGGGAGAACAACCTAGGTGAGGATGGCAAACCTGAGCCTTTGCAGATAGTTTGCGGTGCACAGAATTTCCATGAGGGTGACCATATCGTGACCGCTCTTGTGGGTGCTTGCCTTCCAGGCGATATACATATCAAGAAGTCCAAGCTTCGCGGGGTTGCAAGTTGTGGCATGAACTGTTCGGTGCGAGAGTTGGGTCTTGGAGACGACCATGCTGGCATAATGATTCTGCCCGAGGATGCCCCTATAGGCGTTCCTTTAGCTCAATATCTCAATCTTAGCGATACCGTTTTGGATTTGGAAATCACTCCGAACCGCCCCGATTGCCTTTCACTTACAGGGCTTGCCCGTGAAGTGGGCGCTATGTATCAGCTGGCTTGGCATGACCCACTGTACAAAGATGCAGCAAAACTTGAGCAGTTCATAGCCGGCGAAGATGTTTCAAAAGCGGTTTCAATTGAAATAGCTAACGAGGAGCTTTGCCAGCGCTATACTGCTCGCGTCATCGACAATGTAAAAATTGGACCTTCGCCTAAGTGGCTTGCCGAGCGTGTCACTGCTGCAGGCGCGCGTTCAATCAACAATATAGTGGATGTCACAAACTACATAATGTTTTTGTATGGGCAGCCTCTGCATGCATTTGATTACGCATCTCTTAGCGATGAAGATGGCAATGTCAAGGTGATAGTGCGCGCTGCTGAAGATGGCGAGGAATTCACAACTCTTGATGGCACAGATCGTACACTCACATCTGATATGGCGGTAATTGCTACGCCGAAGCGTGCCGTTGCTCTTGCAGGCGTTATGGGAGGGCTTGATTCTGAGGTTGAGGACGACACGACCACGATCTTGCTTGAAGCGGCCACATTTAGCCGTGCGCACACATCGCGTACAAGCCGCAACCTAGGCTTGATTTCTGAGGCCTCGCTTCGTTATGAGCGCGGTGTGGATGCAGTTGCTATTGAGGATATTTCTGCGGCAGCTGCGGCGCTGATGGCAGAAGTTTCTGGCGGCACGGTGCGCCCTGGGATGGTTGACGCTTATCCACTTGAGACTTTTCCTATTAGCTTGAAGTTTAGAATCCCGCGCTTCCAGAAGATGATGGGGGATGCAATACCTTCCGATTTCATAGAGGATATCCTTGTGCGCCTAGGCTGCGAGGTTAAAAAGACAGCGGATGCTAATGTGTTGGACGTCATTGCTCCTACTTATCGCCCCGACCTTGAGCGTGAGATTGACCTGTACGAGGAAGTTGTGCGCCTTTGGGGCATGGATCGTGTTCCTTCAACGCTTCCTTCTTCACCTAAACGCGTGGGCGAACAGACAGCACAACAGCTTGTTAAAAGGAAAATTAACGACACGCTTCGCGCATCCGGTATGAACGAGACGATGACCTATTCATTTGCATCTCCTGATGATATGAAGAACTTGCGCATGGATACAATTGTGGAAGGTGAGCCAGTTGAGCTTTTGAACCCGCTTAATTCCGAGCAGTCTATCATGCGCCAATCCATCATTCCAGGCCTTTTGAAGAGCGTTTCATATAATCAGCACCATGGCACAGAAAACATTCAGCTTTACGAGATAGGTGAGGTTTTCTCGACTGGTGAGGGTCGCAAGCGTCCGAAAGAACGCACCAAGGTAGCTGGTGTTCTAGCCGGAGCTATGGGTAATGATGGGTGGAACTTAAAGTATGAGCCCTTCGACTTCTTTGATGGAAAGGGCGTGCTAGAAAATCTTGTTCGTGAACTTGCCCTTCCTAAGGCTAACTTCAAAAAGCTTTCCGCCGAAGAGGCGCCGCAACTCCAACCTGGACGTGCTGCTGAGCTTTATGCAGCAGGTGCAAAAATCGGCTGGATTGGCGAAATTCACCCGCTTGCTGTCAAGGCCTTTGACGCCGATGCTCCGATAGTTGCTTTCGAGCTGGATTTGGATGCTTTGATTAAAGCGTCACGGCCTGCTCGCGATTACGTCGATGTTCCCGAATTCCCCGCAGTGCTCATGGATCAGGCCTTCGTTGTGAGCGAAGACGTAACCGCCGAGCGCATGACTCGCGCCATCAAGTCTGGTGGAGGCAAGACGCTATCTTCGGTACGCTTGTTTGACGTCTATCGCGATGATGAACGTGTTGGGGCGGGCAAAAAGTCGATGGCCTTTACGCTGGAGTATCGCTCTTCTGAGCGTACGCTTACAAGCGAGGAGGTCGACAAGGCTCACGCCAAGATGGTCAAGAAGGTATGCGGGGCAACTGGCGCCGAAGTTCGCTGAGAAAAGGCGCTGCCACTTAACAGCGCCTTGCGTTTTAGATCGCAAACGATGTTCCGTCCATTGCAGGTAGCACCTGTCCTTCGTATTGGGCAAGATAGTCCATAAGTTGGGCATGTGTGATTGGCTCGTCGTAGTGCATGCACATATGAGTGAGATATATCTTCTTTGCTTCTAGTTCCAACCCTTCGGCAATGCATTCTTGGACAGAATGATGATCGTTGGGATTCCAGTTGTTTTTCCAAAAAGTGGCATCCATCGCAAGTATATCCACGCCGCGTATTTGCCTAGCAGTTTCTTCGGGAAGCTTGGCGGTATCTGAGGCATAGAACATGCGGGTATCTTCAGTTTCTATAAGGTATCCGTACGTTCCTGGAGCGTGGGTGACCGGCAACGCTGTGTATGAAACCCCGTCGAATTCATGTCTTTGATAAGGTTCTATGACATTGAAATTTAGCGCTTCTTGCATGTAGTGAAATTCGGTCTTGATTCCTTCAAGCGTCTTTGCCGAGCCAAAGACCGGAAGTTTGACGCCCCCACGTGCGAGATAAACGAGATATTCATATTCTCCAAGGCCGCCGATGTGGTCGAAATGACAATGGGTGAACATGACTTCGTCTACCCAACGCACATTTTCGCGAATGAGCTGATGGCGGGCATCAGGGGGAGTATCGATCATTAGCGTAGGTATGTGTTCGTCTTTCGATTCTGTCTTATCGCGACGAATCATGACCCCGCAATCGCCTTTTGCAAGCTTAGGGTTGGCGCGCGCTTCCTCGCAGGCCGGGCAATCGCAGAAAAACGATGGCACCCCGCATCCTGCTGCTGTTCCCATAAATGTAAATATATGATCCCTCATAAGTTTTCCTTTTAACGAATACTTGCGCTTAGCAAGTATTGTAAGCGGCAGGAATGTCACCTCTTAAATGTTTTTTAAGAGATGCGCGAAAGCCTCAAGAAAAAGATAACCCACCGCTTTTCAAAATTACCATATACATAATTTCCCATAAATCTTTACTGATTTTCATAAGCCGCTATGTATAATCTCATACTAGTTGGCGAATTGCGCCAAGTTGCGCATGTCTAAATTCTTTTGAATGCAATGCTTGGGGCTTAACTTGCGTTTGGGGTGAAATCCTGCGCAAGTACGAGAAGAAGAGGGGAATGTAGATGGCCGAAATCGATATTCATGCCCCCGGTGTCGAAATGGTGAAGTCGCTTTGTTACTTCTGCCATGCGAACTGTGGAGTTCTTGCTTACGTCAAAGATGGTGACGTAATCAAGATCGAAGGCGATCCCAATTATTCAAATCAGGGTGGTCTTTGCTGCCGCGGTACTTCCGCGCTTTTGCATGTGAACCATCCCGCCCGCGTTAACCACGCTCTCAAGCGTGTTGGCGAAAAGGGCGAAGGCAAGTGGGAACAGATTGACTACGACACAGCTATTCAAGAAGTCGCAGATCGTCTCAATCAAATCAAGGCTGAGTCTGGTGCCGAGGCAGTGGCATCTGCAGGTGGCACCACCCGTACTGACGACTGGGCACGCAGGCGCTTCCTGAACCAGTTCGGAACACCGAACGGCTTCCACAACGCGCTGCTTTGCTGGATCCCAACATTTATGGCCGAGACCTGCGTTTCCGGTTGGTCTCCGTTTGAGACCGACCTCGGCGGGGCTAAGAGCCTTGTTCTTTGGGGAATGAACCCAGGTGCGTCAACACTTCCTGGCATGCATGGTTACACCGACCTGCAGATGGCCGGCCTGAAAATCATCGTAGTTGACCCACGTTACTCCGAGACGGCATCAAAGGCAGATCTCTGGTTGCCACTTCGTCCGGGTTCTGACGCGGCATTGGCACTTGCTATGCTCAACACCATTATGTTCGGTGGCATGTGTGACTATGACTTCATCGACAAGTGGTGCTCGGGCTATGACGAGCTCATGGAACATGTGGCTCAGTACACGCCTGAATGGGCTTCCGAGATTACATGGCTTGAGCCAGATCTTATCCGTCAAGCTGCTACTATGTATGCGGCCAATAAACCAGGCTGCATCCAGTGGGGCTGCACTTGGGATCAAATCGGTCGTGCGTCTACTACCGGCAGCCACGCTATCGCGCTTCTTCGCGCAGTTACCGGCAACCTTGAGGTTCCTGGTGGCGACGGTATGCCAGGACCTGCACTCAACTTCCTTACCGACGAGGAACTTGAGCTTAACGAGGCTATGCCAGATTCTCAGATGGAAAAGCAGATTAGCCGCTTCAAGCTTACTTCTTGGCCAGGATACAAAGTTATCTCTGACAATGCTATGCGTCAGTGGGGCAAGACTCTTCCTCGCGAGTGGTTCTGCGAGGCACACGGGCCATCCGTGTTCAAGGCCATCATCACAGGCGACCCATACCCCATTCGCGCACTTATTTGCAACGCCACAAACCCAATCAACTCTTATGGCGATTCAAAGATGACCCTCGAGGCCATCAAGAAGGTGGAGTTCCTGGTCGCAGTAGACTACTGGATCACTCCAACATCGCTGTTTGCCGACTATGTATTCCCGGCGGCTGGCGCTCTTGAGCGTCCGACCATTGTGACTCACTACGGCGCAACCGACTCTTTGATGGGTGGTCGTCGCGCTATCCAACCTAAATACGATCGCCACGACGATTTCCAGTTCTGGAAGAAGCTTGGCCTTGCGTGCGGTCAAGACCCGGCCAACTGGCCATGGGAGCGCGTTGAAGACGCTTACTGGGATGTCATCAAGCCAATTGGACTTCCCATTAACAGCTACGAGGAATTCGTTGACAACGTTCGCATGTATTATCCGCCTCTGCACCAGAAGAAGTTCGAGGCTCACGGTGGCTTTTGGACGCCTTCCAAGAAGGTTGAGCTTAACTCGACCATCATGCAGGAACTTGGCTTCCCTGGCATGCCTACCTACATTGGCACCATCGAAAACCCGATTGATACGCCTGAGCTGCTCGACGAGTATCCGCTCACACTTACTACTGGTGGCGGCTTCATGCCGTATCACCACTCAGAGCATTTCAACATGCCCAACATTCGCTACATTTATCCAACACCGTTCTTCTCGATTCATCCCACGACGGCAGAGTCGCTTCACATTGAGTATGGCGATTGGTGCTGGATTGAGACTCGTCGTGGCCGTATTAAGATGCGTGCCAACGTTGAGCCCGAGGTCGCACCGAATGTCATCTTCTGTCCACGTGGTTGGTGGTATCCAGAACGTGACGGTTCGGCAGATCTCGACAACCCGTTTGGCTGCTTGGAGTCCAACGTCAACACGCTGACCTCCGTTGACGAAGAGCACTGCGACCCGATGGGCGGTAGTTGGGCTAACCGTGGCCTTTTGTGCAAGGTCTACAAGTGCACCGAACTGGACCACGAGTTCACAGCTAAAGATGCGCAATGGTCTATTCCTGGGTCTGTAAGCGAGCCTGGCGTCCAGGTTATGCCTTCCGACCAGCCTCTTGCTCGCGAACCTATTCCGTTTGAGGAGCCTGCTCCTACTAAGGAAGTTCCTGAGGGTTACTACTGGGTATGGCAGGATGACACAATCTACAACAAAAAGACGCACTTCAAACTTGATGAATCTGGTTGGGAAATCGACCCGAAGAGTGGAGCTTATATCGACGCCTACACTGGCTGGCGCTACGATGCCGCTTCTGAGTGCTTAGTAGATGATGCAACGGGTCAGCAGTACACCATGGACCGCGAGCCCATTACCTACCTCGCTGGCATCCGTACCTATCCGGGCAAAGCGGCGCCCTACGAGATCCCGGCAACGCTTACCTGGGACACCGAGCTTGGCTATGCCCGCCTCGGCGACAACCCCTACATCTACGATCCTAACAGCGGGTGGATGATTGATCCCGAAACCAATGTCTATCACGACGCCAGCTACGGCTACGCCTACGATCCCACGGCGCAGAACCTTATCGACATGGCTACGGGCAAGCGCTACTCGATGACCTACGAAGAGATTGTCGAAGCCCCGGCAGAAGAGGCTGAGCCGTCTGCCGATGCCCAGGCTGGGGCATCTGAGGCCGAGACGGCAGAATAGGAGGAGCTGAATATGACACGTTATTGCATGGTCATAGACCAGCGTCGTTGCATCGGCTGCCATTCTTGTACGGTGGCTTGCCGTACATGGAACGAACTACCTAACGACATAATCTATAACGCCGTTCTTTCAGAAGGCGTTGAAGGCGAATGGCCTAACGTACACCGTAACTGGGTTCCAACCCTTTGTATGCACTGCGAAAAACCGGCGTGTGTGCCTGTTTGTCCTGCTGGAGCATCCCAGCAAGACGACGATGGCGTGGTATGGATTGACTACAAAAAGTGCATGGCATGCCTAGCTTGCGTAAACGCTTGCCCTTATGGTATGCGCGACCAATCGCACTTGCGTCCACGTCTGCACCGTTTCGTTCAGAAATGCACTTTCTGTCGCGATCATCGCGCAATGGATCCGGATGCCGAGCCATATTGTGTAGCCACCTGTCATCAGAAGGCTCGCATTTTTGGCGACTTGGACGATCCGGAATCCGAGGTGTCGAAGCTTATAAGTTCGGTTGAGACAGTTCGTCTGCTCGAAGACTTAGGTACCGGCCCTCAGATCTACTACATTCCTAACTTGGGAGGTACAAGATAATGAGCGTGATGAATAAAAGTAAAGCTAACTTTGGCGATATTCGCCATCATTATTGGGAATGGATGATCGCGACTTACCTGTTTTTGGGTGGTCTTGGCGGCGGCATCTTTGGCCTCACCGCTATTCTCTCGTTTTTCGTCTACCCTGAAGCCTCTGCATCCGTTCAACTGGCATGTGCATGGCCGTGCTTTATAGCGCTTGTAGCTATCGCGATAGGTTTGGTACTACTGGTTCTTGACTTGGGTCAACCACTGATATTCTTCCGCGCGTTTATCAAGTCGACATCCATCCTTGCTTGGGGCGCTCGCGTGCTTTCCGTGTGCTTCGTGTTTGGCGCTATCTGGTGGGTCAGCTTCATTCCATGGGAGTGGTTCGCACCAATTGCGAACTTCTTAGTGCCTTTCCGTGATGTATGTCTTGTTCTTGCAGGCATTGGCGGTGTATGCGTAGTTATCTACACGGGCATCTTCCTTTCTACCTTGAAAGCGCATTCCTTCTGGGCAACCCCGGCACTTCCTGTGCTGTTTGCTATCTCAGCGTTTTCTACCGCTTGCGCTATGATAAGCATCTCTATTGGTTGGTGGCCTATGAGCATCGACTATCAGGTGATCAATGAATCTACGCTTGCGCAGTTCTATCAGGCTGCTGTATTCGGCGACGTGACAGCTGCAACCCTTTACAACAACTATGTCGTCATTGAGGCTATTAAGCATCTGGTTCACGTCGTTGATGTGATCCTCGCGTTCATCGAAATAGTAGTTTTGATCATCATGGTGCTTTCCTTCCTCGGTGCGGGCAACAAGACTCAGATTGCTACTGCGCATCGCTGGGTTGACGGCTCTTGGAAGTATCTATTCTGGGGCGGCATGATGTGCTGTGGCCTCATCATCCCAGAGATCTTCTACATTGGTCTTTCTGAGACCGTTGCATCTTCTGTCATTGCACCTGTACTCGTTCTTCTTGGCGGATTACTGCTTCGCTTCCTTATCGTTTACTCAGACGATCGTCAGCCGCTTCCTGGCGAAAAGATTTACTATGGCCGTCTTGTTGGCAACGATGCAGAATTCCTGCATAAGTGGACTTACGGAAAGAACATCTTCTAAATCGCGCTTTGTGATTTATTTGAAGATATGGGAAATGTCCCTGCTCAAACGCGAGTGGGGACATTCTTTTTGCTGTAGCCTATATGTTGTAAACTCGTTGGTGGTAGACAATTCGGCGCGATATTAATTGTTCGACGCGTCGCACGCTCGGATTGCATTTGCTTTTCGACTATTGAAATAGCTTTTTCTCGCGTGCCTTGGCTTATATGCATCGCTTCGTTCATATCGTCCCTTATGTCTTTAAATTTGATTTTGATGAAGAGGGAAAATGTCTGATTTTGAGATGATAGATGCGCTGACTGGCGACACGATAGTACAAGATGCAGCATCTGGTTATTTCACATTGTCTAAGGGCAATGATGCCCCCAAATGTACGTCTATCTTTTTTCCTGGGTGTTCGATGATCAACTATGCGATGCCTTTGACTATCGCGGTTTTCGATACGCTTAAAAAAGACGGTGAAGTTGACGGTATGTCGCTTCTATGCTGCGGAAAGATATTAAGCTACGAACCCAACGGCGATGTTATTCGTCCTTCTTTCGAGAAGGAGCTTCGCGAGCGCATATCCAAAACAAGCATTGAGAGAATAGTTTGTGCATGTCCGAATTGCGTGAAGGCACTAAGAGAATCGTTTGCTAACGATGATCGGGTCAGCCACATTGAGCTTGTTGCTCTTCCTCAGGTTTTTGCAAATTTAGGATATAGGCTAGACAAACACACGGTTGCCGAACTTATTAAGGGTGATGCGAATGCGGATGTTAAATTGTGTCCGCATGATTCTTGCCCCGATAGGGAATACGGGCAGTTTGCAGATGCGCTTCGAGCCATTATGCCTGATGATATGTGGGTAGATCCCAAGCATTGTAGGAATAGTTCGATTTGTTGCGGCTCCCTGCCGCGCGCACAGGGAAAGACCGACGCGGCCGATAAGTGCGCAAAGATTTGTGGACAGGAATCGCTAGATGCAGGAGCTGACAGTATAGTTACCGCATGTTTGAGCTGTGTTTTCCAACTGAATATGGCGCAGTCCTATATTCAAGCCGTCCACTTCCTGGAGCTTTTGTACAATTGGCGAATTAACTGGTCGCAGGTAGGCGATTGGATGAAAGTTCGCTTTTTGTTTAACGACACACTAGGCGTTATCGAGACGGATAGTTCGTCTAGGAAATTTGAGGGGTTAGGCAGCGATTCCCAAGAAGGCCACTCAAGCGATGAAATCAAGGATGGCGATGTCGCGCTTAGTGAATTTAATGTTTCTGATATTGGGATGTAGACGCGCCTCATCTTTATGACTATTCAGAAGAAAAAGACAAATTGCCACTATTGCGGCTACCTTTGCGGTTTTATCGCAGGGGTTGAGGATGGGCGTATTGTTACCCTTGAGCCAGACCCAACTAGGTATCCATATGACGAAAAGATTCTGGCAGGATGCCCACGCTGGAAGATGAACCTTGATACTCTGGACAGCTCTAGAAGAGTTAACTATCCCATGAAAAGAAAAGGTGAGCGCACTTCAGGCGATTGGGAACGTGTAACTTGGGATGAGGCTCTAGACGATATCGCTACAAAGCTTGATGCTTTGCGCAAGGAATTCGGTCCTGGCACCCTTGCGTCCATGATAGGAGGTCCACATACCTCTTTTTGGCCCTTGCATAGATTCATGTCGAATTTTGGGTCTCCTAACAATATGGGAATCGGCCAGATTTGCTGGAACCCTAGAATCTGGATGGATGCAATTACATTTGGGTGGACCATTGAAGTTGATATAACAGATGAAACGAATACTTTCCTAATTTGGGGTACCAACCCAGCGGAATCAGATAATTCGGTATTTTGGCGACACATTCTAAAGATGTCCAAGAAGTCGCTTGACGGTGTCCCGCACCCCGATATTGTGGTGATTGACCCTAGGTTCACGAAAACTGCAAGGATAGCCGATATCTGGCTTGCCCCGAAATCTGGAACCGATTGTACACTGGCGCTTTCGTTTATAAACGTAATCATTGAAGAGGGCTTATACGACAAGAAATTTGTTGATGAGTGGTGCGTTGGTTTCGATGAACTTGAAGAACACGTAAAGCCTTATACCCCTGAATATGCGGCACAAGTCTGCGATGTATCTGAAGACGATATTCGCCGCGTTGCTAGGATGTTTTCTAGACAGCCTTCTGCCTTGATTTCTGGGCGCGGAATAGACCAGGTTGGTCAGAACGTGTCGCCAACACACAGGGCGCGCTGCATTCTGCTTGCCATTACCGGCAATCTTGACCGCCCGGGTGCTAATTGCCTAGCTCAGCCTAGCGAATTCGTTTCTGAGCTCGACTTAGAGGATTCGCTTGCAAACGAGGAAGTTTTGCGCAAGTACTGTCTAAACACTGGGGTTACTCCTCTTCAATCATATGACGGATATGATTTCGTCGCGCAGGCGATGAACTCGCAAGAAGGTCAGGTGCCGGCTACTCCTAATTCGCCTGACACCGAGTCGAAGTCGCAAGATAGTCGCAGCCTGAAGATGCTTCCTTTGCGGTATTTGGCATCTGTGCATCCAGATCTTGCGCTTCATGCGATGGAGACAGGAGGGCCTTATCCGATTCGGGCGCTTATAGTAGAAGCGACGAACCCGCTTTTAACCTACGCCGACACCCATAGGGTCTATAAGGCCTTGATGGGGCTGGATCTTATCGTCGTGCTTGATTATTACATGACACCAACGGCATCTATTGCCGACTATGTACTACCGGCAGCAGCTGCCATGGAACGCCCTACGTTTCAGGCCCATGGGGGAGTAGCGAACATGGCCTATGGAGGTGATGCTGCAGTCGAGCCGTATTATGAGCGCAAGGTAGACTTTGATGTTTTTCGCGAGCTGGGCATGAGACTTGGGCAAAAAGATGTGTGGCCTTGGAAGACTTTTAGCGAAGCTTGTGAATACACTCTTGCCCCCACAGGTATGGACTGGGACACTTATTGTGAGATCGGCGCCTGCTATATTCCGCCAAAGTATGGAAAGCATCTTCTTCCCATTGATCCCAATAACCCCGAAGGGTCAAAGATAGGTTTCTCTACACGGTCGGGGAAAGTAGAGCTAGCAAGTTCGGTGCTCGAAGACCTAGGTGGAGACCGATTGCCTAAACCCGTTGATGTGCCAAATTTGTGCAGCGATGAATTTATTAAAGAGCGTGAAGCTGATGGATGGACACATGTCGAGCTTATAACTGGTGGCCGCAAGCAGCCCTATAACGCATCTATGTATATGGACAACCCTGATTTTAGGAAACGCTATCCTGCACCGCTTGTAGAGATGAGCGAGCAGACTGCGAACGATTTGGGGCTAGACGCAGGTGATGTATGCTGTATAGCTACCGATAACGGAGAAGCTTATTTTAAAGTGGCATTTGCGGGTATAAGATATGGGCTGATTCATGCCGATTACGGATGGTGGCATCCTGAATGGGGCGTTTTCGACGACAGGCGTGGAGGAATGTGGGAGAGCAATATAAATCTGCTTACTTCATGTTCGCTTGATAATGCCGAGCCGTTGATTGGTACGTGGTCCTACAACGCAATCGATTGCATGATCAAAAAAAGCGATAAGGATTTAAGCTGGGAGGAATAGAAGGGCTTAGTTTTAGGCGCCCTTAATTTGACTCTTGGCAAGCTTTCAAAGAAGGGAAATACATGACAGAAAGAAAAGAAGCCTTACTGGTGTTTAGTAAGCCGCCTATTCCTGGGCAAGTGAAAACACGCCTGACCGAGGCAAATGGGGGGTTCTTGACTCCAGAGCAGGCTGCCGACTTTTTCAAGCTTTGCCTCTACGACGTTTGTGAGAATGCGATGCTTGCGATTTCTGGGCTTCAGGCAGAAAAAGACGCAGCCCATGAGGCTGACCCTTCGACAGACGAATTCAAGTATGACTTCTTCATTTCGACCACGCCTGCAAGCAACCTTGACTTAATGAAAGAGACTTTCGATAACCTGGCGCCTTGGCCAATGGAGATTCACTACATAACCGATGCTGGTGCTACCTTTGACGACCATTTCGATGATGCTTTCGCGCAGATTTTTGCTATGGGATACGAGAGCATCGTTTCTGTTGGCGGCGACATCCCGACAATGCCGAAATCTCATGTTACTCAGGCATTTCAGTGGCTTGAGTATTTCAAGGATCAAGGCAGGCCAGGGGTTGTTTTGGCACCGTGCCAAGAATGTGGCACATCTCTTGTAGGCTTTTCGCGCGATACAGACATCAATCACCAGGGTGTTTACTATAACCTCGACGGTGTGCCTGCCCTAGATGCATATATAGCCAAAATTGAAGAGAAGAATTTGCCAGTTGCATACTTCTCGCCTATTGCAGATATCGACGATAAGACCGACCTTGCACACGCAGTGTCATGTATGAAGGCTATTGAAAAGGCTGGAGCCTATCAACCAGATGTCTTTGTTCCAAAAAGGGTTCTAAGTTGGGTTGGCTTTATGGGAATTAAGGTCTCTACCCCTCCCAACGATGAACACGACCCAAGGCAGTATATAGATGACTAAGACGCTGCACCACACTACCGCCCTTTGTCCTGACTGCCTGCGTGAGTTCCCAGCTGAGGTCTATGCCGACGACGAGGGTGCTGTATGGATGACGCGCACCTGCCCTGACCACGGTGAGCTTACGACCCGTATGTGGCATGATGCCGACCACTATATGTGGCTTCGGAGCGAGGCCTTTCCTAAGACGCGGCCTGAGAACACCTTCCCTGTCACCGATGTCTGCCCCTTCGGGTGTGGAACCTGCGCGCGCCATGGGCGCCGAGGCACCCTCCTCGAGATTGAGGTGACGCGCAACTGCAACCTCCACTGCCCGGTGTGCTTTGCTTCTGCCGAAAGCGGCGAAGATGATCCTTCCATGGATGAGATCCGCGCGATGTACCAGGTGATTGCAGACGCGGTAGGCACCGACGGCGCGGTCCAGCTGACCGGGGGAGAGCCAACCTGCCGCAAGGACCTCGTCCACATCATTGGGATGGGCCGCGAGATGGGGTTTTGGGGGATTGAGGTTAACACAAACGGGCTGGTCATAGCCCAGGTCCCAGGCTACCTCGAAGACCTCGTTGCCGCGGGGCTCACGGGTGTCTACCTCTCCTTCGACGGTGTCACAGGCGACGTCTACCAGCAAACCTGCGGGCGCGACATCCTCAACGTGAAGCTGCGCGCCATCGAGCGCTGCCGTGAGGTGGGCATCCAGGTGGTGCTCTCGGTTGCGGTTGTGGCAGGCTTAAACGATGGCCAGCTCGGCGACCTTTTGCGCTTTGCCCTCGACAACTCCGATGTGGTCTGTGGGCTTGCGCTTCAGCCGGCCTTCACCTCCGGCCGCTTCGACGCCACGCGCGCCTGGCAGTACACCGCCGGCGACGTCATCCAAAACCTCACCGACCAGTCTGACGGCCTTCTCAAGCGCTCAGACATCTGGCCCTTGGGCTGCTCGCACCCGCTCTGCGACACGGGCGTCTTCCTGGTCAAAGACGAAGCCCTCTCCGACCACCCAAGCGGGTTTTACCCGGCCACACGCAAGATGACCATGGAAGAGTATGCCCAGGCCTACAGCCCCGACTCGCCCCAGGGTTCAGTGTTTTTGGACATCCTGTACAAAAAGGGGATTGAGGTTAAAACGGGCCTTTCCATCATCGTGATGAACTACATGGACGCGTACAGCATGGATACCGAGCGCCTGCGGGAGTGCTCGATGATGGTGTGCGTGCCCGACGGGCGGGCAATACCGTTTTGCTCGTACCACCTGACCGACTCGAGCGGCAGGCGTGTCTATCCGCCCTGGTGTAAGTGAGGAGCATATGGCCGACTACAAGATAACCAACGACCCCACCCGCTGCGTTAAGTGCGGCCTCTGCGTGGCATTTTGCCCCTGCGAGATGCTCGCGCAAGACGAAGAGGGCCACCCCTATGCCACCGACCTTGAGGCCTGCTGTGGCTGCATGACCTGCTCGGGCAACTGCCCGCAGCGCGCCCTCCTGGTGGAGGCAACCGGGGATGCGACTTACGACCCCTTTGCCGACGAGCCGCGTGCCGAACCGCTTCCAAGTGAGCTCCACGACCAGTATGCGCAGTGGCAAGCCATCGTCATGGAGAAGCTCGACCTTCGCTGGCAGCCGGTGGCGGTGAGCTTGATTAACAAAGACGAGCTTCTGCCCGATGTGCCCATGCCCCCTGAGAACCTCCGCTTTTGCCAGGCCCTCATGGCAGCTCGGCGCGGGGCGAGCATCCTCATGCCACCGCACCGCCATTCGTGCCCTGATGGCACCTCCATCTTCGGGATGACAGGCGTGCCCGAGAAGCTGGCAACGGGCGAGATCTACGTGCTCTTCCACAAGCTCGAGACGAAAGAAGCCGCCGCGCAGATGGTGGCTGAGCGCCCGACCTTGCCTCCAAAGAGCCGCCGCGCCACCTACGTCGCGCCCCTCAACAAGACGGTGCGCGTCCCTGAGGTGGTCGTGTTTACCGGCACGCCCGAGCAGATGATGTGGCTGTGCATGTCGATGAGCTACTACACCGGCCACCGCTTCGACTTCCACGCAAGCGGGTACAACTCCATGTGTGTCGAGGCCGTCCTCTATCCGCTTATGAATGGCGAGCCCAATATCACCTTTGGCTGCTACGGCTGCCGCGCTGCGACGGACGTGGGGGAGGACATGATGTTCATGGGGGTGCCAACCGACCGGATGCCAACGGTGGTAAAGGGGCTCACCGAACTCGCGAAGAAGTCAATCCCGCATTCGCGGATGAAGATCTACGTCCCGCCGATTATGTAGGACATCATGAGCGATCTTTTTACACTGCGAAGCGCAAGGCCTGAAGACAAGGCATGGCTTGACGAATATTGCCGAATAGAAAGCATGTCTGCACTTGATGATATAGATGGTGTTACTGTAGCCGTGAATTCTGAAGATGAACCGGTGGGTTTCATCCAGATAGCTATTGGGCGAAACGGGGTCACTCACGTCTATCCGATAATCGTTCATGAGTTGTGGCGCGGCATGAATGTTGGACGCTCACTTATTGAGGACGCTCATGCACGGTTCGGTGAACTTAGACTTGTTTCGCGCGGAAGCTCTATCGGATTTTACGAGAAGCTAGGGTTTTCCCCATGTGATTGGGAGCTAATTGATGACGAACAGACAGAGGGTTGTTCATATTGTTCATCTAAAGAGGAATGCAAGCCTTTGCCCATGAGACTTGCATAACTCTAGCGGCACTAGATGGCGTCGGACGGAGTTAGATGGCGCTAACTGCCTAAAGCTGCAATTCGATTTGTTTAATGCAAGACTTTTTGGCCGAATGGCGCTCTATTCGCTACCACCGCAAGTTGGCGTTGGTGGAATATCTATTCCAAGAGCCGTGCATGCTTGGCCGCGTAGTTCTTCGATAGTGATCACATAGCATGCGAGAGCATCAACCCATCTTCTAAGGCATTCATAGCCTTTATCGGTAAGGGTGAACATGCGTTTTGCAGACCCTTCTGCAGGCGTTGACCACTCAGATGTTATGAGCTCGCTTTCTTCCATGCGTTTAAGTGCCCTGTAAATGCCGGTTGCATCGGGCTTCTTGCCGCCAAACATAGGCGAGTAAGCTGCTTTTTGCACGATACTGTATCCATGAAGCGGCTCGTCAGATTGCGCCAAAAGTGTAAGGATAGTTGGCTGCGACAGGCGGCTTAGTGATTTTCCCAGCTCGCTGCACTCTTTGAGATCTTCGTCAGATTTTGGATGGCATCCACTCCACATAAAGGTTGTCTCCTCATCCCGATTTTTTCTTAAGCTAATAATCTCAAAAATTTGCAATAGTTGCAAGAAACAAAATGTGTTTTTTTGAAAATATTATTTCTAATAACTATTTGCACTATGCAAATAGTTCATATTTGAAGATTGGATTTTTTTGGCTCTTTAACCTTCTCAGTGAAGTCTAATAATACCTTCACTGATATTATTTACTGGATAGTTTAGCTGAAAGGATTTTTGATGTGCGGAATTGTTGGGTATACGGGCTCTTTAGAAGCCGCCCCAATTATGATTGAAGGCCTGAAAAGGCTTGAGTATAGAGGTTACGACTCTGCGGGTGTCGCTGTATTAGACAAAGAACATATCGATGTCGTATGCAGAATGGGAAAAGTGGTGAATCTTGAAGAGTCGCTGGAGTCTCTTCATTTAACAGGCACTTGCGCAATTGGTCACACCAGGTGGGCTACACATGGAAAGCCCAGTGAAGCAAATGCGCATCCGCACACATCTTGCTCAAGAAACATTGCGCTTGTCCATAACGGTATCATCGAGAATTTCATGGAATTGCGTTGCGAGTTAGAACTTGAGGGTCATGTTTTCAAGAGTCAGACTGACTCAGAGGTTGTCGCCCACCTAATAGAGCGGGCATACAATCAGCTTTCGCCGGAAGGCGGTTTAACGGAATCCGATCAGGATTCACCTTCAAAGTTGGTTCAGGCGGTAGATGCGGCCTTGACTAGAGTTGTTGGATCGTATGGCTTGGCGGTAATGTGTGCCGAAGAACCAGATTCGATAGTTGTCGCCAGAAAAGATTCTCCACTGATAGTTGGACAAGGCGAGGATGGGGCATATGTGGCATCCGATATGATCGCGATGCTTGACCATACGCGTGACGTTGTTGTTCTAGATGACGGGATGATAGCGCGTCTCACACCTTGCGATATCGAGTTCTTCCAATCGGGAGGCGTTGAGCGAATTTACCCGGAAACCGTTTACATCGATTGGGATGCCGATCTCACCGAAAAGGGCGGCTATCCCGATTTCATGATGAAGGAAATACACGAGCAGCCCAGAGTTATTCGTGACACCTTGGCGGGCAGGCTTGTTGGCGACGGGCTTTCGATTGACGAGCTCTCCCTTTCTGCAGAAGAGCTGAACCTGATCGATCGCGTCTACATAATCGCGTGTGGGACAAGCTATCACGCAGGCCTTATTGCGAAGAACTTGATAGAGGCTTGGGCGCGCATTCCAACCGAGGTAGAAGTCGCAAGCGAGTTCAGGTATAGAAACCCTATAATCACGCCTACAACGTTGGTAGTCGCTGTTTCTCAATCGGGCGAGACGGCCGATACTGTCGCGGCTATCCGGGATGCCAGAATCAAGGGCGCACGCGTATTCGGCGTGACTAATGTCGTCGGCTCAACTGTGGCTCGCGAGTCTGTGGGCGTTATATATACAAAGGCTAACAAAGAGATCGCAGTTGCCTCCACAAAGAGCTTCATTGGCCAGGTCGTTTCCTTGACACTTTTGGCGATGCTTCTTGCCCAAGCTCGTGGCAAGCTTACAACAGGCCAGATTAGGCTTCTTTTTGGAGAGCTGGCCGATTCGGCGGAACAAGTAGAGAAAATACTAGAAGACACTTCCGCTGTTGATGAGGCAGCCAAAGCTTGCAAAGATGCCAAAAGTGCCTTGTTTGTGGGGCGTGGGATGGGTGCTGCAATTGCCAATGAAGGCGCACTCAAGCTCAAGGAAATCAGCTATCTTCATGCCGAGGCATATGCTGCAGGCGAGATGAAACACGGTCCTATTGCTCTGATAGAAGAGGGTTTTCCAGTTATTGCAGTAGCCACAAACTCACCTACTTACGGCAAAGTTATTTCGAACTTGCAGGAGTGTAGGGCGCGCGGAGCCACGATTATTGCAATCGCTTCTGAGGGCGACACGGAAATCAGCAAGCATGCAGACTATGTTATATATGTTCCCCCAGTAAGAGATGCATTTTCGGCTATCACGGCAAGTGTACCGTTGCAGCTTTTTGCTCGCTCTATCGCGCTTTTGCGCGGATGCGATGTTGACCAGCCTAGAAATTTGGCGAAATCGGTGACGGTAGAATAGGAAGGGGTCATGCCAAGATCCAAAAAAGCACAGGCAGCCGCCGATTTTACGATGTCTTTAGAAGTGCCTGGTAACCAGGCGGGTCTTGGTGTTGATATCGTAGAAATTAATCGCATGCGCGAGATTTTGAGGCGCACACCATCGTTTGCCTCAAAGGTTTTTTCTGCGGCCGAATGCGCCTATTGTGATACGAAGGCAGATCCAGCGGCAAGCTATGCTGCAAGGTTTGCGGCTAAAGAAGCAGTGTTGAAGGCCTTGGGCTGTGGTTTTGCTGAAGGTGTTGGGTACCACGATGTGGAAGTCGGCCTTGAGGAAAGTGGGCGCCCTTTTGCCAAACTGTACAAGAAAGCACTAGAGATTTATGAGCGCAAGGGCATTCAAGAGATAGCCTTATCTTTGTCTCATACGTCTAGCGATGCGATAGCTTGTGCTATTGCATTGACGGAAGGCTCGGCAGTCAAGCCGCAAGATAAGGTAGATTCTATGACCGAACTTGCTCGCAAGTTCAAGGAAGCCAGAAGCATGCTTGACGATATAGGTAAGAATTAGTTTTGAGAGTGTGCGTTTATTTCCACGTCCAAAATGCATGAAAGAATACTTAGGAAATCATGAGAATCAAACGCGTAAAAGCCTCGCAAATTAAAGAGCTTGTCCCACGTCTTAAAAAGGATGCGAATAAATATACTCGCGGCAAGCTGATAGTTCTTGGAGGCAGCAACGAATACCCAGGAGCTGCATGTTTAGCATCTGCCGCTGCACTTAAGTGCGGGGCAGGCTATGTGGAGGCATATTGCGAGGAGAAATCGGTTCCTGTTCTTAGAGCTTTTGACCCTAATCTTGTTGTCAGAGATTGGTCTGACTTTTCGTGTTCTGATTTAGGCCTTGATGAATGTATTGAGGATCATCCTAAAGCATGCTTAATTGGCCCTGGGTTTAATTTGGATGGAGAAAAACAGGAAAGGCTTTTGCAAGACGTTATTGAGAGGTGCGCCTATCCAATAGTCATAGATGCAGGGGCACTTTGTGTGCTTGCAAAACCAAGTTTTTTGCAAATTGCCAAAAGGCGTCATGATCGCGGGAGGGAAACCCTTCTAACTCCTCATTATGGAGAGGCTGCAAGATTAGCTTTGCCTCTAGACCAAAAGCCTCCTAGTCAAAAGTTTGCAGACATCGAAAAAGATGCCGAATTTGCTCAGGCTTTATCTGCCTCCTATGGCGCCATACTTGTACTAAAAGACCGTTTAACGCTTATAGCCGACGCAAGGTCAGATACGCATTCCGCAGAATTCTTCTTGATGGATAAAGGCCCTGCATGTCTTGCCAAAGCTGGCACGGGAGATGTTCTTGCAGGCATGACGGCAGCGTTTATGGCTCAAGGTGTACCCGGAATAGATGCTGCTAGGCTTTCTACGTTTATCCATGCGCGTGCTGCCGCCTTGGCCGAAGAAGAGTTAACGGATGTTTCTGTTTGTGCCACAGATGTGATCAGCCATATCCCGTGTGCATTCAAAACCTACAAGTGATCCTATAAGGGAAAAGCGCGTTGAGGCAAAGTTCAACGCCGTCGTGTGCGCGCAAACGTATAATCAAATATTACAGAATGCTATGAATCAAACGTTGGGAACTAAACGACTTAAAGACGATAATTGAACATCGGAAATCTGTCGCTAGAAACTAAACAGCAGCAAGTAAACGCCGAAAACTAAACGGCGATAAAAACTTTGAAACGAAAGGTCGAACATGAGCGAGCGTAAAGATGTATCGGCGCGAATAGAGGCCTTGAGAAAAGAGATCGAGCATCACACTTACCTCTACTATGCACTAGATGCACCACAGATAACAGACGCCGCTTTCGACTCGCTTATGAGGGAGTTGCGCGAGCTTGAGGATGCAAACCCCAATTTAGTTACACCTTCAAGCCCGACTCAGAGGGTTGGTGGCTACGTTGCCGAACAATTTAGCCCAGTTACGCACCTTGAACGCATGTATTCGCTTGATAACGCCATGAATTTTGAGGAGCTTGAAAGCTGGATAGATGGGGTGTGCGAAAGCGCAGGTGCCCCCCTTGATTTTTGCTGTGAACTTAAGATTGACGGCTCGTCTGTGGCGCTGACATACGAGGATGGCGTCCTTGTTCGTGCGGCAACCAGGGGAGACGGCACAACAGGTGAGGATATAACGCTAAATGTTCGCACCATAAAAGATGTTCCATTGCACTTGATGGGTGAAAATGCATCTGCTACGCAGGACGCGACGATAGAGATTCGCGGTGAGGCCTACATGCCGAAGGCTAGTTTTGAGGCCATAAACGAACATGCACGCTCACACGGCAAGGCACCCTTTGCAAATCCCAGGAATGCCGCTGCTGGGTCACTTCGTCAAAAAGACCCGAAGATAACTGCAATGCGTGACCTTTCTACCTTTATGTATGCGACACCTATCCCTGAGGCCATAGGTGTTTCTACCCAATTCGATTTGCTTGAATGGCTCAAAGGCGCTGGATTTCACGTGAACCCGGATGTAGTGCTTTGTTCGAGCAAGAAAGAGGTACTAGATTTTTGCGAAAAGTGTCTCAAGCTTCGTGACAAGCTTGCCTATGAAATAGATGGCGTGGTCGTAAAAGTAAACTCTTTTGCTTTGCAGGCTGAAATGGGGTTTACCTCGCGTGCTCCTAGATGGGCTATCGCCTACAAGTTCCCGCCAGAAGAGAAAACAACCATCATGCATGGCATAACCGTGCAGGTCGGAAGAACTGGCGTGCTTACTCCAGTGGCCGAGCTTGACCCGGTGTATGTGGCTGGGTCTACGGTAAGCCGGGCAACGCTTCACAATGCCGATGAAATACATCGAAAAGACGTACGCATAGGCGACACGGTTATAGTGCGTAAGGCTGGCGATGTTATTCCCGAGGTCGTAGGCCCCATTTTGAGCTTGCGCCCAAAGGATTGCGCTGAATGGCAACCACCAAAGACTTGCCCTAGTTGCGGAAGCATTGTCGTCCAGGACGAGGACGCAGCTGCACTTCGTTGTATTTCCATCGATTGTCCTGCTCAGTCTGTCGAGCGTCTGATTCATTGGGTGAGCCGCGACAACATGGATATAGACGGAATGGGCGAAGAGATAATAGGCAGGCTTGTTGAAACAGGAAGACTTGTTGATGTCGCCGATTTTTACAGCATAACCCAAGACGAACTTGCGGTTCTAGATCTTGGGCGAGTCAATAAGGATGGAGAGACGATAAGACTTGGTCATACTATCGCTGCGAAGCTTGCTGTAGCGATCGAGGAATCCAAGACGCGTGACTTCAACAGGGTTATAGCCGGTCTTGGAATCAGGCATGTTGGCAAGAACACAGCTAAGCAGATAGTAGAGGTGTTTCCTTCGATGGATTCGCTTACGAGAGCCACTCAAGAAGAACTTGAAGGCGTCGCAGGCGTTGGCGAGAAAGTCGCACGAGAGATATGGAAGTTTTTGCGAACTCCTGACAATCTAAGTGTCATAGACCGTCTTGCTAAGGCAGGGGTGAATATGCAGGTGTCCGCTGCAAGCCAAAGCGATGGAAAAGACCTTCCCTTAGCTGGAAAAACTTTCGTTTTAACAGGAACGCTTTCAAGACTTGGGATGTCTAGGATGCAGGCAGGCGAGGCTCTAGAAGCACTTGGGGCGAAAGTTTGCGGAAGCGTGTCTTCGAAAACAAGCTATGTGATTGCAGGCGATTCAGCGGGATCCAAGCTAGAAAAAGCCATGAAACTAGGTGTGAGCGTCTTAGGCGAAGACGACCTTGAATATATTCTCGCAAAGCATGAAATTCCTCAATAATGGGGTAAATATGCGATAATGGCACCTATGCATCAAGGCTTGCATATGTATTTTTCGAGATGGGAACCTGATAAAGGTTTTCTATTTCTTGATTATTTGGCAAAATATTAGTTCATGAGCAACGAAAACAACAATTCAAATGATCGCTCAGATTCTGTGCGTTTTTACAATCACGCGGGGTCTTACTCAGGTCCAAGAATGAGGTCTGATCACTCCTACGATTATGATTCTTATGCGATAGGTGAGACGGATGACACGGTATATTCGCGAGTGGCGTCTGAGTCGTATCTTGAGTCTGGAGCGCTAAAAAGTGTTAAAAGAAGGCGCCTGCAGCGCAGGATTCTTATTATTGTGGCGGTGGTCTTGGCCTGCGCAGCTATAGCTGCAGCAGCGGCTTTCGCCTATATTGCAAGCATCTCCGATAAGCTTTCCGATGGTATCGATGATTCGCTTTTCAGCACCCTTGTTCAAACCGATACCCCTGAAGATCCGTTTTACATTCTTTTGTTGGGTGTCGACAAATCTGAGGAACGCGAGTCTGATGAGGCAGGTTTTGGGGGGTCATTCCGTTCTGACTCCATCATGTTGGTTAGGGTTGACCCGCAAGAAAAGAAAGCCTCCGTTGTCTCGATACCAAGAGACACTCTCATTGACATGGGTGAGTATGGCAAAGGCAAGATCAATGCTGCTCGTGCTTATGGCGGCCCTACTCTTGCTGTTCAAATGGTTAGCGAGCTTGCCGGTGTCTCTATTTCTCATTATGCCGAAATAGATTTCGACGGTTTTGCCGATATAGTCGATGCGATAGGTGGCATCGAGGTCACGGTTCCTATGGAAATAGACGATAGCCGAGCCGGAGGCCACTTAAGCGCAGGAAAGCAAACGCTCAACGGCGAACAGGCTCTTATTCTTTGTCGTTCTCGTCATTCGTATGACGACTACGGTGATGGTGATGTATACAGAGCAGCTAATCAGCGTCTTGTTCTTTCGGCGATCGCTAAAAAGATTTTGTCTAGCGATGTCGTCACTATTGCATCAAGCATTGAATCTATCGCGGACAGCGTCACTACAGATATGACCGTGGAAGAGATAGTCTCTATCGCGCAATCTATGCGAGGAATCGATACTTCCACAGATATTTATTCGGCGACCATGCCTACGACTTCCGAATACATAGATAATACTTGGTATGAGATCGTCAACGAGACCGAGTGGAAAGCGATGATGACTCGCATGGATATCGGCGAGTCCCCAGCCCTAGAAGATGAGGTCGATAAGGCTACTGGAACAATTCTTGCTTCAGCTGGTAACGGGGTAACTTCAGAAGATGCCGTCCTGGTTGACACGTCTGCCACAATTCGCTTGAGAAATGGAACCGGAACAGACGGAGTTTGTTCAGATGCACTGGCCATCCTTAAAGAGATGGGCTATTCCAGCGATAAGGTTGATGTTGGAAATGCGAACAGCTTCGACTATAAAGAGACGCTTGTTGTTTACAAAGATTCCGATAAAGAGAAATACGCTAAGTCCATTGCCAAACAACTTGGTGTAGGCAAGGCTATGAAGGATGACGGCGAGTACCTTTTCGAATCTGATTACCTGATAATAATTGGAGCCGACTGGAAAGTTTAGTGGGCGAAAAGGCGCGGGGGTATGTCTTTGCGCTAGACCCTAGATTACAGGCGTTAAGCTGCTCTTAGCGGACATAAGCAACTAAACACTAGACGTCCATTCATTTACCAGCGCAGAATGGCTTTCACGGATTTTCAATATTGACTCTATGAAATCTGATTGTTATCATACTGCCTTGCGTTTATTCATCTTTCAAGGAGTTAAATAGATGTATGCAATAGTAAAAACGGGCGGGAAACAGTATAAGGTTGCGCCTGGCGATAAGATTAATGTCGAAAAGATTGCAGGCGAGCCTGGCGACAAGATTGAGCTCGATGCGATATGCATTGTAGATGGCAAGAAGGTTGAGGCTAATCCTGAAGCAGCCTCAAAGACCAAGGTTGAGGCCGAGATTGTTGAACAGTTCCGCGGCGACAAGATCCTTGTTTTTAAGTTCAAGAAACGTAAGAACTATAAGAAGCTTCAAGGGCACAGACAGGATATGACCCGCATCCAAATCATGGCTGTTGGTTCAGATAAATTCGTCGATCCTGAAAAGAAGGCTACCAAGAAGTCAGGTTCTAAGTCGAAGGCAGCCGAAGCTAAGGATGCCGATAAAGCCAAGGAAGACACCAAGGCAAAGACGGAAGCTGAGGCTCAGACAAAGCCAGCGGCTAAGGCCAAGACGAAAAAAGAAGCTGAGCCAAAGGCTAAGGAAGATACCAAGGCCAAGGCAAAGAAAGCAGCAGAACCTAAAGCTAAATCAGAAGCTGAGGACAAGCCTAAAAAGGGAAGTAAAGCTGCATCAAAGGCCAGTAAAGAAGCAGATGCCAAAGCTGAAACCGATACAGACTCCAAAGAAACAGATAAAGCAGGGGAGGAATAGACAATGGCTCACAAGAAAGGTCTTGGATCTACCCGAAACGGTCGCGATTCCCACGCGCAAAGGCTTGGAGTCAAGATGTTCGGTGGCCAAAAAGTCAGAACCGGCAACGTCATTGTCCGCCAGCATGGCACTCATTTCCATCCTGGTGAAAATGTTGGACGCGGAAGTGACGACACGTTGTTTGCGCTTTGCGATGGTACGCTTGAGTTCACTAAAGGCGACAAACGCCGCGTACATGTGATCCCTGAGGCGTAAAAGCGCCTAATCAAAGGTTTTAGGCCCCCAAGCTTTCAGCTGGGGGCTTTTTTGGTTAAAGACATGTTTGTTGACAAGGTGCACATATTTACAAAAGGTGGCGACGGCGGAGCCGGGTGCATGTCGTTTCGCAGAGAAGCGCATGTGCCGAAAGGCGGCCCTGATGGCGGCGATGGTGGCCATGGCGGCGATGTCGTACTGGTGGCGGATTCTTCTGTGTCATCTCTTGTAGACTACAGGTTTAAACACCATTTCAAGGCTGCGCGCGGAACGCATGGTAAAGGCTCTAAGATGCATGGCGCCCGTGGGGAAGACCTCATACTGAAAGTTCCTGTTGGAACGATAGTTCGCGAGTATGATGCCAATGCCAGCACCGCTGGCGAGATGATTGCAGATCTTAATCATGACGGCGATAAGATCACGGTTGCCGAGGGTGGCATGGGAGGCCGAGGTAACATCCACTTTGTGACTCCTACAAGGCGAGCGCCCGCTTTCGCTGAACTGGGCGAGCCTGCGCAAGAGGGCTGGATCGAGCTAGAGATGAAGCTTTTGGCTGATGCTGCGCTTGTTGGAATGCCTTCTGCGGGTAAATCGTCGTTGATAGCGAAAATGAGTGCTGCACGCCCAAAGATCGCCGACTACCCATTTACCACACTAACTCCGAATCTAGGCGTTGCGGTGAGCGGCGACTATAGCTTTGTTGTCGCAGATGTTCCTGGCCTTATTGAAGGCGCGCATGAAGGCAAGGGCTTAGGGCATGAATTCTTGCGCCATATCGAACGCACAGCACTTATAGTTCAGGTTGTCGATCTCACAGGGGATTGGGAAGGGCGAGACCCGCTAGACGATTATGAGACCATCAAGCGGGAACTGGAGCTTTATGCTCATGATTTGATCGATCGCCCCAGAATAGTTGTTGCAAATAAATCGGATGTTTCGGGTACAGAAGAGGCTTACCAGGCTCTTCAGAAAAAGGTGCGGCAAGACTCGATTGATGCTGCTTGTGGGGATGAGTTTGCACAAAGCATCATTGACCCGAAAGTCTATAAAATAAGCGCTCTTACTGGCAAAGGTGTCGATTCACTGACGGCTGCAATTGCTACAAAAGTACACGAGATTCGAACACTTGCAGCCGCCGAAGAGGCAAAGGCTCCTAGATATGAACAGGTATGGGAGCACAAACGCCAAGAGCGTGACGCGCATTTCGACATTGTCAAAGAAGAGCCAGGGGCTTTCAGGGTGTCAGGCAGGCAAGTGGAGCGTATGGTTGTTCAGACCGACTGGGAAAACGAAGAGGCTCTTTCGTTTCTTCAGCATAGGCTTCGCAAGCTTGGTGTTGAAGACGCTTTGGTACACGCCGGCGTTAAAAACGGAGATGAGGTTAGAATTTCTGGGCGCGCTTTTAGCTATGAGTCGCTTGATGATATAGACGATATTTACGAGAATTTGGACATATAGATGCAACGTTCTGGGGCGAAATGCAGGCGCTTAGTCGTGAAAGTGGGTTCTTCTACTGTAACGACATCTGATAGTTCTATAGATAATGCTTATATTGACGACCTTGCTAGACAGCTTTCTTTTCTAGTGGGGGAAGGCTGGCAGGTCGTTTTAGTCACCTCGGGCTCTATTGCGTGCGGGCTTGGGAAACTTGGAATCAAGAAGCGCCCTAAAGATATGCCAACTTTGCAGGCTGCGGCATCGGTTGGGCAAAGCGAGCTTGTGGGTGCTTATTCTGAGGCCTTTGGCTCACATGGCATAGTTACTTCTCAGATTCTGCTTACGCGCAGAGACACGGCTGATAGGCAGGCGTATTTGCATGCAAGAGACACGCTAGATCGCCTGTTTGAATTAGGGGTTGTTCCAATAGTTAACGAAAACGATACGGTCTCTGTCGAACAGATAAAGTTCGGCGACAATGACAGCCTAGCTGCGCTTGTAGCTTGCCTGATAGGCGCAGACCTCTTGGTTCTCGCCTCCGACATTGATGGACTATATGATGCGAACCCAAAAACCGATTCAGGCGCTCGCCTTCTGCGAGAGGTCGATAAGGTTACGCCTCAGATAATGGCCGCATCTGATGGTGCTGGCAGTGTGGCTGGATCGGGCGGGATGCTAACAAAGGTGCGAGCGGCGCGCGTGATGATGGCTGCAGGTATCACGATGGCCATAATAAACGGCAAAGCGCCCGATGCGATTGTCGAAACAGCTTCGGGCAAATGTCCTGGAACCATTTTCAAAGTTAAGGGACGTGCGCATGAGATTAGCCCCAAGAAGCTTTGGATTGCTCTTGCCGATTCCGCTAGAGGAGCCATAATCATAGATGAAGGTGCTAAAAGAGCACTTATCTCTCAGGGCAAGTCGCTTTTGTGTGTAGGTGTAACAGGGGTCGAAGGCAATTTCGACGAGAGGGATATCGTGGATGTGAAAGACGTTAGCGGTATGACAATTGCTAGAGGCATAGTCTCGTCCCCTGGAGATATCGTGGAGCTTGGCATGGGCAAGTCAAGCGAAGAGCTTTCAAAAAACAAGATATTGTCGTCCTTGGCTGAAACACCTGTTATTCATCGCGACCACTTGGTACTATTCGAGTAATGTTTTTAAGGGGGCGCAAAAATTGAGCGAAGACCTTGCGAAGGTAGTAGAAGAGCTTGCTTGTGAGGCTAAAGAGGCCAGCACGAAGCTTGCCACCACATCTATAGAAACGCGAAATAGAGCGCTTTGTGCGATGGCTTGGGCTTTGCGCGATGAAACGCCGCATATCTTAAAGGCTAATAAGGCCGACATGGAATCGGCTAAAGACCAAGGTGTTAAAGAATCTTTGCTCGATAGGCTTATGCTCGATTCTGGCCGAATAAATGATATGGCAGATGCTCTGCTTGCGCTGTCCGATTTGGACGATCCTTTGGGAGACGTTCTTGAAGAGCGTGTTTTATACAATGGCATCAATCTAAAGCGCGTGAGCGTACCTTTAGGTGTTGTGGCTATTGTTTTTGAGGCCAGGCCAAATGTCACGGCCGATGCTGCAGGAATTTGCATAAAGTCGGGAAACGCTTGCGTACTTCGCGGGGGAAGCCTTGCCTTTAATTCCAATAAGGCTATTTCTGACGTTTTGTCTCGGGCTGCCAGTGAGGCAGGTCTTCCTGAACACAGCATTCAGAACATCTCTTCTCGAGACCGCAGCGCAACAGATGCACTTATGCAACTTCATGGCATAGTTGACGTCCTTATTCCGCGTGGTGGGGCTGGGCTTATTAAACATTGCGTGGAAACATCTAAGGTGCCTGTTATAGAGACGGGTACGGGCAATTGCCATGTGTATGTGCATGCCTCGGCCGACTTAGACAAGGCGCGCGAAATCATCCTGAATGCGAAGTGCAGGCGTTTTGGCGTGTGCAACGCCGCCGAGACGCTTTTGGTCGACCGCTCGATTGCGCGAGCCTTCCTCCCTGAGACCTTTTCAAGGCTCGCAGAAAAGGGAGTGGTCTTGCACTGCGACGAGGAGGCGCTCGCCTCAGCTTCTTGGACGGCTGACACAGCAGGGCGCGCGGGCGTAAACCTTCTCTTTGAGCCTGCCACCGAGTACGACTGGGCAACCGAGTACCTAGGTCCTGAACTAGCTGTCAAGTGCGTTGATAGTGTAGAGGAGGCTATTGCGCACATCAACCATTATGGTACGCACCACTCTGAATCCATTGTTGCAACCGACAGGCAGGCGATAGATCTTTTCTTGAAATGCGTCGATTCCGCAGCTGTTTATGCGAACGCATCAACAGCTTTTACCGATGGTGGCCAATTCGGTCTTGGTGCAGAAATAGGTATCTCTACTCAAAAGCTGCATGTAAGGGGTCCTTTTGCCCTAAAAGCTTTGACGTCCTCGAAGTACGTGCTCGAAGGTGATGGTCAAATCCGTGAGTGATCTAAGCTCCTTGAAACCCGGTTACAAAGTTGGTTTGCTTGGAGGTACTTTCGACCCAATTCATTTGGGTCACATACATTGCGCACTTGTGGCTCGTGACACATTAGGTCTAGATGAGGTTTTGATTATTCCGGCTGCTAGACCACCGTTCAAGTTGGAAAACAAGCTTGCAAGTATAGAAGACAGACTGGAGATGTGTAAGCTTGCGGTGCTTGGTGAAGATGGCCTTGCGGTAAGCGATATAGAGGCTAGGCGCCAAGGTGCCTCCTACACGATAGATACTGTTGAAGAACTTCTAGGTGAAAATGATTTGGAGACGCCGCCTTATTTCATAATTGGAAGCGACGCTTTTTTGACACTGCCGAAATGGCGCAGGGCGCAAGAACTGGTAAAACTGGTCGATTTCGCAGTACTTATGCGCTCTTCCGATTCCGAGTTAAGTGTCAATCAAGTTGCAAGTGAGATGGAGGCTAGGCTGCACACTATTCCTGCAGATCGCATGGATGTCTCGTCTTCAGAAATAAGGAAAAGACTGCGAACATGCGCAGACGTCAGTAAATTTCTGCCTCAAAGGGTTGCTGAATATATAGAAGAAAAAGGCCTTTACCATGATTGATATAAGCAAAAGTGAAAAGCCCGAAAAGGACGAATCCATGAGCTCTCTTAGCGAAATGGATGCGTTAAGCGATGAATTTTATGATGCTATGCACAAACAGCTTGAAGGGCGTGTGAGCAAGAAGCGCTTGCGTCACATTGAAGGCGTCTGTGACACTGCAGTCTATCTTGCACAGGTCTATGGTTTAGATGCCTCTGCTGCGCGCCTGGCAGGGCTTTTGCACGACTGGGACAAGGGGATGGACGACGACCAAATTAGAGTGCGCGTCTGTGAGCTTGGGATAGAAGGCGAGATTGGCGAGTGGGTTTTGAACAACATGCCTGAGGTTATCCACGGTATAAGTGCCGCAAGCGCACTTGCTAGACAATTTCCCAATATCCCCGATGACGTAATTCATGCGATCAAGGTACACACAACCGCATGCCTAAATATGTCGGATTTGGACAAAGTCATCTATGTCGCAGATGCGATCGAGCCAGGGCGGAATTTCGACGGGCTCGAAAATCTCCAGTCAATGATAGGAAAGTTAAAGCTTGATGAGCTTTATTTTGAGGTATATAAGTTCTGGACGGATTCCCTCATAATGCGTGCCCGGCCGCTTCATCCAGAAACAATACGCATTTGGAATGATTGCTGCCTTAAGCGATTGCGTGGTGCCAAAAAAAGAGCCAAGGCGAAAAACGTCCAAGGTGTGAAAACCAGAGACAATATGGCCTAGAAGGTATTATTGCTTGGGTGCATAACTTATTTGGATGTATGAATTGATGAGACACGGAGGAATAAATGGTCAGTTCCAAAAATGACGTTGCGAGAAGTGCGGCGATATCGGCGGCTCGTGCCGCAGACAAGAAGAAGGCCACAGATATTATGGTTCAGGAAGTTCGCGACCTCATTGGTATTACTGACTACTTCGTTATAGTCTCGGCCTCAAATCCCAGACAGGTGGATGCAATCATCGACGAGGTCGAAGACGTGCTTCGCGAGGACTTCGAGATGAGGCCTAGCAATCGCGAGCTTTCAAGCGATGGCTCTTGGTCGCTTCTCGATTACGGTAGCATAGTAGTTCATGTTTTCCAGCACGACACGCGCGACTACTACCGCCTCGAATCGCTTTGGAACGAGGCTGCGATAATAGATCTTTCAGCCGAGGAAGGTTTTGAGAACCTTCAATATTCCGATCGAATCGCAGACATCATCGCAAAAGCAAAGAAAAAGCTTGAGAATTGACGATTTTTTTCTTGTACAAAATGTACAAAAAATAATTTGTCTTTTTTGTACAGTTTCCGCATTTCGGGAGCTGTTTCATCTTCATCAAAATGCGCATGTCAAATTTGCGCTGCAAGTTACCTGCTTTTAGCCTATAGACCCATTCATTTTAATTTGGCGAAAGGGTCTGTTATGCCTAGTTTTATCGAGAATTGTAATTGCAGGGGGATTCGTCCAAGTGGGATTGTTGCTACTAAGCATAATCTTCGTCCAAGTTTGACGGCAAGATTGTTGAATGACCGTCGCTTGCCAAGGTGCATTATTGCTCCGGGAGGCTATGGCAAAAGCTCTTTGGCCTATGAGTATGCCCAGATAGTTTTTGAGTTTAAGCATGTTTTCTGGGTTAAATGTTCGTCTCCGTGCTTTATACGTGACCTTGATGAGGGAAATCTAGCCGCTTCTATTTTTGAATGTGACGCAAATGCGAGGCTTCTCGTTTGCGACGATTTGCCTCAACTTGACTTTGAGCGATGTCAGGCATTGAGTGACTTCGTGAGCCAAGTCCTTGAAAAGAACTGCGAGATCATCATTTGTTGCACTCCGTCAAACGATGTTTCTTCGGTACTCGATCTTGATTGCATACGCTTGCATGCTAGCGATTTGCTTTTAAACGAAGAAGAGATCGAGATAGAGCGCTTGAGGGGAATTGCTGTAGAAGATTTCGCATCCTTTGGTAAGCAATGGATGACCCCTTCGTATGTTTGGAGTGATGGTAAGTGCGAGAAGGTGATCGCAGGCATAGCACAAGAGAAATTACCGACGTCTCTTAAGTGTGCGGCCTTCTTGGTGCTTCTTTTTGGCCAAGGCGACATAAGTGAGCTAGCGGCTTTTCTTCGACCTAGCGCATTTGAGGATGATATCGGATACCTTGCAAAAGAATATCCGTATCTAGGAATCGATATCAGAAACGATTCATATCAGGCAATGGGTTTAAGTGTTACAGACATCACAAAAGCATTCGGTGGTGATATAGATGTATTTTCTGACGGGTTTTTAGAAGAAGCTAGAGGGGATGCGGCCTCTCTTTTCGCAAACAAGCTTCTAGAGAAGGGTGACTGTGCTAGAGCTGCAGAATTTATGTGTTCATATAGCAAAGGTGATGCCCTGTGCCAATGGGCGGCAATAAATGGATGGAAAATAGCCTTTATGCCAGAGCCTATGTCTTATTTGAAGCTTGCTGATAAATGCCTGGCGAAAAAGAGCAAGCTTGCATCCGACATTCTCACGATAGCTGCCTGGTCTACGTATATCCTAGGCGACGAAGATAGCGCAAAGCGATATTGTTTAAAGGCAAATAACTCGCTTTCGTCTGAATGGCAGACGAAAGGCGCATGCAATTTGATGCTGCTTTTAACTGAAGACCCGTCTTATAAATCCAAAAACCAGCCTTCGAATATCGCTCTACGGTCGACTGAAAAGCTTTTGGGAAATGGACGCGCAGCTAGCGTCTTTATTGATGCCCCACTTGATTTTGAGCTTGCCTTAGAGCTTATGGAAACAGCCGGCTCAAATCTAGATAGATTCGATGCAGCACTAAAAGAGCACTTGAGCGCTTTGGAGCCGGCTCAAAGTGACCCTTTCAAGGTGCGAACCCTTATCTTTTGCGGAGTGATGGTGTTAAAAGGGCTTCTATTGGATGACTCTGGCCTAGACGAAGAGTCTAAGACGTGGGGCATGGTTGAGCGCGTAGTAGACCTAGCGATTTCGTTTTTAGATAATTTCGGCGACAGCGAGAAGTTGAGCTGGCCAGAATATCTAGCGATCAAGGTCATCGAAGAATGCAACGACAAACACCCCTTCAAATTCGAGCGCGCTTTCAGCATTTCGGATATTGCGGCCATGAGGCGTATCGATATGAGTCTCTACTATCAGTCAAGCAAGTGGAAGGTAAGCCTAGAGGAGCGTATGCGCAAAAAGGGCGAGTTTGAATTAACGCATCCAGACCCGTTTCGCAGGAATGCCATGAAGGCCAAAGAGCTTACAAACCTTCGTGCAGCTACACCTACCCTTTCTATAGTGCTTTTCGGCGGTCTTGATTGTTGGATAGGCGACAAAAGACAAGACGTTCGTATTCTTACTAGAGACAAAGCCAAATCTCTTCTTGCCTTAATGTCAATAAATCACGGTCGAGAGATTTCTCGTGAAAAGCTTGTGAGAATGATTTGGCCAGATTCAGATTTCGAGGCAGCAAACAAGAATCTTTACGTTGTGTGGTCTTATTTGAAGAAATCCTTATCGGTGGGAGACTCGTGTCCGTATCTTTTGCGCACCCAAAACGGATTCAGGCTTGATACACGCTACGTATCATGTGACCTTGATGATTTTGAGGATCTTTGCCGGGCGCTCTTGTTTGGACGTGATGATTTGTCTATGTGGGAAGAGATGTATGAGAAGGTGAGCGGCAGATTCGCAGAAGATCTTCTTCCCGCTGTCACAAGCAATCCGAATATCGACGCTGCCCGAAAGATGTATCGCGACCAGCTAGTTGATGGGCTTGTTGCAGCATCAAACAGGCTTTTTGCGCATGGCGAGGTGCGCGGGGCTACATGGTATGCAAGAGAGGCTAAGCGGCGAGACCCTTCGCGAGAAGACGTCTACATCGCCTTGATGTCAGCGCAAATTGCTTCAGACCAAAGAGCAAGCGCACTGGACACATATTTCGAGTGTAGGCGCTACCTTAGCGAAAACATGGGGATAGACCCTTCTTTTAAGATCATGGATCTTTATCGGTCGATAATTGAAGAGGAACATGATTTCTAGTACGGTCACGCGCCAAGGCATTTTTTATTGTGGCGTGTTTATATCTGTTCGTCTTGTGCATTATTGAAGCGTTAGAATAACTGCAATAAATTTGAGACATTTTGAGCAAAGGTTGAAAATGGGATTTCTATCCAAAGTCCTTTCAATGGGAGAAGGCAAGCAACTTAAGAAGCATCAGGGAACTGTTGATGCGATCAACGCCCTTGAGCCTAAGATGCAGGCGAAAAGCGATGAAGAACTAGGTCAGATGACCCAAATATTCAGAGAGCGCCTAGATGGCGGTGAAAAGCTAGAAAGCATCTTGCCAGAGGCTTTTGCCGCAGTCAGAGAGGCATCCGTTCGCACTATTGGGCTTCGCCATTTTGACGTGCAGCTGATAGGCGGTATGGCTCTTAACGCTGGCGAGATTGCCGAAATGAAAACCGGTGAAGGCAAAACTCTTGTATCTACCTTGGCAGGATATTTGAACGCCATTCCGGGCAATAATGTTCATATAGTTACCGTAAACGACTACCTTGCCAAGCGCGACTCTGAATGGATGGGTCGCATTTACGAGTTTTTAGGCATGAAGGTAGGCCTTATCCAAAATGGCATGCCTATGGAGCTTAAGCGTAGAGCCTATAAGGCAGATGTAACCTACGGTACGAACTCGGAATTCGGTTTCGACTATTTGCGCGACAACATGGTCGGGCGCGCCGACGGGCGAATGCAGCGCGGACACCATTTCGCGATTGTCGACGAGGTTGACTCAATTCTCATCGACGAGGCTAGGACGCCTCTTATCATTTCAGGTGCTGGAAGTCGTGCAGCAGACACCTATAAGAGGTTTGCTGCTGTGATGCCGTCTCTGAAACAAGGCGAAGATTTCGAGATGGATGAGGCAAAGAAGACTATTGCCGCGACAGAGGTCGGTCTTGACCGCATCGAAAACATGCTCGATATCGAAGATATCTATGCAGATCCTTCAGGCCAGCTTGCAAACCACTTGCAACAAGCCCTGAAAGCGCAATTCTTATTCCATCGCGACATCGACTATGTAGTCATGGACGGAGAGGTCAAGATCGTAGACGAGTTCACGGGTCGTATCATGGAAGGAAGAAGGTATTCTGAAGGCCTCCATCAAGCGCTTGAGGCTAAAGAGGGCGTGCGAGTCTTGGAGGAGAACCAAACGCTTGCGACCATCACGTTGCAGAACTACTTCCGTTTATACGACAAGCTTTCCGGCATGACTGGTACCGCTATGACCGAGGACGCCGAATTCAGGCAGATCTACAACTTGCCGGTTTTTGCGATACCTCCAAACAAACCGGTTATTCGCGACGATAGAAATGACCTTATCTATCGCACTATCGATGCGAAGTTCAATGCGGTAGCAGATGACATTGCCCAACGTCACGAAGTAGGGCAACCTTGTTTGATAGGCACGGTTTCTATCGAAAACTCCGAGAGGCTTTCGCGCCTTCTAGACAAGCGAGGAATTCCACATGAGACCTTAAACGCCAAGCATCATGAACGAGAGGCTACGATTGTTGCTCAGGCCGGGCGTCTTGGAGCTGTTACCATCGCTACCAATATGGCTGGTCGTGGTACAGACATCATCCTCGGTGGCAATCCAGACATGCTCTCCCTTGACATCCTTCGCGATCGTGGGTTTGACCCGACGCTTCCTGAATTCGACGAGGATGGAGATAGGGTAGAGGACGCACCAAGTAAGCAAGACCGTTTGGATGCCTTGGATGCGGCTAAGGAAATCTGTACAAATGAACAGAAGAAGGTTATAGACGCTGGTGGTCTTTGTGTGATTGGTACCGAGCGTCATGAGTCTAGGCGTATCGACAACCAGCTGCGTGGTCGTTCTGGTCGTCAAGGCGACCCAGGGGTTACGCAGTTTTACCTATCGCTTGAAGATGACCTCATGCGTCTGTTCGGCGGAAATCGAATGGATTCCATTTCGAACATGATGAAGAAGACCGGCATCGAGGACGATATGCCGATTCAGGCGTCAATGGTGTCTAAATCAATCGAAGGGGCACAGCGGCAAGTCGAGTCAATGCATTTTGCATCCAGAAAAACAGTTCTTGAATACGACGACGTTATGAACCTGCAGCGTAAAGCCATTTATAACGAGCGTAACTCGATTTTGGATGGCAAGGATATAACCGAGCGCATGGATCGCATCATAAGCGATTCTGTCGAAGCCGAAGTTGCAGATACTATTGTTGGCGACTCGTATGACGATTGGGATGTCAAGGCACTAGAACTTTGGGTGTCGAACATGACGGGTCGCGACGATTTCAGCGTTGATGACATTGATCATGACGAAGATCCTAACGCTGTAAGCGAGGCTCTGACTGAATACATCACGAATATCTATAAGACCAAGGCAAACATTCTTGGCGAGGAAGTTACCAAACAACTTGCAAGTCAGGTTCTTTTGCGCGTCATCGATACTAGATGGATGGCGCATCTGTCTGAAATGGACTACTTGAGAGTTGGTATTGGCCTTCGCGCCATTGGGCAGAGAGACCCTCTGGTTGAATACAAGAACGAGGCCTATGATGCCTTCCAAAACCTTACAGCTGTTATCTATGACGACTTCCTGCGCACCTTACTGCGTCTTGAGATAAATATTCGCGTGGAAGAGTCTGAAGAGACCCCAGATGACGATGAGATGTCATTTTCGTCTCCTGAAGCCGTACTTCAAGATACTTCCGTTCGTGGTGCCGCAGAGTCTGCCTCGCAGATACAAAAAGGTGGCGATGTCGTCCGCGCTGCGGCCAACGCTGCAGGCGCTGCCCCTAAAGCCAGCTCGGGCAAAACCCAAACATATGTCAAGGATAAGGAAGACCCATATGCCAATGTTGGGCGCAATGATCCTTGCCCTTGCGGTTCAGGCAAGAAGTTCAAGAAATGCCATGGGGCTTAATGGCGGGAATCGTTTGCAGAAATAGATAGTGGGAATCGGTGACAAAGATTGATAGAGGCAATCACTGACAAGGATCGATAAATAGGTTTATAAGGCGAAGCTTTATCACTTCGAAACTTCCCCTATCTCGTATCGGGATAAAGCGATTTCCTAGCATCAGAGGCCAAAGACATGTCGAATAACAAAGAAATAGACGATTATTCATCTCGCATAGCTGACGCAAAAGACTTTTTGCACATAGCAGAAAAAGAGACTCGTGCATCAGAGCTTGAGGCTAAGATGTCTGCGCCTGATTTTTGGGACGATGCTAACGAGGCGCAAGAAATTTCGAAAGAGGTATCGAATCTCAAATCCTCTATCGACGATTATGAGGCTGCTCTTGCAAAACTTGAAGATGCCAAGGCTGCATATGAGCTTGCCGTAGAAGATGAATCTTTCGAAGGTGAATATAAGGCCGCGCTTGCCGAGCTCGATAAGATGCTCGATGCGCTAGAGGTGTCGTCATGGTTTTCGGGGCGTTTTGATGCAGGAGACGCCATTTTGTCTATAAACCCAGGACAAGGCGGCCTTGAAGCTCAAGACTGGACAGAGATGCTATACAGGATGTATCGCCATTATTCCCAAAGTAAGAAATGGAAGATAACAGAGCTTGATGTAGTACCTGGTGAAGGCATTGGGTTAGACAAGGTCGTTGTACAGGTTTCGGGATTGAACGCTTATGGCATGCTTTCTTCGGAATCTGGGGTTCATAGACTTGTTCGCATATCGCCTACAGATGCAAAAAAGAGGCGGCATACTACATTTGCCTCCGTTGAAGTACTGCCAGTGCTTCCTGACGATATCGAGGTCAACCTCGACCCATCTGATGTGCGAGTCGATGTTTACAGATCAAGCGGACCTGGTGGCCAATGCGTAAACACTACCGATTCAGCCGTTAGGCTCACCCACCTTCCTAGTGGCATTGTTGTCACCTGCCAAAACGAGAAGAGCCAGCTTCAGAACAAGGAAGCGGCTTTCAGGGTTTTGAAGGCGAAGCTCTATGAGATTGAGGAACGTAAGCGTCAAGAAGAGATCGATGGGCTTCGCGGCGACGTTATGGATAACTCATTTGGCTCGCAGGTTCGAAACTACGTCCTATATCCCTATCAGATGGTAAAAGACCTGCGTAGCAACTATGAAACCGGCAATGTTGATGCCGTGCTAGATGGCGATCTTGAAGCTATATCGCTTAGCTATCATAAGTGGAAAGCTGCACAGTAATAGTGAGTCTTTAGCAAGCAACCTCATGCCTTTCTTTTATACTTCTAGCGCAAATTTATGATTGACCTCAAAAGATCTCACCGCTAATATATATTCCTTGCGTGGGCCGTTAGCTCAGTTGGCAGAGCAGGGGACTTTTAATCCCAAGGTCGCGGGTTCGATTCCCTCACGGCCCACCATTTCGCCTCTGATGCGGGCTTAGGCATCAATCGATGCTGGGGTATCGTCCAATGGCAGGACTCTGGTTTTTGGTGCCAGCTATCTAGGTTCGAATCCTGGTACCCCAGCCAAATATCTTTAAAGCCTCTTACTAATTTTTCTCATACGCGTCAGAAATTTCTATCGCAATTATCCCAATTATTTGTTAATCTTATAATTCGCTGTAAAAAGGCATCTATGACCATGCAGTTTTTTCGATTGTCAATGGAGGTTGGCTTTTGAGCAAAGAAGATGTGATCGAGTTAGAGGGCGAAGTAAAAGAAGCCCTGCCGAATGCAATGTTTAAGGTAGAACTCGAAAATGGGCATGAGATACTCGCCCACATCTCGGGGAAGATGAGGATGCACTATATCAAGATTCTTCCTGGTGACAAAGTGACAGTCGAACTTTCTGTGTACGATCTCAATCGTGGTCGTATCACATACCGTTTCAAATAGGGATGTTGGTTTCGTGCATTTCGCATGAGGCACAGCTATGTTTAATGCCGATTGAAAATAATCGCCTGCGGCTGGGCGTTGATGGATATAAGGTTTGCATGCATTCCAATGTAAACCGAACAGGAAAAGAACAACCGAAAGGAATTAAAGAGTATGAAGGTACGCCCTTCGGTCAAGAAAATGTGCGACAAGTGCAAGATCATTCGTCGCCATGGCAAGATTTATGTAATTTGCGAGAACCCGCGCCACAAGCAGCGTCAGGGTTAGGAAGGGAGCAAAAATGGCTGTACGTTTAGTCGGCGTTGACCTTCCGCAGAGCAAGCGCATCGAAATCGCACTTACATACATCTACGGAATTGGCCTGACAACATCAAAAACAATTCTTGAATCTACCGGTGTCAATCCAGACACCCGCGTTAAAGATCTCACCGAAGACGATCTATCCAAGCTTCGTGACTACATCCAAGGCAACCTCAAAGTTGAAGGTGATCTTCACCGCGAGGTTTCACAGAACGTCAAACGCCTCATGGAAATCGGCTGCTACCGTGGCCTTCGTCACCGCAGAGGCTTGCCTGTCCGCGGGCAGCGCACGCACACCAATGCGCGCACGCGCAAAGGACCGCGCAAGCAAATCGGCGGTAAGAAGAAATAGGTGAGGTAGATGGCTAAGAAGAATGTAACAACAAGAGTCAAGCGCTCGGAACGCAAGAACATTGCCGTTGGCGCCGCTCATATTAAAACAACTTTCAACAACACGATCATTTCAATCACCGACCCTCAAGGCAACGTTATCGCTTGGCAATCCGCCGGTACCGTTGGCTTCAAGGGTTCACGCAAGTCCACTCCTTTTGCAGCACAAATGGCTGCAGAGGCGTGCGCAAAGGTGGCAATGGAACATGGCCTGCGCAAGGTATCGGTTTTTGTTAAAGGGCCAGGCTCTGGCCGTGAGACCGCTATCCGCACACTCCAGGCTCAAGGGCTTGAAATCGCAAGCATTCAAGATTGCACACCTATCCCGCACAACGGCTGCCGTCCGCGCAAACGCCGTCGCGTGTAACCCGAAAGGAATCATCACATGGCACGTTATACTGGGGCAGTTTGCCGCCTGTGCAGAAGAGAGGGAGCGAAGCTCTTCCTTAAAGGCGACCGCTGCTACACTGAGAAATGCTCGCTTTCTCGTCGCGATTACGCTCCAGGTGAAGCTGGACGCAAGCGCGCAAAGGAAAGCGAATACCGTATCCAGCTTCGCGAGAAGCAGAAGACCAAGCGTCTTTATGGCCTTCTCGAGAAGCAATTCCACCATTATTATGAAATGGCGTCTCGCCAAAAGGGCATCACCGGCGAGAATCTTCTTCGCATCATCGAGAGCCGTCTAGACAACGTCGTCTATAGGTTGGGCTTTGCGAAGTCCCGCGCAGAGGCTCGTCAGCAGGTACGTCACGGTCACATTTACGTGAACGGCCATCGTGCAGACATCCCGTCTTTGCGTGTGCGCCCGGGCGACCTCGTCTCCGTTGCACCTAAGGCTCGCGAACTGCTTGTTATCAAGAGCGCCCTTATCTCGAATGAGCGTGTTCAGGTACCTGCATGGCTTGAAGTCGATATCGAGAAACTGCAAGGCTCTGTGCTTTCTCTTCCGAGCCGCGATCAGATTGATGCTGATATCAACGAGCAGCTCATCGTAGAACTTTACTCGAAATAAACGCAGCTTTAGAAGGAGGCTTGCTAAACATGACAGAGTTCATGAGGCCTACTGTCACAACAGAAGAAGTAAACAGCACTGTTGCTCGTTATATCGTCGAACCTCTCGAGCGCGGTTATGGCACGACACTCGGAAATTCCCTGCGTCGCGTGCTTCTCTCATCCTTAGATGGGGCGAAAGCCACTGCCATCCAGATCGATGGGGTTGCCCACGAGTTCACCACAGCCGAAGGTGTGATCGAGGATATCACTGAAGTCGTTCTAAACGTTAAAGGGCTTGTTTTTGCTCCTTTATCCTCAGATGTGGAAGAGGCAATGGCGCATGTATCGGCTGAAGGCCCTTGCATCGTCAAAGGTGCCGACATTGAAGTCCCAACCGAATTCACGCTTGTGAATCCCGACCACGTTATCGCCACTGTAGCTGATGGCGGAACGCTTGACATGACCATTCGAATTGGTGTTGGGCGCGGCTATGTTTCTGCAGACAACAATAAGCGTTCTGAAGATCCGATAGGTATTATTCCTGTCGACTCTTTATTCTCGCCTGTTCGTCGCTGCACGATGAACGTCGAAGATACTCGTGTAGGTCAGCGTACCGACTACGACAAGCTCATCCTTGAAATTGAGACCGATGGCTCTATCACGCCAACTGAAGCGGTTTGCCGTGGTGCGAACATCATCAACCAATATATGGGTGCGTTTATGTCGCTTGCAGGCGTTGAGGAAGAGGCAGAACTTGAGGATGTCTCTATTTTCGCGCCTGAGAACACCGAGACCAACGCCGAGCTTGATAAGCAGATAGAAGATCTTGACCTTTCGGTTCGTTCCTATAACTGTCTCAAGCGCGCTGGAATCCATTCTGTTCGCCAACTCGTCGAATTCTCTGAGAACGACCTTCTCAACATTCGCAACTTCGGTGCTAAGTCCATCGAGGAAGTCAAGGATAAGCTGATTTCCATGGACTTGAACCTAAAACAATAGGAGCTAAACAATCATGAGACACAAGTACAAAGGTCGCAAGCTGGGATCTGACTATAGCCACACAAAGGCTATGAAGGTCAGCCTTGCACAGGCACTGTTCCTAAACGACCGTATTAAAACAACAGAGACGCGCGCTAAAGAGATTCGTCGCGATGTCGATAAGATTATTGGATGGGCAAAAAAAGGCGACCTTCATTCTCGTCGTCTTGCAATAGCTGCACTTGGAAACGATTCCGAGCTTGTTCGTGAGATCTTTGAGAAGGTTAAGCAGGGCTTGTTCGAGAACCGCCCCGGTGGCTACACACGCATCTTGAAGCTTGGCCCTCGCAAGGGTGATGGCGCACAAATGGTAATCATCGAGCTTGTGAATGAGACTTGCGTGCCAAAGGCCGAGCGTAAGGCTGCTACTTCAAAATCAACGTCTTCCAAGACTAAGGCCACTCCTTCCAAGAAAAAGAAGAAGGCTGACTCTACTGAGGAGAAACCTTCGGAAGAGGCTAAGGACGCTGATGCATCTAAGGAAGCGGATGCGGCTGCAGAAGAGCCCGAGAAGGAAGTCAAGCCAGAAGCGGAAGCAGATGCTGAAACAGAGCCAGAAACTGGCAAAGAAGCCGAGGCCGACAAAAAGGCTGAGCCAGAGCCGGAGGCTGATAAGGAAGCTGACAAATCCGAGAATAAGGATGCCAAATAGCTCTAGAGGCTCGCTAAAATACCAGCAATAGATAGGGGTGAGGCTACAATGATCTCACCCCTTTTCATTTCAAACTCTATTCTAGGAACAAGAAGTGCGCAAGCCAAGAAACAATCCAATAATAGGAAGCATATGCCTATAGACGCTCGTGCGAAAATCGCGATACTGGCGTTTTATTCGGTATGCATCTTTTTTGCCGATACTTGGGCTAGCATGCTGGTATTTTTGGCAATCTCTATTTCCTTGTGCTTTCTAATGAAGCCGCAAATGGCAAAGATGCTAAAGCTTGGCGTTGTCGTTTATGTGATAGCTGCATTGACGCTTTTCTTTAACATGTTTATTTTTACCGGGCAAGGTTTTGCTTTCTCTATTGACGGCTTTTACAGAGGATCATTCTTCGCCGCAAGAATAGTGCTTTTGGTCATGACTTCTCTTATCGTATGCATGACAACTGACGCGCTTTCTATATCATCAGCCATCAGGTCGTATTTGTCTGTTCTAGCTCCTCTAAAGGTGCCGGTCGACGATATCTCTGTGATATTGTCTATCGCTTTGCGTTTCATACCTTTGACGGCGAAAGAGTTTTTCTCAATCAGGGATGCTCAGTGGTCTAGAGGCGCGAGTTTTGACGAGGGACCAGTTCTCGAGAGAGTTAAGGCTCATTGTTCGATATTAATCCCGCTTTTCATAAACATGTTTCGAAAGGCCGACTACCTATCTATGTCAATGGATGCTAGAGGGTATGGCATTTCAGGCGTAAAAAGGTGCGACATCAATGCATGTGGCCTTAGTTTTGCATCCATTGTCATAGCCGCTCTTATATGCATTTGCTGTCTTCTTTCAGCGATATTTCTTTAAACCAATTCCTTTCTTTTACTCGTTGGATATACGGGTTCACTTGCCTCAAGATGCCTCTGCCCGCCTCTGCCATCTGATATGATGGATTCACTTTAATGCGACTCTTAACAATAGGAGGAAAAGATGGCTATTATCATCGATGTCTATGGCAGGGAAGTCTTGGATTCCAGAGGCAATCCAACTGTTGAGGTGGAAGTCGCGTTAAGTGATGGCTCAAACGGGCGCGCAGCTGTTCCATCTGGCGCTTCTACCGGCCAATTTGAGGCTGTGGAACTTAGAGACGGCAACAAGGATCGCTACATGGGCAAGGGTGTTGAAGATGCGGTGGATCACGTGAACGTCGAGATAGCTGATGCCCTTATTGGTCTTGAGGCCACAGACCAACGCGCAATAGATGAGCTTATGCTTGAAGTAGACGGAACCGAGAACAAGGGCCTTCTTGGCGCTAATGCTGTGCTTGGAGCCTCTTTGGCTACGGCTCATGCGGCCGCCAAATCGATGTCCCTTCCGCTATACAGGTATGTTGGTGGTGCCAATGCGCATACTTTGCCAACACCAATGATGAACATCCTTAACGGTGGCGTTCATGCCGACAACAATGTTGATTTCCAGGAATTCATGATCATGCCTGTTGGCGCGGAAAGCTTCTCTGAGGCGCTTCGCTGGTGCTGCGAGATATATCACACTTTAAAGAAGGTTCTGCATGATGCAGGTCTAGGTGGGGGCGTTGGCGATGAAGGTGGTTTTGCTCCGAATCTAAATACTAACGAAGAACCCTTAAGCTATATCTCAAAAGCTTGCGAAATGGCTGGATACAAACCAGGCAAAGATATCATGTTTGCTATGGATCCAGCATCTAGCGAGTTTTACGACGAGAAGTCGGGAAAGTACGTTCTAACTGGGGAAGGTCGCGAGCTCACAAGCTCTGAAATGGTTGATTACTGGGCTGCGCTTGTTGAGAAATACCCGATCATCTCTATTGAGGATGGCATGGCCGAAGAGGATTGGGATGGCTGGAAGATGCTTACCGATCGCATAGGCGACAAGGTTCAGCTTGTAGGAGACGACCTGTTCGTAACAAATTCAAAGCGCCTTGCGAAGGGCATCGAGCTTGGATGTGCAAATGCAATTCTTATCAAGGTGAACCAGATTGGTACTTTGACCGAAACTCTAGAGGCTATCGAGTTGGCGAAGACCCATGGCTATGCATGCGTCATGAGTCATCGTTCAGGCGAGACGGAAGACACCACAATCGCTGATCTGGCTGTTGCTTGCAATACTGGTCAGATCAAGACGGGCGCTCCTGCACGCTCTGATCGTGTGGCCAAGTACAACCAGCTTCTTCGCATCGAAGAAGAGCTTGATACTCAGGCTACTTATGCAGGAATTGATGCTTTCTACAACATAAAGGGCTAGACCTGTTTTCTTAGGGGCTGGAATCCAGCCCCTATTTTTTGTCTATAAATGATTTGCAAGTGAGGATAAATGAACCCAAATGAAATGATCTCTTTGGATGAAGCTAGAAAACTTGTTTTGTCCAATGTTTGCCTTATGCCTACCGAAACTATAGATGTGCTTGACGCGGTTGGGCGAGTTTGTGCATCAGATATAGTCAGCGATATAGACGTATCCCCGTTTGCTCATTCTGCCATGGATGGTTTTGCCATAAGGGCAAGCCAGCTTGATGGCGCAAGTGTTAATGCCCCAGTCAAATTAGCTGTGATAGATGAGATCGGGGCAGGGGATGTGTTTTCGGGCACTATAGAAGATGGCCAGTGTGTGCGAATCATGACAGGAGCCGAGCTTCCAGCAGACGCTGACGCTGTCGTGAAATACGAGGATGTCGACTACTTGGGAAGTGACGGCAAAACTGGCAGCACCGTTGCGTTTATGGTTCCCGCCAAGACTGGGCAAAACACCCGTCAAGCAGGTGAAGAAGCTCGCGCGGGTGAGACGATAATGAATGCTGGCGATGTCATATCTTGCGCCGGCGTGGGATATCTTGTTGGCTGTGGTGCACTTAAGGTTGAGACATATGCGCTTCCTCGCGTGGCTGTTATGGCAACAGGAAGCGAGCTTGTAGCCCCAAGTGAGGTTCCTCCGCGCGGCCATATTCGTGAGACTAATGCTTATTCCATAGCTGCTTGTATACGTAATGCTGGAGCCTGCGCAACAATGCTTCCAATAGTAAAAGACGACTATGAGACGCTTGAAAAAGCCGTGGTAGACGCTGCAGGCGAATTCGATTTCGTGATTACGACAGGCGGAGCCGCCAATGGTGACTACGATTTCATAAAAAAGGTTGTTGAAAATAATGGCGATCTTTTGATGACGCTTGTGAACATGCGCCCTGGAAAAGCTCAGACATTTGGGATAGTAAACGAAACGCCAGTGTTTGGTTTGCCGGGAAACCCTGCTGCGGCTTATTGTGGCTTCGAGATGATCATTCGTGCTGCGTTGCGCAAAATGCAAGGTTTTACCGCCCTTTCGCATCCAAGTGTTAAGGCAACGCTCGCTCAAGACGTAAAGAAGAAAGACCCAAGAATGATCCTTCTTCGCGCATATCTAGAAAAGAACGTTCAAAGTGGGCAATATAGTGTGACGCCAGCAGATAATCAAAGCTCTGGGCTTTTTGGAGTAATACAGAAAACAAACTGCTTGGCCGTTTTGCCGGCAGGGCTTGAATCGAAGAAGGCAGGAGATGTACTTGAGTGCATCCTGCTAGATGTTCCTGAAGAGGTAGAACTATAGGAAAGGAGCGCGCAAGAAAATGGGCGATTCTAAAACACTTTCAATTTCTGTTATCACATGTTCTGATACGAGATCTTTATCAGAGGATACAGCCGGAGATTTCTTGGAGAAAGCAATACTTGATGCTGGATGGGAATGCGCATCGCATATTATCGTCGAGGACGATAGGCCAACAATTGCATCGGCTATATGCAAATGTGCTGACGATTTAGGTTCAGACGTTGTGCTTACATGTGGTGGCACGGGGCTTTCCCCTAGAGATGTGACCCCTGAAGCTACGCAAGACGTATGTGAGCGAAATGTTTCAGGTATAGCAGAAGGCATGCGCGCGCACTCGCTGAAATACACCCCGCGCGCCATGCTTTCCAGAGCGCTTTGCATGCAGCGTGGAAATACGCTTGTTATAAACTTGCCAGGCTCGCTTAAAGCAGCTTCGCAGAATTGGGAGGCAATCGAGCCTATTTTGGAACACGCTGTATCTATGATGGCGGCAGGCGGTCACGAATAGTAATATATTGCCTGTAACTTGAACGCAGCACAAATAAAGGCAAATAAAGGCACATATAATGGAAGATCTACCCAATGGTTTTATAACACGTCCGAAGAACGATCCTGCCTTCGAGTCGGCTGGCGATGCTATCCGCAGATCCATTGCTCAATCGAAGAACCTACAATCCTACGAGTTCTACGAACAGGCTGATCAAGAGGCTATTTCGTCGGGCTGGAACGCCAACAATTCCACGTATCGCGAAAGTACTTTCGAGCAAGGCGCTTTCAGGAATACTTCTTACGATGTTTTCCCATACCTATCTGTTCCAAAAGATGATTCTGAAGGGTTTGAGGCATGCTTTAACTTCCAAGAGCTTGCCACCATTCCCGAAACTGAGAGAAGATGGTCTTGGGTTGAGGTAGACCGTCGTGCCATCACAGAAAATGTTCAATCTATAAAGCGGCTTTTAAAGCCTGGCACCATTTTCATGGCGGTCGTTAAAGCTGATGCTTATGGACATGGGGCAGTAGAATCCACGAAGGCGGCAATTGCCGGGGGTGCTGGATATGCAGGTGTTGCCACTATAGATGAAGCCATTGAACTTCGCCGCGGCGGAATAGATATTCCTATCCTAATTCTCTCAGAGCCGCCTATAAGTGCGATCCCTCTTCTTTTGGCATATAACGTTATGCCGTCACTTACCTCGACAGAGTTCGCAATCAAGTATGCTGAAGCCGCAGATTCCATCGGCCAGAAAGCACCTTTCCACTTGAAGGTGAATACCGGAATGAATCGCATAGGGGTCAGGCATGACGAGGTGAAGGATTTCCTGCGCGCGATAAGCTTTCATAGGGCGCTGTTGCATGTTGGCACATTCACACATTTCGCAACAGCCGACGCAGAAGACACGATGGATTTCAAGCTGCAGAAACAGCGCTTCGAAACCGCACTTTCCGATATGAAGTCTATAGGCGTTAACCCGGGTATTGTGCATGCGGCAAATTCTGCGGCAACGCTTCGCTATAAGGACGTGCATTACGACATGGTGCGTCCAGGAATTCTAATGTATGGATGTTATCCGTGCCAACAGACTTTCGGCATGGTGAATCTGATTCCAGCGATGTCTGTGAAGGCGCGAGTCACACAGGTGAATCAAGTTCCTGTGGGCGAGGGCGTAAGCTATGGGCTTTTGTATCGCAGTAATGGTTTCGAGAAGATGTGTACGCTGCCAATAGGATATGGCGATGGCCTTAAACGTGGGCTTTCTGGCAAGATAAGCTTCATTTTCAACGGTCGCAAATTCCCGCAAGTTGGAAATATCTGCATGGATCAGTGCATGTTCGAGATAGATCAGAGGACGCATTCTGGCATTGGGCGAATCGACCCGAAAGTCGGAGACCTCGTGACCGTTGTTGGCAGTGAGGGCGATGCATTCACCACAGTTGATGAGATGGCCGAGCTTATTGGCACAATTCCCTATGAGATTTTGATTGGTTTTGGCGATAGCAGGCTTCCGAGGACCTACGTTTAGATGGTTCGCGAGACCCTAGACGACATCCGCGCACGAGTGGAGGCTTGCAAAGCTTGCGAGCTTTGCAGCGGCCGGACGAACGTAGTTTTTGGTGCGGGTAACCCCAATGCGCGTGTTCTGATAGTAGGCGAGGCGCCAGGGAAGAACGAAGACGAGCAAGGGATGCCCTTCGTCGGAGCCGCAGGTCAGTATTTAGATGAGCTTTTAGGCTATGCTGGCCTTGCCCGCGACGAAGTCTTTATCGCAAACGTTTTGAAATGTAGACCCCCAGGAAATCGAGACCCGCGGCCTGAGGAAATCGAGAGATGTGCTGATTTTTTGCGGGGACAGACTCGTGCAATTGACCCTGAATACATTGTCACGCTTGGTAATTTTGCGACCAAGTTCATCTTAAAAACCGAGGTTGGTATAACTAGGCTTCGCGGAAGGCTTCAAAAGACAGGTAAATTCAAGGTCTTTCCGGTTTTTCACCCTGCGGCTGCTATATATGACAGGTCGAAAAAAGAGGTGATCGACGAGGACTTCAAGACTTTGGGACACCTTCTTGCAAAAGAAAATGTATAGTCGCGACGAATCCATTAGCGAATCCAATCTTAGAGCATCTGAAATGGCGGAGCCCGAATATATGGAACCTAAACCCGAGGAATTTGATCTTGCCTCGTCCGATCCTGGAACATCCAAAGATGTGGCAGAAGATGCTTCCTACCAAGACGCAATCGCTTTTTTTAATGAGCCTAGATGGCGCAAGATAAGCCTAGGGCTAAAGAGGATAGACTTGCTCCTTGAGCTTCTAGGCAACCCCCAAGATACATTCAAGGTGATTCATGTAGCTGGAACTAATGGGAAAGGCTCTGTGTGCGCGTACCTCGATTCTATTTTGAGGGCAAGTGGTTTTAAGTGCGGCCTGTTTACAAGCCCCTACATCGAAAAATTCGAGGAACGTATTCGAGTTGACGGGGAAAACATTTCAAGTTGCGATCTTGTTTGTGTGGCCTCGCGCATTAAGCAATGTGCTCAAGTTGTAGAAGAGAAGACAGGCGAGCATCCAAGTGAATTCGAACTGATGTGTGCTGCGGCGTTTCTGCATTTTGCAAATGAAGGGTGCGAGGTTGTGGTGTGCGAGGTAGGCCTTGGAGGGCGCCTTGATGCGACCAATGTGGTAGAGCCGACTCTTTGCGTTATCACTAGAGTTGGCCTTGATCACACCGATGTTCTTGGCGATACGATTGAAGATATCGCGCGCGAAAAGGCAGGTATTATAAAACGCGGTGTCCCGGTTGTGTCGTGGCCGCAAGAGACTGGTGCCATGAAAGTTATAGAAAGCACATGTGAAAAACTGGGGTGTCGCCTGCACGTTCCAAATTTTTGTGAAGTAAGCGAGAGCCATGCCTTTATTGATGAAGGTGTTCGTGCGTTTAAATATAAAGGCGAGGAATACACATTGGGGATGCTTGCCACTTACCAGGTTCAAAATGCTGTCATGGCGATAGACTGCGCACATGCTCTTCGAAGCAGAGCTGGCTTGCATATACCAGATAAGGCAATTTATAAAGGTATAGCTTCAGCTTTTTGGCCTGGGCGCTTCGAGATTTTAGGGCATAGTCCCTTATTTATAGTAGATGGCGCTCATAACCCGCAAGGTGCGGCAAGCCTTGCCGAAACGTTAATGTCGCCAGACCTAGGCGTACACAAAAAGGTTTCATTTATTTGCGGGATGCTTGCAGACAAAGATTGCGAGGGCGCACTTGAGCGCATCATGCCTTTAGCGAAAAAATTTTACACATATACGCCTAATAACCCGCGTGCGATAGCATCAGCAAAGCTTGCCGATATTGCAAAATCTGTATCATCTTGCGCGGGTTTTGCCGTGGAGATAGAATCCTTTGATTCTACAAACGATGCTGTTGCGCAAACGCTTAGAAAAGAAGGCTCCGAAAGCATCATTGTCGCCTTCGGAACCTTGTATTCAATAGCCGATGTGAAAAGATCCTATTTCGCTTCTTCTGCGTCTTTTGGAGAGATGACCCCGTAGCCGCCGTTGCTTCTTCTGTATATCACGTGTACCTCGTTTGAGTCACGGTCGGTATAGATGAAGAAATCATGTCCAAGGAGATCGATTTGCACAAGGGCATCGTCTTCGGTCATAGGAGTGTATTCAACTTGCTTGCGGCGAATGATCTCGTCATCAGAAAGATCTGCCATCAATGCGTCTAAGTCAAGTTCATTGTCGACCTTCTTGACGGCCTCGGCCTCGCGAATAGAGACTGCCTCATCTGTCTTCTTGACGCGCTTGCTGTTGAGTCGCGTCTTGAATTTTCGAAGCTGGCGAGCAATTTTTGCTCCAGCGATGTCTATGGCTGCGAACATGTCCTGTTCGCTTTCCTCGGCACGGGCTACATGACCCTTCATCATGACGGTAACTTCGCAGATTGCAGGATTAGGGTTTGATGGGTTTTTCTCTCTGTATAAAACGATGTCACAGGATATGGCTCCCACTTCCATCTGCTCGACTGTCTTAGCTATCTTTTCGTTGGCGTAATTCTTCAGAGAATCGCTAACGGGCATTTTGCGTCCGGATACGGTAACATCCATTGATACCACCTCGAAATCTGTGTGCCGATATTGCGCATATTAGGATAACTCAAATGTTATTCGAGCAAGTCCAAGTCTCAATATCAGTCCATAATTGTTTCATTTGGTAATATATTTCCCATTAAAGAAGCTGGGAGTTTCAATGACTGAATCAAATATCGAAAATGACCAGGATATGCAGGAGGGAAATGCTAAGCCTGTGCTCATTAATCCAACCCCTGAAAACCCCGATCCGCATGGCATATACATAGACGAGGTTCAAAAGCGCAATAAGCGCATCAGGCAAGTTATAAGTTTCACGCATTCTTCAACGAAAGCTGCCGCAGTTATGCTTGTTGCGGCAATTGTGGCGCTAATAATTGCGAATTCCCCCGCCTACGATGCTTTCATTAATTTCTGGGACACGGAGATCTATCTTGGCCTTGGAAGTGCTTGGCATGGCGAGATGTCTTTCGCAGAGATCATCAATGACATATTCATGGCGGTGTTCTTCTTACTTGTTGGTCTTGAGATTAAGTACGAGATGACAGCAGGTGAACTCACGAACATTCGCCAGGCTATACTACCTATTCTTGGCGCCGTTGGAGGCGTGTGTGCGCCTATAGTCATTTACTTGATCTTCAATTCTTCGCATCCTGAAGCTGTTCACGGATGGGGTGTTCCTACCGCTACAGACATTGCCTTTGCTCTTGGCATCATGGCGCTTTTAGGAGATCGCGTTCCTAACGGCGTTCGCGTGTTCTTATCGACTCTGGCTGTGGCCGACGACATCATAGCCATTGTTGTCATCGCGATATTCTATGGCGAGACGCCTGACTTTTTCTGGCTGGGTGCGGCAGCTGTGGTCTTCATCGTTTTGATAATAATGAACAGCCGTCATGTTTATTCACTCGTGCCATACATATGCGTAGGGATAGTATTGTGGGTGTGCGTGTTCATGTCGGGTATACATTCGACTATCGCAGGCGTGCTTCTCGCATTCGTCATTCCGACAGGGTCACGGGTCAATTTGCAGAACTTCCTCAGCTGGTCAGATGAGCGCATAAAGCTTGCAAATGAGTTCTATGATGGCGAAGATACGCCCCTTGTTGCACAGAAGCTCTACATTAACACCGTATCAAGCATCACTAGGGTTTCAAGACAGGCCGTACCTCCTGCGTCGCGTCTGGAGCACGCTCTTTACCCGTGGGTTTATTTTGCGATCCTGCCAATCTTTGCGCTGACGAATGCCGATATTTCGTTTGAAGGTTTAGACTTTGGGGTGATGTTCTCATCGCCTGTTGTACTGGGTGTTTTCTTCGGCCTTCTTCTGGGCAAGCCTATAGGAATCATGTTGCTAAGCTTCATTACCGTGAAGACCAAGCTTTCATCGTTGCCAGAAAACGTCAATTGGGTGCATATGCTTGGAGCTTCAATTCTGGGCGGCGTAGGCTTTACTATGGCTATTTTTGTGGCGAATCTTGCATATACCTCAGATACTCTTATTACTGAAGCTAAACTATCAATTCTGATGGCGTCGCTTGTCGCTGGGATTATAGGCTTTCTGTTCTTGTTCTTCCAAGCGAAGGCCACACATGCCGACTATTCAACTAGTTCTAAAGAAGCGGTGCAGGATACTACCCTTGAAGATGAGGATACTGCAGAGATAATCGATGATATCGCGAAGGCAGATTTTGAGCGTGCCGAGGAACGCATCGCCAAGGACACTATCGGTATTAGCAAGCCTTAGTCGAAAAAATAAAGGCTTATTTGTGGATGTAAGTACGTCCGCAGAAACGGCCATTAATGTGTAGGCGCGAGACAAATTTCTAAACCACAGGAGTATGTATGAGTGATGTTTGCGCGATAGTCCTTGCTGCAGGGGCTGGAACCCGTCTGAAGTCCAAGAAGCCAAAAGTTGCCCATGAGATATTGGGAAAACCTCTTGTGAACTGGGTGGTTGATGCTGCGAAAGCTGCAGGAATTGAGAAGGTTGTCGTGGTTGTGGGGCATGGCGCAGACCAAGTGATTCCGCTTGTTGAAGATAGCTGCGAGCTAGTAGAGCAGACCGAGCAGCTTGGAACAGCACATGCACTTCAGTGCGCTATGGAATCTAAGGCCATGGAAGGCTTCGATGGTTCGGTTGTTGTTTTGTCGGGAGATTGCCCGCTAATATCTGCTGAAACCATTTCCGCGTTAGCAAAGATGCGCTCACAAGAAGACGCTGGCGCAGTTGTTTTGACCATGACGCTAGATGATCCTTTTGGTTATGGCCGCATCATCAGGAAAGGCGCTTTTGCAGGGGATGCCACTAAAAGTTCGATCGTTGAACGTATTGTGGAACAGAAGGATGCAAGTAAAGATGAGGCAGCAATATCAGAGTGCAATTCTGGGTTCTACTGCTTCGATGCTGTAAAGCTTTCTAGCGCTTTGAAGTGCATAGGCTCTGATAATGCCCAAGGCGAGTTCTACCTTACAGATGTAATGGAGGTAATGCGCAAAGACGGCCTTAAGACCTTGGCATTAAAAGCAACAGATTCCGATGAATGTCTAGGCGTAAATTCCCGCAAGCAGCTGGCAGCGGCCACTCGAGTAAAACAGCTTCAGATAAACGAGGCTTTGATGGACAGCGGCGTTACAATGGTGGCACCAGAGCTTGTGTGGGCATCACCTGATGTTAGTGTAGCGCGGGATGTTGTCATTTATCCGAACGTGACTCTGATGGGCGACACCGTTATAGGTGAAGATTCGCAGATACTTCCAAATACCTATCTTCAAAACTCGAAGGTAGGCAATTCGAGCGTAATTGGCCCGAATACGCGTCTTTTCGACACGGTGGTAGGCAATGAGTGCAATATTGACGAGACTGTGGCCTATGAGTCGGTGCTTGATGACAAAGCTACAACAGGACCTCGCGCCTATTTGCGTCCTGGGGCGCATCTGTGCGAGGGCGCTAAAGCGGGAACCCATGTTGAGATAAAGAAATCAACCGTTGGGAAGAACTCGAAGGTGCCTCACTTGTCATATATTGGTGACACGACTATTGGTGACAATGTGAACCTAGGGGCAGGGTCTATTACCTGCAACTATGACGGTGTGAAGAAGCACCCCACTACTATCGGAGATGATTCTTTCGTGGGTTCTGACACAATGATGGTAGCTCCTGTGAACATCGGCAAGAACGTTGTAGTTGGGGCTGGCTCTGTTATTACGAAAGATATTGAGGATAACGCTCTTGTAGTGGCTCGTGCTCGCGAGAAGGTGTATGGCGACTGGTCTTTGACCCACAAAAAGAGCAAGTAAGCAAGCAATAGAAACTGGCAGATAACTGGCAAATAAGCTCATTTGTAAAAAGGCGATCCAAACGAAAGGGAAAAGAAATGACCGAGATGCAGAAATCCATGGCTTTGTTTTCTGGCTCCATCAGCCCGAAGCTGGCGGAGGACATCGCAGACAAGCTGGGTGTGGACCTCGGCAATGTCAAGCTAGAGAAATTCTCCAATGGCGAGATTTACGCGCGCTATCTTGAAAGCGTTCGCGGCGCCGATGTCTTTTTGATACAGTCGGTCGCGGGTTGCGCCAATAGCGATGTGAACGATGCTTTGATGGAGCTATTGATCATGGCCGATGCTGCTAAGCGTGCATCCGCTCGCACGATCACCGCAGTCATTTCCCACTATGGGTATTCCCGCCAAGACAGGAAGGCTGCAGCGCGTGAGCCTATTACGGCGAAGCTTGTTGCTAATTTGCTTACTACTGCTGGCGTAAATCGGGTTATGACCATCGACTTACACCAAGGCCAGATCCAGGGGTTCTTTGACATGCCGGTAGACCACTTGACGGCGCTTCCGATTCTTGCGGATTATTTCAAGTCGAAGAACTTCCCCAAAGATAAAATTTGCGTGGTATCGCCAGATGTGGGGCGTGCTAAGGCTGCAAAAAAGCTTTCCGATATGCTTGAAGCCGACCTCGCAATCATGCACAAAGGCCGCCCAGGTCACAATAAGGCCGAGATAACCGCATTGATAGGTGATGTCGAAGGCAAGATCTGCATTGTAAATGACGACATGATAGATACCGCAGGTACTATTGTGGCTGCGTCGGAAACGCTAAAGGCCAACGGTGCTCAAGCGGTCTATATTTGCGCTACACATCCTATATTCTCTGGTCCAGCATATGAGAGGCTTGAGAGGGCACCTGTTGAGGAAGTGGTTGTGTGTGACACTATCCCAATTCCGCAGACTAGGCTTACGGGCAAGATCAAGGTTGTGAGTGTGGCTCCGCTTTTTGCCCACGCAATCGCAAATGTTTACAATAACGGCTCTGTATCAGAGCTTTTCGACCCAGATTTCGCGCTGTAGTGGAATCGAACACCTGGCTTATAGCAGGCCTTGGAAACCCAGGCTCTGATTATGCGAGCAATAGGCATAACGCCGGTTTTGACGTTATAAGCCTGCTCTCAGAAGAACTTTCCGCCAATTATTGGAAGTTGGATTGCAACTCCTTAATTGCGAAATGCAAGTTCAAAGCTGAAGATGTTTTGCTCGCAAAGCCGCAGGAGTTCATGAACTTATCTGGCAAACCGGTTTGCGCGCTATTGAAGAAATACGAAATCGCAAAAGAGCGCCTGGTGGTCATTCATGACGATCTCGATATTCCCGAAGGGTCGGTCAGGATCAAATTCTCTAGCGGACATGGCGGCCAAAATGGTGTACGGTCGATAATTGAGGAGCTTGGCTCTAAGAATTTCTACCAGGTCAAAGTTGGCATAGGGCGTCCACCAGGGCGAATGCCAGCGTCCAATTATGTGCTTCAAGACCCAAAAGGCGAAAGTAAAGAGCTTTTTGATGCAGCTATCCAAGATGCTTGCGAACTTGTTCTCTATTTCCTTGAAAATGGCATCCAAAAGACTCAGACGAAGTTTAATTAGGATGTTTTGTGGACGAGTACAAGACGATCGAGGGCAGATGTGAATTTGAACTTGTCGAGAAGAAATCTCGGTTCATTGCGCACTTGTCGCATGTAGACAGCGAAGAAGCGGCGCTTGATTTCTTGGAGTCCATCAGGAAAGACCACGCTAGTGCCAGACACAACGTTTATGCCTACATTTTACGTTCTGGGCGTGCGAGATATTCTGATGACGGCGAACCGGCGCAAACTTCTGGCCTTCCTACGCACGATACCTTGTCTCATACAGGGCTTTTCGATGTAATTTGTGTAACTACTCGTTATTTTGGCGGCACTTTGTTAGGAACAGGCGGGCTTGTGCGCGCTTATACGCAGGCGTGTCTTGGCGCTATCGCCAAGGCTAGTGTGGTTACTGTGCAGATGTGTTGTGACCTAAGAGCTGATATGACATACGACTTGTATCAGAGAGTCCAAAAGGTTTGCGAGGCAAAGGGCGCGAAAATCGTTTCTACGGAATTCACGGACAAGGTCTGCCTTCTAGCAAGAACAAAGGCACGCGAGGCTGAAGTCCTAGCAGAAGCTATAAGAGATTCTACGAATGGCAAATGTAGTGTGCTTTCAGGTGAGCCTTTCGAGGGCGTGCTATAGCTTCGAGCCTAGGTCGGCCGCGTCTGGTTTTGTGATTGGTTTTCCTTTATAGGGAAGCTTAATTGCGCGCTTTTGCCAAGTGCTCTATACGTGTGAGCACTCATCTTTGAATATGTGAGAGATACTCTCTTTTTTTGGCTTCAAGGGTAAAATGCTTATCAATACATCTGCAAACTTAGGAGAGAAGTATGGGCAATTGTTTAGTGGCTCAATCAGGCGGACCCACCTCTGTTATCAATGCATCTTTGGCTGGAGTAATAAGGGCTAATCAGTTAAACCCTATATACGATAAGGTCTTAGGTGGAATACATGGCATAGAGGGCGTGTTGGCCTCGAGTCTCTACGACCTTAGTGATATTCCGAATTCCGAGATAGACATTCTCAAACAGACGCCATCTAGTGCGCTTGGCACCTGCCGTTACAAACTAAAGCGCGGTCAAGAAGAAGACTTCGCGAAAGTTCTTTCCGTCATGAGAGATAACGACATTGACACCATGTTCTACATTGGCGGAAACGATTCGATGGACACGGTCGATGCGCTTTCCGAATGGGCGCATGAACACGGAATTGAGAAGCGCTTTGTTGGAATTCCGAAGACGGTTGATAACGATCTTGTGCCGCCCGACCACTGTCCAGGCTTTCCTTCGGCCGCAAAGGTCGCAAATATGATCACGCATGCGACCAAGCTTGATTACGACGCTTATACGCGTCCAGAGGTTTTTGTGCTTGAGACTATGGGCCGCGATGCGGGCTGGCTTGCAGCTAGCTGCTGTTTGACAGGCGATGTCGACCTAGTCGTTCTTCCAGAGGTTGACTTTGATAAAGACTGGTTCCTAGAGCAAGTTCAGCGCAAGATGGATTCGAAAGGTTCTTGCTATATCGTTGTGAGTGAAGGTGCTCATTATGAGGACGGCACGTACATTAGCGCAGGAGAAACGGCAAATGACGGGTTTGCGCATGCCGTTCTTGGAGGTGCGGCGCTAACGCTTAAACAGATGATTATTGATGCCAAAGTCGCCCCGAGAGGTATTGTTCAAGACCTCTCTCGCGCAGCTCGTTCCTCTAATTTCGCACAGTCGAAAGTTGATGTGGACGAGGCTTACAACCTTGGAATTTCGGCACATATGAGGTCTGCCGATCCTACCTTCACGGCACAGGTTGTAGGTGTTGCTAGGGCTAAGACTGCAGATGGCTCATATAATGCTGAATATTTCGCAGGGTCAGCAAGCAAGTTCGCTAATTTCGTAAAGAACTTCCCAAACGAATGGATCAAGCTAGACTACCAGGGTGTTACTGAAGAGGCGCTCGATTACTTCCGACCTCTTGTTGCAGGAGAGGCAAATATTGTTTATGGAAGCGACGGGGTTCCGCTAACTGTGAAACCATACAATTTGCGCTAGCTTCAAGCAATTGATCATTTAATTTCATAGCTTGCAGGCGTCTGTTTAGCGAAATGCATCCGCGCTCCAATTCGCGGTGATCAAGCCTTGTGCTTTATGCGACAATACACTTGAAAACCAATAGAGTAGCAAAAGGCGAATAGATGACCACTCAATTCAAATTTCGAGGCAAAGTGCCGAATGTAAAGCTGCGCACTAATGCCTCTGATTTAGCGAAAGAGCTTGATATACCGTTATTTATGGCTAGGGTTTTGATTGCAAGAGGCGTAAGCGATGTAAAAGAAGCATCAGATTTCATGAATCCGTCTCTTGATCGCGACTGGAGAAACCCTTATGAGATTGCCAATTTATACGAGGCGGTCGATGCGATCGAAAAGGCCATAAACGAAGGTAAACGCATTGTTATTTATGGCGATTTCGATGTTGACGGCATAACGTCTACAACGGTTATGACGCGCGCGATTCGCGAGCTTGGTGGCACGGCGCTGCCGTTTATCCCAAGCAGATTTGCAGAAGGCTATGGGCTTAGCAGGGATGCTCTCGATCGTGCTATGCAATTGCGCGGCGATATTCTTGTCACAGTTGACTGCGGCATCTCTTGCAAAGAGGAGGTGTTATACGCGCAATCGCTTGGCATGAGCGCGGTTGTGACCGACCACCATGAGCCTGGAGCCAATGTGCCTGAGGGTATTCCTGTTGTTGATCCAAAGGCAGAAGACAACAATCCTTCTGCAATACTTGCTGGAGTTGGAGTGGCGCTAAAACTTGTGCAGGCGCTAGGGGCAAGGTTCGGAAAACCGTATCTTTGGCGCGAATACACCGATTATGCCACCCTTGGAACTGTTGCAGATTTGATGCCGCTTGTTGGTGAGAACAGAGCACTTGTAGCAGATGGAATACTTCGCATGCACGAGAACCCTCGTCCTTGCATTGCAGCACTTGCTGCTGTTGCTGGAACAAATACGAAGGCTTTAACATCCACGTCACTTTCGTTTTCGCTTATTCCTCGTATAAACGCCGCTGGGAGAATGGACAATGTGGAATTGGCTCTTCATCTGATGCTATGCGACGACTACGAGGATGCCACATATCTTGCCGAAGAGCTTGACATGCTAAATTCCAGACGCCGCGAAATAGAGGCAGATCTGACTGTTGTAGCTACCGATTTAGCGAAGAGGGACTATGCGGGTGAACGCGTCGTCGTTGTTGCAGGAGAGGGTTGGCATGAAGGCGTCAAAGGCATTGTGGCCTCGAAGCTTTGCGGCACATTTGGTGTTCCGTCACTGCTATTTTCCATTGAAGGCGAAATTGCAAGGGGAAGTGGCAGGTCTGTAGGCAATGTCAACTTATTTAAGGCTGTTGAAAGCGCGTCTGATTTGACCATCAAATTCGGGGGACATAGCGCAGCTGTTGGTGTCACGCTTCCAGTCAAGAACCTAGATGCCTTCAGAAAAGCAATGGATTCCTACATGCAGAAACTGCCCGAGGAGGAGTTTCGGCCAAAATGCGAGATTGACGCTTTGGTCGATCTAGACGAACTTACGCTTGAGAATGTTGACCAGCTGCAAAAGCTTGCGCCGTTTGGCAACTGCAACCCCGACCCTGTTCTGCTTGCAAGAAATGTGTTCATAGAAAACTGCAGGGCAGTAGGCGCTGAAAAAAACCACCTTTCCTGCGAACTTTCCGATGGGGTGGGTCGCGTTAAGGGCATAATGTTTCGTTGCAACAGAATAGACTGTCTTTTGGCTTCAGCTACAACTACAGACGCGGCTTTCACCGTTCAGATTGATGAATGGAAAGGTCGAAGGTCGGTTAAGGCTAACTTAAAGGAAATAGTTGTATCAAGGAATTGCAGCGCTCTTGATTTCTGTCTCGGGGAAGATATCAGAAGCTATCTTCAAGGTTTTTTTGAGGAGCCTCTTGTGGCTGCAAAAAAGATCGAAAGAAATGTTCCTAGCGACTTAGGTCGTCGTGAGTCATGGGAGGCAATGGCCAAGGCCGATCCAGAGTTTTTCAAGTCGGAAATCATCAAGGCGTTGATTGGCGATAAACCCTTGCATGACGCACAAAAGCGCGCCCTTCGATTGCTAGATGAAGGCAAGTCCATTTTGACCATAATGGGCACCGGTAGGGGCAAATCGCTAATCTTTCAGGCTCATGCAGCATATGTCGCCTTGGCAAAACACAAGTGCAGTCTGTTTATATACCCACTGCGCGCTTTGATGGCCGATCAAGCATTTCACATTCAGAAGAATTTCTTTAAATTTGGACTTAGATGCGCCGTTTTGAACGGGCATACCCCCTATGAGGACCGCTACGCTACATATCGAGGAATAGCGAAAGGCTCTATCGATATCATTCTGACGACTCCTGAATACCTGTCGTTCCACGCGCAAGAAATTGCGCAAGGAGAAAGAATCGGCTTTGTTGTGGTCGATGAGGCGCATCATATTGGTCAGGCCAAGGCCGGAACTCGGACTGCGTACAAAAACCTAGGTCAAACACTGAAGGTTATTGCCCCACCTCAGGTGATTGCGGTAACTGCGACGGCATCTTCAGAAATTGCGGCGCAAATCGAGCAAGATCTTGGTTTGACCGAACGTGTAATAGATGAAAGCGAGCGCCAAAATCTCTTTATAGAAGATAGGCGCAATATGGCATTTCGCGATGACTATTTGGCGCATCTTGTTGCATCGGGCGAGAAGTGCGTCGTATATGTAAACTCACGCGAACAATCAGTTACTCTCGCTAGAAGTCTTAGATCTAAAGTAGTGCATTTGGCGCCTGTAATAGGCTTTTATAACGCCGCTTTATCTCGCGAAGACAGAGCACACATTGAAGATCTTTTCCGCGAAGGAGTGATACGAACCCTTGTCGCGACATCTGCTTTCGGCGAAGGAATCGACATTCCTGATATTAGGCACGTTGTTTTGTACCATATGCCGTTTTCCGATATTGAGTTCAATCAAATGGCGGGTAGGGCAGGCAGAGACGGTAAAACATCTTTCATACACCTGCTCTATGACAAGAAAGATGCTTCAATAAATAAATCGCTTTTAAGCAGGCTTGCTCCCGATAGGGATACCATGGCTCAGGTTTATAGGTATATCCGCAGCATGCAGAACAGCATGCAGGGACAAAATATAAAGTTCGACTTTGCCACTTTGGCAAATGAAGCCGACCGCACTCACATGGTTCTTGATGAGACGATAGTAGAATGCGGAATTCGCGTCTTTTGTGAGCTGGGGCTTATCAATATCATTAAAATGCCTGCGCTCGAATCTAGCGAGTGTGTAATTAACGTTTGCGACGTCGAGTCTAAGGTAGAACTGTCAGATTCTATCCAGTACAGCGAAGGGTTAGATGAAATGGAAAGCTTTATAGCCTTCAAGGAATGGGCTCTCAAAAGCGATCAGCACAGCCTTCGCGCTCGCGTAATTCACCCGATTTCGCCGAATTCACAGTCTTAAGAAAAACTTGTCGTTTATCTAGTTGATATATTATTGACCCATGAATAAAAACAGCGATGTAGACACATTCACTTCCAAGGCAGAGGAGGGTATGGCTAACGCCAATGCCTTCAGGAAGCGTTTTGCCGGAATAGAGGGGGTTCCTGGACTCGCAAATCCCGAGTTCAAGTCTCCCGAAGATGCGTTTGCTCAGTTGCAGGAACTTACAAGCGAGTACATGTCCCAGGATGAAGAGTCTCTTCTAAGGTCGGCATATGAGTTCGCCTCAAAGGCTCATGAAGGCCAGCTTCGAAAATCTGGGGAGCCATTTATTGTCCACCCCATAGAAGTAGCCATAATCTTGGCCGATCTTCGAATGGACGTTGAGACAATATGTGCCGCCATACTCCACGATACTGTCGAGGATACGGTCGTTACAAGCGATGTCGTAGAAGAGAAGTTTGGCTTGGATGTCAGAAACCTTGTTGATGGCGTTACCAAGATCACGCGCATCGAAGTTGGCTCGCTTTCTGATGAACAGGCAGCCACAATTAGGAAGATGCTTGTAGCAATGTCGAAAGACATTCGCGTCATCGTCATAAAGCTTGCCGACCGCCTGCATAACATGCGCACGCTTTCATCTCTTCGCGAGGACAGGCGTATTTTCAAAGCGCGCGAGACCCTTGAGATATACGCTCCACTTGCTCATAGGCTTGGGATTAATTCCATCAAATGGGAACTTGAGGATCTTTCATTTTTCTATCTTGAGCCTAACAAGTACAAGCAGATATCGCGCATGGTCGCTGAGACCAGAGAAGAGCGCGAGGAATATCTATCTAAAGTGGTTAGCACGATTGAGGAGGAGATGAACCGCGTCTCTGTGAAGGCGCGCGTTATGGGTCGCCCCAAGCATCTCTATTCCATCTATCAGAAGATGTCCAAGAAAGGTAAGGGCTTTTCTGAGATATACGACCTTATTGCTGTGCGCGTGATAGTCGAGACCGTAAAAGACTGCTATTCGGCGCTAGGTGCTGTGCACACACTTTGGCGTCCTATGCCAGGGCGTTTCAAAGACTACATCGCGATGCCGAAGTTCAACATGTACCAGTCACTTCACACCACAGTTATGGGTCCTGCGGGAAAACCGCTTGAAGTGCAAATCCGCACAGAAGAGATGCACCGCGCTAGTGAATACGGTGTTGCCGCCCATTGGTGCTACAAAGAGGGTGGAAAGGTTGATTCTAGCGAACTTGGCAAACAGCTTGCCTGGCTTCGCGAGATGATCGATTGGCAAGACGATGCCGAGGATTCCCGTGAGTTCCTTAAAAGCTTGAAGATGGATCTCGACAAGACAGAGATTTATGTTTTTACGCCAAACGGGGACGTAAAAACGCTTCGCGCTGGTGCTACTCCTATTGATTTTGCCTACACCATTCACACTGAGGTTGGCAATCATTGTGTAGGCGCTAAGGTTAATGGCGTTATCGTTCCTTTGACTTATGAGCTTCATACGGGCGACCGTGTCGAGATTTTAACCTCAAAGAACGGGTCACCTTCAAAGGACTGGCTGGGCATCGTTAAGACGCCTTCTGCCAGAAGCAAGATTCGCAATTACTTCTCGAAGCAAACTAGGTCAAGCGATCTTGCTGAAGGCCACGACATCCTTATGCGCGAGATGCGAAAGCATGGTGTAGGTCTTTCAAGCGCCAGAAGTGCTCGTGCCTTAAAAATCGTGGCAGATGCTATGGGCTTTAACGACCCTGACGACATGTTCGTACAGCTTGTGCGTGGCAATGAGAGTGCCCAGCATATAGCCAATAGACTACTGAAGATACTTGTTGATCGCGGAACCGAAGAATCACAAAAGCCAAAGATTGGACAAGGCGACAATTCCACAGGCTTTATGCCTCCTCTTATTACTAGCGTTAAACGGCCGAAGAAGCACGAGGCGCATTCGTCTAGCGGTGTGATCGTCAAGGGTTTGGATGACATCCTTGTGCGACTGTCTCGTTGCTGCAACCCGGTTCCAGGTGATGAAATCATAGGTTTTGTTACACGTGGACGAGGGGTAAGTGTGCATCGCGCCGATTGCCCGAATGCTGCCGACTTGAAGAAGGACCCGAATCGCATAATCGAGGTTGCCTGGGAGAGTAATCCTTCTTCATCGGTCTTGTATAAGGTTGAGGTTTATATTGAAGCACTTGACCGCATTAATTTGCTTTTAGACGTGACACAGGTCTTTTCCGAGAGCGGCGCGAACGTCTTGTCGTGCACAACAAATACGCATCGCGATGGGATGGTGGAGATGCGCTTTTTGTTCGAGGTAAGCGACCTTTCCAATATCGACAATGTAATTGAGCGGCTTCTAGCGATTGATGGAGTGTTTGATGCACGCAGGCTACTTCCGGGTGATGCAGCTTCAGAAAAGAAGGGAAGCTCATGAGAACTACGAGAGTAGATGGCCTTTGTGTCGACGTTGAAGTAATGGTCATGGGGCCTATCGACAACAATGTCTACCTCATTTCATCGGGCGAGGATGCCATGGTGGTGGATCCGACTGCAAATGCTGAAGCGATAATGAAGGCCGTTGGCGAAAAGAAGCTTGGTGCCATCATCCTTACCCATTCTCATTGGGACCATGTTGGTGCTGCAGCAAAGCTGCGCCAGCTGAGCGGAGCACCTGTCATCGCATCTGCTGAGGATGCGAAATATATTGAGCGGCCAGTTTTAGAGGGTACTTCTCGCCGGGCGGATCCTTGCAAGGTTGACAGAACCGTTGCATCTGGAGATGTGGTTACAGTAGGCGAGATGCAATGGAAGGTCATCGAGACGCCCGGACATTCTAGTGGTTCGATCTGTCTGTTTCTTATCCCTCAGTTTGGATGCCATGAAGATGGACTGCCTGTACTCATTTCAGGCGACACGCTTTTTGCGGGAACAACTGGTAGAACCGATTTCGAACGAGGCTCAAAAAGAGATATGGCGAAATCGATGAAGAAACTTGCCAAGTTGCCAGATGACGTTGTTGTTTTACCTGGACATGGCAAGTTAACAACAATAGGTGCTGAACGACGCACTTTCGCGCTTTTTGGCTACGAGCCTAATTGATATGAATTTGCTATAAAATCATGGTGCTTATTTATAGTTTCTGAAAGGCAAAACGTGACGATTGATCTTTCAATGTTTCTAGGCGAGCTTCTTGCTAACCCCTTTCTTTTAGTTGTCGCGTTGTTAAATATTGGCGTTATTCTTGTGAATGGCGCAACCGATGCCCCTAATGCCATTGCTACAGCGGTTTCCACCCGCGCTATTAGTTCTAGGCGGGCAATCATAATGGCCGCAATTTGCAACTTCATTGGCCTGTTGGTAATCTCTTTCGTTTCTTCTGCTGTTGCTCATACGATATTTGGCATGGTCGATTTCGGAGGCGATGCGCATTCGGCTTTGATTGCTTTGATGGCGGCCATGGTTGCGATTATCGTCTGGGGAGTTGCTGCATGGTGGTTTGGTATACCAACATCTCAGTCCCATTCTCTTATAGCGGGTCTTACGGGAGCTGCGATTGCTCTTATGGGAAGCTTTGATGCCATCAACTGGGCAGAATGGGTCAAGGTCATATACGGCATCTTGCTTTCAACCTTGATGGGGTTTGCGCTTGGTTGGGTTTTCTATAAATTAATTAGCCGCCTGTTTGCTAGCGCCAACAGGCAACGTGCGAATGTCTTCTTCAAATGGGCTCAGATTATTGCAGGTGCTGGCGTCGCATTCATGCACGGTGCTCAAGACGGGCAGAAGTTCATGTCCATCTTCATTCTTGCCATCATGATGGCCATGGGTATGGGCAACCAAATCGATGAAATGGTACTTCCGATATGGCTCATGGTTTTATGCGCCCTTTCGATGGGAGTTGGAACCGCCGTCGGGGGAGAGCGCATCATAAAAAACGTTGGTATGGATATGGTGAAGATGGAATCATTCCAGGGTTTCGCTGCAAGTCTTTCTACTTGCGTAAGCCTTGTTGTTGCCACCTTTGGTGGAATGCCTGTCTCAACTACTCACACAAATACTACTGCCATCATGGGCGTTGGTGCTGCTAAGAACCCTAAAGGCGTCAAATGGTCTATCGCTGTCGACATGGTAAAGACCTGGGTGCTAACATTTCCAGGCTGTGGGCTTATGGGTTTTATATTCGCGAAGGTCTTCCTTCTGTTTCTGTGAGTACTTATCTTCGACGCTATCTTAAAGCCCTCAAAAACTCTTTTTCGATTCCTTTAGCTGCACTCTTTTGTAACATTCCCGAAATATAAGCCTAGTGCATGCTTTCATTTGGTAATCTGAAAAAAGCGTTGTGCGAATCTTCGACTTTAGGGGTGTCTAATGGCGAAAAAGAATAAGTTCAACTATTTCAAAGCATACGAAAAACTCACAGGTCTGGCTGTCAAAGAGGCCGACTTGCTTATTGAGACCTTACATAACTTTGAAGGTTATGAGGCCTTGTCGGATTCTATGGGTCGTATGCATGAATTTGAGAATGCCGGCGACGACATTAATCATGATATTTTTGAAAGCGCTGCAACGGATTTCATGCCGCCGTTTGATCGTGAAGATATAGTTGAGCTTGCTCAGGCGCTAGACAACATTTTGGACTACATCGACGATGTTTTAGGCCACATGCAAATATATGCTGTTTGTATCGTGCCCGAATATGTGCCGAAGTTTGCAAAGCTTATCCTGAAGTCTTGCAAAGCCCTAAATGAAGCCATGGAATCCTTTCACGGCTTCAAGAAGAACAAGAAGTTTCGCAATATCCTTATAGATATCAATTCATATGAGGAAGAGGCAGACGCTTTATATAAAGAAGCCATGCTTCACTTGCACACCGTCGAAAATGACGACGTTATGCATGTTCTTGTGTGGTCTCGAATCTATGAGCGCATGGAGAAGTGCGCAGATGCGACAGAGCATGCCGCAAATATTATTTCAACTATCATGTTGAAGAATATGTAAAGAGGCACCTTTCTTCCTTATTGCTTTTAACATTTTTGAGCAGAAATTCTTGCTTGATGCTTGACCTGCGAAGAGGTGGGGGTCGGTGCATGGTATGTGACATGCCCCTAGATTTCCTTTATCATATGTATGCTTTACAGAGCTTATGACTTTTCGCCTAACAGAGGAGATCTAGAACTTAAATGTCGCTAATCGTTGCTAAATTCGGGGGCACCTCTGTAGCTTCTCCAGAACGAATTAAAAATGTTGCCAAGCGAATCTCGAAGATGATCGATTCTGGGAATCAGGTAGTGGCTGTTGTTTCTGCAATGGGAAAGACAACCGATGAATTGATGGGTCTTGCGGCTGCTGTGAGTTCAAATCCTACAGCTCGCGAACTTGACCGTCTTCTGTCTACAGGCGAACAAGTGTCGATGACGCTTCTGGCTCTTGCACTGGAAGAGATTGGACGTCCTGCTATCAGCTTTACCGGGCGCCAAGCTGGCATCGAGACGAATGGCACGCATAACAAGGCAAAGATCGTCAAAGTTCATAACGAGCGCATCTTAGAGGCTCTTAAGACTGGGAAAACGCCAGTTGTAGCGGGTTTTCAGGGCATCGATGAGAATGGCGACATGACAACCCTTGGCCGCGGCGGTTCGGATACAACAGCCGTTGCAATCGCTTGGGGAATCAACGCCGATATCTGCGAGATCTATTCTGACGTTGACGGCGTGTATACCACTGACCCGCGCATTGCGCCTCGTGCGAAGAAGCTTGACTCTATTACATACGACGAGATGCTGGAGCTTTCAAGTGTTGGCTCGGGCGTGCTCCAGTCGCGCGCTGTCGAATTCGCCAAGAAATGGGGAGTCGTTATTCATTCAAGGTCGGCCTTTTCGGATGCGGAAGGCACCTATGTCAGAGAGGAATCAAGCGTGGAGCAGGCAGTTATCACGGGTATCGCGCACGACACGTCAGAGATGAAGGTAACCATTCGTCATGTGCCAGACACCACAGGCGTTGCGGCCAAGGTTTTCGGGGCGCTTTCGGCCAACTCGGTGAACATGGACATGATTATCCAGAACACTTCTCTTGATGGAGCGACAGATATTTCGTTTACCTGCCCTGCATCCGACCTTCCCCGTGCAAAAGATGCGCTAGACGAGGTCATTCCGCAGATCAATGCCGCGTCATATGACGTTGATGAAGACATTGCAAAGGTGAGCCTTGTAGGTACTGGGATGAAATCTACCCCGGGAGTTTCGGCTTTGGCGTTCAAGACGCTAGGCGAAAACAACATCAATATTCTTGCAATTTCTACATCGCCTATTCGGCTTTCCATGGTCGTGGAAGCTTCTGAAGGCACGCGTGCTGTGCGTCTGCTGCATACCGCATTTGGCCTAGATTCCGACAGTATTTTCGAAGAGACACAGCTTTCTGCCGAGGAAATAGCCGCCAAGATGGCCAAAGGGCGCTAGTTTCAAGCTGCTTGCCCTTAAATCACTTATCATCACACTTAAGTTTTTTCATGTGCCTTGGCACGTCATGCGTTAATGAAAGGTGAACTTATGTCCGCAAAGAACATGCCCGCTAAACCTGTTGTCGCTATAGCCGGAGCCACGGGAGCCGTTGGCCAGGAATTCCTGAAAGTTTTGTCAGAGCTTGATTTTCCGGCATCCGAGCTTCGCGCACTAGCTTCTGCGCGCTCAGCCGGAAGTGAGGTTGACTTCAATGGGTGTGGGGATGTTCCTGCGGGAAAGATTACAGTTGAGGAAATGACGCCTGAAAGCTTTGAAGGCGTTGATATCGCCTTGTTCTCGGCCGGGGCGGGTGTGTCGAAAAAGATGCGTGATGCGGTTGTTCGCGCGGGCGCAGTCATGATCGATAATTCGTCTGCTTTTCGAATGGATGAAGATGTGCCGCTAGTTGTGCCAGAGGTGAATCCTGAAGACGTCGAATGGAATACGGGCGTAATAGCAAATCCCAATTGCTCGACAATCCAGATGGTTGTGGCGCTGAAGCCTCTATATGACATTTCTAGAATCAAGCGTGTTGTTGTTTCGACTTATCAGGCTGCATCGGGTGCCGGTGCCAAGGCCATGGCTGAACTCTATGACCAAACTCGCGAGTTTCTTGATGGTGTTGCTGAAGAGGAGCTTACGATTGAGGCCTTCCAGCATCGCATTGCTTTCAATTGCATTCCACATATCGATATCTTTTTGGAAGACGGCTCCACTAAAGAGGAATGGAAGATGGTTGCTGAAACCAAGAAGATCATGCATGACGAAAACATTGCTGTGAGCGCTACTTGCGTGCGTGTACCCGTGCTTCGCTGCCACGGTGAGGCCATAAACGTGGAATTTGCAGACGATGTCACACCCGATGCTGCTCGCGCCGCATTCGCAGCTGCTCCTGGTGTTGCTGTGATGGATGATCCTGAAAATAATATATATCCGATGCCAGGCCTTCTTGCAAACACGACCGATACATATGTTGGGCGCATCAGACGGGACGCAAGTGTTGAACATGGCCTTGCTTTCTTCAATGTGGCCGACCAGATTCGCAAAGGCGCGGCGCTTAATGCCGTTCAGATAGCTCAGCTTCTGCTTCCGTAATATTGCCTTTTGCCTATGCGCCTTGATGACTACCTTTTAGACCAGGGAACATTTGAGTCGAAAGATGACGTTCTTCGCGCTGTTGTAGCAGGAGAGGTGCTTATCGACGAGGTTCTTGCCACAAGTGTTGCCGAAAAAGTCGCAGATGGTGCAAATGTGCGAGTGCGGGCGCATAAACAATATGTATCTCGAGGGGGTCTTAAACTCAAAGGAGCAATCGATACGTTTGGCATCGATGTCCATGGATTGAAATGCCTTGACATAGGGTCTTCCACTGGCGGTTTTACCGACTGCCTTTTGCAGGAAGGGGCTGCAAGGGTGGCATGTGTAGATGTGAACTACGGACAGCTTGACTGGAAGATTCGAAGCGATGATCGCGTAAGCGTCTTTGAGCGCACAAACATCAAGAAAGTTACGTGTAAAGATCTGAAAGGCCCATTTGAGGTCATTGTGATTGACGTAAGTTTCATTGGCCTTTCAACACTTGCATCCTGCATTGCGGGCTTTTGCAGCCCTGGAAGTATTCTTCTTGCACTCGTAAAGCCTCAGTTCGAGTCGAAAGTGGGCGAGGCAAAAGGTGGTGTGGTCACCGATGAAGCCATACGTCTTCGCTGTGTAGCGGAAGTCGAAGATTCTCTTAAAGAGGCTGGGTTTGCTGTAGAAGGCTTTGTAGAGTCTCCCATAAAAGGCCGCGCTGGAAACATCGAGTACCTCATATATGCCATTTATGACATGGAAGCGGGCCATATAAATTTATGAAGCGCGCCGTAACCATATGGATAAACAGGATTGCGTTTTCGGTAGTTTTTCTGATCAACGTATCTTGTGCAATAGGCTTTATAGCATTTCCGCAGAATTACGTGGGTGCTTATGAGCTATCTGGAATCTCTGGGCAAGTGGCCATTCGCGCAATGGGCATTACCTTTTTGATGTGGAACGCGACCTACCCCTTATATATTTTCAAACCGTCTCGTTATAAAGCCCTTGGTGTGATCATCATCGTTCAACAGCTCATAGGATGTATAGGGGAAGGCATCATTTTGTTTTCTCTTGCGCAAGGCCACGAATTACTTGCGTTATCAATCACGCGTTTTTTACTCTTCGATACTGCGGGATTAGCCTTAGAATTGATAGCCTTTATTCTTATTGCGCACCTGAAATCTGAATAATTGTTGATACCATACAAATATGTCTTATCGCATGTTCAACAGGGAAATATTTCGAGCCATTAAAGGGTCGTTTGGACGCTTTATAGCTATAACTTTGATAGTGGCTTTGGGGTGCGGGTTTTATGCGGGGCTCAAAACTACTGCTCCTGATATGAACCTATCAGCTGATGCTTATTATGACGAGACTCAGTTGATGGATATTCGCGTCGTTGCAACCCTTGGTATGACAGAAGATGACGTTAACGACATTCGCTCCTTGGATGGCATTGAAGAGGCCACCGCCGCATACGAGACTGACGTTATGGCAGATATCGGCTCTGACCAATATTCTGTGCGTGTGCATTCGTTGACAGAATCTGTTAACGAGCTAGGTGTTGCAGAAGGACGCTTGCCAGAAAAAGAAGGGGAATGCGTTATATCGGCTGATAAAGTCATGGGGGCTCCTGCGCAAATCGGCGAAACTGTGCAAATTACCGAGCAAACCACAGAAGACTCACTTGCCACAGATAAATTCACAGTAGTTGGGTTCGTTCACAGCCCCTATTACGTATCCTCCGTTTCCATGGGTTCTACCTCTCTAGGAGACGGTTCTATCGACCAGTACATGTATGTCACGGAAGACTCGTTTGATTCAGATTTCCCCATTACCGAAGTATTTATTGAGGTTGCAGGAGCGAAAGCCGAGAAGTCGTCATCTGAGGCGTACCAGGGTTTAGTGGATGAAGTCGTCTCGAATATCAACGGGATCGCAGAAACATGTGAGATAAGGCGTGTCAACGATATTCGCGCCGATGCACAAGAAGAGCTTGACGAGGCGCGCGAAAAGTTCGAAAAGAAGCGTGCTAAAGCCCAAAACAAACTAGACGATGCAAAAGATGAGCTTGATTCTGCGAATTCCCAGATTGCTACCAACGAAAAGAAACTCGAAGACGCCAAGGCTGAATACGAACAAGGTCTTGCAGATTTCAAAGCAGCCAAGAAGAAATCTGAGGATGAAATCGCAGACGCCGAAAAGCAGATAGAGCAAGGCGAAAGCGAGCTAGAGGCTGCGAAGACAGACCTAGCAACACAAAAGGCTCAATTCGAAGCTTCCAAGGCGTATCTTCCTGCCGAGACCGTTTCTGCAACCGAGGCTGCGCTTGCGAAGGCGCAAGCACAAATTGATGCCGAGGAAAAGAACCTCACACAGGCAAAAAGCACTTTAAAAGCCGAAAAGAAGAAAGCAAAGGCCAAATTGGCGGCCGCCCAAGATGAGCTTGATTCTGCAAAAGAAGAGATTTCAAGTGGTGAGGCTCAGCTCGAAGATGCCAAGGCTCAGTATGAGGATGGCCTAAAAGAATACGAGGAGTCGAAAGCAGAAGCAGATGCAAAACTAGCGAAAGCTGAAAAGAAGATTGATGATGCCCAAGAAAAAGTTGATGATTTAGACGACCTGGAAAACGAATGGCTTGTTCTTGACCGCACAAAAAACCAAGGCGTTGAAAGCTTTAAATCTGACGCCGAGCGCGTAGGCAATATCGCACAAATATTTCCGTTGATATTCTTTTTAGTGGCAGCCCTTGTCGCGCTAACGACTATGACTCGAATGGTTGATGAAGACCGCATGCTCATAGGCACTTTTAAGGCACTTGGTTATTCACGAGCGAAAATCACCTCTAAATACATGTTCTACGCTTTTGCGGCTTCATGCATCGGAGCAGTTTTCGGGATAATCGTTCTTTCTGTGGTTTTGCCAGCCGTGATAATGGAAGCCTATGCCATCATCTACTATGTGCCCCACTCACTCATAATGCCTCTAGATCTTCCAATATCGGCTTTCTCTGCGATTTTAGGTATCGCAATCACAATATTGGCCACGTGGTTTGCATGCGCATCTACTCTTCGCGAAACCCCGGCGGCCTTAATGCTTCCTCGTGCCCCAAGTTCAGGAAAGACTATTCTGCTTGAACGTGTGAAACCCTTATGGCGGCACCTGTCGTTTCTTTGGAAGGTCACATTCAGAAACATTTTCCGCTATAAGAAGCGTTTCTTTATGACGATTATCGGCATTGCTGGATGCACTGCCCTCTTGCTCACGGGCTTGGGTTTGCAGGATTCCATTAACGATATCATCGACAAGCAGTTTGGCATAACGGTCAACTACAACGTCGTCGTGACCTTTGAAGACGAGCAAGATGCAAAGGATTCAGGATCTGACGTGCAAGCCTTGCTTGACACTTCCACTTTCGCTCAAGACACAAGCATATGTCCGGTTGGGTCTGACGATGAATCCTACTATGCCACCTTGATCGTTCCCCAAGACCCAGACAAATTCCAGGATTTTTGGTTGCTTCGAGAACGAGTAGGTGCCAAGCAGCTAGCGTTTGGGGGCGGCGCAATCATTAACGAAAAACTTGCGACATCGATGGGTTTGTCGGTGGGAGACGAAATTGTGCTTGCCGACCAAGACGATATGGGAAATGCATCGAATGATCGCAGAACAGTTCACGTTGATGGCATCATGGAAAACTATATAGCTGACTATGTGTTCATGACACCCGATGCTTATGAAGCTGCATTTGAAGAGGAGCCCGAGTTCACATCGATTTTCGGAGTGGGCGATGCTGGCTCTAGCGATCACGAGGAACTTTCAAGCGCACTTCATGATGTGCCAGGCGTAAAGACCGTGGCTTTTAACGATGAGACTATAGACACATACAAGACGATGCTTAGAAGTGTGAGTATGATAGTGGTCGTTCTTGTTGTTTCAGCAGCTGCGCTAGCGTTTATCGTGCTATATAACCTTACTAACATCAATATCACCGAGCGCCAGCGCGAAATTGCAACGCTTAAGGTCTTGGGTTTTACGCGCAAAGAGGTGTATCTCTATATTTTCAGGGAAATGCTTCTGCTAACCATACTTGGGGCTATTTTCGGGCTTATTTTTGGCGTTTTCCTGGAAGGCTTTGTTGTTGTGACGGCGGAGGTCGATCACGTGATGTTTGGGCGCGAAATCCATCTCGCAAGCTATATATGGGGTTTCTTGCTTACTGTCGTGTTCTCGTTAATCGTGATGATCTTTATGGGCAGAAGGCTTGACAAGATCGATATGGTAGAGAGCCTGAAATCTATCGAATAGCGTTTAGGAAGTGGAGATATGTCATTTCTTGAAGTTAGGGATGTTTGCAAGACATATAAGATGGGCGAGATAGAGGTGCACGCCGTCAAGGATATGTCTTTCGATGTAGATATGGGCGAGTTCGTGGTGGTCGTAGGTCCTTCAGGCTCTGGTAAGACCACCCTTTTGAACATGATTGGCGGAATGGACACTCTTACCAGTGGAAGCATTGTGTTGGACGGTCAATGCGTAAGTGACTATACCCCAAACGAGGTCACGCTTTACAGGCGATACGACATAGGTTTTGTCTTCCAGTTCTATAACCTCGTGCAGAACTTGAATGCGCTTGAGAATGTGGAACTTGCCTCTCAAATTTGCCGTGAACCCCTTGATGCAGAAGAGACGCTTGAAAAGGTGGGGCTAGGCAACAGGCTTCACAATTTCCCAGGGCAGCTTTCAGGCGGCGAACAGCAACGTGTGGCCATCGCGCGAGCTTTGGCCAAAAATCCCAAGCTCCTTCTTTGCGACGAGCCAACCGGTGCGCTTGACTACACGACTGGCAAATCCATCATGAAATTGCTCCAGGAAACCTGTAGAACTAGTGGAAAAACGGTGATGGTGATCACTCATAACCAGGCTTTCGAGAAAATAGCAGACAGGGTCATTGTTGTTCATGAAGGGCACGTTCGAGACGTTCGGGTCAATGAGAATCCCATGGATGCTGAGCTTCTGGAATGGTAAAAGCAGCGAAGGCTTCTTTTACTTTATATATGATGTATATCAGGGCTTGTGTCCGAAATGCCAAGATGTGGCTTTTGGTTTCATGCGAGCTTTTGCTAAATGTGGGTTTTTTAGTGCGATAATCTTGCTTATCGCATCGTGAATCAGGAGAAAAAATGAAGGTCAAACAAATAAAGAAGGACGGCAACTCTATTGTTTTGGATGTAACCGCCACAGCCCAAGATGTCGCTCATGCATTTCAGGTGTCTTTTGAGGCTCTTGCTCATACAATGGGCCTTCAGCCCGAGCCAAACAAAACTGCTGAACAGGCGGTATCCGAAAAACTTGGGCTTCGAAACGTTGACAAGGTTGTTTCCCAAAGCGCTATCGAGGCACTTGTCCCGCTTGCCCTTGATAAACGCAATATCATTCCTGCATATCCTCCTAAGGCCAACCCCACCGATGAATTAGTTCGAGGCAAATCTTTCCATTTCACGATGAATGTGGAATTGAGACCGGAATATGAGCTGTCTTCCTATGAGCCGATTAAACTTGAAGTCCAGAAGTTCAAAGTGGACGAGTCGTTGGTAGAAGCAGAGCTTGATAGAATGACTGCCCAATACACCTCTTACATAAAAGATGAGTCTGCAGATGCAAACTACGAACTCAAAGCGGGCGACTTTGCGAAGATTTCGATCGATGCCAAAGATTCTGGCGGCGAACCTTGCAAGAATTTGAATACCGATGGCAGGACATATGCAATCGGTGCAGGACATATGCCTGAAGGCTTTGATTCCCAGATTCAGGGCATGAAGCCTGGAGAACATAAAACGTTTACTTTTTCTGGGTCTTCCTTTGACGAGGACTTCAACGAGATAGAGGAAACTTTCGAATGCAGCGTGAAGGTTTTGGAAGTACTTAAAGAAGTTACACCTAAGCTTGATGATGACTGGGTAAAGAAGAACATGCCGTGGTTCAGGTCAGCCGACGAACTGAAACAAAGCGTTTGTAAAAGCATCGAAATAGGCCAGCGTGAAGGCTATGATGCATATGTGCGTCAAGAGGCTGCAGCCAAATGGGCGAGGCGCTTTCAGGGTAAGGTGGACGATGAAGTGTATGAGTCTATGATGCGCCAGCTCACGGAAAATATTCGCATGGATCTTAGACAGCAGGGCAAGACCTGGGATCAATTTGTCGAGGAAAACGGCGGAGATTCACAATTGAATATGATGCTCATGCTGCAGGCTCGCGAAGTCATTACTCAAGGGTATGCTTTAGATGCCATTTACAGGCATTTTAAGCTTACGACCAACGACCAGGATTATGAAGCGGTGTGCCATGCGATGAATCCGCAGGCTAATCCTAAGCAGCTTCGCCAACAAATTGAACAAAGCGGTCAAGGCTTTGCGCTTCGGGAATCTGCCGAGCGCTACAAGGCCAATGTATTTGCTGTCGAAAACGCTAAAATCAAATATATCTAGATGTCCCGCATTTTCTAAGGTGCAAGTAAGGCATGTTTTAGAAGGGGAGGGAATATGAAGTATTCGGCTAGCAAAGCTTTCTCATTTAAAACAGCCATTGTCTCTATACTTGTGGCGCTGGCACTGGTTTTTGCCTTTGTGCCTGCTTCTGCGCTAGGAAAGACGCAGTCTGAATATATTCTTACGGCATCTGCTCCCTCCTTGGCGGTATCCTCAATTACCCTAGATTTGAACTTTTCTTCCTATGAGACCGTAATGGTCAAAAACTTACAAGAAAATGATTACATCGAAGCTGTTTCCAGCAATACGTCGGTAGTTGACGCTTATGCATATGGATACGACTCAGAAGTCGAATTATGGGCTAACAAACAAGGTAGTGCCACTATAACCGTCACTGTCTTTCGACTTGACGAAGATAATTGGTATTTTGATGGAGTTGAGCATTATACAGATATTGCGACGCTCACGCTTCAAGTGACAGTTACGGACATAAAGATAAAGTCTGCAAAGGCCATCAGCGATTCCCTTGTTCTTTATAAGGGTGAAAAGACCACCTTGAAGGTGAAGGGTAAAAAATCTGGAACGAGCGTCAAGTTCATCTCGCGTAACAAAAAGGTCGTAAGTGTTACTTCTTCTGGCAAAGTTAAGGCTAAAGGCTACGGAAACACAACCATAGATGTCAAAGTGGGTAGTGGCTGTATTTCATACCCGGTTAGTGTTGGGCCCAAAAAGGGCGTTAAAGCGGCGCGTTGGGCTGTGAAGAAAGCTGGGAAGGCCAAATATTCACAGGCAAAACGTATGAAAAGTGGTTATTTCGATTGCAGCTCTCTTACCGGAAGGTCATATGCCACTCAAGGCCTTACTCTAGGTGGGAGCAAGAGCTGGTCGTCTACTGCGGCAGGGCAGGCAAAATGGTGCAAAACCAACAACCACGTGCTGTTCATGAATTCAAAGGATATAGACTTCGACCAGATGTTGCCGGGCGATCTGATCTTTTATGTGACTGGGTATGCGGGCGTCAATAGCGGCTACAGGCATATTGATCATGTTGCTATCTATCTTGGCAATGGTTATAAGGCAGAGGTTGCTAAAGGAGTTGTAAGCGCCGGTAATTGGGGCGACTCCAGTGGGGGAGCACTGATGATAGGCAGACCTAGCCAATATGCCGCACCTGTGCCGATGGCATCAGGGCTAAGTGCGAAGAAAGCATCTTCGACTTCCGTGAAACTTACATGGAAGAAGAAGTCTGGCGTGACGGGCTACAAGATTTTGCGCGCGACCGACGACAAATACGGTACTTACAAGGTCGTGGCAACTGTGAAAGGCGCATCAAAGAAAAGCTATGTGAATAAGGGTTTGAAGAAAGGCCACACATATTATTATCGGATTCGGGCATATAAGAAGTTCAAAGGAAAAACCTTTTTAGGAAGGCTTCAATCTGCAGATATCTATTCGATGCCGGTTTCAAAATCTGTCACGTTGTAATTGCTTAATTAATAAAGGCAGTGCTTGATCGTGTCGGTGCCTATTTCAAGCCTACCTTTTTCTCAAGCGCTATATATATTGCTGCAAATCCCGCCGTCTTCTTGTTACTTATGACCAAGTGAATTTGTTCAATTCGAAGTTAGAATTGCTCATTGCATCCGAATTGCTTTTGGCGTAGGATGACGTATTAAAATTCTTGGAGTAAGGTAACACATCGAAATTCGCCAATTATGTGTTTGGCGTTTAATTTGCGTTTGCAAGAATTTGCGGTTCTTAGAGGAATAACACTTTTGGGGGCACGCTATGAAGGCAATGGATTTCGCAAAAAGAACGGCAGCTAACAAGGCCATCGACTATCTTCTGGAAGATCCTGAAAAAAACATCAGTGCCATGATGGAACGTATAAATGCGATGGTTCCAGATGCGCTGTTCCCATCCCAGCGCAAAGCTTTTACAAGGTCTATTGAGGAAAAGAACAATTGGTATCAGTTGCTTTTGCGTATCTCTGACTTGGACAAGGAATATGTATCGCGTCTAGCCAAGGCATTTCTTACCGAGTCAAATCTCGTAGCTTGGGACAAGCAGGAGAAATCCCGTGAGAAGTATAAATGCAATGTTCCATGGGCTATCTTGCTCGATCCTACTAGCGCATGCAATTTACACTGTGTGGGATGCTGGGCCGCAGAATATGGCCATAAGCTAAACCTCACTTACGACGAGATAGATTCCATTATCAAGCAGGGCAAAGAACTTGGAACTCACGTCTATATCTATACAGGAGGTGAGCCGCTGGTTCGAAAGAATGATCTTGTAAAGATTTGCGAAGCGCACCCCGATTGCGCATTTTTATGCTTCACCAACTCGACACTTATAGATGAGGACTTCGTTGAAGACATCGCCCGCGTTGGTAATTTTATTCCCATTATTTCTGTGGAAGGAAGCGAAGAAACCACTGACGCTAGACGGGGTAAGGGAACCTACAAGGCGGTTGACCATGCGATGGCGCTGTTGAAAAAGCGCGGTATAGCCTTCGGTGTTTCTATTTGCTACACGAGTCAGAATGCTAGCGCGGTTTGCCAAGAAAGTTACTATGACTGGCTGATCGAGAAGGGCGCGTTTTTCGCGTGGATATTTACCTACATGCCAGTGGGGAAGGATTCGCCAGCAGACCTTATGCCAACGCCCGAACAGCGCGAGATGCTCTACGACTTCAACCATAAGATGCGCAAAGTGAAGCCGCTTTTCACGCTCGACTTCCAAAACGACGGCGAGTTTGTTGGCGGTTGCGTTGCGGGCGGGAGGCGTTACTTGCACATCAACGCCAACGGCGATGTTGAGCCTTGCGTTTTCATCCATTACAGTAATGCGAACATTCGCGAACAGTCGCTTCTGGAATGCTTGAAGTCGCCAATATTTATGGGCTATTACCGCGGCCAGCCTTTTAACGACAACCATTTGCGCCCGTGCCCAATGCTTGAAAATCCGGAGTGTATCGAGCGACTTGTTGAAGAGTCCGGCGCGCATTCGACAGACCTTGTAGAGGAAGAAAGCGTATATGAGTTGACGGCGAAGACGCGCCCAATGGCAAAACGCTGGGCTCCAGTGGCCGAGCGTATTTGGACTAACACTGAAGACGAGCGTGCAACTGAACGTCGCCGAAACGACCTTGGTCAGTCTGAAGCCGACCTCAACAGGTTCAAACGGCAAGGTCGTGAACTTAAATGTGCATTTGACGAAGATCGCGATAAGCGCTCGATAGCCGATCGACGGGGATAGTGCTGCCTTTGGGCTTGCTACTTTGCTTTTTGCGCTCAGAGCTACCATTAATTGAGCCTGTTGCTCCTCGTGCGCCTGCAAGCCAGCGCTACTTACTCGTTGCTCGACGTGCATTATCTTTGCAAACCCAAGATCACCTACCAGCTCAGTGCTAATTTCTCCAGTTTATAAGCCTATTGTGATAAAATTTCACCTTGCGTCTTAAAGTGTATGGGTACACCCGGGCGCGTGTACAAACGGAGTTGCCTGTAAAAGCCTCCATTTTGCAGGTTGCAATCGCTTGTATGCTAGGCATAAGGCCAAACCCTCTTGGTGTGTGGAGAGGCACGCGAGCAAGAGGAACAGGAAGGAAAGTAATGGGAGTAAAGCAGTACAAGCCGACCAGCCCAGGTCGTCGCTTCCAGATGGTTTCCGACTTCGCCGAGATCACTACGTCGAAGCCAGAGAAATCGCTGTTGGCGAAGAAGCCCAATGCGGCAGGTCGCAATAACAATGGGCGCATCACGACGCGCCATAAGGGCGGCGGAAACAAGCGTCGCTACCGCATTATCGATTTTAAGCGCAACAAAGATGGTGTACCTGCGCGTGTTGCCACTATCGAGTACGATCCTAATCGTACGGCTAGAATCGCTCTTCTGCACTATGCCGATGGCGAGAAGCGCTACATCATTCATCCGAAAGGCCTGAAGGTCGGCGACACCGTCATGAGCGGCGCAGATGCCGACATCAAACCAGGCAATGCTCTTCCACTCGAGAATATCCCAGTTGGTACCCTCGTTCACTGCGTCGAACTTCAACCTGGCAAGGGCGCATCTATGGCTCGTTCTGCTGGAACCTCTATCCAGCTGATGGGCAAAGAAGGCAAATATGCCATCCTGCGCATGCCATCTTCTGAAATGCGCCGTGTGCTGCTTACCTGTCGCGCAACTATCGGCGAGGTAGGCAACGCAGAACATTCCAACATCAAGATCGGCAAGGCTGGTCGCAAGCGTTGGATGGGAGTTCGTCCTACAGTTCGCGGTACTGTAATGAACCCGGTCGACCACCCACATGGTGGCGGCGAGGGCAAGAACAAGACTTCCGGTCGCCATCCTGTCACTCCTTGGGGCGTTCCTACCAAGGGGCACCGCACCCGCAAGAAGGGCAAGGCGTCAGATAGCCTGATTATTCGTCGTCGTAAGAAGTAACCGAGTTAGGGAGTAAAAGTTGAGCAGAAGTCTGAAAAAAGGCCCCTACGTTGAGCCACGCCTCCTCGGTCGCATCCAAGCGATGAACGAAGCAGGCGAAAAGAATGTAATAAAGACATGGTCGCGTTCGTCCACCATCTTCCCAGAAATGGTTGGACACACCATCGCCGTTTACGATGGTCGCAAACATGTACCCGTATATGTCACGGAATCCATGGTTGGTCACAAGCTTGGTGAATTTTCACCAACACGTACCTTCCGTGGCCATTCCGCCGATAAAGGCAAGAAATAAGGAGGCGCGTCATGGAAGTTAAGGCACAGTCCAAATTCGTGCGCGTTTCCCCGCGCAAAGCTCGCGTGGTTGTTGACCTCGTTCGCGGCAAGTCTGTCGAAGAGGCTCGCGAGATTCTCGCTTTCACCAATCGTGGTATAGCTGAGACGGTTGAAAAGACTTTGAATTCGGCCGTGGCAAATGCAGAACACAACAATCATCTCAATTCAGCAACGCTTGTTGTCAAGAAGGCTTTCGTTGACGAAGGTCCAACGCTTAAGCGCATTCGCCCTCGTGCAAAGGGCTCGGCATCGCGCATCAACAAACGTACAAGCCACATCACTATAGTTGTTGCACCTCGAGAGGAGGCATAGTCAATGGGTCAGAAAGTCAGCCCAACTGGATTCCGTCTAGGAGTCACCGAAGACTGGCGTAGTCGCTGGTTCGCTGGCAAGGACTACGCGCAAACTCTTGAGAGCGACATCAAGATTCGCAAGTTCCTTGGTAAACAGCTCGAGCGCGCTGCCGTATCTCAAATCGAGATCGAGCGTGCGGGCGAAAAGATTCGCGTGATCATCACCACAGCCCGTCCAGGCGTTGTGATAGGTAAGAAGGGCGCAGAAATTGATGCTCTTCGCAAAAAGGTCGAAAAGATCGCAGGTGGGGAAGTTAACATCGAGGTTATCGAGGTCAAGCGCCCCGAACTTGATGCAGAACTTATCGCACAATCAGTTGCCGAACAGCTTGAAGGTCGTGTGGCTTTCCGTCGCGCGATGCGCAAGGCTGTTCAGTCTGCACGCAAATCTGGTGCTAAAGGCATCCGTATTCAATGCTCCGGCCGCCTTGGTGGCGCTGAAATGAGCAGACGTGAATGGTATCGCGAAGGCCGTGTGCCGCTGCAGACCCTTCGCGCAAAGATCGACTATGGTTTTTCCACCGCAAACACCCAAATGGGCGCTATCGGCGTACAGGTTTGGGTATATCACGGTGATGTGCTGCCTGGTCAGAAGATGAATAACCCTGCCCTAGAGGGCTCGTCACGTCCGCCTCGCAGAGGTAGGGGCAATCGCGACGACCGTGGTGACAGGAGGCGCAAATAATGCTTAGCCCAAAACGTGTAAGGCACCGCAAGGTGCAACGCGGGTCTATGAGAGGCAAGGCCAAGGGAGGCACAAGGCTTAACCACGGCTCCTACGGTATCCAGGCTCTTGAGGCTCATTGGATTACAAACCGCCAGATTGAGGCTGCCCGTGTCGCTCTAACTAGGCACATGAAGCGTGGTGGCAAGGTCTGGATCACGATTTTTCCAGATAAGCCCATTACTTCAAAACCTGCTGAAACCCGCATGGGTTCTGGTAAGGGCAACCCTGAAGGATGGGTGGCAGTAGTCAAGCCTGGCCGCATCATGTTCGAGATCGACGGCGTTGACGAAGAGACGGCTCGCGAAGCATTGAGGCTTGCTATCAACAAGCTTCCGATCAAGTGCAAGATCGTCACTAAGCAGACAGAAGGGCAGGAATAATGAAGGCCCAAGAAATCAGAGAACTTACATCCGAGGATTTGAAGGAAAAGCTCAAAGAGGCTCGCACCGAGCTATTCAACTTGCGCTTCCAAATGGCCACTTCCCAACTTGACAACACAGCGCGTGTCAAGCTTGTGAAGAAGGACATTGCTCGTATCCTCACCGAGATGCATGCTCGCGAGATGAGCGCATAGGAAGGCGAAGGTTATGACCGAACAGAGAAACGTGCGTAAGGTTCGCCAGGGAATTGTTGTTAGCGATGTAAACGACAAGACCATCGTCGTCGAGGTGCGCTCCCGCAAGCCTCATCCCACATACGGAAAGATGATGACGTCGTCCAAGCGCTATCACGCCCATGACGAGCAAAACGAGGCAGGTGTCGGTGACACTGTCCAAATCATGGAAACGCGTCCGCTGTCTAAGACCAAGCGTTGGCGCCTATTGAAGATCGTTGAGAAAGCTAAATAGCGCATCGCGCTTATTTGGCCTCTCTTAAGAAGAAGGAAGACAGCAATGATTCAGATGCAATCCATGCTCAACGTTGCCGATAACTCCGGCGCGCGCAAGGTGCAGTGTATCAAGGTCATCGGCGGCTCGAAGCGCCGCTATGCAGGCCTTGGTGACGTCATCATCTGCAGCGTCAAGGAAGCTATTCCTAACGGCAATGTCAAAAAGGGCGAGGTCGTGCGTTGTGTGATCGTGCGTGTTAAGAAGGAGGTTCGTCGCGCTGACGGCTCCTATATTCGCTTCGATCAAAACGCTTGCGTCCTCATCAACAACGACGGAACGCCAAGAGGCACCCGTATCTTCGGTCCTGTTGCTCGCGAGCTTCGCGACAAGAAGTACATGAAGATCGTTTCCCTGGCGCCAGAGACGCTTTAAGGGGAGGCAAAGATGGCATTCACTATTCAAAAGCCGAAGAAGACCAAGAAGGTTCAGAATCATCTGAACATCAAGAAAGACGACACCGTCAAGGTCATCACTGGCAAAGATACTGGCAAGGAAGGAAAAGTTCTTCGCACCATTCCAGAAAGCGAGCGAGTGGTTGTTGAGAAACTCAACATCATGAGGAAGGCTCTTCGTCCAACCCAGCAAAACCCTCAAGGCGGCATCTCGTCTATCGAGGCTCCTATTCATGTCTCGAACGTGATGCTTGTTTGTCCTAAGTGCAAAAAGCCAACTCGCGTGGGTCACACCATCGGCGCGAAAGGCGAAAAGGTTCGTGTTTGCAAGAAGTGCAACGCTGAGATCGACTAAAGCCTGACTTGGTTTATTAAATGGCCCTTCGAAAAGGAAGTAGAAGGGACGCTGGGTCAGAAATCCAGCGTTTAATCCATCGGTTTGAAAGGAAGACGGAAAATGGCTGAAATGCCTCGTCTAAAAGAAAAGTACAACACACAGCTTCGCAAAAAACTCGAAGAAGAGCTTCAGATCAAAAACGTAAACGAAGTTCCTCGCCTGATGAAGATCGTGTGCAACATGGGAGTCGGTGAAGCCGCTGCAGATAGCAAGCTGCTTGACCATGCCATCGAAGACATGCGTGTCATCACAGGCCAGCAACCGGCTGTTACCCGCGCAAAGAAGTCCATTGCGGGCTTTAAGATTCGCGAGGGTCAGGCAATTGGTTGCAAGGTTACCCTTCGTGGCGACCGCATGTGGGAATTCCTTGACAGGCTGCTTGCCACAGCTATTCCTAGAATCCGTGACTTCCGCGGCTTGAACCCGAAGTCCTTCGATTCTCACGGAAACTATTCCATGGGCGTCACCGAACAGCTGATCTTCCCCGAAGTTGACTACGACAAGGTCGATCGTACACGCGGCATGGACATCACTTTTGTGACTTCCACCGACAACGATGAATGGGCATACAAACTGCTCTTAGACCTTGGATTCCCATTCAAGACGATTGAAGACTAAAAGCGTACTTGGCCGATAGCACGAAGAAAGAAGGAATGCATGGCTAAAAAATCGATGGTCGCCAAGGCGAAACGTGAGCCGAAGTACTCCACCAGGAAACACAACCGTTGCAACCGCTGTGGACGTCCTCGCGCTTACTACCGCAAGTTCGGTCTTTGCAGGATCTGCTTGCGCGAACTCGCCAATAAGGGCGAACTGCCAGGTGTGACAAAGTCATCTTGGTAAAGCAAGATGGTGCCACGCCAATACGGCAGGCCAGCATGCTAGGCGTTCATGTCACGGGCATGAGCGAACCACATGAATGAGCTCATCCATAACCAAAGGAGAATCAAATGACGATGACCGACCCAATAGCAGATATGCTTACGCGTTTGCGTAATGCACAAACTGCAGGTCATGATACGGTTTCAATGCCGACTAGCAAGAAGCTTGTCGAAATTGCCCGTATCATGGATGAAGAGGGTTACATCCAATCTTACGAGGTAATTGAGGGCAGCCCTAGAGGCACGCTCGAACTTACCTTGAAGTATGGCCCTAACAAGCAGAAGACCATTCGAGGCATCAAGCGCATTTCGAAGCCAGGTCTTCGCATTTATGCAGGCAAAGACGATCTGCCACGAGTTCTTGGCGGACTCGGTACTGCAATCATATCCACATCGGCTGGCGTTATGACCGACCGTGATGCACGCAAAGCTGGCATCGGCGGCGAGGTCATGGCCTACATCTGGTAAGGAAGGGGAAAGCAATATGTCACGTATTGGCAAAATGCCCGTCGTTGTCCCTTCCGGGGTGGAGGTCAAAATAGAGGGCACCACCGTTACCGTTAAAGGTAAGAAGGGCGAACTAACCCGCACTTTCCAGCCTTCTATGATTATCAAGCAGGAAGGCGAGGAAATATTAATTACTCCTACTAACGAAGAGCGCCAGACTAACGCCTACTGGGGTCTTACCCGTTCGTTATTGAACAACATGGTTGTTGGCGTGAGCGAGGGCTTCGTGAAGAAGCTTGAGCTTGTAGGTGTTGGGTATCGTGCAACGCTTAAGGGTAAAGATCTAGAGCTGCAGCTTGGTTATTCGCATCCTGTGCTGGTGAAGTGCCCGGAAGGTATCACTTTCGAAGTTCCTTCCCAGACCGAGATTAATGTCCTCGGCGCTTCTAAGGAACAAGTTGGACAGGTCGCAGCTGACATTCGCAAATGGCGCAAGCCAGAGCCCTACAAGGGTAAGGGCATTCGCTATGTAGGCGAATACGTCCGTCGTAAGGCCGGCAAAGCAGGAAAGGAATAGGCCGCCAAGGCTTAAATGTTAGGGGTATCTTATGCAGAAGAACCAACTGAAAAGTCAACGCGGTCTGGCACGTCGTCATCGCCGTGTGAGGGGAAAGGTCAATGGAACGCCTGAACGCCCCCGTCTTTGTGTATCTCGTTCCAATAAGAACATCTATGCTCAGGTTATCGATGATGTTTCGCACACAACCATTTGCGGCATTTCGACCCTAGGAGCAGATTTCAAGGGCACAGGAGCCAAAGCTTCTACGGTTGAAGGAGCATCTACGCTTGGCAACCTTATTGGCAAGCTTGCCCAAGAAAAAGGCGTCACCACAGTTGTTTTCGATCGTGGAGGCAACCTTTACCATGGGCGCATCAAGGCTGTAGCCGAAGGTGCACGCGAAGCTGGATTGATCTTCTAGAAAGGGTAGGCTATGGCTCGTAGACAAAATGAAAAACCCGCTGTTCCTGAACTTGAAGAGCGCGTAGTTGCCATAAACCGCGTTTCCAAGACCGTAAAAGGCGGCCGCAGGATGCAGCTTACAGCGCTTGTCGTCGTAGGGGATGGCAACGGAAATGTGGGGCTTGGAATGGGTAAGTCCCAAGAGGTTCCTAACGCCATAAAGAAGGGCGTAGAGGATGCCAAGAAGAACATGTTCAAGGTTCCGCTGACAGATGAAGGCTCTGTGCCTCATGAGATTATGGGTGAATACGGCGCAGGTCGTGTTCTTATCAAGCCAGCCGTTCCTGGCACTGGCGTTATGGCTGGCGGTCCTGTTCGTGCCATCATGGAACTTGCCGGCGTCAAGAACGTCATCACCAAATCTCTTGGTACCAACAATGCTATGAACATCGTGAAAGCTGCCGCAGAGGGTCTCAAAGCCATGGAGAGCCCCGAGATGGTGGCTAAACGTCGCGGTGTTGAGGTTGGCCAAATCTTTGGTAGAGCGGCTAAGGAGGCTTAAGAGATGGCTGACAAGAAAATTAGGGTCACACAGGTCAAAAGTCAGATTGGCCGTAAATATGACCAAGATCGCACTTTGAAGGCGCTAGGTCTTGGAAGGATTGGTAAATCCCGCGAGATTACCGACAACGATAGCGTTAGAGGAATGATCTTCAAGGTCAAGCACCTTGTTGAGGTAGAGGAGCTTTAAGGTTTTTTTATTGAGGCCTTGAGGTTCAAATTAAGGATCTGGAAGAGATTTAATTATCTTCGATGGAAAATAATTTATATTTCTTTCAAATAAAGTGTTAAGTAAGCTTATTATTTGTTAGACAAGTTAGCTGACGGCGAGCTGTCAGCGATGGGGCAAGCCCCATGGCGAAAAGGAGTATTTTTAAGATGGAGATCAAAGATCTAAAATCGGCACCGAATTCTACGAAAGCACGCAAGCGTGTAGGCAGAGGCTCTGCATCTGGAACAGGTAAGACTGCAGGACGCGGCCTTAATGGCCAGAAGTCCCGTCCAGGTGGTGGCAAGGGCACTGGCTTTGAAGGTGGTCAAACCCCTCTCGCTCGCAGGCTTCCAAAGCTTCCGGGCTTCAAGAATCCGAACAGGGTAGAATACGCGCCGGTCAATGTTGATCGTCTGGATGCTCTTTACGAGGCAAATGATGTTGTTGATGGTTCTTCTCTAGTTGAAAAGGGAGTAATCGCTTATTCCACTATTCCTGTAAAGGTTCTTGGAAACGGCGAGATTACAAAGCCCCTAATTATTAGAACCGATAAGATTTCCGCTTCCGCCAAAGCTAAAATCGAAAAAGCCGGAGGAAAGGTCGAAGAGCCTTGCTAAGCTCTATTATTGACGCGTTCAAAGTACCTGAACTGCGAAAGAAGATTCTGTTCACATTGGCCATTTTGGCCTTGTATCGCCTGGGCGCCTACATCCCGGTTCCTGGAATTCCGTTCCATGAATTCGCCAATGCATATCAGGACTCAGGTGTTGCAATGAGCATGCTCGACCTGTTTACAGGCGGCGCGCTTTCGAACTTCTCGGTGTTCTCGCTTGGCATCATGCCTTACATCACCGCATCCATCATCATGCAGTTGATGCAAGGTGTTATACCTGCAGTTGGACGCTGGGCCAAAGAGGGCGATTCAGGTCGTAAGAAGATCACGCAAACCACGCGTTATCTTACTCTTGGGCTTGGTCTTATCAACGCAATCGGGTATTTGTTGCTATTCCAGTCAAGCTCTTACGGTGTTCAGTTTTCTAGCGAGGTTCCGTACTGGCTTACATGCGTCACCGTAGTGTTTACACTTGTTGCAGGCACTGCATTTATCATGTGGATGGGCGAGCTTATCACTCAGCGCGGTATTGGAAACGGCATGTCGTTGATAATCTTTACCTCTATCATTAGCCGCGTTCCTTCCGCTATTTTCTCATCTATCAACTTGACGTCTGATTTAGGGATGGGTATAGCAATAACTATCCTCATTCTTGTAGTTGTTCTTGTATGCATTCCGCTTATCATCTTTGTCGAGCGTGCTCAAAGGCGAATTCCTGTTAACTACGCCAAGCGTGTACAGGGCAGACGCATGATGGGCGGACAGAACACCTATATCCCGTTAAAGGTTAATGCCGCAGGCGTTATCCCGATCATCTTTGCGAGCTGCATTCTTTACCTTCCGGCTCAGCTATCAGCGCTTTTCAACGTTGATTGGCTTAACGCTGTGGCAAATGCATGCAGCACTGGTTGGATCAACTGGATCCTTACCCTTGTGCTGATCGTCTTCTTTGCGTACTTCTATACGTCAATGGTTTTCAATCCTGAAGAGACGGCCGACAACATCAAGAAACAGGGTGGCTTCATTCCTGGCGTTCGTCCGGGTTCGGCAACTGTGCAATACATTAAGAACACTCTTAGAAGAATCACGCTCCCTGGCGGCATCTTCATTGCTTGCATCGCCGTCATCCCGACAATCATTTTCTACTTTACCGACAATCAGCTCATCCAGTCTTTCGGCGGAACTTCGATCCTTATCATGATTGGCGTTGCGCTTGACACCATGAGCAAGGTCGAATCGCAGTTGAAGATGCATAATTACGATGGCTTCTTCAAATAGGCGTTTATGGTTTTTGTATAGCGTTTGCATAGAAGTCGTTTAGCACGCAAGTTAAACATATATAAACTGATACGGGCAGGCAAAAGCTTGCTCGTATTTGTTTTTTGTTAAAAATGCTATACGAATAATAATGTTTGGTCTCTGTTATGATTGTTTTGTCAAATAGACTAATTGAAAGGTGAGTAAATGAATATCGTGCTCCTTGGCGCTCCAGGCGCAGGTAAAGGTACACAAGCGGCAAAGTTGGTAAGCGAAGACGGGCTCTGCCACATCTCCACTGGCGACATTCTTCGCGAGGCGGTCAAGAACCAGACTGAACTTGGTAAAAAGGCGAAAGAATACATGGACGCCGGAGACCTTGTTCCTGACGATCTGATCATCGATTTAATGCGTGAGAGAATTCAGCAGCCTGACACTGAAAAGGGCGTCATACTTGACGGATTTCCACGCACGACCACGCAGGCTGTCGCGCTTGATGGCATGCTCCAAGAGCTTGAACGGCCGCTTGATGCAGCTTTGCTCATAGATGTAGACCCAGAGGTAATTGTGGGTCGCCTTACGTCAAGGCGGATGTGCGAAAGCTGTGGTGCTATTGGCACGGCATCGGATGGCGATACCTGCAAGAAGTGCGGCGGCAAGATGTATCAGCGTGACGACGACAATGAGACTACTGTTCGCAATAGGCTTGATGTCTACGAGAAATCTACCAGCCCTCTAATCGATTATTATCGCGGGTGTGACCTTCTGGTTACCATCGATGGCGATCGCGACCCAGAACTTGTTTATGGCGATGTTCGAAAGGCATTAGCTCTTTAGCTCTTCTTTAGGTCTTTTGCGTAGATAAAAATCAGACATACGCACATGCAAGCGCCGAGGCAAGTTTGTCTTGGCGCTTTTTATATTGGCGCTTCTTATATAATTTATGCATATGCCAACTATAATTGACAACATTCGATATTTCTACGGGCATTTCTTTGCGCCAAGGCGCCCTATAATCGTCCATTTGTTCAAAGCGTTTCTGGTCATATTAGCTATCGCACTTTCCTTGGAAATATTTGTCTTCAATTGGAACTTCTTTGCGACTAGTAATCTTGATACGGTCAATCTCGAAAACAAGATTGAGCTTACCAAGAATAAAAACGGGTATTTCAGGATAACCGAGCATAACAATACTCTTGAGTTCACAAATTTGAACATGGAAGTCGAAAACGTCGCGCTTCTAATGGATTCAAATCAGTCGCCTCAAAACATCGACGTGAAGATCCTTTTCACCGATGAGGCGCACATGAGATATTTCGATTCTACCGACTACACCGAGGGCATTCCTACAGTGCAAGTCTCTACGGCGTCGCCCAAAAGCCAATACATCAATTTGAAGACTACAGGCCTTGTGAACAGCATAAGCATAAATTTCTCGGGCGATATTTCATACCCGATTCTCCTACAAACCGTTGAACTTAACGCGCACCGGCCTTTTACTTTTGTTTGGTGGCGCTTTTTTGCGGCTTTTGCCCTGCTTGTTTTGTGCTACATGTTTAGGCCTTCGTCGGCTGTGTATCGTATAGGTATAAACGCACATCCCAAATCCTCTAGGGTGGCAATAAGTGCTGCCACATTCATTGAGTGTTGCTTGCTTTCGGCATTTTTGCTTTTCGGGTCGAATATGGTTGGGGTTGCTACATCTAGCTATAACTATGGGCAGTGGGATGGGCATTCTGTAGTGAACACATTTGAAGTGGGAGGCGATAATGCCCAACAGTACGCCGAGCTTGCAAAATCTATTACCGAAGGCCACTTCTATCTAGACGAACAACCACCTAATTGGCTTGTAGAAATGTCGTCGCCTTATGACAAAGGTGCGCGAGATGAGCTTATAAAAGAAACGGGTGAAGAGTGCCTTTATGACGTCGCCTACTTTGGTGGTAAGTACTACGTGTATTTCGGGGTAGTGCCTGTGTTTCTGTTCTACCTGCCATTTCTTTTGCTCACAGGTCAGAATTTCCCGACCGCTATAGGGGTGCTGGTGGCTCTGCTTTTTTATATCTTGGGGTGTTCGGCACTGCTGGACAGGTTTGCCAGATACCACTTCAAGAATGTTTCTCTGGGGTTATTCCTTTTGATGCAGATAGTTATTGTCACATGTAGCGGCATTCTCTATCTTGCGAAATTCCCAACCTTTTATTCACTTCCCCTTGCGTGCGGCCTTGCTTTCAGCGTTTGGGGGCTATATTTTTGGATGTGTGGCAGGGCAAACAGGTCGGGCAAGCCGAAAAAACGCCGGGTGTGCTACATCGCAGGGTCACTTTGTATGGCTCTGGTTGTTGGGTGCCGTCCGCAACTTTTGGTTTTATCGCTTTTGGCCTTCCCTCTTTTCTGGAGAGAATACATTGGCGAGCGCAAAATTCTTAAACGAGCCGGGCTTAGTGATTTTATATGTTTGATAGCACCTTATATCTTTGTTGGCGCGCTGGTCATGGCTTATAACTATGCGCGTTTTGGAAGCCCTGTTGATTTCGGCGCGAACTATAACCTCACACTTAACGATATGACTCAGAGGGGATGGGTTTTTGGGAGGTTCGCATCGGCCTTCTTTGCATACTTCATACAGTTCCCGAACATCCAAGGAGTATTTCCGTTTATACAGCCTGTTGTCTTTGATACGACCTATATGGGTCAAACTATAAAAGAGGCAACTTTTGGGGGGATACTTGTTTGCTGCCCGGTGCTTTGGGCTTTGTTTTTCGCCAAGCCAATTGCAAGTAACAGAAATAAGATTCGAAAGACTCGTACGGTCACAGGCGTGATCTTGGTGCTTGTAATTTCAGGGCTAGTAGTTGCGATGGTAGACGCGCAGATGGCGGGTATACTTGAGCGCTACTATTCCGATTTCAGCTTCATGTTCTTAGCGGCTTCCATACTCTTGATATTTGTTGTAAACGAGCTTTTGTGCCCCGACAGGGACGATGCGCTTCCTGTAAGTTTGTCGTATAGGCCGCATGCCCAAAACAAGGGCGCACATCGAGGCTTATTCTGCCTGTTTAAAGGTCTTTCGGCATCAGATAAACTTGATGTGTTCAGGGCAAGCAGGGCAGAGCGCTCTAGAGCCTTATCAATCGAGCCGAACCTCTATAAGATGCTTCTTAAAGTGCTAATCGCTTGCACTGCGCTAAGCGTGGCGTATTACATACTCTTATGTTTCGTTGGCGAGGTAGGCTGGTATTCCGACGCCTATCCTTGGGCTTATCAAGACATTTTGGAAACCATTCTTTTCTGGACGTGATATCACAGACATAATAGTGATAGTTTCGACTCCAATGAAGCTGTTGGGGTAGGCATGCTGCTGCACTTGAAGCTTGCTCGACCAGTTTTTATGCATCCTAAGATTTAAGAGGTTGTCATGAACTTTATTGTTGCCGAAAGCTACGATAATATGTCCCGTTTGGCGGCTGATGAGATAGCCCGTGTAATCAAGCAGGGTGGGGGTTGTGTTTTAGGCCTTGCAACAGGGTCAACTCCCATCGGCATCTATAAACAGCTTATCGCCGACTATAACTTGGGGCTTATTTCATTTAGGGGCGTACAGACTTTTAACCTTGACGAATACTGCGGGCTTGATGGCACGGATCCCCAAAGCTATAGACATTTTATGAATAGCAACTTGTTTGACCATGTTGATATAGACAAGGCGCGCACGTTCGTTCCAAGTGGCGTGTCGGAAGATGTCTATGAGGAATGCTCGCGCTATGACGCCCAGATTAAGGATGCAGGTGGTATTGATATTCAACTTTTGGGCATAGGACATAACGGCCATATTGGCTTCAACGAGCCTGCAAAAACATTTTCTAAGACTACGCATAAGGTGAAGTTGGCCAATTCCACCATCGAGGCCAACAGCCGGCTTTTCGATTCTATTGACGATGTCCCAAGATACGCAGTTACTATGGGTATTGGAACCATCATGTCTGCGCGGAAGATCTTGTTGGTAGCAAATGGAGCCGATAAGGCATCTATCATCGAGAAGGCGCTTTTCGGGGATGTCACCCCGCAAGTTCCTGCATCCATACTTCAATTCCACCAAAACGTAACTGTCGTCACCGACAAAGAGGCGGCACCAAAATGTTTGTAAACGCATACCCGAAAGTGAGCAAGATTGAAGGCGGCAAGGCCTTTATAGATGGCGCCTTTGAGTTGCAAGACGTTTGCATTAGCGGACAGAGATTCGCAGAACCTGGACAAAGATGCGCAGAACCTGGGGAAGGTGAGGTTCTTAGCGCAAGAGGGTGCTATGTCATTCCGGGTCTTATCGACATCCACTTTCACGGTAGCGCTGGCGCCGATATATCGGATGGGGAAGTGGAAGGCCTGCATAAAATGGGAGCCTATGAAGCTTCTCGCGGAATTACCTCTATGTGTCCCGCAACCATGACCTTGTCTAGCGAGCAACTTGAAGAAGCTGCGAGATCTGTGGCAATGTATATCCCTCAGGAAAACGAGTCTGACCTTGTGGGCATAAATATGGAAGGACCTTATATATCGCCCAAAAAGGTAGGGGCACAAAATCCTGAATATCTAAGGCATGCTAGCGTAGAAGAGTTCGAGCGCTTGCAGGAGGCTTCAGGCGGGCTTTTCAAGCTAGTCGATATCGCCCCTGAAGAAGAAGGTGCGATGGATTTCATTGAAGCCCTAAAGGATGAAGTCAGCATTTCTATTGCGCATACCTGTACCAACTACGAAACCGCCTCGCGTGCTTTTGCTGCCGGTGCCAACCATGTAACCCATTTGTATAACGCGATGGAACCAATGCACCATAGGATGCCAGGTCCCATTCCTGCTGCAATCGAGCATGAACACGTGATGGCAGAGATTATCGCCGATGGCATTCATATTCACCCTGCAATGGTAAGGCTTGCGTTTCGAGTGTTTGGGGAAGACCGTATGATTTTGATAAGCGATACACTTCGAGCTGCCGGTATGGGGGATGGAACATACGATCTTGGCGGGCAAGATGTTACTGTGAGGGGCTATGAGGCAAGAATCGAAAACGGCGCTTTGGCTGGTTCAGTGAGCGATCTTATGCGCTGCTTCTACGTTTGCGTGCACGACATGAATCTTTCGCTTGTAAGTGCAATCAAGGCCGCAACCATCAACCCTGCAAGGTCTATCAAAATCGAT